>NZ_CP095461.1:2460704-3075880 GCF_023022985.1 Arthrobacter gengyunqii | reverse complement strand
TTTACGCCCAAATGCAGTCGCGCATTGCCCGCGGACTCTAGCCCTGGCGGCTGTTCGACCGGGGCCGGGATCAATTCACGGCGCCGATTCGTATCTTGGGCAAAAGTTCTGTAAAGTTGTTTGAGCCGCAGTCGCTTGCGGCAGTCTTCATCACGAAGATGTTCGGCAGATTACCCGAGCGGCCAAAGGGGGCTGACTGTAAATCAGCTGGCAACGCCTTCACTGGTTCGAATCCAGTATCTGCCACCGAACAGGAAGAGCCCGCTCCACCAGGAAACTGGACGGAGCGGGTTTTTTCTTGCCCTGAGACCGGTCGGGGCGCGGCCGCCTTCACCGCAGAGCGAACAGCTAGAGACATCTCCACACCGGGCAGATAGCGTTGTGGGATGGCAACTATCGACATCACCGAGGCAACGTTCCCCGAGACCATTGAGGAAAACGACATTGTGTTCGTGGACTTCTGGGCGGACTGGTGCGGCCCGTGCAAGCAGTTCGCGCCGGTGTACGATGCCGTCTCCCAGAAGCATGACGACATCACCTTCGCGAAGGTGGACACCGAAAAAGAGCAGGGCCTGGCGGCCGCTGCCGGCATCACTTCCATCCCCACGCTGATGGCTTTCCGCGAAAAGGTCCTGGTCTTCTCCCAGCCCGGCGCCCTCAACGCCTCCCAGTTCAGCGAACTGGTGGATGCGGTTAAGGGACTGGACATGAAGGCCGTCCACGAGCAGATCGCGGCACAGGAAAGCGGGCAGGCAGCCGCCGGTTCCGACGGACAGGCCAACTAGCCCTACCTCTTCCGCCGCCCAGGTTCGCGGCACAGACTTCCACTGCGGAGGTTCCCCCACGGGAACCTCCGCAGTGTGCGTTAAACGGTGCTTTCGGCAGCCCGAGCCTGCGCTGCGGGACGCGGTTACTCTGGCGCCGGCCGCTCTCCAGAGCTAGGGTCGGACATCCCCGCGGCTGCGCCCGTTCGGTACTACGGCGTACGACGGCGAAGCCCGGATCCGTGTCAACGACGATAAGGCGAGGCGAAAAACCTATGAGCTCAAACCGTGGAGTTGCCTATTTGGAACCCGGTGTCGTGGAAGTGCAGGACATCGACTATCCAACCTTCGAACTCCGGGACGGCCCCGGCGTCAATCCGGCCAATGTGGGACGCAAAGTGCCCCACGGGGCCATCCTCAAGGTGGTGACGTCCAATATCTGCGGGTCTGACCAGCACATGGTCCGCGGCCGCACCACCGCCCCGCCCAACCTGATCTTGGGACATGAAATCACCGGGGAAATTGTGGAAATTGGACCGGACGTGGAATTCCATTCCGTGGGAGACCTGGTGTCCGTACCGTTCAACATTTCCTGCGGCCGCTGCAAGAACTGCAAGGAGCGGAAGACGGGCATCTGCCTGAACGTTAACCCGGACCGCCCCGGCAGCGCCTACGGGTACGTGGACATGGGCGGCTGGGTGGGTGGCCAGGCCGAATATGTGCTGGTTCCGTACGCTGACTGGAACCTGCTGCGTTTTCCGGACAAGGACCAGGCGATGGAGAAGATCCTGGACCTGACCATGCTTTCGGACATTTTTCCTACGGGTTACCACGGAGCGGTCACCGCGGGGGTGCATGTGGGATCCACTGTCTACATCGCCGGTGCCGGGCCGGTGGGACTCGCTGCCGCCGCCGGAGCACAGCTGCTGGGCGCCGCCGTCGTCATTGTCGCTGACCTCAACGAGGAACGCCTGGCCCAGGCCCGCAGCTTCGGCTGCGAGACGGTGGACGTGTCAAAGGGAGACCCCAAGGACCAGATTGAGCAGCTGCTCGGGGTTCCCGAGGTGGACTGTGCGGTGGATGCCGTGGGGTTTGAAGCCCGCGGCCATGGCCATGGCTCGTCCACGGAGGCTCCGGCAACCGTGCTGAACTCCCTCATGGACATCACGGCAGCCGGCGGTGCCTTGGGTATTCCCGGGCTGTACGTCACCGGAGATCCGGGCGGCGTGGACGAGGCCGCCAAAGTGGGCTCGCTGTCCCTGAGCCTGGGGACGGGCTGGGCGAAGTCACTGTCCTTCACGACGGGACAGTGTCCGGTGATGAAGTACAACCGGGACCTGATGATGGCCATCCTGCATGACAAGGTCCAGATCGCCAAGGCAGTCAACGCCACGACGATCAGCCTGGACCAGGCTGCGGAGTCCTACCGTGACTTCGACTCCGGGGTGGCGCGCAAGTACGTCATCGACCCGCACGGCATGGTGGGCAGCCACCACTCCTGACCCAGTGCGGGCGGAGGGTCAAAGGGCCGGAACCGGAAACGGTTTCGGCCCTTTGAACGCGTGTGAAGGCCTGTTGTCTTCTTCTCGGTTTAGCTGCGGAAGTAAGCTCGTAGCTCCGGTGGCCCGCTGTGTCCGCGGCGCCGGGACGCATCATTCACCTGCCGCAGAGCCGGAAACGGGGATGTCATGTCCACTTACAAGCTTGCTGCTCGATTCACCCTCCAGCGTCGACCCATATTTCGGGAAAAACGGGTCCCCGGAATCTTCCTCCAGGACGGCCGGCCGTGAACGGCGCGGATACCGCCTGGGTGCTCATCTGCGCAGGACTGGTGCTTTTCATGGTTCCCGGGCTGGCACTGTTCTACGGAGGCATGGTCCCGGTCCGCAACGTCCTGACCATGATGATGCAGAACATCATTCCGCTGGGCATCATCACCGTCACTTGGGTGCTGGTGGGCTACACCCTGGCGTTCAGCAACAACGGAAACTCTCTGGTGGGGGAGTTCGACGCGTTTGCCCTCATCGACGTGGACACCCCCCAGTTCCACACCGTGGCCGCGGGAGTAACCATCCCCGCGCTCGCCTTTGTGGCCTACCAAATGATGTTTGCCATCATTACCCCGGCGCTGCTGACCGGGGCGACGGCGGGACGGCTGAAGTTCGCCGGGTGGACTGTCTTCCTGGCGGCGTGGTCCATTCTCGTTTATCCCCAGGTGGCCCGCTGGCTCTGGCATCCCTCGGGATGGCTGGTACAGCTGGGTGCTCAGGACTGGGCCGGGGGGATGGTGGTGCATGCTTCGGCTGGGGCCGCCGCCGTCGCCGTGCTGCTGGTGGTGGGCCGACGCCGTGGCTGGCCGAACCTCAAAACTTCGCCCAACAACCTGCCGCTCATGCTCGTGGGCGGCGGCATCCTGTGGTTCGGCTGGTTCGGGTTCAACGCCGGTGACGGTCTCCAGGCCAACGACATCGCAGCCCAGGCACTGATCAACACGCACGTGGCCGGCGGTGCGGCCATGCTGACCTGGCTGCTTGTGGAACGGCTGACCAGCGGCCACTCCACGCTTGTCGGGGCAGTCTCCGGGGCCGTCGCCGGGCTGGCCACCATCACCCCGTGCGCCGGTTTTGTCAGCACCGGGGGAGCGCTGCTGATCGGTCTGATTGCGGGCTGTGTCTGCTGTTTTGCGGTGGGGCTCAAGCACGTGCTGCGCTACGACGACGCCCTGGACGTCATCGCCGTCCACTTCATCGGCGGTGTCCTGGGATCTTTCCTGTTGGGATTCTTCGCTGACAGCTCGGTGAACGCAACGAGCGACGACGGACTCTTCAACGGCGGCGGGGGACTGCTGCTCTGGCACCAGGTGGTTGCCATTGTCTGCGTGGTCCTGTTCTCCTTCATCCTGAGCTGGGTGATCGCCGCGATCATCAGCCGGACCATGGGACTGCGCGAACCCGGCCCGGAACAGGATGACCTGGACGAGGTCCAGCAAGGCGCCGCAGCCTACGCACTCAGCGGGATCACGTCGCGGCCGACCACCAGCGGGCGCGGTTCAGAACCCGGTTCCGAAGCAGGCAGCCCTGCCGGCGCCGGGAGCGAGGGCCGCGTGAGCGTACCAGACCATTTGATCAGCGCGGTGGTGAACACCGACCGCATCGACGGCCTGCGCGACGCGCTGCTGCTCGCCGGTGCCAGATCATTGGAACTGTCCGACTCCGCGGTGTACTCCGGCAGGACCCGAACGCAGAACTTCCGCGGCGACACACGGAAAATGGATTTCGAGGATCGGCTGCGTGCACAGGTTGCCGTTGACAGCGAGCATGAGGAGGCCGTGGTGGCAGTGCTGAAGCGCTTCGGGGCTGAACCGTCATCCATCTACCGGCTGGCCATCACCCCCTATTGATGGTCCGGCACGAACCGGAGGCACGGCGGGTTGACCCTTCGCAGGCGGCGCAAGTCTTGGTAGCGTTCGGGGCAACCGTTGCCCGCAGCCGAAGGAGTCTGTGCTTTGCCCTCTTACGCCTCTTCGCCCTCTCCCACCCCGCTCCTGGATGAAACCATCGGGGTCAATCTGGAGCGGAACGTCCTCCGCTTTCCGGATGCCGCAGCGCTGATTGATGTTCCCACCGGGCGGTCCTGGACGTACGCGGAGTTCAACCGCGACGTCGATGATCTCGCTGCGGGGCTTCTGGAACGGGGCATCCGGGCGGGGGACCGGGTGGGAATCTGGTCCCCGAACTGCGCCGAGTGGACCCTCGTCCAATATGCGACGGCGAAGGCAGGAGCCGTCCTGGTCACCGTGAACCCGGCATACCGGCAGAGCGAACTGGATTTTGTCGTGAAGCAGAGCGGCATGCGGATGTTGTTCACGGCGCCCGGGGATCCCCGCAACGATTATGAGGTCATGGCGCGCGAGGCGCAGCAGCAGGCCGGTTCCCTTGACCTCGTTTTCCTGGCAGGGGAGGACAGCAACGGGTTCGCCGCGCTCTCGGCGGACGGCCGCCGGGCGGCTGCAGCTTCCGGGGCACCGGCCGGAGCCGGGGCAGTGGCCGAGCGGATGGCCAGCCTTCGGCCCGGGGATCCCATCAACATTCAGTACACCTCCGGAACCACGGGATTTCCCAAGGGGGCCACGCTGACGCACTCCAACATCCTGAACAACGGATACTTTATCGGTGAGCTCCTCGGCTACACCGACAAGGACCGCGTGGTGCTTCCGGTGCCGTTCTACCACTGCTTCGGGATGGTCATTGGAAATCTGGCGGCTTTGTCCCACGGGGCCGCCACCATCATTCCCTCCCGGACCTTCGATGCCGCCGCGGCGCTCGAAGCCGTCCAGAGCCGGCAGGCCACTTCCCTCTACGGGGTTCCCACCATGTTCATTGCCGAACTGGGGCTGGAGGACTTCAACCGCTATGACCTCTCCACGCTGCGCACCGGCGTCATGGCCGGGTCTCCCTGCCCCGAGGAAATTATGAAGCGCGTTATCCGGGACATGAACATGTCAGAGGTGGCCATTTGCTACGGAATGACGGAAACCTCCCCGGTGTCCACCATGACCCGCCGCGGCGATTCGCTGGAACGCCGGACCCGGACCGTGGGACGGACCATGCCGCATCTGGAGAACCAGGTGGTGGATCCGGGCACCGGGCAGCCGGTGCCGTTCGGGGAAATCGGTGAGCTGTGTACCCGCGGCTACAGCGTGATGGCGGGGTACTGGGATGAACCGGACAAGACCGCGGAGGCGATCGACGCCGAGGGGTGGATGCATACCGGGGACCTGGCCCGGATGGATGAGGAGGGCTACGTCAGCATCGAGGGCCGGATCAAGGACATGGTCATCCGCGGGGGAGAGAACATCTATCCGCGCGAGATCGAAGAGTTCCTCTATTCCCATCCGTCCATCTCCGATGTCCAGGTCATCGGTATTCCCGACGAGCGCTACGGTGAGGAACTGATGGCCTGCATCATCGCGGTTCCCGGTGCACCGGAGCCGGATGCCGCGTCCATCGCCGAGTTTTGCCGGGGCAGGCTGGCCCATTACAAGATTCCCCGTTTTGTGCAGGTACGGGGCAGCTTTCCCATGACGGTGTCGGGAAAGATCCGGAAAGTGCAGATGCGCGAAGAAGTGATGGAGCATTTGGGCTCGGTCTCGAAAGTTCCGCAGCTCCCCGAGGAACCCTCCGTGCCTTCCGCGCCCTAGCGGCCGCGGTGGTCCTCCGGTGCCAGCCGGGGCCCGAAGGCCTGCTTGCGGAAACCGCTCAGCACCAGCAGCCGCACCACCCGCTGCCGATGGCCCCGCCAGGGCTCCAGCAGCGCCAGCATCCCGGCGTCGTCCGTCCGGCGCCCGGTCAGCGCCTCACCCACGAAGGCCGACAGATGGTAATCGCCCACGGAGACGGAGTCCGGGGCACCGTGCGTGCGTTGGGTAATCTCGGCGGCGCTCCACGGGCCGATGCCGGGAATCGAGCACAGCCGCGCCGTCAAATCCGTGCCGAGCGGAACCTCGGACAGCCGTTCCAACGCCGAGGCCGCCCCGCAGGCCCGGAGGATGGTGCCCGACCGGTGGAAATCCACCCGGGCACGGTGCCACTCCCAGCTGGGAACCCGGCGCCAGGCTTCGGCGCTTGGCGGAACTTTCAAACCGGCCGGCGCCGGTCCGGGAGCGTCGGCCCCGTATTTGGTCACCAGGTACCGCCACGCGTAGTAGGCCTCCATGGCCGTGACCTTCTGCTCCAGGATGACGGGAACAATGCTGTCCAGCATCCGGCCCGTGCTGGGCAGCCGCAGCCCGGGGTTCCGCCGCCGGGTTTCCGCCAGTGCGGCGGGGAGGGTGGCGGTGAAAGCGGGCTGGTCGAAGGCGCTCCAGTCATCGGAGTCCCCGAGCAGCGCCGGAACGCCCGCCAGCGCGAACTCCGCTCCGGGGCCCCAGGCCCGGGCCAGCACACGGGCACCCGGGGCCGGGGCGGGCTGCTCGGTCAGGGCAAGGGTGGCGTTGCCCTCCGGCGTCGAAAACGCCAGCCAGGCAACACCGGGGCCGATCCGCACGGACGGATCCTTCCTGCCATGGGCGAGGACTCCCAGCGACAGGTCCAGACGATACGGACGGTCCGACTCCCAGAGGACGGAAACCGCCCCGGCTCCGGGAGCGGCGCCGGAGGCAGCTCCGGTTCCCGACGCGAGTGAGACCGGCACGGAGAGGGACATAACTCCATCGTTGCACGCACCTGTGACGGCCGCGCCGTGGAAAGGGGACCGGGCGGTGTGGCATTTGCTACGCCGGGTTCCGGGGAAGGCTGGACCCGTGGAATCGAACAAGTAACGTGTTCCACATGAAGTTTGCAGATACTGTCCTGGACCTGATCGGCAAGACCCCGCTGGTGAAGCTGCACCACGTTACCGATGGCATCGCAGCCACGGTGCTCGTGAAGCTGGAATATCTGAACCCGGGCGGCTCCATCAAGGACCGCATCGCGGTGCGGATGATCGAGACCGCTGAACGGGAGGGCAAGCTGAAGCCCGGCGGCACCATCATCGAACCCACCAGCGGAAACACCGGCGTCGGCCTGGCCCTGGTGGCACAGCAAAAGGGATATCGCTGCATCTTCGTCACTCCGGACAAGGTGGGGGTGGAGAAACGCGACGTGCTGCGTGCCTACGGCGCCGAAGTGGTGGTGACGCCCACCGCCGTCGCCCCCGACAGCCCCGATTCCTACTACGGTGTCTCCGACCGCCTGGTCCGCGAGATCCCGGGCGCCTACAAGCCGGACCAGTTCTCCAACCCCTCCGCCCCGGTCAGCCACTATGAGTCGACGGGACCGGAGATTTGGACGGATACTGACGGCACGGTGACCCATTTCGTGGCCGGCGCGGGCACCGGCGGCACCATCACGGGCACCGGCCGCTACCTCAAGGAAATCTCCGCGGACCGTCCAACAGGCCCGGTGCGCATTATTGCCGCCGATCCCGAGGGCTCGGTGTACTCCGGCGGCACCGGTCGTCCCTATTTCGTGGAGGGCGTGGGCGAGGACATGTGGCCGGGCAACTATGACCCGTCCGTTCCGGACGAAGTGATTGCCGTAAATGACGCCGAGTCCTTCGCCATGACCCGCCGGCTGGCCCGTGAGGAAGGCCTGCTGGTGGGTGGCTCCTCCGGAATGGCCGTGGTGGCGGCACTGCGCGCGGCCCGCGATCTGGGCCCGGACGACGTCGTTGTGGTGGTGCTGCCGGACAGTGGCCGCGGCTACATGGGCAAGATCTTCAACGATGAGTGGATGCGCTCCTACGGCTTCCTGCATGGAACCGAGCAGGAAGCCGCCGTCAGCGACGTTCTCGCAACCAAGGACGGGTCGCTGCCGGATCTGGTGCACACCCACCCGAATGAGTCGGTCCGGGACGTCATCAACATCCTGAATGAATACGGCGTTTCCAGTATCCCGGTCCTGTCGCAGGAACCTCCGGTGCGGATCGGCGAGGTCCTCGGCGCCGTCGACGAGCGCTCGCTGACAGAGAAGCTGTTCCGTGGCGAGGCCAAGCCCACCGACAGCATCAGCGAACACATGGGACCGCGGCTGGGGATGGTCGGCGCGGGAGATTCCGTGGCTGCCGCCAAGGAAAAGCTGCAGGAGAACGACGCCGTCATGGTGACCTCCGAGGGTGCGCCGGTGGGAATACTCACGCGGCATGACCTGCTGTCCTACATGAGCGTCTAACCGCAATCCATCCTGAAGCAGAGGAGCACACCATGAGCGAAGGCTTTAACACCCGCGCCATCCACGCGGGCCAAACCCCCGACCCGACCACCGGAGCGGTCATTCCGCCGCTGTACCAGAGCACCACCTACGCCCAGGACGGCATTGGCGGACTGCGCAACGGCTATGAGTACGGCCGCGGCACCAACCCCACCCGCGACGCGCTGCAGGACCAGTTGGCCGCACTGGAAGGCGGCGCCCATGCGTACTCCTTCAGCTCCGGCCTGGCCGCTGAAGATGCTCTCATCCGGGCACTGCTGGCACCCGGGGACCACATTGTGCTGGGCAACGACGCGTACGGCGGAACCTACCGGCTGATCAACAAGGTTCTTTCCGCCTGGGGCATCACCAACGCCGCGGTGGACATGTCCGACATCGGCGCCCTCACCACCGCCATCGCGGCCGGCAACACCAAGATGGTGTGGCTGGAGACGCCCTCGAACCCCATGATGAAGATTTCCGACATTGCCGCCGTCGCGCAGGCAGCGCACGACGCCGGGGCCTGGCTGGTCGTCGACAACACCTTCGCCTCCCCGTATCTGCAGCAGCCGCTGGCGCTGGGTGCTGACATCGTGGTGCACTCCACCACCAAGTACATTGGCGGGCATTCCGACGCGGTGGGCGGCGCGGTCATCCTGAACGACGACGACGCCGCCGAGAAGATCGGCTTCATCCAGTTCGCTGTCGGCGCGGTGTCAGCACCGATGGAAGCCTGGCTGACCACCCGCGGGCTGAAGACCCTGGGCGTGCGGATGGACCGGCACTCCTCCAACGCCATGGCCGTGGCCAAGTGGCTGCAGGACCAGCCGGCAGTGGAGAACGTGCTCTATCCGGGATTGGCAGACCACCCCGGACATGATCTCGCCAAGGCCCAGATGAAGGACTTTGGCGGGATGGTCTCGGTGTCCTTCAAGGGCGGCGAGGCAGCGGCCCGGAAGGTGGCCGAGTCCACCCGCGTGTTCACCCTGGCCGAGTCCCTGGGCGGCGTGGAGTCACTGATGAACTACCCGTCCGAGATGACGCACGCCTCGGTGAAGGGCACCGAGCTGGCGGTTCCGGAGAATCTGCTGCGGCTCTCCGTGGGCATCGAGGACTTGGAAGACCTGATTGCCGATCTGGATCAGGCTCTGAGCCAGTTGTAGGAAGCCCGGTCCGTTCCTAAGGCCGCCGGCGGCCAAAAAGTCCCCGGCGGGCCTTGGGGTCACGTTCCTGGAAGAAGCGGCTGCTTTGCGGCAGCCACAGCAGCAGCACACACACCAGCAGGACGGCGCCGACGGCGATCAGGGCGGGGCCGCGGAAGAGCAACGGGATCCCCGCGATCATGCCGACCGTGGTGAGCGTCTCGCGGGCGCTGCGTTTTCCGGTCCGCAGCCGCAGCGCGTAAAACGCGATGATAAACGCCACCGCGAGGGTCACAGCCCCCAGGCTGGTGAGCGCGGCGCCGTCGCGCTGCTGGGTCTGCGCTGACGTGATGAAGGAAATCCCGGCCACGGCCACCAAGATGGCCGCCGCCAGCCAGGCTGCGAATGCGGCGCGGATAATCCCGGGCAGGGGAGCTCGGGGACTGTTCGGTGCGGGCCTGCGGGATGCGGGTCTGGTCACTGGCGTCCGGCCACCACTGGCGTCCGGGTCTCGGTGTCATAGCGGTAGACCTCCCGGCCGCCGATCCATACGGTCAGCGCCCGCTGCATGACGTCCAGCGGATTTCCGCTCCACAGCACAACGTCCGCGTCCTTGCCGGGCTCCAGGGAACCGATGCGGTCCGCCAGGCCCAGCACCTTGGCGGGGTTGATGGTGACGGCACGCAGCGCCGTCTCGGGATCCAGCCCTTCCTTTACCGCCAGCGCAGCCTGATAGATCAGGAAGTTGATCGGCACCACGGGATGGTCGGTGATGATGGAGATCTCCACGCCGGCAGCGGCCAGCTTGCCCGGGTTTTCCATGCTCCGCTGGCGCAGCTCCACCTTGGACCGGGTGGTGAACAGAGGGCCGATCAGCACCGGAACCCCGCGTTCGGCCAGTACGTCCGCCAGCAGGTGGGCCTCGGTGCCGTGGTCCAGGACCAGGTCGTAGCCGAATTCGTCGGCCAGCCGCAGGGCCGTGCCGATGTCGTCGGCGCGGTGGGCGTGCTGGCGCCACGGGATTTCCCGGCGCAGCACCATGGCGAGGGCCTCGAGCTGGGGGTCGCGGTCGTCGTCGTCGTTCTTTCCCATGTGGTTCTGCGCATCCATGAACGCCTTGCGGATTACCAGCGCCGTGCCCAGCCGGGTGGACGGAGTCTGCTTCTTGTCGCTGTAGACGCGTTTGGGATTCTCACCGAGGGCCGACTTCAGCCCGCTGGGGGAGCGGAGGACCATTTCCTCCACGTACCGCCCGTGCGTGTGCAGGGCCACGGCCAGGCCTCCGATGGGGTTGCCCGAGCCGGGGTTGATGTTCACTGCGGTGACCCCGCCGGTCAGTGCATCATCAAAGCCCAGATCGTGCGGGTTGACGCCGTCGATGGCGCGGACCCCGGCCATGACGGGATCCGTCATCTCGTTGGTGTCGTTGCCCGCCCAGCCCTCGCCCTCTTCATGCACGCCAAGGTGCGTGTGCGCGTCGACCAGGCCGGGCAGCAGCCACTGGCCGCCGGCATCGATCACCTGCGCACCTTCCGGAACCGTGACGTCGGCGCCGAGCTCGCGAATCTTCCCGTCCGCCAGCACCACGGTGCCGTCAAACGGCGGCGCAGTGACGGGGACGACGCGGGCATTAACGATGGCCAAAAGCGGTGCGGACATGAGCAACCTTCCAAAGGTGGATTGACTGCGCCCAGCCTATCCTGCAGCCCGGACAGTCCACGGATTCACCGGCCCCCGGTAGACTTGCGAGCGGTAATACCTTAGTTGGCGCAGCGCAGGGAGAATCAATGGGCCCGAAGACCCGATCCGGAATGGCCCGGCTGGCAGTAACCCTGGCGGCGCTTCTCGCGGCAGCCCTCATGATCACTGCCGCGTTCGTGATCTCACCGCGCCACGGCCTGGATTTCAGTGTGTATCTGACCGGCGGGCAGAGCGTGCTCGACGCCGGGGGCGGGCTCTACACCAAGGAACTGCGCTACCGCGAGGGAAGCAGCCTCCTCTTCACCTATCCGCCGTTCTCCGCGCTCCTCTTTGCGGTCCTTGCACCGTTCGGACAGAGCCTGGGGCTGAATATCTTCACCGCCATCTCGCTGCTGATCGCCGCGGCCACTGCTGTGCTGGGCGTCGGCTACGCCTTCCGCCAGCCCGGCGTGCGCGCCGTTTTGAGGCATCAGTGGCTGCGTCCGCTGGCCCTGGCCTGCATCGGCTTGGTGATCCTGCTGGGGCCCTGGCGGGAAACACTGGCGTTCGGGCAGATCAACATCCTGCTGTTCGGGCTGATCATGGCGGACTTCCTGATCAAGCGGGACACCTGGCCCACGGGCCTGCTGACGGGCGTGGCCGCCGGGCTGAAACTCACGCCGCTGGTGTTCGGGCTCTATTTCCTGGCGCGCGGCGACTGGCGCGGCCTGCGCAACATGGCCTTTGGCTTCCTGGCCACGTTCGGACTGGGATTCCTGATCCTGCCGCGAGAATCACGCACCTACTGGGCCGAACTGCTGCCGGACACCTCCCGGATCGGCGGTGCCGGATACGTGGACAACCTGGGCATTAAGGGTGCCATTCTGCACTTCACGGGACCGGACTTCCCCGTGGACCTGCCCTGGCTGCTGCTGTCCCTGCTGGCCGTCGCCGCCGCGGCCGTGATCATCCGGCTGGCCGGTAACCGCGGCGACCTGATCACTGCCCTGGCCGCGGCCGCACTCCTGATGCTGCTGATTTCACCGGTTTCCTGGTCCCATCACTGGGTGTGGGTGGCCCTCTTCATCCCGGTGCTCTGGCGCAACATCACCGACTTCATGCAAAAGGGCAGCGCGGTGCGCCGCTGGGGCCTGGTCCTGCTGGTCTCGTCTTTCGTGGTTTTCCTGCTGTCGCCCAAGGCCATCGGCTGGCTCATGGGAGCTCCCAACCTGGATTCCCAGATCCCCGAGGCGTGGCTCATGGCGTCCAGCATCGGAGTTTTCTGGGGGCTGGGCCTGATGGCCTGGTGGCTGGTTGCGCTCTGGAAGAGCCGGCCGCAGCGTTGGTGGAAGCAGCCCGTTTCGGAGCAGGTCCCGCTGGCTCCCCTAAAGAACGTCCACCCGTAAGTCAGGCACCTGCTCGTCGACGGTGAAAGCCGTGCGAAACGGAAACCAGCCTCGTAGGATGATCGGCATGACCTCGGGAACCCTGCTGGCCGTGTGCCGCGTTCACCAACTCCTGCCCACCACCGACTCCACGGGAGTGACGGCGATCGACAAGCGTCCCGTCGTCGGGCCCGTGAAGGTTCACGGTCTGGGGCTGAACGGGGACATCCAGGCCAGCCGCAAGCACCACGGCGGGGTGTCCAAGGCCATTTACGCCTATTCGCAGGACGACGCCGACTACTGGGCAGCTGAACTGGGGACGGACATTCAGCCAGGGCTCTTCGGGGAGAACCTGCGGATCGCGGGCCTTCCGGTGTCCGAGGCCGTGATCGGTGAGCGCTGGCAGATCGGGGACGGCACCGTCCTGGAAGTGACCTGCCCCCGCACGCCGTGCCGGAACTTTGCTGCTTGGATGAAGCAGCCCGGCTGGGTTAGGCGGTTCGCGGCGGCAGGCCGGGTGGGAACCTATCTGCGCGTTGTCCGCAACGGCAGCATCAGCGCAGGCGACCCGGTGACCGTGATCCGGCGTCCGGATCACGGGGTGACGTCCGGAGACGTTTTCCGCGGAGCCTCGGCAGAGCAGGCCCGGCTGCTGGCCGACGCGGAGGCCTCGGGAGACCTGGCGCTGTCTCCGGAAATACAGAAGGTCCTGCGCACCCTGAAAATCCGGCAGGACCAGGAAAGCGTGGCCGCCACCCGATAAATTACGAAGTCCGGCGAAAACCCCGTCAAACCAGCGAACCAACGCTTCGCAGGCCGGCGGAAACGGCTGAATATGTGCCCGTGTGCCCAAGCTCACCGGCAAGTATGGACGGGCCGCCCCCGGCATGCCGTACACTTGAAACATCCCCCACTCCGGTATTCCCTTATTTTCCTGCGGTTTCTGACCGTTTGGCACGTTGTGTTGGGGCTCGCGTTTTCGAATGCGGGCAGATTCATATTTTTGGGAGCGCCGGCAAAGAAATCGTCACACCGGTCACGCCTCACAATCCAGTGAAATTGGCCTACAGCTGTGACGGAAAGTCCTGCCATGGGATTGCAACAGCGCCGGACTTACGTCCTGCGGCCGAAATTGGCCGCGCGGTCCCAATGAATGAGGATTATTTCTTTTGCTTGACACTGTAGAAAACACTGACACCGCAGCAACCGCCGCTCCCGAAGCAGCTGAAGAGAACCAGGTTCTCTTCTCCGATTTCGGTCTTGATGCCCGCGTGCTGCAGGCCCTGGTTGACGTAGGCTACGAAAAGCCGTCCCCCATCCAGGCAGCCACCATTCCCCTCCTCCTTGAAGGCCGCGACGTCGTCGGCCTGGCGCAGACCGGTACCGGCAAGACTGCCGCGTTTGCCGTTCCCGCCCTGTCCCTGATGGCTGGCCTGCCCGCCACCAAGGACACCCAGATCCTGGTGCTGGCACCGACCCGCGAACTGGCCCTCCAGTCCGCTGAAGCCTTCGCTTCCTACGCCAAGCACATGGACAACTTCACCGTCCTGCCCGTCTACGGCGGCTCCGCTTACGGCCCCCAGCTGGCCGGCCTGCGCCGCGGCGCCCAGGTTGTTGTCGGTACCCCGGGCCGAGTCATCGACCACATCTCCAAGGGCTCCCTGGACCTGTCCAACCTGCAGTACCTGGTTCTGGACGAAGCCGACGAAATGCTCCGCATGGGCTTCGCCGAAGACGTTGAGCAGATCCTGGCGACCACGCCCGCCGACAAGCAGGTGGCACTGTTCTCCGCCACCATGCCCGGCGCAATCCGCAAGATCGCCAAGAAGTACCTGAACAACCCGGCGGAAATCACGGTCAAGTCCAAGACGACCACCGGTGCGAACACCCGCCAGCGCTACGTGCAGGTCATGGGCCCGCACAAGCTGGACGCCATGACCCGCATCCTGGAAAGCGAAGACTACGACGGCGTTATCGCCTTCGTCCGCACCAAGATGGCTACCGAGGACCTGGCTGACAAGCTCAAGGCTCGCGGTTACCTGGCCGCAGCAATCAACGGTGACATCCCGCAGCAGCAGCGCGAGCGCACCGTCGAGGCCCTGCGCAGCGGCAAGATCGACATCCTGGTTGCCACCGACGTCGCCGCCCGCGGCCTTGACGTTGAGCGCATCAGCCATGTCATCAACTACGACATCCCGCACGACACGGAGTCCTACGTCCACCGCATCGGCCGCACCGGCCGTGCAGGACGCACCGGCGACGCGATCCTCTTCATGACCCCCCGCGAGAAGTACCTGCTGCGGGCCATCGAAAAGGCCACCCGCCAGCCCGTTGAGCACATGCAGCTCCCGAGCATCGACATCGTGAACAACAAGCGCCTGGCGAAGTTCTCCGAGCAGATCACCGAAACCCTGGCGTCCGAAGACGTTTCGGTGTTCCGCGACCTGGTCACGACCTACCTGGCTGACCACGACGTCACCGCCGAGGAAGTTGCCGCTGCACTGGCCGTTATGGCACAGGGCGGCCGCCCGCTGCTGATGGAAGAAATTCCGCAGGCTCCGGCCCGCCAGCGCGAGCGCTCCGAAGGCCGTAACGACGGCAACGGATCCCGCGGCCCGACACGCCCGCTGACCGAAGGCAATGCAACGTACCGCATCGCCGTCGGCCGCCGCCAGCGCGTCATGCCCGGCTCCATCGTTGGCGCCATTGCCAACGAAGGCGGACTGTCCTCCGCGCAGATCGGCGGCATCGACATCCGCGCCGACCACACGCTCGTCGAACTCCCGGCTGACCTCAGCCAGGACCAGCTGCGCGCCCTGTCCCGCACCCGGATCGGCGGCGAGCTGATCCACCTCGAGCTGGACAACGGCCGCAAGCCGGCCCGCGAACGCGAAAGCGGCGGCTTCAACGACCGCGGCGACCGCGGCGGCTTCAAGAAGGATTTCAAGAAGCGCGACGGCGAGCGCAGCTTCGGTGACCGCAGCGGCAGTGACCGCGGCGGCTTCAAGAAGCGCGAAGGGGACCGCGGCGGCTTCAAGCCGGCCGGTACCCGCGCACCGCGTTTCCGCGACTAAGCACCGGGATTATGGGAGGGGCGGCGCCGAGGGGCGCCGCTCCGACATAAGAACCTGACGCAAAAGGAAAGGCACCTCCGAATTATCGGAGGTGCCTTTCCTTTTGTCTGTCAGCGACAATCGTGGCCTGTGGCGCAAGGGGTCCGCCGCGCAAGGACCTGTCCGGCAGGTCAGGAAGCGAGCGTGCGCTGGTTCTCCAGCCGCATTTCCAGGTCATTCATGATGATGGCCGCGAGGTCCTCCAACGTCCGGACTTCATCCCGGGTGAATTCCCGGGGCTCCCTGTCCAGGACGCACAGGGTCCCCAGGTTGTAGCCGTCGCGGGTGTGCAGGGGAACGCCGGCATAGAACTGCAGGCCAAACTCGCCTGCCACCAGGGGATTGGTCAGGGTTCGCGGATCCACCCGTGCGTCAGGGACCACCCAGGCCTCGTCCTGCAGGATTGCGGAGGCGCACAGCCCCGGGTCCCGCCCGATCTGCTCGACATCAGTTCCATGATGGGACTTAAACCAGATCCGGTCCGTGTCCACCACGCTCACAATCGCCACGGGCACAGAGAACAGCCGCGCTGCCAGGGCCGTGATGCGGTCAAAAGCGCCGTCCGGCGGAGTGTCCAGCAGGTTGTAGCGCCGGACAGCCGCGATGCGCTCGGCTTCATCTGCGGGTATCAGCGGCTGGTTCATCCGGTGGCGGGCACGGGGAGTCACTGCGAGTTCGTAGAGGGCGAGGGAAACTTCGTGTGCGGAGGGCCGGTCCTGCGGCTCCAGGGCTGTCATGGCTTGGAGCAGGACCCGGAAGCCCGCCTCCATGCTCTCGGGGATCGCAGGGGCCCGCAGAAGGCGCGCCACGGCACTCTCCAAGGCCGGCCCCGGGTATGCCGGTACGCCGGTGAGGCACTGCAGCAGCACCAGCCCCAGCGAATAGATGTCCGATTCCGTTCCCACGTTGTGGCCGCGGGCCTGCTCAGGACTCATGTACGCAGCTGTGCCCGTGAAAGTTCCGGTTTGCAACTGCGGCTCGCGGGCAATCAGTGCCACGCCAAAATCAGTGAGCTTTGCCCGCAGCCGGGCGTCGTCGCCGCGGTAGTCAAAGAGCATGATGTTGGCCGGCTTGACGTCCCGGTGCACAACTCCGGCGTCGTGCATGTAATCCAGGCCCACAGCGAGGTCATAGCCCAGCTGGGCGACCTTGCGCGGGGCCAGCGGGCCGTCCTGGAGCCGCAGCCGAAGATCCGCACCCTCCACCAGTTCCATCACCAGGTACAGCTGCTGGATGCCTGGGCCGCTGAGATGGGTTCCTGCATCCAGCAGGGTCACCAGACTGTGGTGGTTCAACCGCGCCAGAATTTTAGACTCGGCATCTGCCTGTTGTTGCTCTTCTGCTGTGGCCGCCGCGGTGCGGACCACCTTGACGGCTACGTCGCGGCCCAGGAATTCGTCTCGGGCACGATAAACGGTGCCCATGGACCCGGCGCCGATTTGGTTTTCCAGCCGGTACCGTCCGCCAAGAAGGGCACCGTCCGGGTGTTGCGGTGAATCTGTCACGCAGACCTACTTTCTAGTTCCCTAAGCATACTGATTAACGGTGCCAAACGTTGCTTCCGGAGCCTGCTCACACCGGCCCGCAGGTGCCGTTTCGGGCGGCGGTTTTCTCCATGGACACAGTGGCCTGCATCACCTTGCCGGCGCGGTTTTTGCTCGATTTCATGTTCTCCAAAAGTACTGGTAAAGTATTTACTCGTTGCCCCGATAGCTCAGTGGTAGAGCGCCATCTTGGTAAGATGGAGGTCCCGGGATCGATTCCCGGTCGGGGCTCTCAATGAGAGGGCCCGTGTTGCTAAGGCTGTTTGTTTTTGCAGAGGCCATTTAGGGACACGGGCTTCACTCATTTAGTGGCGGTGTAGCTCAGTTGGTTAGAGCGCACGACTCATAATCGTGAGGTCGGGAGATCGAGCCTCCCCACCGCTACCAGATTCGCAGGCCGGAGACACTGTCTCCGGCCTGCTTCTCTTTAACCTCTGGGTTTTCAGGAGAAAAGCCGGTTCTTCGTCATTTGGATAAGAATGTGGCGAAGATCGCATCTGACAACCGGCCGCGCAGGGCCTTCTGTAGGGTTGGAAAGGCCATAGATTCGCCGGGGGGAGCGGAATCGGGGAGCAGGAGCCGCAGGTGGGGCTGCCCGCGTCCCGAGCCCAGCCCATCGCACAGCCCGGAACGAAAGACGAAGACATGCGCGAGCCCAGTCCCGAATACCCCGCTGCCCAGGATCAATTCACCTCAGAAGATTTCACCGGAGAGCCCGCAGACCGTGGGGCAGAGACCCCGCTGATGATGACAAGGCGCAGCCGGCGGGGGACCGAAGACCGCACCACGGCCGTGTCCGCTCCCGTTCCGCCGGCGCAGCCCCCGTCCCAGCCACCGGCCCGGGTCTGGGAGGACGAACCCCTGCCTGCCGCTGAAGCGGCCCCTATCCCGGACTGGAACAGCGTCATCGGGGAACCCGCGGAACCCGAAACCCGTGCCACGGCCAGGCGCCGTGCCTCCTTCCTGGATACCCAGACCGCCCGCATCCCGGCCGCCCGCGGCTTCCGCGGCCTGCTCAGCAGCGTGGGCATCCGGATGGCACCGTCCGAGTCCGAGCAGGCCGAGCGACGCGACGTCCGGGCCGTCAGCCAGCACTGGCCCGGCCCCAGGACCATCTCCGTGGTCAACGGCAAGGGCGGTGCCAACAAAACACCCACCACAGTGATGCTGGCGGCCGTGTTCGCCCGCAACGGCGGCGGCCCGGTTCTGGCCTGGGACAACAACGAAACCCGCGGCACCCTGGGCTGGCGGACCGAGCAGGGGCCGCATGACTCCACGGTCATGGACCTGCTGCCAAACACCGGCAACCTGCTGTCGCCGTCGGCCCAGTCAGCCCTGCTGGCCCGTTTTGTGCATCATCAGACGGAGGACAAGTTCGACGTCCTGCGCTCCAAGCCCGACGTTCTGGCCTCCGAGCAGAAAATCACCATGGCGGACTTCGACGCCCTGCATGAGGTGGCTTCGAAGTACTTTCGGCTCAACCTGGTGGACTCGGGCAATGACGAAAGCGCAGAGCGCTGGCTGCGGATGATCCACCACACTGACCAGCTCGTCATTGCCACCACCACGGTTGAGGAACACGCGGAGGCCGGGGCGCTCCTGCTCGAAGCCCTCCAGGACCGGGGCGGCATGTTCGCCGAACTCGCCACCAACGCCGTCGTCATCGTCAGCCAGTCGGACCGCAACGGAACGGATGCCCAGGTTCGGGCCGTCGCCGGCGGATTTGAACCGCTGGCGCGCGCCACGGTGACCATTCCCTACGATGCGGCGCTGCGCAAGGGCCAGATCCGCTACGGTTCACTGCGCCCGGCCACCCAGCGAGCCTGGCTGGCAGCTGCTGCCGCAGTCGCCGAGGGCCTGTCTGTCAGCTGAGGCCATTTAGTCAGCTTGCTTATTGTTGCCGGTTTTTCCTAGGGTGGGGGCAACGGAATCGTTCGATTCCAGGCGGATACCGCCCCTAGAAGTCTGCGAAACGGAGGCAACATGGCTGAACATGATATTTCCGGCAAGAAGGTCGCTTTTCTCCTCACCGACGGTGTGGAACAGATCGAGCTCACGAGCCCCTGGGAGGCGGTGAAGGCCGCAGGTGGCGTCCCCACCCTGGTCTCACCGTCCAGTGGCACGGTCCAGGGCTTCGACGGCATGGACAAGGGCGAGACATTCACCGTTGACCTGGCCGTGGCAGACGCCAACGCCGAGGATTTCGACGCCCTGGTCCTCCCCGGCGGCGTGGTCAACGCTGACTTCCTGCGTGTGGACAAGGACGCGCAGGCCTTCACCCGCGCGTTCTTCGAAGCGCACAAGCCGGTGGCATCCATCTGCCACGGTCCGTGGCTGCTGATCGAGGCCGGCGTCGTCAAGGGCCGTGACCTGACCTCGTACCACACGCTGGCCACGGACCTCAAGAACGCCGGCGCCAACTGGAGCGACGAGGAAGTGGTGGTGGATCAGGGCCTGGTCACCAGCCGCAACCCGGACGATCTGCCGGCCTTCAATGACAAGCTGCTCGAGGAAATCGCCGAGGGCGAGCATGAGGGCCAGCACGCCTGACGGTCAAGGGATAATGGGGCGGAGAAACGCGAAAAGCGTCTCTCCGCCCTTTCTGTATGTCCTGCCCGAACCCGCTGCTGCCATTGGAGTTCCACTCGTGACGATTGCCGCCGGCCGCTACCTCAGCGCCGGAGTCTCCTGGGACGACGCCGGTCCGTACCTTGCGCTGCGCGCTCCCGAAGGCACGTCCCGGCAAGTGCGGCTCGACGCCGGAACCGTTCTGTCCTATCGGATTCTTCCCGGCGACGACGGGGCGCTGCGGCATTGCCTGGGTTCTGTGAAGGTGCAGGACCGGTACACCCGCATCGCCGAGCCCTGCCCGGTGCATTCAGCAGCAGAACGCGGTTACCAGTGCGGGTCCTGCTTCGCCCGCGACGACTGGCGACTGGTGCACAATGTCCACCGGTCCGGGATCGCACCGCCGGGACTCAAGCTGTACCTGGATCAGCCGCATTGGCTGTACATCGCCACCTTTGCGGACGGCACCAGCAAAGTGGGCACCGCCGCGGACGGAAGGAAACGGCTGCGCCTCGTCGAACAGGGTGCGGTGGCCGCGCGCTATGTTGCCCGCGCAGACGATGGCCGGGTGGTGCGCATCCTGGAAGACCTGGTCACAGCCGAAGCGGGACTGGTACAGGCGGTGCGCGCCGGCACCAAGGCGGCTGCTTTGGCGCAGCCGCTGGCTGAGGCGGACCTGGACCGGATCAACTCCCGGCACGCGGCGAGGGTCCGGGAACTGCTGACCGGGTTGGACATCTCCGGATTCGCCGTGGAGGCTGAAACCTTCCACCGCCCGGACCAGGCCCGGGCCGTGCTGGGCGCCTCCGGGGTCGTCGCCTATCCGCTGGACCCGGGGACCGGCGAGCACGCCATGGTTATCGAAGCCATGGTGGGTGCAGCGGCGCTGGTGACGGTGGAAGGGTCCGATACGCCGTTCCTCGCCGACCTGGCCCGGCTGAAGGGCCGCCGCCTGCACCTGGGCTCCTACTCCACCCGGCTTCCTGCCCTGCAGACGGCTCTGTTCTAGGGTCCGGGCGGAGGCCTCCGGCCCGGCGCCCCGTTTCGCGGCCGGAGGCGCCCCGCCTGTATTCTGGGGGCATGCTAAACACCCCGTGGGAAACCGGTTCCGCCCTGTACCGCAAGCTGGTGGTGTCCGCCCTGGTGGTTTCCGGCGCCGGCGTGCTGATGGTCGTTTTCGGTGCGGTCGGAGATTCTCCGCTGCTGATGTACATCGCCGCCCCCGTGATCGTGGTGGGTATGTGCCTGCATTTGGGCGGTATGGTGGTTCGAGCCCGGGACGCCCGGCGCCGGATGAAGGGAACCAAATGAGCATCAATCCCGAACTGCAGGGGCGCAGCTATCCCGCCAGCGAGCCCTACCAGGTGGGCCGTGAGAAGATCCGTGAGTTTGCCCGCGCCGTCAAGGCCGGCCACGCCGCGCACTATGACCTGGCGGAAGCTGAACGGCTGGGCTACGCAGACCTGGTGGCCCCGCCCACCTTCGCCGTCATCGTGGCGCAGCGCGCTGATGCCCAGCTGATCTCCGATCCGGAGGCCGGCATCGACTTCACCCGTGTGGTCCACGCGGACCAGCGCTTCACCCACCACCGGCCGATCGTCGCCGGCGACGAACTGATCGCGGAACTTCATGTGGATTCCGTCCGGGCCATGGGCGACGGCGCCCTGCTCACCACCCGCTCGGAAATCTCCACCACGGAGGGCGAAAAAGTCGCCACTGCCGTGTCATCCATCCTCGTCCGAGGAGAAGGGCAGTAACGCCGTGTCGATTGCATTGAGCGAACTCGCTGCCGGAGAAAGAATCGGTTCGGCCACGCTGGAGATCTCCCGCGCCGATCTGGTCCGCTATGCCGGAGCCTCCGGAGACTTCAACCCCATCCACTGGAACGAGCGGTTTGCGCGCAGCGTGGACCTGCCCGGGGTCATCGCCCACGGCATGTTCACCATGGGCGCGGCTGTCCAGCTGGTGACCGACTGGATCGGCGATCCCGGCGCCGTCATTGACTATCAGACGCGTTTCACCCGGCCGGTGCCGGTGGAGGACATGGAAGGGGAAGCCGGGGCCGTCGTCGAGGTCACCGGGGTTATCGGCGCGCTTGACGCCGACAACTCCACCGCACGCGTGGACCTCACCGTTACGTTCAACGGCCAGAAGGTGCTGGTCAAGGCACAGGCGGTTGTACGGATCTGGTGAGCGCACTGACCTCTTTGCCGCTGTCCTCCCTGACCACCTCCCGGGTGGGCGGACCTGCCCGCCGCTACATCAATGCGGAAACCGAGGACGAGCTCATCGGTGCGGTCCGTGCCGCCGATGAAGCGAAGGAACCGCTGCTGATTGTTGGCGGCGGCTCCAATCTGGTGATTTCCGACGACGGTTTTGACGGCGCGGTGGTCCACGTCGCCACCCGCGGACTGGAATTCACCGAGGACAGGAACACTGTCACCGTCCGCGCACAGGCCGGTCATCCCTGGGACGAGCTCGTGGCCCAGACCCTGCGAGAGGGCTGCTCCGGGCTGGAAGCGCTGTCGGGCATTCCCGGCCTGGCCGGTGCGACGCCGGTGCAGAACGTGGGCGCCTACGGTGCCGATGTTTCGCACAGCATCACGCTGGTCCGCGCCTGGGACCGGCAGAACCGGGCCACAGTGTCCTTCAGCAACGAAGACCTGCAGTTCGGCTACCGGGACTCGGTGCTCAAGCGCGCCACGGTGAACGGTTCCCCGCGCTACGTTGTCCTGACCGTGGACTTCGGCCTGACCCGGGGCATGGAGAGCGCCCCGGTGCGGTACGCCGAGCTGGCCCGTGCGCTGGGCGTGGAAGTGGGGGAGCGGGCCGCGGCCGACGACGTGCGCCGTGAGGTTCTGAGGCTGCGCGCGGGCAAAGGGATGGTGCTTGATTCCGCGGATCCCGACACCTGGAGCACCGGCTCTTTCTTCACCAATCCCGTGCTCCCCGAGGCTGAAGCCGCCCACCTGCCGCCCGAAGCGCCCCGGTACCCGGTCGCGCAGCCGGGCATGGTCAAGCTCAGCGCCGCCTGGCTGATAGACCGTTCCGGTTTCCCCAAAGGCTTCGGCCTGCCGGAAACCGGCCAGGGCACGGAACTGGCGGGAGGACGGGCCTCGCTGTCCACCAAGCACACGCTGGCCGTGACCAACCGCGGCAACGCCTCCGCGGAGGATCTGCTGGCCGTAGCGAGGGCCGTCGCGGACGGTGTGGAGGATGCCTTCGGCATCCGGCTGCACCCCGAGCCGTTGCTGATCAACTGCAGCCTCTGACTGCCTAACGCGGCCCTCCATGGGCCGGCCCGCGCCGCGCCCATGCTGCTGCCGCCCGGGTGCTGTGGATGGCCGCACGGTCCCGGCGCGGATCCAGGAGGTGGCAGTTGCACAGCCATTGGATCAGCCGCGGCGTCAGGCTGACCTGCGTCCTGCGGTCCTGCAGATCCGGCAGCAGCCACTCCGGTTCAAGGAAACCGCTGAGGGCATAGGCGAGCACCTCGGCACCGAAGAGCCGCGCAAAGGCTGAGTCCGGCTCCAGGGAGCGTTCCAGGTCCAGGAGCACGGCGTCTTTGGGGCAGAGGATCCGCTCGCCGTCCGTTTCGAGGTACTTCCGCAGATGCGTCCCCACCCGCAGATACCGCACCCCGGTGGGTATCTGTTTGCCGATGCAGCTGGACGCAAAAAAGCTGTCGAGGACGGAATCTATGGATTCCATGGGTTGCTGGCCTGCCGGTTTCTGCTCCATGGGAACACCGTCCCACCTGCCACCGACACTGGGCGGGAGGCGTAGCCTCAAGCTCTACCGTCGGCGCAGGCCGCTGCCCCGGTGCCACAGAGAGGAAGATCAATGGAACGACGTTTGTGGTCCATGTGCGGCGTCATCGCCGGAATGCTCCTGGGATGGGGGGCCTTCCGGATGTTTGACGGCGGAGTTCCGTGGCCGCTGGCCGTGCTGGTATTCGCCGCGGGGACGGCTCTCCTTGTCCTGATCATCCGTTTTCGACGCCGGTGGGTACGAAAAGAGGGACGCCCGGAGCGGATCCGGTCCCCGCGTTCCTAGAGGGTGCCGGTGGCGATCTTCAGCATGCGCCGCAGCGGCTCGGCGGCACCCCAGAGCAGCTGGTCGCCGATGGTGAAGGCGCTGATGTACTCCGGACCCATCTCCAGCTTGCGGATCCGGCCCACTGGAATGTCCAGTGTGCCGCTGACCGCCACGGGGGTCAGCTGGGCCATGGTGGCCTCCTTGGTGTTGGGCACCACCTTCGCCCATTCGTTGTCAGCGTCGATGATGCGTTCAATCTCGGCTACCGACAGGTCCTCGGTGAGCTTCAGCGTCAGGGCCTGGGAATGCGAGCGCATGGCGCCGATGCGGACACACAGCCCGTCGAAGGGAATCCGGCCGTCAGCGTCCAGGCCCAGGATCTTGTTGGTTTCCGCCCCGGCCTTCCACTCTTCCTTGGACTGCCCGTTGCCCAGATCCGCATCAATCCAGGGAATGACCGAACCGGCCAGCGGCACGCCGAACCGGGACGCATCCATTTCCGGATTCCGCTGCTGCGCCAGCACTGCGCGGTCGATGTCCAGGATGGCCGAAGCCGGATCTGCAAGCTGGTCCGCCACCACGGAGTTCAGGGAGCCGAACTGGTTGAGCAGTTCGCGCATGTGCCGGGCCCCGCCGCCGGAGGCAGCCTGGTAGGTCATGGAGGTGCCCCACTCCACCAGGCCGTTGCGGAACAGTCCGCCCAGGCCCATGAGCATGCAGGACACCGTGCAGTTGCCGCCGACAAAGTTCTTCACGCCTCGCGCCAGGCCGGCGTCGATGACGTCACGGTTCACCGGATCCAGCACGATGATCGAGTCCTGTTCCATCCGCAGCGTGGAGGCGGCATCAATCCACAGGCCGTCCCAGCCCGCATCGCGCAGCTTGGGGTACACCTCGGAGGTGTAACCCCCGCCCTGCGCCGTGACGATGATCGGCAGCTTGGCCAGCGCTTCGACGTCGTACGCGTCCTGGAGGGGGCCGGCACCTTCAGCGAAGGACGGTGCGGAGCCCCCGGCGTTGGAAGTGGAGAAGAACACGGGGTTGATCAGGTCAAAGTCGCCCTCATCCTGCATGCGCTGCATCAGGACGGAACCGACCATGCCCCGCCAGCCGATGAAGCCCGCGGTGGGTACGGAGGTAGCTGCGAAAGTCATGCTTCCCAGTTTAGGGCAGGACGGTCTCTTCGGGCTGGTTGGTGACGCCGCTCCCGACATCCCCCGTACGCGTCCAGAGGGCAATCCGGTAGGAGGTGCCGTTGGCCGCGGTATTCCAGCCCTCGGCAGGGCTGAGCGCGGCGAAGGTCCAGTCGGGGCCGAGGTGCGGGGCGTTCGTGTCGCCCTCTGTGCTTATGTCAATGACGGTCACCACTGCGGCGTCCGCCAAAGGCGCCGCCGCCTCATAAAGCTGCGCGCCGCCGACAATCCAGACCTGCTCTCCGCCGGGGCTGTGCCGGGCGGTGTCCAGCGCCTGCTCCAAGGAACGGACGACGACGGCGCCGGCCGGGGAAATCTCGGCGGCCAGTGTGTCGCTGGAGCTCACCACAATGTTGGTGCGGCCCGGCAGCGGGCGGAAAGCGGCGGGAAAGGACTCCCAGGTGCGCCGGCCCATGATCACCGGGTGCCCGGCGGTGGTGTTCTTGAAATGTGCCAGGTCCTCGGGCAGGTGCCAGGGCATGCCGCCGTCCCTGCCAATGACGCCGTCCACCGTTTGGGCCCAGATCATGCCCACCAGCGGCTGCGGCGGTCCGGCGGGGAATGCGGCAGCCAGCGCCGCCGTCAGGTCTTTGCCGGCGGGAGCAGCGCTGTTGTCGCCGCTGTCCTTGCCGCCGCCCGCGGGGAAATAGCGGACGCCTGCTGCAGATTCACTCACAACGGATGCCTTTCAGACGGCAATCGGAGCTTTGATGCCGGGATGGTGGAGGTAATCCAGCACCTCGAAATCCTCCAGGGCGTAGTCGAAGATCGACTCGGGTTTGCGGGCGAGCCGCAGCTGCGGGTACGGGTAAGGTGCGCGGCTGAGCTGTTCGCGGACCTGGTCCACGTGATTGTCATAAATATGGACGTCGCCGCCGGTCCAAACGAATTCTCCCGGCTCCAGCCCCGTCTGCTGCGCCACCATGAGCGTCAGCAGAGCATAGGAGGCAATGTTGAAGGGCACGCCGAGGAACAGATCCGCGGAGCGCTGGTACAGCTGGCAGGACAGTTTCCCGTCCGCCACATAGAACTGGAACATGGCGTGGCACGGCGGCAGCGCCATGTTGTCCACTTCGGCCGGATTCCAGGCCGTGACGATGTGCCGGCGGGAGTCCGGGTTGGTGCGGATACTCTCGACCACCTTCGCGATCTGGTCGATCTGCCCGCCGTCCGGCGCCGGCCACGAGCGCCACTGGACACCGTAGACCGGGCCGAGTTCGCCGTCGTCGTCTGCCCACTCATTCCAGATGCTCACGCCGCGCTCCTGCAGCCACCGCACGTTGGAATCCCCGCGCAGGAACCACAGCAGCTCCAGGGCGACGGACTTGAAATGCACCCGCTTGGTGGTGATCAGCGGAAAGGAACTGCTCAGGTCAAAGCGCATCTGGCGGCCGAAAACGCTGCGGGTACCGGTACCGGTCCGGTCGGATTTCTGCGTTCCGTGGGCCATCACGTCGCGGAGCAGGTCTTCATAAGGCGTAGGGATAGTCACGGCTCCAGTCTAGTTCGTCCGCTGCCCGGCAGGGGTTCTCCCTAGAGTGCACCGCCGGCAGCCTCGGGAGCGCCGGAGTCGTGCCCGCCGCCGTCGCCAACCTGTTCCCGGGCCATGAAGTTCTCCAGGTCGAAGAGGTTGTCGGCGCGCCGGGCCACTGTGAGGAGCGTGGACATGGAAGCGACTTCCTCCACCTGTTCCTTGAGGAACCACAGCATGAACTGCTCACCCAGGGCGTCGCCCTCGGCGCGCGCGGCAGCGAAGAGGGCCTCAATCTGCCGGGTGACCTGCTGTTCCTGTTCCAGTGCCAAGGCGATGGGTTCCACCACGGTGGTGAAGTCATTGCGTACGGCGGCGACGCCGGGGATCCGCACGGGCATGTCCCGGTCCAGCATGTACTGCACCAGCATCATGGCGTGGTTGCGTTCCTCCACCGACTGGGCGTAGAAGTGGCGGGCCAGCTGCGGGAGATCTTCGCCGTCGAAGAACACCGCCATTGCAACGTACTGCTGCGAGGCGTTGAATTCGTGGCCGATCTGGGCTTCAAGGAGCTCTGTAAAGGTAGTCATGGCCCCCACCCTAGGCCGGAGCGGGGGCCGATAAAAGCACGGTTAGGCTTAGCTATCCGGCAGGAATCACTGCAGGACAGCTTCAGTCATCGAAGGCCCGGAAGCGCTCCAGGGACACGATCCGACTGTCATCAGCGGAGGAGACCTGACAGATGACCGCCTCGCCCGGCGCCAGATAAGGATCCTTGTCGGGCAATCCCATGGACAGTCCGGCCGGCATGTGTTGTGACAGCACCTCAAACGTCAGGGGCAAAACCGGCCGGTGGGTGCACAGGGCCACAGGTTTGGCCTTGTCAAACAGTGCTTCCACCGCATTGCGGGCCTTGCCGGGCTTGCGTTTGGCGCTGTGCTCGGTAATGGCATCCACGGTTTTGAATTTCACGGCCCGCGCCTTCACATACGGGCGCACAGTCTGCACGCACCGGACCCAGGGACTGGAAACCACCCGGTCCGGCAGCCAGGCAGCGAGCAGCCGCGACACGGCTTGGGCCTGACGCAGGCCGGTTGCCGCCAGCGGGCGGTCCCCTTCCGCCCGGGTCCACGATGACCGCGGCTTGGCCTTGGCATGCCTCACTACGATCAGCGGCCACGTCCTGAGCCGACCCTCGGCATGCGCCTCCTCCAAAGTGCGCAGAGGCAGCCGGTCCGAAGGATTGCTGAGCTCTGCATGGGCTTCGGCCGGAGTGCACCAGCGGACCCCGTCCACTTCTTTGCCGTCCGGATGCGGCTTGCCGTCCTCGATGCGCGCCGCCCAATAATGGACAATCTTCATTCCGGAAGCCACCGGGTACACGGTGGCCGGCAGCGGAATGCCGAGCCGGATACGCACACCGGCCTCCTCCTGCACTTCGCGCACTGCGCATTCGGGGGTGGTCTCGCCGGAATCGAGTTTTCCCTTGGGCCAGGACCAGTCCTTGTACCGGGGGCGGTGAATCATGAGGACTTCGAGTTCACCGTTGCGGGTGCGCCAGCACAGCGCTCCCGCCGCCACCACCTTGATGTCTGACGGGGCGACGTCTTCGGACCCGCCCCCGCGGTTGTCGCGGGGGAGGGTCGTTTGTTCGCCCAGGGCAGTTTCAGGTTCGGGGGACATGGGCATCAACGGCGGACGGCGGCGCGCTGCCGGGACCGGGAAGCGAGCAGCCAGGACTGCACGTCCAAAAGCGGTTCCCCTTCCTCATTCTTGTGGTGCCGGTTCCAGATGCCGTCCGACTCGAGGTGCCAGCTGGCAGTGGCCGGGTCCATGTAGCGGTCCATCAGAGCGATGAGGTCCGCAATGTCCTCGCGGGAAGCCAGCTGGACCAGGGCCTCCACCCGGCGGTCCAGGTTGCGGTGCATCATGTCGGCCGAACCGATGAAGATGACCGGGTCTCCGGCGTTGGCGAAGGCAAAGACGCGTGAATGCTCCAGGAACCGGCCCAGGATGGAGCGGACGGTAATGTTCTCGCTCAGGCCGGGGACCCCCGGGCGGACCGAGCAGATGCCGCGAACAATCACGTCCACCCGGACACCGGCCTGTGAGGCGCGGTAGAGGGAATCGATGATCGCCTCGTCCACCATCGAGTTGACCTTAATGATCACCCGGGCGGCCAGACCGGCCTTCTTATTGGCGATTTCCCGTTCAATCCGGTCAATCAGACCTGACCGCACCGACCGGGGAGCCACGAGCAGCCGCTTGAACGTGGACTTCGGGGCGTATCCGGAGAGCTGATTGAAGAGCTTCGTGAGGTCTTCGCCCACCTGCTCGTTGGACGTCAGCAGCCCCAGGTCCTCGTAATAGCGGGCGGTGCGCGGGTGGTAGTTTCCGGTGCCGATATGGCAGTAGCGCCGCAGCCCGTCCACTTCCTGGCGGACCACCAGGGACAACTTGCAGTGAGTCTTCAATCCGACGATGCCGTACACCACGTGCACGCCGGCCTGCTCCAGCTTGCGGGCCCAGGAAATATTGGCCTGCTCATCGAAGCGTGCCTTGATTTCCACCAGGGCCAGCACCTGTTTGCCGGACTCGGCGGCATCAATCAGCGCATCGACAATGGGGGAGTCTCCGGACGTGCGGTACAGGGTCTGCTTGATGGCCTGGACCCGCGGGTCTGCGGCGGCCTGCTCCAGGAAGGCCTGAACGGACGTGGAGAAGGAATCGTACGGGTGGTGCAGCAGGATGTCGCGGCGGCGCATCGCGGCAAACACGTCGGCCGGTTTGGAGGTTTCGGATTCCTTCAGGTGCAGGGATGTGTGGGGCACCTGCTTGGGATAGTGCAGGTCCGTGCGGTCGATGCGGCTGATGCCGGCCAGCCCGCGCAGGTCCAGCGGCGCCGGCAGCGCATACACCTCGTCTTCTTCCACGCCGAGTTCGCGCACCAGCAGCTCACGGATGCTGGGATTGATGTCAGTGGTGACTTCGAGGCGGACGGGCGGACCGAACCGGCGGCGCAGCAGCTCCTTTTCGAGCGCCTGCAGCAGGTTCTCGGCGTCGTCCTCCTCCACCTCCAGGTCCTCGTTGCGGGTCACCCGGAAGGCATGGTGCTCCATGACGTCCATACCGGGGAAGAGCTGGTCCAGGTGCTCGGCAATGACGTCCTCGAGCGGAATGAAGCGCGCCACCCGGCCGGCAACATTGCCTGCCCGCGGCCCGTCCACCGAGATGAGGCGGGGCAGCTGGTCCGGGACCTTGACGCGGGCAAAGAACTCCTTGCCGCTGACGGGGTTGCGCACCACCACCGCCAGGTTCAGCGAGAGTCCGGAAATGTAGGGGAAGGGATGGGCCGGATCCACCGCCAGCGGGGTGAGGATGGGAAACACCTTGGACGCGAACTGGCGGTGCAGGTAGGCCTTGGACGCGTCGTCGAGTTCGTCCCAGCCCACCAGGAAAATCTGCTCCTCGGCCAGTGCCGGGCGAATCTGGCTGGCGAAAACCTCAGCGTGGCGCTGCTGCAGCCGGTAGCCGGCCTCCACGATGTGTTCCAGCTGTTCGATCGGGCTCAGGCCGGCAGCGGAGGGAACCGCCAGTCCGGTGGCGATCCGGCGCTTGAGGCCCGCAACCCGGACCATGAAGAACTCGTCCAGGTTGGACGCAAAGATGGACAGGAAGCTGACCCGCTCCAGCAGGTAGAGGTCCGGGTCCTCAGCGAGTTCAAGGACCCGCGCGTTGAAGTGGAGCCAGCTGATTTCGCGGTCCAGGAAACGCTCCGGGCTGATGTCCCCCTCGGGAACCAGTGCGGGCCCGAAGTCCGGTATGTCGATCCGGTCCTCAGTGGCCCGGGGCGCAGACATGGACTCAGCCGACCCGAAGGTGTAGTGCGGCTCGGCGGCGGTATCGGATCCCATGGTGTCTCCCTGCAGTATGGCGGCGGTTCAGGCGGTGCCTGCCCGGAAGTCCGGGCAAGCAGTGCCGTCAAATCAACATTACAAGCAGTTCCGGCTCAACCGGCTGCGTACATCACATCCGCGTCCCACCGGACAAACCCCAGCCGCTGGTAGAGGGCCATGGCCGGGGCATTGTCTGCGTCCACGTAGAGCATGATGGCCTGCAGCCCGCTGTCCTGCAGGTGCCGGATGCCGGCAATCGTCAGGGTCTTGCCCAGTCCCATGCCCTGCGCTTCGGGAACCACGCCCACCACGTACACCTCGCCGAGCGGCGGATGCCCGCCGGTGCCGGGATGGACTTTGGTCCAGTGGAAGCCGAGGACGGCGCCGTCCTCATCCCGCACGGCCAGCAGGAACCCTTCGGGATCGAACCAGTCCTCCGCCATGCGCGCGTCAAGGTCGGCCCGGGTCATGCCGCCCTGCTCCGGATGGTGGGCGAAGGCGGCGGCGTTGGCGGCCAGCCAGGCGTCCTCGTCAGCTCCGGGCCGGAAAGCGCGCAGGGAAACGCCGGCGGGCAGCTCGGCTGCCGGCATCCCGGCGTCGCCGGCGCCCCGGCTCAGCCGCAGGCGCAGGAGTTCACGGACCGGACGGTAGCCAAAACGCTGAGCCAGTTCGACGGCGGCATCATGGTCGCCGTGCGACCACGCCTGGGGGGCGGGAACGGAACCGGCACGAACATGCTCCCGCACCGATGATGCCAGTGCGGTGCCCACGCCCTTCTCGCGGTACGCCGGATGGACCACCAGTTCCAGCACGCCCGGCTCCTCCTGCCTTTCACCCATCAGCACGGCGACCCCCGCCAGGGCCTGGGTTGCCGAGGGATCCGAGGACTCGTCATTGGCGTAGGTGGCAAAAACCTGCAGCGAATCAGGATCAGTTCCGGCGGAACGGAGGTCCACGAGCGTCTGTTCGGAGAGCGGAGGGTTGCCGTCGGCATCGGCGGCGGCATCGGCCAGCTCGCGAATCCGGGCCAGCTCATCCGGTTCCGGGGTTCCCTTGGTAACTGTGACGGGCCAGGGCATTACGCGTTCGTCTCTCATTGAAGAAGCCTAGCGCCCGGAAGGCAGCGGGCAAGCGGAGGCGCTCAAACTTGAACGGCCGGGCGCGGTCCGGGGTCCGCTGTCTGCAGTCCGGGGTCAGGCGTCCTGGCTCGCGGGCTGTGCCGCATCTCCGGCGACGCGGGACCGCGTGAAGCGGTAGCCCACGTTGCGGACGGTGCCGATCAGGTTTTCATGGTCCGGGCCAAGCTTGGCCCGCAGGCGCCGGACGTGGACATCCACAGTTCGGGTGCCCCCGTAATAGTCGTAACCCCACACCTCGTGCAGCAGCTGGTCGCGGGTGAAAACACGTCCGGGATGCTGCGCCAGGTACTTCAGCAGCTCGAACTCCTTGTAAGTCAGGTTCAGTGCGGCGCCGTTGACCCGTGCGGTGTAGCTGGCCTCATCGATGACGACGCCGGATGCTCGGATCTCTGTGCTGGCGCTCTCGGACGAGGAATTGATCCGGGCAGACATCAGCCGCAGCCGGGCCTCCAGCTCAGCCGGCCCGGCGGAATCGAGGATGACGTCGTCGGCACGCCAGTTGGCCGCCACGGCAGCCATTCCGCCTTCGGTCAGGATAAGGATCAGCGGGGTGTCGAGCCCGGTCGCCTTCAACAGCTGAGTGAGGGAACGGGCGCCGACCAAGTCTTTGCGGGCATCAATGAGCACCACATCGCTGGGATCGGTGTCCAGTAGAGCGGTGGGCTCGGCGGGAACAACCTGGACTTTATGATTGAGCAGGCCGAGGGCCGGCAGGACCTCGACCGAGGGTCCCGGACTGTTGGTCAGCAGCAAAATGTGCGACATGGATCCTCCAAAGTTGGGCGCACATCATCGGGCACAAGCTGGGCCGCGTCCGCAGGCGGGGCGAAGGTGTTGAAAGTATACCCACGGGTCCCCGCCTGGACCGTAGCTTTCATCTGTACTGCGTAATAAGGCAGGATGGCTTAAGTGAAACTTTGGAGCGTAGCGGTGCTGGCGGCAGCCGCCCTGATTTGCATCGTCGGTGCTTCGTACTGGTCCGTGGCGGCCGTGGCCGTGGTTACCGGCATTTTTTGCGTCGTGGTGGGGATCGGCTGGCCGCACCTCTTGGATGTCCCCGCCAAGAAGACGCAGGGCGCGGTGTTGGCACTAGCCGGTGCAGCTGCCTGTGCTGCTGCAATGGTTGCCCCGCCCACCGCCCTGCTGACGTGGCTGCCCGCCGCGGCGGCGGTTGGCGTGGGAGTGATCTTCCTGATCCAGCTGCTCCGCGGAACCGGCCAGGCACACCGGCTGGAGTCAACCATCGGCAACATTGCCGGAGTCCTCCTCACGGTCATGGGTTCGGGCTGGGTGGCGGCGGACCGGCTTGCCGGTGCTGACGGCAGCCCGGCCGGTCTGACCATTGGAGCCGCCGGCATCCTCGCAGCTCTGGCCGTATCCCTTATTCCCCTGCCCGACAGGATTGCCGCCCCGCTGGGCGTGGCCGTGGGCGCCCTGGCCGGAGCGCTGGCCGGGGTGCTGCAGCCGGAAGCCGGCGTCCATGCCGCTGCCGCTGCGCTCATGGGCGCCGCGGGTGCTGCCGTGGTCATGGCGGTTCGCCGTCTGATCCTCTCCCGCGAAGACATCCCCAACCGCCGCGGCAGGCTGGCCCTGGCCCTGGCGCCCATTGTTGCGCTGGGCTCCGTCGTCTATTTCCTGGCCACCCTGCTCGTTCCCTGATCCTTCCGGATCCCCACCGGAAGGTCATGGAAGGAAACGTCGCCCGCTCCGGGTTAGGATGTAGCTATGGATTCGCTTGTAGCCCTTGAAATCTTCTTTATCGTCCTGCTTGGCATCACCGGCGTCGGCATGGCCGCATTCGCCGGCCTGGTCATCAGCCGCCTCTACAAAGGGCAGAAGTAGCCCACCGAAGAGCAACCAAAGGAACAGGTCAGCGCCATGCCCATGGAGATCCCCACAGATCTGACCCCTGAACTCGTGCCGCTGTCCTGGCTGCTTGGCGTCTGGGAAGGCTCCGGCAGGCTGGGGGAGGGCGAGGCGGAGTCCGAGCACTTCACCCAGCGCGTCACCTTCAGCCAGAACGGCCTGCCGTACCTGAAGTACGAGGCCGAAAGCTGGCTCACCGATGAAGAGGGCACAGTGCTGCGCCCGCTCGCCGTTGAGACGGGTTTCTGGGCGCTGGACCGTCCGCTGAACGACGCCGACGGCGGTCCCGGCCTGACGCCCGCGGACATTGTCCCAGCCTTGCGCAGCGCAGACGAAGTTGAAAAGCTCCGCAATGACAGCGGCGGTTTCGACATCACCGCCACCATCGTCCATCCCGGCGGCATCGCGGAACTCTACTACGGCCAGATCAAGGGACCGCAGATCCAGCTGAGCACCGATTTGGTGATGCGGGGCGTGAACTCCAAGGAGTACACCGCCGCCACACGCATCTTTGGCCTGGTCAACGGCGACTTGTACTGGCGCTGGGACGTGGCTGCCGGCGGCAACGCCCTGGAAGCACACGCGTCCGCCATCCTGAAGAAGACTTCCTGACCGCTCCGCCGTTGTCTCCCCGCTCGCTCCACGCTGTCATCCCCGTGCGGAGTGAACCCGGAATAGCCGCCCCTTCAAGGACGTTGCACCCGTTATGACTTATCTGAGCCCCCTCCTGTCCCGCCACGGTGCGGTGGAAGCCGGTGGCCTCGATGCCGGCGTTGCAGCCCATTACGGTGATCCCCTGCGGGAGCAGCGGGAGTTGGCGCGCGGCAACGCGGTCACGGACCTGTCCCACCGCGGCGTCGTCACGGTCAGCGGACCCGACCGCCTGAGCTGGCTGAACACCCTGTCGTCCCAGAGCGTGAGCGGGCTGCAGCCCGGCACAAGTTCGGAGCTGCTGCTGCTCAGCGTCCAGGGACGGATTGAGCACGACGCACGGATCCTGGACGACGGGACCACTGCCTGGCTGATAGTGGAAGCGGCTGAGGCGCCTGTCCTGGCCCAGTTCCTGGAACGGATGAAGTTCATGCTCCGGGTCCAGGTGGCGGACGTCAGCGCCGACTGGGCCGTTGTCGGCTCGGTTACGCCGGTGGCCGCCTGGGACCGCTTTTCCGCCTGGACCGATCCCTGGCCAAACATCGGTGCCGGCGGTTTCGCCTACACCGGTGTCCCTGAGGATTCCCATCCCGGACGCGACCGCCCCTGGCACGAATACTTGATTCCGGCAGCTGAGCTGGAACAGGCCATCGAGGGCTCCGGCCGCACCCTTGCCGGCACCATGGCATCCGAAGCCCTGCGCATCGCCGCCTGGCGCCCGCGGCTGGGTGCCGAGACCGACGACAAGACCATTCCGCACGAGCTGGACCTGATCCGGACGGCCGTCCACCTCGCCAAGGGCTGCTACAAAGGCCAGGAAACAGTGGCCCGCGTGCACAACCTGGGGCATCCTCCCCGCCGGCTCGTGTTCCTGCAGCTGGACGGCTCCCAGCACACCCTTCCCGCCGCCGGCAGCTCTGTGCTGCTGGGCGAGCGGAAGGTCGGTACGGTTACGTCAGTCGCTCAGCACTACGAGATGGGCGCGGTGGCCCTGGCTGTCATCAAACGCTCCGTGGATCCCGCGGCGGAGCTGGTGGTGGACGACGACGGCGAGCCTTACGCAGCCGCGCAGGAAATCATTGTTGCCCCCGACGCCGGCCAGGTTGTGGGCCGTGCCGGCGGATTCCTGCGCCCGCCCCGGGCATAGCCGTATCCAGCGCCGAAGAGGACAGACCGAAACATCCCTTGAAAGGAAATCCATGAGCACCCCGGAACCCCGCCCAGAGATTGACGACGACATCATCGAATTGGCCGGTTTGGTGTTCGACGCTGCGCGCGCCGGTGATACGGAGGGGATCCGCGGTTACCTGGATGCTGGAGTGCCCGTGAACCTGACCAACGGCTCCGGCGACACGCTCGTGATGCTGGCGTCCTACCACGGCCACGAGAACCTGACCGCCCTGCTGGTGGAGCGGGGCGCGGACGTCAACACGCAGAATGACCGGGGCCAGACCCCGCTGGCGGGTGCCGTCTTCAAGGGCCACACCGGCATCTTCCGCATCCTGCTTGAAGGCGGAGCGGACCCCGATGCAGGCTCGCCCAGCGCGCGGGATACGGCGGGATTCTTCAAGCGGCAGGAAATGCTGGACCTGCTGGGCTAACACCGGCCCCGAACTAGCACCGGCCCCTAACTAAGGGCCGGAGCCGGGTCCGGAAAGCTAAGCGGTCAGCTGGACTTCGGAACGGATCCCAACGGCGAGGAAACCTGCACCGGCAGCGGTCCGTGCTGCTCCAACGTTGTCCAGCGGTGTGCGGAACTGCGGGATCAGGCCTGCCGCCATGGACTCTTCCACGGCGATGGACGTGGCGTAACGTCCCAGCCCGTGCCGGCGGTTGGCCGGCGCGGTGAGCGTTGAGATGTCGGCCAGGATGCCGTCCCGGATGCTGTAACCGGCGCCCGCCAGCGGAACCGGAGTTTCTGCGGTGTCATCCACCACGATGAACAGCGACTCCTTGCCCGCCAGGCCTGCTTCAGCGACGTCGTCGGGCGGGCACAGCCGCTCCAGCTGGACGGCAACGGCCGGGTCCTCGGAGACAGCCAGTTCATCCTCCGGCTCCACCGGTTCCGGGAAAACGTCGGCAAAACACAGGTGTTCGGATCCGACCGTCCGTCCGCCGTACTCCACCGAGAGACTGGCCAGGGCGGAATGGCGGCTGAGTTCCGCCGCGCTCTTGCCGTGGGCACGCCGGACCGCCCACTCCGGTCCGCAGAAGACTTCCCTGCCAAAGAGACGCAGGAAGGAGACGCTGCGCGAGTCGTCCTGCACGCTGTAGATTCGCTTGCTGTCCCCGGCTCCCGCCAGCGCATCGTCCGCCAGTCCCAGGCGCCGGGACCACGCGAGCTGAATGATCGCAATCGTTCCCGGATCCAAATTCATACGCTTCAACCTATACCCGGTCCCGTCTGTGGTTCTCGGTCCTAACCGAACAGAATGGACGCTTCGTCGTAGCGGTGCTGCGGCACGGTCTTGAGGTTGTCCAGCGCCTTTTCGAAGCCCACGTGCACAATGTCCGTGCCGTTGAGGGCCACCATGGTCCCCCAGAGTCCGTCAATCACGGAATCAATGGCGGCCATGCCCAGCCGGGTGGCCAGTACGCGGTCATAAGCGGTGGGAACACCGCCGCGCTGGATGTGTCCCAAAACGGTGGCACGGGTTTCGATGCCGGTCCGGGCTTCGATCTCCGGGGCCAGCAGCTCTCCGATGCCGCCCAGCCGCGGCCGGCCGAAGGCATCCAGTCCGCGTTCCGAGTGCGGGGACTCCATATCGGTGGTGACGAATCCTTCGGCTACGACGACAAGCGGGGCACGGCCGCGGTCGCGGGCCTGGGTGACCCATTCGGCAATCTGATCCAGGCTCTGCGGGTTTTCCGGAATCAGGATGGCGTGCGCGCCGGCAGCCATTCCCGAATGCAGGGCAATCCAGCCGACGTGGCGTCCCATGACTTCGGCCACCATGCAGCGGTGGTGGGATTCGCCTGTCGTCCGCAGCCGGTCAATGGCCTCGGTGGCGATCTGGACGGCCGTGTCAAAACCGAAGGTGTAGTCGGTGGCATCCAGATCGTTGTCCACCGTTTTGGGAACGCCCACAATGTTCAGGCCGGCATCGGTGAGGCGCTGCGCGGCGGCCAGTGTGCCCTCGCCTCCGATCGCGATGATGGCATCCACTCCGAGCCGGTCCATGGTGGCCTTGATTTTCTCCGGGCCGCCGTTTGGTCCCTCAAACGGATTGGTGCGCGATGTCCCCAGAATGGTTCCGCCCTGTTTGGAGATGCCGCGGACGCTGGTTCGGGGAAGGTCAATAATGTCGCCGTCCACCACGCCGCGCCAGCCGTCCAGGAAACCGACAAACTCCTGGTTGTGGATCTTGATGCCCTTGAGGACGGCTCCGCGGATGACCGCATTGAGTCCGGGGCAGTCGCCCCCACTGGTCAGGATACCGATCTTCATTATTAAAACCTCTTGGTTCGGTTGTGCGGCTGGTGGATCCTCAGCCTCGATTCTAGCCACGGCAGGGCTCCAAGCCACCGCGCGGCGGTTCCCGTCGGCCCCGCAGGAGGCAAATGAGGGCCTGAAACGGCTTAGCGGTTGCCGACCAGGCGTTCCAGGGCGATGGTGCCGTCAACCTTGGGCAGCAGGAGCCAGGCGGCGAAGTAGGTCCACACGCCGACAAAGGGCAGGAGGAAGCTGAGCAGGACGGCGATGCGCACCACTGAGACGTCCCAGCCGTAACGCATGGCCAGCCCGGCGCACACGCCGCCGGCCCAGCCGCGGGTCCGGCGGATGGGGGAGGAACGCAGAATGTCAAAGAAACGGTTCATGATTTCAGCTTGCCTGTTCGGTGGTGGTTGGGTGGGCATTTCCGCCCCGGGTGAAATGCTTCCGCGCGCCCAGGGCGGAAACCCCGCCACCGACGAGCAGAGCGGCGCCGGTGCCGAGCGTCAGTCCGAGCAGGACCGCCAGCGGATCGAGCGTGATATCCGTCAGCAGCCAGACGAGGATCAGAACTCCGGCGGCGGTGAGGAGCAGGCCCCATACGATGGTGCTGGTGCGGGCCGGGCGCCGTCCTTCTTCGGCGGCGTCGAAGCCGGCATCGGATGCGGGCGATGTGTTCATCGTTCGAGGTCGCTTTCATTCACTGTCACCAGCACGTTGCTGGCGAATCCCTTCACATGCACCACAAGCGGGTCTGAGCCTGTTCCGTTCAGTTTCCGCTCCGAACTCCGCCACATGCCGCCGGACTCGGTGACAGAGTCGCCGTCGTCGATTACCACGTTGCCGGCCAGCATGTCGGTGCGGATCAGGACCGGTAGATCGTTCGGCACCAGAATGGTGAGATCGCTTGCCGCGACGCTCACCGGTACTTCCACGGAGGGTCTGTCTTCGTCCGACAGATACCGCAGGTCAAGCTCTCCATCGGCGGCGGTGAGCGCGTAGCCGCCGGTCGCGGGAAGGGTCCTGTCCGGGGTCCAGTCCGCTTGATTGGCGACGACGACGTTGGCGTAGCTGCCGATGCCGATGCCGATCCCGGTGGCAGCGGCCGACACCACGGCAGCCGCGGCGGTCAGGCCCAGAATGCCTGAGGAACGGCCGAGGGCGCCGAGCACCACGATGGCCAGGCCGTTGACCACCGCTGCTGCGGCCAGCGCCACGGCGACGGGCGAGTCCACATCGATCAGGGCGGTGTAGTCCAGCGTCAGGACCGTCCCCGCGGTGAGCAGGACGGCGCCCAGAACGAGGGCAACCTCGGCGCCCCGGGGGCTTGTCCGCCGGTGAACCGGGGATGGCCGCGGTGCCGGGTCCGGCGCCGCAAACCCGTGCCCGACCGGCGATCCCGGAGTGCCGGGCATGGTTCGAGCCGACGTACCCGCCGGGTATGGGGGGACGGCACCAGCCGGGGACGAACCGGCCGAACCGGAACCCGACGCTGCCGGATAGCGTGCAGCGTGGAAGTCGCCCGGGGCCTGACCCCCGGCCGGGACGCCGGCACCGCCGGTGCCGCTGCTCCCGGAACGGGTGGCCAGCCAATAGATCAGCAGGCCCACGCCCCCCAACCAGAAGAGCGGCCAGAAGAAGAAGCCGCCGAACCATCCGTCGTCAGCCCACCAAATGGTTGGTCCGGTGCCCAGGATGGTGGCCGTCAAGGCACCGGTGGTTCCCGAAGTCCAGGTGCCGCGCAGGGCTTCCTCCGCGTGGATGCGGCCGTCCGGTTCCGGAAGGAGGGCCCAGGCCAGCCCGTACAGCAGCAGTCCGACTCCAAACAGGGCCAGGACGACAAACAGGCCACGGACCAGTACGGGGTCCAGCCCGAGGCGGGATGCGGTGCCGGAGGCTACGCCGCCGATCCAGCGGTCACCGCCGCGGACAATGCCGAGGGAGCGCAGCCAGGTAAAGAATCCGTTGGGTCGTTGTTCCGCCCCGGCGCCGGGATTTGGTTCGTCAGCTCCCGGGATCCGGTGCGACCCGGCAGTGGTTGCGTGCGGTGGCAGGGGCCGGGTGGGGGCATCGTTGGAGGGCAATGGTTCGGTGGGTGCGCCGCCGAAGGTTCCGGCGGGGGGCAGCCGGTCTTTTCCGGCCGGGTCGGGTTCTGAGGGGAGCGGGGTCATGGTTCCATTCTGTCGGCCAACCGGCGGGAAAGAATCGGGGACTCCCCTGAGGCAACCCTGAGTCAGCCCTGAAAAGGTGTCCGGAGGCCGGTTCAGGCCGTCGTGAGGCGCGGGAACGTGCTTGGATAAAGGCATGAAGGCACCACTGCTCCGACCTGAGGACCGCCTGGTTGCGGGCGTCTGTTCCGGGCTCGCCGGACACCTGGGCTGGTCCGTGAACCTGGTGCGCGCCTTAATGGTGCTGCTGGCCGTGTCCGGTGGTGCGGGACTGGTGCTCTACGCCTGGCTGTGGATCCTGGTCCCGACGGCGGGGGAGGCGGCGGACAGCGCCGATGCCGGGCGCAATCCCCGGAGCGTTGCACAGAACTTCGCCGGACACAGCTCCGGAACCCCCGCCCCGGAGAGTCCGTCCACCAAGCGGGGCTGGATCGAAGCCGCGGCCGGCAGGGACGTGCTGTCCGGGCTTGCACTGCTGGCTGTCGCCGCAGTCTTCATCGCCCAGCGGTTCGGCGCCGACATAAACTGGCGGGTCCTGTTCCCCCTTGGCGCGATTGTGGCCGGTGCCGTTCTGGCTTGGTCCCAGCTGGATGAAGTCCGCCGGGCAGGACTGCTCAGCCGCGCCGGCGCCGACCGCCGGTCCGGTCTCCTGCGCTTGGCCGCAGGGTTGCTGCTGGTGGTTGTCGGAGTGCTGCTGATGGTCTCCGGAGCGTTCGCCTGGGATGTGCTGTTTGCGGGCCTGCTCGCTGCCAGCGCCGTCCTGGCCGGCGTCGCCCTTGTCTTCGCGCCCTGGGCCGTCAAGTACTGGCGCGAACTGGAGACGGAAAGAGCCGGCCGGATCCGCGAACGCGAGCGCGCCGAAATAGCCGCCCACCTGCACGATTCCGTCCTGCAGACCCTGGCACTGATCCAAAACCGCGCCGGTTCCGAGCAGGACGTGGTGCGCCTGGCCCGTGCTCAGGAACGGGAACTGCGGCGCTGGCTTTACGCCGACGACCCCCGCGCGCCCGGACAGCTATCCGATTCCATCGCCGCGGTGGCAGCCCAGGTCGAGGATGAATACGGATATCCGGTGGAGGTGGTGACGGTGGGGGATGCGCCACTGGACGCGGCCGCCGAAGCTATGACCCAGGCCGCGCGGGCCGCACTTGTTAACGCAGCCCAGCACGCCGGGGGACCGGTCTCCGTTTACGTGGAGTGCACTGCGGACCGCGCAGAGATTTTCATACGCGACCGCGGGACCGGTTTTGATCCGGACACGGTGCCCCCGGACCGGCTCGGCGTCCGCGAGTCCATTGTGGGACGCATGAGGCGCAACGGCGGCACCGCCGTCATCCGCAGCGGACCGGAGGGGACTGAAGTGCGGCTGGGACTGCCGCTGTCCCGGGCCGGGGCGGAAGCGGGCACAAACACCAACCAGACATCGGAGCACCCATGACAAGCGGCACCACCACCAGCGACGACGGCATCAACGTTGTGGTCGTCGACGACCACGCCATCTTCCGGTCCGGACTGAAAGCGGACCTGGACGGCAGGCTGCGGGTGGTTGCCGAGGCCGACACCGTGGAATCGGCCGTCGCCGCCATCCGCGCCCACCGCCCCGCCGTCGTCCTCCTGGACGTGCACCTGCCCGGCGGTGTTGGCGGCGGCGGCGCGGAAGTGATCGCCGGCTGCCGGGATCTGCTGGGCAGCACCCGCTTCCTTGCACTCAGCGTTTCGGACTCGGCGGAAGACGTGGTGACTGTCATCCGTGCCGGTGCCCGCGGCTACGTCACCAAAACCATTTCGGGGGCTGAGATCTCCGACGCCGTGGTCCGGGTTGCCGGCGGAGACGCCGTGTTCTCACCGCGGCTGGCGGGATTCGTCCTTGACGCCTTCGGCACCGGAACCGTGGCGGCAGTCGACGACGAGTTGGACCGGCTGTCGGCCCGGGAACTGGAAGTGATGCGGCTGATAGCCCGCGGCTACAGCTATAAGGAAGTGGCGCGGGAACTCTTTATCTCCGTCAAGACGGTTGAAACCCACGTCTCCGCGGTGCTGCGCAAGCTCCAGCTGTCCAGCAGGCATGAGATCAGCCGGTGGGCCGCTGACCGCAGGCTGCTCTAAGCCATCCGGCATCCTCCTCCCGGGCGCTGGCGGCCGGGAGGAGGACCCTGCGGCCCTACTGGGCGCGGCCGAGGAACTCCGTCAGGCGGGACATGCCCTCGGCCAGGTCCTCATCGCCCAGTGCGTAGGAGAGACGGAGATAGCCGGAGGGTCCAAATGCCTCGCCGGGAACCACTGCCACCTCCACGGTCTCCAGGATGAGCGCCGCCAGCTCGGCGGAGGTCTGCGGCCGGACCGGGCCGTCGGCACCCGGGAACTCCTTGCCGAGCAGCCCCCGGACGTCGGCATAGGCGTAGAAGGCGCCCTCAGGCATCGGGCATTCGACGCCCTCCACTGAGTTCAGTGCCGCCACCATGGCCTTGCGGCGGCGGTCAAACGCGGTCTTCATTTCCTCAACGGCGGTCAGCGGACCGGAGACGGCGGCCAGGGCGGCCATCTGGGAAACATTGGACACGTTGGAGGACAGGTGCGACTGCAGGTTGGTGGCCGCCTTGATGACATCGGCCGCGGCGATCATCCAACCTACCCGCCAGCCGGTCATGGCATAGGTCTTGGCCACGCCGTTGAGCACCACCACCTTGTCACCAAGCTCGGGAGCCGCCGTCGCGATGGAAGTGAACTCCACGCCGTCGTACGTCAGGTGCTCATAAATCTCGTCGGTGACGACCCAGAGCCCGCGGGAAGCGGCCCAGCGGCCGATCTCGGCCACCTTCTCCGCCGGATAAACAGCGCCGGTGGGGTTGGAGGGGGAGCAGAACAGCAGGAGCTTGGTCTTGTCGGTGCGGGCTGCCTCGAGCTGCTCCACGGTGACCATGTACCCCTGCTCGGGACCGGCAAACACCTCCACGGGAACACCGCCGGCCAGGCGGATGGCTTCCGGATACGTGGTCCAGTAGGGAGCGGGCAGCAAAACCTCGTCACCGGGATTCAACAGGGTGGCGAACGCCTCGTAGACGGCCTGCTTGCCGCCGTTGGTCACCAGGATTTGGCTCGAGTCCACGGCATAGCCGGAATCACGCAGCGTCTTCTCGGCGATGGCCTTCTTCAGCTCCGGCAGGCCGGCGGCGGGGGAGTAGCGGTGGAAACGCGGGTTGCGGGCGGCCTCGACGGCGGCGTCAACAATGTAGGCCGGCGTCGGGAAATCCGGCTCACCCGCGCCGAAGCCGATCACCGGCCGGCCGGCGGCCTTGAGGGCCTTCGCCTTGGCATCTACGGCAAGTGTCGCGGACTCCGCGATGGAGGCGATGCGCTCTGAAATTCGGCCGGTGGAAGACATGGCGTTCCCGTCTGTGGTTGCGGTGGAATTCCCGAAAGGGACTTGTGGCGTGCTCGGCCGCCGGATTCCCGGCTGCCGTTGGCAATTGCCGCCGGTTCCCAGTTTAGGTGCAGGTGCGGATGCACGCCCTTTCTTACGGCGCGGCGGCCGAAAGACCCGGGACAGAGCACGCATCGGGAGGGCCGGAGAGCGTCTGCCGGCACCCTGCCCGGAGGCCGGTTCGACGGAACCGCAAACATTGAGTAGACTTGATCTTCGTGTTGAAGTCCCAACACTGGTCTGTGCCTGTCGCCGGTTCGCTGACGAGGGTTATTACCGGTAGAGTGGTTTCCTCCATAGGGTAGTGGCGCAATTGGTAGCGCAGCGGTCTCCAAAACCGCAGGTTGCAGGTTCGAGTCCTGTCTGCCCTGCGCACGGCTGTCATCACGGCAGCTCAGCAGTCCTTCATGAAGCAGCAGTCCCAGCACTTGCTGCGGCTGTGAACCGAACAGATGAGTGAGGCGATGGTGACCGAGACAGCTGCCGGCAGCTCCAAGGGACACCCCTCCAGCGGGCCCAAGAAGCGCGGCTTCTTCGCGGCTATTGCGCTCTTCCTGCGTCAGGTTATTGCAGAACTGAAAAAGGTGGTCACCCCCACCCGCAAGGAACTGCTGAGATACACCCTCGTAGTCCTGGCCTTCGTGGTCGTGATGATAATTATCGTGACAGTTCTGGATTTTGTCTTTGGTGCAGGAGCACTGTGGATCTTCGGTTCGGGCAGCGGCGAGAGCTAGCGCCTTCCCTGTGGTCCGCCCCAAGGGCAGGAACCTCAGGCCTTTGAGCTGGAGCTAGTGACAAACCCTATAGAGCTCTGAAGAAGAAAGCAGGAATCTACGTGTCCGAGCAAGAACTCGAATCACAGATCAATGACAATGCCGCTGATCTGGATGCCGAGGATGAAACGACCGCAGCAGACGTCGCCGAGGCGCCCGCTGAGGGTGACGTTCCGGCAGAGGATGCCGACGCCGCCGATGAGGCCGTGAACTCTGATTCCGCAGACTCCGAAGACTCAGCAGAAGAGCCCGAGGAAGATCCCGCAGAAGCCTTCAAGGCCAAGCTGCGCCGCCAGGAGGGTGACTGGTACGTCATCCACTCCTACGCCGGCTACGAGAACCGCGTAAAGGTAAACCTCGAGACCCGCATCCAGACCATGGACATGGAAGATAACATCTTCGAAATCCAGGTCCCGATGGAGGAAGTCGTCGAGATCAAGAACACCACGCGCAAGATCGTCAACCGGGTTCGCATTCCCGGTTACGTGCTGGTCCGCATGGAACTGACCGACGCCTCGTGGGGCGTTGTGCGTCACACTCCCGGCGTGACCGGATTCGTGGGCAACGCCCACAACCCGGTGCCGCTGAGCCTCAAAGAGGTTTACTCCATGCTGGAACACACAGTGGTTTCCCCGAAGATCGAAGCCGGCAAGCCCGCGCAGGAATCTTCGAACTACGCAGTGGACTTCGAGGTCGGCGAGCCCGTTACGGTCAACGAAGGACCGTTCGAGACGCTCCAGGCCACGATCTCCGAAATCAAGCCGGAATCCCAGCAGCTGGTGGTCCTGGTGACCATCTTCGAGCGCGAGACTCCGGTGACCCTTGGCTTCGGTCAGGTCACCAAGCTGCAGTAGTACAAAGACTTCGTTGTCTGCAGGTCCGCTTTACCCTGCCGGCAGCGTCCGGCCGCCACGCCATGGCGGCCACCAACCCGGACGGACGCTCCTGTTCCCCGGGAACATAATTTAGAGAAGGACCCTTTCATGGCCCCCAAGAAAAAGGTCACCGGCCTCATCAAGCTGCAGATCAACGCAGGTGCCGCCAACCCGGCTCCTCCGATTGGTCCGGCACTTGGCCAGCACGGTGTCAACATCATGGAATTCTGCAAGGCGTACAACGCTGCAACGGAATCCCAGCGCGGCAACGTTATCCCGGTTGAAATCACCGTTTACGAAGACCGTTCGTTCACCTTCATCACGAAGACTCCTCCGGCTGCACAGCTGATCAAGAAGGCTGCCGGCGTTGCCAAGGGTTCTGCAACCCCGCACACCGCCAAGGTTGCCAACCTGACCCAGGCTCAGGTCGAAGAGATCGCCACCATGAAGATGGAAGACCTCAACGCCAACGACGTCAAGGCTGCTGCCAAGATCATCGCCGGCACCGCCCGCTCCATGGGTATCACCGTAGAAGGCTAATAACGCCTTTTCCGTGACGCGGGTCCGCCCGCCGAACAAACATTTACACTCAAAAAGCTGCTCGTGCCATAGGGTACGACGGCGTGTGGCAGGGCCGAGCGCGGTCCGACAGACCACAACTGCACAAGGAGAAAAAGCAGATGGCAAAGCGCAGCAAAGCATATGAAGCAGCTGTAGCCAAGATCGATGCGGACAAGCTGTACGCACCGGTTGAGGCTGTAGAGCTGGCGAAGGAAACCAACCCCTCCAAGTTTGATGCGACCGTTGAGGTTGCATTCCGACTGGGCGTTGACCCCCGCAAGGCCGACCAGATGGTCCGCGGCACGGTTAACCTGCCCCACGGTACGGGTAAGACCGCACGCGTCCTGGTTTTCGCAACGGGCGAGAAGGCAGAGCAGGCTATTGCAGCCGGCGCCGACTTCGTAGGTTCCGATGACATGATCGAAAAGGTTGCAGCAGGCTGGGTCGACTTCGACGCCGCCGTTGCCACCCCGGACATGATGGGCAAGGTTGGCCGCCTGGGCCGCGTCCTCGGCCCGCGTAACCTGATGCCGAACCCGAAGACCGGCACGGTTACCCCGAACGTCGCCAAGGCTGTCACCGACATCAAGGGCGGCAAGATCGACTTCCGCGTCGACAAGCACTCCAACCTGCACTTCATCATCGGCAAGGTGTCCTTTGACCAGCAGAAGCTGGCAGAGAACTACGCCGCAGCTCTGGAGGAAGTCCTGCGTCTGAAGCCGTCCGCTTCCAAGGGCCGCTACATCCAGAAGGCAACCGTCTCCACCACGTTCGGCCCCGGCATCGCCGTGGACCCGAACGTCACCAAGGTTCTTGCCGACGCATAATTCGGCTCAGGGGCCTCACCGTCCCGGATCTGCTTGAGGGCGGCCGCAGCGTTTCGCTGCGGCCGCTTTTTTTGTACCCTGCCCGCGGTTGCGGCAGGATGTGAGCCATGACACTTGATTCCGCGGTTATCGCTCCGCTGCCCATCCCCGTGAGCCTGGAGTCAACTGATCCCGCGGCAGCAGATTTCATCGCTGCGGTTGAGCTCCTGAACGGCACCCTGCGCGAGACGTGGGGCAATGATGACTTCCGGGACGCACCCCAGACACTGCTGGCCGGTTTCCGGCCTTCGTCGATGCGCCGGCGGATCCTGCTTGGTGCGCGGATTGGTGGCGAGCTCGTGGGCGTGGCCACGCTCAAGCTGCCGATGCTGGACAACATCCACTCGGCCTGGGTGCATGTGGCAGTGGCTCCGGGCGCCAGAAGGGCCGGGCTGGGAAGCCGCCTGTATGCGGCAGTCGAGCAGGCTGCATTGGCCGACGGGCGCCGAACCCTCCTGGGTGAAACGGACCATCCGGTGCGGCCCGGCGCTGACTCGGGCCCGGTAGTGGCACCGGAAAGCGGGATCGGCACCATCCCTGCGGACAGTGCCGCGCGCTTCGCCGCCGACCGGAATTTCGACCTGGAACAGGTGGAGCGGATCAGCCTCCTTGATCTGACGGACGGCGTTGACTGGCGGGAGAAGCTGGCATCTGCCGCGGCAGCTGCCGGGACGGACTATGTCCTCGAATTCTGGCAGGGAGCCTGCCCGGAACACCTCGTGGATGACTATGCGCTGCTGCGGCAGAAAATGAGCACGGATGCCCCCATGGCCGGCCTTGACGTCGAGGAGGAGCGGTGGGATGCCGGACGCGTCCGTGAAGGCGAGGCGAAGGTGCGTGACATGGATGCCGAGGAGCTGGTGAGCGCCGTCCGCCATGTTCCCAGCGGACAGCTGGCCGGGCACACGGTGCTGATGGTCTTTAACAGCAACCCTGTGGTGGCGTTCCAGGACGACACCCTGGTTCTGAAGCAGCACCGGGGGCACGGACTTGGCAGGGTGCTCAAGGCCGCAAACCTGATGCGGCTGCGGCGGGAGCTTCCGGACGCCGCCCGGGTCTGGACCTGGAACGCCGCCGAGAACGTCCACATGCTGGCCATCAACGAAGAGCTGGGCTTTGAACCGGTGGGGTACTCGGGGGAGTGGCAGAAGATTCTCCCTGAAGGCTGATCCGCGCCGATTTGGCCTGTCCGGGAATCTCCCGTACGCTTGTAACTACCAAAGACCGTCGGTCGATGTGCTTTCAATCCCACTCTCATCCTGGATCTCCGGGACCGCGGGTGGACTCCGGTTGATCGGACATCCGAAAGTCCCTTCACAGGGCGGCCTGCGCAGGTGAACGAACTCAGCTAAACGGCGCGTGTTACTGCGTGCCTGCTGCTAAGCCCCGTGCATCTGCCCGGGGCGTTTTTTATGTTCGGGACCCGATCCACCGGCACTATTCCCCGGAAGGAGGGTTATGGCAACGCCAACAAAGGTAACGGCAGTTGAAGAAATCACCACCGATTTCAAGGAATCAACCGCTGCTGTCCTAACCGAATACCGCGGGCTCACCGTTGCACAGCTCAAGGAGCTGCGTCGTTCGCTCGGCCAGGACACCAAGTACTCGGTCGTCAAGAACACCCTGACTGGCATTGCAGCCAAGGAAGCCGGCATCGACGCGTTCGACGGCCAGCTTGCCGGCCCCACTGCAATTGCCTTCATCAAGGGTGACGCAGTTGCAGCTGCAAAGAGCCTGACGGATTTTGCCAAGACCAACCCGCAGCTGATCATCAAGACCGGTGTCTTCGAGGGCAATGCCCTGGACGCATCCGGTGTTGCCGCTCTGGCTGCCCTTGAATCCCGTGAGCTCCAGCTTGCACGCGTCGCCGGTGTCCTCAAGGCACCGATGTCCATGCTGGCACGCTCGGTTGAGGCTCTGCGCGTAAAGCTTGAAGAGGGAAGCGAAGCTGCTCCCGCCGCGGAAGAGGCTCCGGCCGCCGCAGAAGAAGCTCCGGCCGCAGAAGCAGCCACCGAAGAGTAATCGCTCTTCCAATCCACACTCCGGTGCCGACGCACCACTAAGGTGCCCGCGCACCACTTATAGGAAGGACGCCACACCATGGCGAAGCTGACCAACGAAGAGCTCATTGAAGCCTTCAAGGAACTGTCCATCATCGAGCTCTCCGACTTCGTGAAGCTCTTCGAAGAGACCTTCGACGTTACCGCTGCTGCTGTTGCAGTTGCCGGTCCCGCCGCCGGTGCTGCCGAGGCCGAGGACGAGAAGACTGAATTCGACGTCATCCTCGAAGCTGCCGGCGACAAGAAGATCGCAGTCATCAAGGAAGTTCGTGCCCTGACTTCCCTGGGCCTGAAGGAAGCCAAGGACGTTGTAGACAGCGCCCCGAAGGCTGTCCTGGAAGGCGCTACGAAGGAAGCCGCAGAGAAGGCAAAGGAAGCCCTCGAGGCTGCCGGCGCCACGGTTACCGTCAAGTAGTAGATTTTCCCTCCGCGGCTTCGGCCGCGCTGCCAGAAAGACCCCGTCCCTTGGGACGGGGTCTTTCCGGCTTAAGTGCTGAGCATCCCGGGCGGGACAGAGACTTATCAGGCCTCGTCGCGGAACAGCAGCAGTGCTTCCCCCTGTCCGCCGCCGCCGCACAGGGCAACAGCAGCCTTGCCGGTACCGCGGCGCTGCAGCTCGAATGCCGCAGTAAGCGCCAGCCGGGCACCGGAGGCACCGATCGGGTGTCCAAGCGCAATGGCTCCGCCGTACAGGTTGCACTGCTCCAGATCCATGCCCAGCTCATTCAGCGACTGCACGGCAACCGCCCCGAAGGCTTCGTTGATCTCAATGAAGTCCAGGTCCGAGGTGGTCCATCCAGCCCGGTCCAGCGCGGCAAAAATGGCGTTGGAGGGCTGCGAGTGAAGAGTATTGTCAGGTCCGGCAACCTGCCCCGGGGCGCCGACCACTGCCAGGATGTCGAGGCCGTTGTCCTGCGCGTAGGCACGGGTGGTGAGAATCAGTGCTGCGGCTCCGTCGGAGAGCGGTGATGAATTGCCGGCGGTGATGGTCCCTTCGGGATCAAAGGCAGGGCGCAGGCCGGCCAGCGTTTCGGTTGTCGTGGCAGGGCGGACACCCTCGTCGGCCGTGAGGATGAGCGGCTCGCCCCGGCGCTGCGGAACAGTGACGGGCACAATCTCGGCGTCGAACACGCCGGATGCCATGGCTGCGGCAGCGCGCCGGTGTGAAGCCGCGGCCACTTCGTCCTGTTCCAGCCGCTTGATGGCCAGTTTGGTGTTGCCGCGTTCGGTCGAGATGCCCATGGAGTCATGGTCAAAAGCGTCGGTCAGTCCGTCGTGGGCCACTGAATCCAGCGCGCTGATGTTGCCGTAGTTCCATCCCTGACGGGAGCCCGGCAACAGGTGAGGGCCGTTGGTCATGGATTCCTGGCCGCCGGCCACCACCACCGTGGCTTCGCCTCCGCGGATCAGCCGGGCGGCGTCGATGACCGCGGCCAGGCCGGAGAGGCAGACCTTGTTGAGGGTGACCGTGGGGACATCCCAGCCGATGCCCGCCTTGATGGAGGACTGCCGCGCAGGGTTCTGCCCGCTGCCTGCCTGCACCACATGACCCATGATGACTGCGTGGACGTCGGCGGCCGGTACGCGCGCCTTCTCCAGTGCGCCGGCTATGGCGAACGCTCCCAGTTCAACGGCTGTAAAGGGGGCGAGCTGCCCGTTCAGGCGGCCCTGCGGTGTGCGTGCGCCGCCCACAATGACCACCTCGGTCATGGCTGCGGCTTGGTCTGGACGGTTGCTCATGGCGGAATAGTCACTTTCGTCGTCGAAATCTGCGCGTTGGCCCGTGATGCTGACCACGCTTGAACAAGGGTACGCCAAAGACCACGGCGGGAGAGAGAAGAGTCACAGTGCCCTTCGGGGCGGGTCCGGCCCCGGCGCACGCAATTGGGGTGACGTGCGGTAAGGTATCTGTATCCGATGCGTCAGCGGTGCGCCGGTGTTGCCTGTAGCTCCCCGCATAAGCGGCCGGCTGGAAGATGGTTTCCAGCTTTGTCCGGCGGGTTGAGCCACGCAGGGTTCTGGGACCGGGTAGACTTGTCTGCCCACAATGCCCTATAGTGGATATTTGCTTCCCTCTCTTAACCTTCAGCCTTCATATAGCGGTGGGCTTCGTCCTGTGCCAGGCAGCGTTTTGCGCGCCCGGCCGGATGCAAGGACGCACGCGGACCAGGTCCGTTCTGTGCAGAGAAGGAGGCGCGAAACACGCCTGAAGGTCTGTGGAAGGATCCCTCTTGGTCGCCTCGAGCACCTCTAATAATGCAACCGCTAACATCCCGGAGAACATCGCTCCCCGGATTTCATTCGCAAAGATTCACGAACCGCTTGATGTTCCCAATCTTCTTGCCCTGCAGACCGACAGCTTTGACTGGCTTGTCGGCAACGAGCGCTGGAAAGCGCGCGTAGAAGAGGCCAAGCAGACCGGGGAACAGGGCATTGCCACCACCTCCGGCCTGGCCGACATCTTCGAGGAAATCTCCCCGATCGAGGACTTCCAGGGCACCATGTCCCTGAGCTTCTCGGAGCCGGAGTTTGCCGACCCGAAGTACACCATGGCTGAGTGCAAGGACCGGGACGCCACGTACTCGGCTCCTCTGTACGTTAAAGCCGAATTCATGAACAACAACACGGGCGAAATCAAGCAGCAGACCGTGTTCATGGGCGACTTCCCCCTCATGACAGACAAGGGAACGTTCGTCATCAACGGCACCGAGCGTGTCGTGGTTTCCCAGCTGGTCCGTTCACCGGGCGCCTACTTTGAGCGCACCGCCGACAAGACCAGTGACAAGGACATCTACACCGCGAAGATCATTCCTTCCCGCGGTGCATGGTTCGAACTGGAAATCGACAAGCGCGACCAGGTGGGTGTCCGCCTGGACCGCAAGCGCAAGCAGTCCGTCACCGTGCTGCTCAAGGCACTGGGCTGGACCGAAGGCCAGATCCTGGAAACCTTCGGCGAGTATGACTCCATCCGTGCCACCCTGGAGAAGGACCCCACGGAAACCCGCGAAGATGCCCTGCTGGACATCTACCGCAAGCTCCGTCCGGGCGAGCCGCCCACGGTCGAGGCTGCCCAGACCCTGCTGGACAACCTGTACTTCAACCCCAAGCGCTACGATCTGGCCAAGGTTGGCCGCTACAAGATCAACCGCAAGCTGGGCATCGACAAGCCGCTGACGGATTCCGACGCTTCGGTCCTGAACAACGATGACATCGTTGCCATGATCAAGTTCCTCGTTGCCCTGCACGCCGGCGAGAAGACCGTCCCGGGCAAGCGCAACGGCGAGGATGTTGACATCCGCGTTGAGGTTGATGACATCGACCACTTCGGCAACCGCCGTATCCGCGCCGTCGGCGAACTCATTGAAAACCAGATCCGTACGGGCCTGTCCCGCATGGAGCGCGTTGTCCGTGAGCGCATGACCACCCAGGACGTCGAGGCCATCACGCCGCAGACGCTGATCAACATCCGCCCCGTCGTGGCAGCGATCAAGGAGTTCTTCGGAACCTCCCAGCTCTCGCAGTTCATGGACCAGAACAACCCGCTCGCCGGACTGACGCACAAGCGCCGCCTGTCCGCGCTGGGCCCGGGTGGTCTGTCCCGTGACCGTGCAGGCATGGAAGTCCGAGACGTTCACCCCTCGCACTACGGCCGTATGTGCCCCATCGAAACCCCTGAAGGCCCGAACATTGGCCTCATCGGTTCGCTGGCGTCCTACGCCCGGATCAACGCGTTCGGTTTCATCGAAACCCCGTACCGCAAGGTCATCGACGGCGTTGTCACCGACCAGGTTGATTACCTGACCGCCGACGACGAAGTTGAGCGCACCATTGCCCAGGCAAACGCTCCGCTGCGCGAAGACCAGCACTTCGCCGAGGACCTCGTCCTCGTCCGTGCCCGCGGCGGTTCCGGCGAGCCGGTTCTCGTTGAGCCCAACGGTGTGGAATACATGGACGTTTCCCCGCGCCAGATGGTGTCGGTGGCCACGGCCCTGATTCCGTTCCTGGAACACGATGACGCCAACCGCGCCCTCATGGGTGCGAACATGCAGCGCCAGGCCGTGCCGCTGCTCCGTTCCGAGCGCCCCGTTGTGGGTACCGGCATGGAGAAGTACGCTGCCGTTGACGCCGGTGACTCCGTTACCGCCGTCAAGCCCGGTGTCGTCACCGAGGTCTCCGCTGAACTCGTTACCGTCATGAACGACGACGGCACCGAGTCCAACTACCCGATCATGAAGTTCGCGCGCTCCAACCAGGGCAACGCGTACAACCAGCGGGTACTGGTCTCCGAAGGCGCACGCGTCGAGGTAAACAGCATCATCGCCGACGGTCCCTCCACGGACCAGGGCGAACTGGCTCTGGGTAAGAACCTGCTCGTGGCATTCATGTCATGGGAAGGCCACAACTACGAAGATGCCATCATCCTCTCGCAGCGCATGGTCTCCGACGACGTCCTGACCTCCATCCACATCGAGGAGCACGAAGTCGATGCCCGCGACACCAAGCTTGGTGCCGAGGAAATCACCCGTGACATCCCCAACGTGTCCGAGGAAGTGCTCTCCCAGCTGGACGAGCGCGGCATCATCCACATTGGTGCCGAGGTTGAAGCCGGCGACATCCTGGTTGGCCGCGTCACCCCCAAGGGTGAAACGGAACTGACCCCGGAAGAGCGCCTGCTGCGCGCCATCTTCGGTGAGAAGAGCCGCGAAGTCCGCGACACTTCCCTGAAGGTTCCCCACGGCGAGTCCGGCACCGTCATCGGCGTCCGCATCTTCGACCGTGACAACGACGACGAGCTGCCCCCGGGCGTGAACCAGCTGGTCCGTGTCTACGTGGCGCACAAGCGCAAGATCACGGACGGCGACAAGCTGGCCGGCCGCCACGGCAACAAGGGCGTCATCTCCAAGATCCTGCCGATCGAGGACATGCCGTTCATGGAAGACGGCACCCCCGTGGACATCGTCCTGAACCCGCTGGGTGTTCCGGGTCGAATGAACGTCGGCCAGGTCCTGGAAATCCACCTGGGCTGGGCCGCCAAGCAGGGCTGGAAGATCGACGGTAACCCCGACTGGGTCAAGAACCTGCCGGAATTGCCGCGCGAATCCGGTCCCACCACGGTCGCCACCCCGGTGTTCGACGGTGCCAGTGAAGATGAAATCACCGGACTGCTCGATTCCACCAACGTGACCCGTGACGGCAACCGCCTGATCGGTGCTTCCGGCAAGGCAAAGATGTACGACGGCCGCTCCGGCCAGCCGTTCCCGGAGCCCATCTCCGTGGGCTACATGTACATCCTGAAGCTGCACCACCTTGTTGACGACAAGATCCACGCACGCTCCACCGGCCCGTACTCCATGATCACGCAGCAGCCGCTGGGTGGTAAGGCACAGTTCGGTGGCCAGCGCTTCGGTGAAATGGAAGTCTGGGCCCTGGAAGCGTACGGCGCCGCCTACACGCTGCAGGAACTGCTCACGATCAAGTCCGATGACATCCATGGCCGCGTGAAGGTCTACGAAGCCATCGTCAAGGGCGAGAACATCCCGGAGCCGGGTGTTCCGGAGTCCTTCAAGGTGCTCATCAAGGAAATGCAGTCGCTCTGCCTGAATGTGGAAGTACTCTCCACCGAGGGCAACACGATTGAAATGCGTGACTCGGATGAAGAAGTCTTCCGGGCCGCGGAAGAACTGGGTATCGATCTGTCCCGCGCAGAGCCCAGCTCCGTAGAAGAGGTTTAGTCGAGCCGGCCGGCCCGCCTGCGCGGGCCGGCCTCCGGCAGCCCCTTCCCGTACCCGAGACATTCAGATTTAGAGAACAAGAGAGAACAGGGACCCATGTCCAACGATTCCACGTTCGGCCTTATGCGAATCGGCCTTGCCACCGCGGACGAAATCCGCGGTTGGTCTTACGGCGAGGTCAAGAAGCCGGAAACCATCAACTACCGAACCCTGAAGCCGGAGAAGGACGGTCTTTTCTGCGAAAAGATCTTCGGTCCTTCCCGCGACTGGGAATGCTACTGCGGTAAGTACAAGCGAGTTCGCTTCAAGGGCATCATCTGTGAGCGCTGCGGCGTCGAGGTCACCCGTGCCAAGGTGCGCCGCGAGCGCATGGGCCACATTGAGCTTGCCGCTCCCGTGACTCACATCTGGTACTTCAAGGGTGTTCCGTCCCGTCTGGGCTACCTGCTGGACCTGGCTCCGAAGGATCTCGAAAAGGTCATCTACTTCGCTGCCTACATGATCACCTCGGTGGACGAAGAAAACCGCCACGCGGAACTTCCGAACCTGCAGGCCGAGCACGACCTGGAGCGCAAGCACCTCGTCGACCAGCGCGACTCTGACATTGCCGCCATCGCCAAGGATCTTGAGGGCGAAATTGCACGCCTCGAGGGCGAAGGCGCCAAGGCAGCAGACAAGAAGAAGGCCCGCGACTCCGCCGACCGCCAGATGGCCAAGGTCCGCCGCGACGCCGACAACAACATCGAGCGCCTCGAGCAGGTTTGGGAACGCTTCAAGAACCTCAAGGTCGGCGACCTCGAGGGCGATGAAGGCCTGTACCGCGAACTGCGTGACCGCTACGGCCTGTACTTCGAAGGCTCCATGGGTGCCGAAGCCATCAAGCAGCGCCTTGAGGACTTCGACATGCAGGCTGAGTCCGAGCTGCTGCGCGACATCATCCAGAACGGCAAGGGCCAGCGCAAGACGCGTGCCCTGAAGCGCCTGAAGGTTGTCAACGCATTCCTGACCACCACCAACAGCCCGCTGGGCATGGTCCTGGACGCTGTCCCGGTCATCCCGCCGGAACTGCGCCCGATGGTCCAGCTCGACGGCGGCCGTTTCGCGACGTCCGACCTCAACGACCTGTACCGCCGTGTGATCAACCGCAACAACCGCCTGAAGCGCCTGCTGGATCTCGGTGCCCCCGAGATCATCGTGAACAACGAAAAGCGCATGCTCCAGGAAGCTGTTGACTCCCTGTTCGACAACGGCCGCCGCGGCCGTCCGGTCACCGGACCGGGTAACCGCCCGCTGAAGTCGCTCTCTGACATGCTCAAGGGCAAGCAGGGACGTTTCCGCCAGAACCTTCTGGGTAAGCGCGTTGACTACTCCGGCCGTTCCGTCATCGTTGTTGGTCCGCAGCTGAAGCTGCACCAGTGCGGTCTGCCCAAGCAGATGGCCCTGGAGCTCTTCAAGCCGTTCGTGATGAAGCGCCTGGTTGACCTCAACCACGCCCAGAACATCAAGAGCGCCAAGCGCATGGTCGAGCGTTTCCGCCCGCAGGTCTGGGACGTGCTGGAAGAGATCATCACCGAACACCCGGTGCTGCTCAACCGTGCACCCACCCTGCACCGCCTGGGTATCCAGGCGTTCGAGCCGCAGCTCGTTGAAGGCAAGGCCCTTCAGCTGCACCCGCTCGTCTGTGGCGCGTTCAACGCTGACTTCGACGGTGACCAGATGGCAGTTCACCTGCCGCTGAGCCCGGAGGCCCAGGCCGAGGCACGCATCCTGATGCTGTCCTCGAACAACATCCTGAAGCCCTCGGACGGCCGTCCGGTGACCCTGCCTTCGCAGGATATGATCATCGGCCTGCACCACCTGACCACCAAGAAGGAAGGCGCAGCAGGCGAGGGCCGGTTCTTCACGACACCGTCCGAAGCCCTGATGGCGTACGACCTCGGTGAGCTGGACCTGAACGCTCAGGTCAGCATGCGTCTGGAAGGCTTTGTGCCCTCCGCCGACCGTCCGGCTCCGGAAGGCTGGGAAGAAGGCACTCCTGCCCTCATCCAGACCTCCCTGGGCCAGGTCATCTTCAACCAGACCCTGCCGGCGGATTACCCGTGGGTTGAGAAGGTTGCAGACAAGGGCCAGCTGTCCACGATCGTGAACGACTTGGCAGAGCGCTACCCGAAGGTCATGACGGCGGCGACGCTGGATAACCTGAAGGACGCCGGTTTCTACTGGGCCACCCGCTCAGGCGTCACCGTTGCCATCTCGGACATCTCCGCGCCGATCGACAAGCCGGCCATCATGGAGGTTTACGAAGCACAGGCCGCCAAGGTCGAGAGCCAGTACGGCAAGGGCCTGATCGCAGAAGACGAGCGCCGTCAGGAGCTCATCGACATCTGGAACAAGGCAACGAACGAAGTTGCTGCGGCCATGCGTGCGAACATGCCCAAGGAAAACAACATCAACCGCATGGTGTCTTCCGGTGCCCGTGGTAACTGGCTGCAGGTTCGCCAGATTGCCGGTATCCGTGGCCTGGTGGCCAACCCTAAGGGTGAGATCATTCCCCGCCCGATCAAGTCCTCGTACCGCGAGGGTCTGTCGGTGCTGGAATACTTCATCGCCACCCACGGTGCCCGTAAGGGTCTTGCCGATACCGCTCTGCGTACCGCCAACTCGGGTTACCTGACCCGTCGTCTGGTGGACGTCTCCCAGGACGTCATTGTCCGCGAGGAAGACTGCGGCACCGAGCGCGGCCTGAACGTCACCATCGCAGTGCCGGACTCCAAGGGCGAACTGCAGCTGCACGAAGAGGTCGAGAACTCGGCGTACGCACGTACGCTGGCCACCGACGTCGTCGACCCCCAGGGCAATGTCCTGGCCAAGGGCGGCGACGATGTGGGCGACGTCCTCATCGCGAAGCTGTTCGAAGCCGGTGTCACCGACATCAAGGTCCGCTCCGTACTCACCTGTGAGTCCGCCGTCGGTACCTGTGCACTCTGCTACGGCCGCTCCCTGGCCACGGGTAAGACCGTGGACATCGGCGAGGCCGTGGGCATCATCGCCGCACAGTCCATTGGTGAGCCGGGTACCCAGCTGACCATGCGTACCTTCCACACCGGTGGTGTTGCTTCCGCGGAAGATATCACCCAGGGTCTGCCCCGTATCCAGGAGCTCTTCGAAGCACGTACCCCCAAGGGTGTTGCTCCGATCTCCGAGACCGCGGGTCGGGTCACCATCGAAGAGACCGACCGCCAGATGCGTCTGGTTGTCACTCCCGATGACGGCTCCGAAGAAATCGCGTACCCGGTCCTGCGCCGTGCCCGCCTGCTGGTTGCCGACGGCGACCACGTTGAGGTTGGCCAGCAGCTGGTCTTCGGTGCGGTGGATCCCAAGCAGATCCTCCGTATCCTCGGCCCGCGCAAGGCACAGGAATTCCTGGTGGACGAAGTCCAGCGCGTGTACCGCAGCCAGGGTGTAGGCATCCACGACAAGCACGTGGAAGTCATCGTCCGCCAGATGCTGCGCCGCGTGACCGTGATCGAGTCCGGCGATTCGGATCTGCTCCCGGGTGAGCTGGCCGAGCGCCGCCGCTTCGAGAACGAGAACCGCCGCGTGGTATCCGAGGGCAAGAAGCCGGCCTCCGGCCGTCCCGAGCTCATGGGTATCACCAAGGCGTCGCTGGCAACCGAGTCCTGGCTGTCCGCTGCTTCCTTCCAGGAAACCACCCGCGTCCTGACGCAGGCGGCCATGGAAGGCAAGAGCGATCCGCTGCTCGGCCTCAAGGAAAACGTCATCATCGGTAAGCTGATCCCGGCCGGAACGGGCCTTCCCCGTTACACCGAGGTCACCGTCGAGCCGACCGAAGAAGCAAAGGCCAACCTGTTTACCGGCCCGAGCGCCTTCAGCGACTTCGACTACGCCGGAGTGGACGGCGGCCTGAGCCCCGAGTTCCATGCCATCCCGCTGGATGACTACGACATGGGCAGCGACTTCCGCTAACCTGCAACGCTGCGGCCCGCCACACGGCATGCCGCAGTAAGGAAAGGTCCCGCACCGTTTGGTGCGGGACCTTTCGCGTTTGTGCCAGACTCTGGGAATGGCCAATTCCCGCTCGGGAGACACGATGACCAGCCGGATCGTGCGAATCATCAGTGCCTTCGATGAAACCCGCCCTTCACTGCCTGTGGCAGCGCTGGCACGCCGGGCGAACCTCCCGCTGTCCACGACCCACCGCCTGGTGGCGGAACTCGCGGGGCACGGGCTGCTGCAGCGCGACCGCAGCGGAGAAATCCGGCTGGGACTGCGCCTGTGGGAACTGGCCAGCCGCAGCTCGGCCGCCCTGGACCTCAAATCCGTTGCCATGCCCTTCATGGAGGATCTCCAAGCCGTGGTCCGCCAGCACACCCAGCTGTCGGTGCTCCAGGATGACGAGGTGCTTTTCATCGAACGGCTTTCCAGCCGAGGTTCCGTCCTGAACCACGCCAAGGTGGCTGGCCGGCTGCCGCTGCACGTTTCCTCTTCCGGAATGGTTCTGATGGCACACTCGCCCCACCACGTGCAGGCTGCCTTCCTGGCCCGTGCAGAGCAGTCCTCAGGCATTGACCGGCCCGCTGCGGAGGATCTGCGGCGGCAGTGGGCCCACATGCGGCAGTCCGGTTTCGCGAGCCTTCCCGGAACCGTCGTTGCCGAGACCACGGGCATCGCGGTGCCGATTTTCGACGCGTCCGGGTCCGCCGCCGCCGCCATTGGGGTGGTGGTTCCCACCGGGTCCGAAAATCCCGCGGCTACGGTCCCGGCACTGATGACGGCGGCACGCGGGATCTCCCGCGGCCTGGGCGCAAAGCCGGAGGTCTGCTTTCCCATTCAATGAGAATCGCTTGGCTGCCATCGGGTGATCCGGACCACACTGGAGGCACGTTATACCTGCAACAGCTGTCAAGGAGTACCGCATGGGCGCAGCGCGCACCGTTCTGAAAACCAAGGTCGGCATTGTGGGCGGCGGTCCCGCGGGACTGATGCTCTCGCATCTGCTGGCGGGAGCAGGCATCGAGAGCATCGTGGTGGAGAAGCGGGACTACGAGACCATCCGCACTACTCACCGCGCCGGCATCCTGGAGCATGGTTCGGTGAAGATGCTCACCGACGGCGGCGTCAGCAACCGGGTCCTCACCGACGGGCACCGGCATGAAGGGATTGACCTGCGCTTCGGGGGCATCAGCCACCGGATAGATTTCCAGGACCTGGTGGGGGAGTCCGTCTGGCTCTATCCGCAGAATGAGGTGTTCGTGGACCTTGCTGCTGCCAGGGCGCGCGACGGCGGCGACGTCCGGTGGGCAGTGTCAGGCACCGAGGTCCTGGACCTCACCACCGACACTCCCAAAATCCGCTTCACTGATGCTGAAGGTGCCGGTATCGAGATCCACTGCGACATCCTTGTGGGAGCGGACGGCTCGCAGGGCGTCTGCCGGCGTGCGATTCCCGCAGAACAGCGCCGGGAAAACTTCATTGAGTACCCCTTCGCATGGTTCGGCATCCTCACCGAGGCGCCGCCGAGCGCCCCTGAGCTGGTTTACGCCAATTCCGACCGCGGATTCGCCCTGATCAGCCAGCGCAACGACACCATCCAGCGGATGTATTTCCAGGCCGACCCGACCGAGAATCCCGACGACTGGACCGAGGAGCAAATCTGGGAGGAGCTCCAGCTGCGGGTGGACGGCCCCGACGGTTTTGAGCTCAAACGCGGCCCGATCTTCGAAAAAACCCTGCTGAAGTTCCGCAGCTATGTCTGTGAGCCGCTGCGCTACGGCGGCCTGTTTCTCGCCGGCGATGCAGGGCACACCGTGCCGCCCACCGGGGCCAAGGGGCTGAACCTCGCGCTGGCTGATGTCCAGGTTCTGTTTGAAGCCATTGAATCGTTCTATGCCACTTCCGAGAAGGACCTGCTGGATGGATACAGCGACCAGGCGCTGGCGCGGGTCTGGCGGGCGCAGAACTTTTCCTATTGGATGACCTCCATGCTCCACACCCGTGCGGACGCAGGCCCCTTCGAGCGCAAACGCGCCCTGGGGGAGCTGGCCGGCGTCGTCGCCTCCCGGCACGGAAGCGCCTATTTGGCGGAGGGCTACACGGGATGGCCAAGTTAAGTTCGCATAGTGAACACCTGTACTCTAGGTGAACATTCGAGTAGGGTGGTTTCATTCTCGGGATGCTCAGCAGCGGTACGGGCAGATCAGGAACATTCGACAAGGGAGAACCATGGAAATGGAAGAAGGCCTGTTCCAGGACAGCCACGTCATCGAGGGCCCGGACTCCGCCCAGGCTTCCCAGGATGAAATCTCGTCTGAGATTCGGGAGATTCATTCCTCCTACCGCAAGGGCATCGAGGACGGCCTGCCGCAGGAAACGCAGCCGCGGCGGGACTTCGCTCCCTACCGGAGCTCGATCCTGCGCCATCCGACCAAGGACCTGCACCACGCGGATCCGGAGACCATTGAGCTCTGGTCCCCGGCCTTCGGGCACCAGGACGTCCACGCGCTGGAAAGCGACCTCACCATCCAGCACAACGGCGAACCGCTGGGAGAGCGCATCATCGTGAAGGGTCGCGTCCTGGACGGCGCCGGCCGCCCCGTGCGCAACCAGCTCGTGGAAATCTGGCAGGCCAACTCCGCAGGCCGGTACATCCACAAGCGGGACCAGCACCCCGCACCGATCGACCCGAATTTCACCGGCGTCGGCCGCTGCCTTACCTCTGATGACGGCAGCTACGAGTTCACCACCATCAAGCCCGGACCGTATCCCTGGAAGAACCACTACAACGCCTGGCGTCCGGCCCACATCCACTTTTCCCTGTTCGGCACGGATTTCACGCAGCGCCTGGTGACCCAGATGTACTTCCCCGGGGATCCTCTCTTCTCCCTGGATCCGATCTATCAAACGATCACCGATGCCAGGGCACGGGACGCGCTCGTCGCCACCTACGACCACAGCGTGACAGCCCACGAATGGGCCACCGGCTACACCTGGGACATTGTGCTCAGCGGCAGCAACCGCACCTGGATGGAAGACGAGGACGCAGAGTGACACCCGAGCAGAAACTCCAGCCCACCCCGGCCCAGACCATCGGTCCGTTCTACGGGTACGCCCTGCCCTTTGACAGGGACAGCCAGCTGCTGGCTCCCGGGCTGCCCGGGACCATCCGCCTGCACGGCACGGTGCGCGACGGCGACGGGGAACCGATCCCGGACGCCCTCCTGGAAATCTGGCAGGCTGATGCCGCCGGCAACGTTCCGCAGGAGCCGGGGTCACTGGTGCGCGACGGCTACACCTTCACCGGATGGGGCCGCGCCGCCGTTGACGGAGCAGGGAACTACACGTTTACCACCGTCAATCCCGGCGCCACCGAGGAAGGGGCAGCGCCGTTCATTTCACTGCTGATCTTCGGGCGCGGACTCACGAACAAGCTGCACACCCGGATCTACCTCCCGGAGAACGAAGATGCGCTGGCCCGCGACCGGCTGCTGGCATCCCTTCCGCCGGAGCGCCGCTCCACCCTGATCGCGGAGCGCGAAGCCGACGGAGGACTGCGGTTCGACATCTCGCTGCAGGGGGCGAACGAAACCGTGTTCCTGTCCTTCCCCGGGGCCTAGCGGATGGCTGAATTCACTGATGCAGCCGATTACGGGCTGCTGTCACCGGTGTGGGCCGGCACGGACGGCGCGGCGCAAACCGGAGACCGCCGGATTATCCAAGCACTGCTCGACGTCGAACTGGCCTGGCTGCGGGTCCTCGCCGACGCAGGCGTGATAGCGCCGCAGGTGCCCGGCGACGCCGCACCGGCCTGCCAAGCGGACCTTTACGACCCGGCGTCCCTGGCCGCCCGGTCCGCCGGCGGCGGCAACCCGGTGATCCCCCTGCTGTCGGACCTGCGCGCCAAGGTGCGCGAAACCGCACCCGCCGCGGCGGACGCTGTGCACACTGCCGCCACCAGCCAGGACATCCTGGACACGGCGCTGATGCTGGTCACCGCGGACACCCTGGCAGGCATTGCCGCCGACGCCGGGCGCACAATGGCAGCACTGGCCGGCCTCGCCGTCGAGCACCGGGGCACCCTGTGCGTGGCCCGGACCCTCACCCAGCATTCCCTTCCTTCGACGTTCGGACTCCGCGCCGCCCAGTGGCTGCACGGGGTTGGCCAGGCGGCTGAAGCCCTGGAGGCCGCTGCAGCCCGCCTGCCCCTGCAATGGGGCGGCGGCTCGGGAACGCTTGCGGCCCTGCGCAACGTTGTGGATGCCAGCGGATCAGCGGCTGCGCCCCTGGATCTTGCCGATCAACTGGCCGCCCGGCTGGGACTGGCTGCACCCCCTGCACCGTGGCAGGGAAACCGGCTGCCCGTCACGGCAGTCGGTGCCGCGCTGCAGGACCTGCTGTCCGCTGCCGGCAAGATCGCCAACGACATCCTGCTGATGAGCCGGCCCGAGGTGGGCGAGGTGTCCGAACCCCGTGCCGCCGGGCGCGGGGGTTCCTCGGCGATGCCGCAGAAACGGAACCCGGTGCTGTCCGTGCTGATCCGCAGCGCAGCCCTGGCCGGCCCCGGTTACGGAGTGCAGCTCCAGACGGCCGCCGGCGCCGCCGATGACGAGCGCCCCGGCGGCTCGTGGCACACCGAGTGGCAGGCGCTGCGTTCCCTGCTGCGGCTGGCCTCCGGCGCAGCAGCGAAACTTGCCGAACTGACCGAAGGCCTCACCGTGAACACCGGCACGCTGCGCGAAAACCTCGATGCCGCAGGGCCGCTGGTGGTCAGCGAACGCCTGATGTCCACCGTCGCTCCGCTGCTGGACGCCGACGGCGGACCCGGCACCGGGAAAACCCGCCTGCAGGAGCTCGTCTCCACCTCGCTGGCCACGGGAAACTCCCTGGCAGAACTGCTGCGGCAGGCACTGCCTGCTGACGTCATGTCCGATGCCGAGCTTTCAGCCCAGCTGGATCCGGCCAATTACGTGGGCGAGGCGTCCGCCCTGATTGACCGCATTGTTGCCGCCTATCCCGTTGTTGCCGCCTATCCCGTAAGGAGCTCCCGGTGAGCCAGCCCGTACTCAAAGCCAGCCTGCTCAGTGATGCCGGCCCGGATGCTCCCGTCCTGATTGCCGGACCGTCGCTGGGCACCTCGGCCGCAGCACTGTGGTCCGCCGCAGCAGCGGCCCTGGAGCACTTCACCGTGATCGCCTGGGATCTGCCCGGACACGGAGTCAGCCCCGCGGCCACTGAGGCGTTCAGCATTTCGGATCTGGGGGACTCCGTTGCGGGCCTCGTCGCCGCAGCACGTGCCGGAGGAGACATCACCGACCAGCAGAGCGTGTACTACGCCGGAGTCTCCCTGGGCGGCGCCGTTGGACTGCAGCTGGGACTGGACCACGCTTCGGACTTCGAGGGACTGTCGATCCTGTGCTCCGGCGCTAAGGTCGGCAGCCCCGAAGGCTGGGCCGAACGCGCCGAAACGGTGCGGAACCAAGGAACTCCGGCGGTGCTGAGCGGCTCCGCCGAACGCTGGTTTGCACCCGGCTTCATCGAGCGGGAACCGGCCGCCGCGACTGCACTGCTGCACTCCCTCCAGGACGCGGACCGGTTCTCCTACGCCTTCTGCTGCGAGGCCCTGGCCGGATTCGATGTGAGGGAACGCCTCGGCGACATCACCCTGCCCCTGCTCGCCCTGGCGGGCGAACAGGACGCGGTCACCCCGCCGTCGGACGCTGAATTCATTGCCGTACGCACCCCCAACGGCACCAGCGCCGCCGTTGACGGAGCGGCCCACCTGCTTCCGGCCGAGAAGCCGAAAGAAACCGCAGAACTGCTGCGCCGCTTCTTTGGCGCGGCATATCAGGAAGGACTGTAGAACCCGTGATCGAGGATGCAGGCAAGACCCAGCAGGATGTTTATGACGAGGGGATGGCCGTCCGCCGCGAGGTGCTCGGCGCGGCCCATGTGGACCGGGCGAACGCCGCCAAGGACGAGTTCACGGCTGACTTCCAGGATCTGATCACCAAATACGCATGGGGGAGCATCTGGACCAGGCCCGGCCTGCCCCGGACCATGCGCAGTGCGATCACGCTCACCGCGCTGATCGCCCACGGGCACCTGGAGGAGTTCGCCATGCATGTCCGGTCGGCCCTGACCAACGGGCTGACCCGGGACGAAATCAAGGAGATCATCCTGCAGTCCGCCATCTATTGCGGCGTTCCCGCCGCCAACTCCGCCTTCAAAACGGCGCAGCAGGTATTCGCAGAGCTCGACGGGGTGGAGATCCGATGAATCAGGCATACATATACGACGCAGTCCGCACGCCGTTCGGAAAGTTCGGCGGAGCGCTGGCCGGAGTCCGGCCGGATGACCTGGGAGCGCAGGTCATCCGTGCCGCCGTCGACCGCGCCCCCGGCCTGGACCCTGCGGCCGTCGACGAAGTGGTGTTCGGCAACGCCAACGGCGCCGGCGAGGAGAACCGCAACGTCGCCAGGATGTCGTCGCTGCTGGCTTCCCTGCCCACGTCGGTCCCGGGAACCACGGTGAACCGGCTCTGCGGCTCTTCCCTTGATGCCGCGATCATCGCGTCCCGGCAGATCAACACCGGGGAAGCTGACCTAATGCTCGTCGGCGGCGTGGAGTCCATGAGCCGTGCGCCCTGGGTGCTCCCGAAAAACGAGAAGGCCTATCCCGCAGGGAACCAGACGCTCGCCTCCACCACGCTGGGCTGGCGGCTCGTGAACCCCGCCATGCCCGCGGAATGGACCGTGTCGCTGGGCGAAGCGACCGAGCAGCTGCGCGAAAAGTACAACATCACCCGGGACCGCCAGGACGAGTTTGCGGCAAAGTCCCATGTGCTGGCCGCCAAGGCCTGGGACGAAGGCAACTACGCCAACCTGACCGTCGCCGTCGACGGTGTTGTCCTGGACCGGGATGAATCCATCCGTGCCGGGTCGACGGTGGAGAAACTGTCCACCCTCGCCACCGTGTTCCGCCCCGCCGGAGACGACGCCGCGGGCGGCACGGTAACCGCGGGCAATGCTTCGCCGCTGAACGACGGCGCTTCGGCGGCCTGGCTGGGGAGCGAGGCAGCCGAAGGCCTTCTGGGGCTGCCTCCGCTGGCCCGCATCGCCGGGCGCGGCGCCGCCGCCAACGAACCGCAGTACTTCGGCTATGCGCCGGTCGAAGCCGCCAACCTGGCCCTCAAGCGTGCCGGGATCGGCTGGGGAGATGTCGGCGCCGTGGAACTCAACGAAGCCTTCGCGGCCCAGTCCCTGGCCTGCCTCGATGCCTGGGACATTGACCCGGACATCGTCAACGCGTGGGGCGGGGCAGTGTCCATCGGGCACCCCCTCGGTGCCTCCGGCACCCGGATTCTGGGGACGCTGGCACGCCGGCTCCAAGCCTCCGGAGAGCGATGGGGTGTTGCCGCGATCTGCATCGGCGTCGGGCAGGGCCTGGCCGTAGTGCTCGAAAACTCAACCAACACCGGGAACTAGGGGAAAACTGTGCTCAACATTGTGCAGGACGTCGACGAGGCCGTTGCGCCCATCACCGACGGGGCCACCGTAATGATCGGCGGATTCGGCAGGGCCGGACAACCGGTGGAGCTGATCGAGGCGCTGCTCCGCCAGGGAGCTTCGGACCTGACGGTGGTGAACAACAACGCAGGCAACGGCGAACACGGCCTGGCCGCCCTTATTGGCGCAGGCAGGGTGAAGAAGATCATCTGTTCCTTCCCGCGCCAGTCTGATTCGCAGATCTTCGACGCGAAGTTCCGGGCCGGGGACATCGAACTCGAGCTGGTGCCGCAGGGCAACCTTGCAGAGCGGATCCGTGCCGCCGGGGCGGGCATCGGCGGGTTCTTCACGCCAACCGGGTACGGAACGATGCTCGCTGAGGGCAAGGAGACCCGGATCATCGACGGCCGGGGCTACGTTTTCGAATCCCCGCTCTCCGCGGACTTTGCGCTGGTCAAGGCACTGCGTGCCGACCGGGAAGGGAACCTCGTCTACCGCAAGACCGCCCGTAACTTCGGTCCCATCATGGCCGCCGCGGCGGCCAACGCCATTGTCCAGGTGCGCGAGGTCGTGGACGCAGGGGACATCGATCCCGAGAACGTTGTCACACCGGGCATTTACGTCAACACCGTGGTGCGCGTGGAACAGGAACAGGAGCCGGCAGCAGCATGAACACATCAACGGGAGACCGGGCAACTGAAGGCACGGCAGTCGTAACGGACACCGGTGCACGCTTGGATAAATTTCAGCTCGCGGAACTGGTGGCGGGGGATATCGCACCCGGCTCCTACGTCAATCTGGGGATCGGCCAGCCCACCCTGGTGTCCAACTATCTGGTGCCGGACCAGAAAATCACCCTGCACACGGAAAACGGAATGCTGGGGATGGGTCCGGAAGCGCAGGGGAGCGAGATTGACGGCGACCTCATCAACGCCGGAAAGATCCCGGTCACGGAGCTGCCCGGGGCAGCGTACTTCCATCACGCAGACTCCTTCGCCATGATGCGCGGCGGGCATCTGGACGTCTGCGTGCTGGGCGCATTCCAGGTCTCAGCCTCCGGCGACCTGGCCAACTGGCACACCGGCGCAGCCGATGCGATCCCTGCCGTGGGCGGAGCCATGGATCTGGCAACGGGGGCCAAGGACGTCTACGTCATGATGTCCCTGTTCACCCGGGAGGGGATGAGCAAACTCGTCCGGGAGTGCACTTACCCCCTGACGGGAGTGGGATGCGTAACCCGCGTCTACACTAATGAAGCGGTCTTCCTGCTGAAGGAGGACGGCGTGCACGTGCGTGAAACCCACGGCATCCGCTTTGAGGAGCTGGCAGCCGTGATGGATGTTCCGCTGATCCGTGATCCGGCCTGCAACTGAGGCTAAGCCGGGACCGTTATCCGTAAGGGAGACATGAGCGAGACCTCCGCTGCCAGCGGCCAGCACGTCCAGTCGCTGGCGCGCGGCCTGAGCGTGATCCGCGCCTTTGACGCCGACCACGTCAGCATGACGCTGAGCGAGGTCTCCCGCCGGACCGGACTGACCCGCGCCACTGCCCGCCGGTTTCTGCTGACACTGGTGGATTTGGGGTACATGCGCACCGACGGCCGCAACTTTGAGCTAACCGCCCTGGTGCTGGCCCTGGGGTACTCCTATCTCTCGGGTCAGACGCTGCCGCAGCTGGCGCAGCCCCTGCTGGAAGACCTGTCCCGCACCATCTCGGAGTCAACGTCCGCGTCCATCCTTGACGGACAGGAAATTGTCTATGTCGCCAGGATTCACACCCGGAGGCTGATGCGGGTGGGCATCGCCGTCGGCACCCGCTTCCCGGCCTATGCCACGTCCATGGGACGGGTTCTGCTGGCAGGACTGCCGGTCCCTGCACTGGATCAGTACCTGGCCGACGTACGGCCGGAGCCGCTGACGGAGCGGACCGTCACCACAGTCCCCGCCCTCCGCGAAGAGATCAGCCGGGTGCGTGAAGCGGGCTGGGCAGTGGTGGACCAGGAACTGGAAGCGGGGCTGCGTTCCGTTGCCGTTCCGGTCTTTGGCCCGGACGGAGAAGTGATTGCCGCCATCAACACGTCCATGCAGGCACTGGGGGCCGGCGGGAGTACGCTGGAGGAAGCCGTTGCGGCCGTGCTGCCGCATCTGCAGCAGACGTCGGCGAAGATTACCGCCGCCCTGGTCGCCGGAAGTTAGCGCCCGGGTGCGGAAGCCGGCATCAAAGATGTGATTCCTGCCGCACCGTCGGGCAGGGAAGCTTAAGTCTGTTAGACTAATAATCAATTGTTTGTGTGGCAGTGGATGAAGGACGCTCAGCGTAGCGGGCCTGTTTCCGGGTTGCAGGGTTCCTGTGCAACGAATGCCACACTTTTGCACGCCTACGGTCGCTTTCGCGAGAAAATCGGAGCTTCTCGAGGCATTGCGGAAATGACGACTTAAAGCGCGTCGCCTCGGCTGTTGTCACAGCTGACAGCGGGGCGGAGCAACCAAGAGAACTTATCTCGAGAAAAAACGGAGAACACGAAAGTGCCTACGATTCAGCAGCTGGTCCGCAAGGGCCGGTCACCCAAGGTCTCCAAGACCAAGGCTCCTGCCCTCCAGGGCAGCCCGATGCGCCGTGGTGTTTGCACCCGCGTTTACACCACCACCCCGAAGAAGCCGAACTCTGCGCTCCGTAAGGTTGCCCGCGTGCGCCTCAACGGCGGCATCGAGGTTACGGCCTACATCCCCGGTGTGGGTCACAACCTGCAGGAACACTCCATCGTCCTCGTTCGCGGTGGTCGTGTGAAGGACCTGCCCGGTGTTCGTTACAAGATCGTTCGCGGCGCACTTGACACCCAGGGTGTCAAGAACCGCAAGCAGGCTCGCAGCCGTTACGGCGCGAAGATGGAGAAGAAGTAATATGCCCCGCAAGGGTCCGGCCCCCAAGCGGCCGCTCGTACTGGATCCCGTTTACGGCTCCCCGTTGGTCACTCAGCTGATCAACAAGGTTCTCGTTGACGGCAAGAAGTCCACCGCAGAGCGCATTGTTTACGGTGCACTCGCAGGCGCTCAGGAGAAGACCGGGGGAGACCCCGTTGCAGCCCTGAAGAAGGCCATGGACAACATCAAGCCGAGCCTTGAGGTCAAGTCCCGCCGCGTCGGCGGCGCCACCTACCAGGTTCCCGTTGAGGTCAAGCCGGGCCGTGCAACCGCACTGGCTCTGCGCTGGCTGGTTGGCTACTCCAAGGCCCGCCGCGAGAAGACCATGACCGAGCGTCTGCGCAACGAGATCCTGGACGCGTCCAACGGTCTCGGTGCAGCAGTCAAGCGCCGCGAAGACACCCACAAGATGGCCGAATCCAACAAGGCCTTCGCACACTACCGCTGGTAATAAGCCAGGCCGACGGCGGCCACTCCTGAAGGCCCTGTATCCCGCTCCGGCGGGGTGCAGGGCCCGAAGCAGATAAACGCAGTCGAACCGGCAAAAAACCAACAAAGGGAGAAACCGTGGCACTTGACGTGCTTACCGACCTGAACAAGGTCCGCAACATCGGCATCATGGCCCACATTGATGCCGGTAAGACAACCACCACCGAGCGCATCCTGTTCTACACGGGTGTCAACCACAAGATTGGTGAGACGCACGACGGCGCCTCCACCATGGACTGGATGGCACAGGAGCAGGAGCGGGGCATCACCATCACCTCCGCAGCCACCACCTGCTACTGGGACAACAACCAGATCAACATCATTGACACCCCGGGTCACGTGGACTTCACTGTCGAGGTTGAGCGGTCCCTGCGCGTGCTTGACGGCGCAGTAGCCGTCTTCGACGGCAAGGAAGGCGTGGAGCCGCAGTCCGAGACTGTTTGGCGCCAGGCTGACAAGTACAACGTTCCGCGCATCTGCTTCGTCAACAAGATGGACAAGCTCGGCGCTGACTTCTACTTCACAGTGGACACCATCATCAACCGCCTTGGTGCCAAGCCGCTGGTTATCCAGCTGCCCATCGGTGCCGAGAGCGAGTTCGAAGGCGTTGTCGACCTCGTCGAAATGCGTGCACTGACGTGGCGCGGCGACTCCAAGGGTGATGTCACCATGGGCGCCAAGTACGAGGTCGAGCCCATCCCGGCCGATCTGGCCGAAAAGGCCGAAGAGTACCGTGCTGCGCTCATCGAAACCGTTGCTGAAGCCAGCGACGAAATGATGAACAAGTACCTCGAGGGTGAAGAATTCACCACCGAGGAAATCAAGGCCGGCATCCGCCACCTGACCATCAACTCGCTGGTCTACCCGGTGCTGTGCGGTTCCGCGTTCAAGAACCGCGGCGTCCAGCCGATGCTTGACGCCGTCGTCGCGTACCTGCCGAACCCGCTTGACGTCCCGAACATCAAGGGCCACGACATCCGCGACGAAGAGGTCATCCTCGAACGCGCCGCTGATGCCAACGCCCCGTTCTCGGCACTGGCGTTCAAGGTTGTGACGCACCCGTTCTTCGGCCGTCTGACCTACATCCGCGTGTACTCCGGTCACGCTGCTTCCGGCGCCCAGGTCATGAATGCGACCAAGCAGAAGAAGGAGCGCATCGGAAAGCTCTTCCAGATGCACGCCAACAAGGAAAACCCGGTAGACGAGATCACCACCGGTCACATCTACGCTGCCATCGGCCTGAAGGACACCACCACGGGTGACACCCTGTGCGACCTTCAGAACCCGATCGTGCTGGAATCCATGAGCTTCCCGGAGCCCGTGATTTCCGTGGCCATCGAACCGAAGACCAAGGGTGACCAGGAGAAGCTCTCCACGGCCATCCAGAAGCTCTCCGAAGAGGATCCGACCTTCCAGGTCTCCCTCGACGAAGACACCAACCAGACGATCATCGCCGGTATGGGCGAGCTGCACCTGGACATCCTGGTTGACCGCATGCGCCGCGAATTCCGCGTCGAGGCAAACGTGGGCAAGCCCCAGGTTGCCTACCGCGAAACCATCAAGCGCGCTGTGGCCAAGCATGACTACACGCACAAGAAGCAGACCGGTGGTTCGGGCCAGTTCGCAAAGGTCCAGATCGCGATCGAGCCGATGGATACGTCGGAAGGCGTGTTCTACGAGTTCGACAATAAGGTCACCGGTGGCCGTATTCCCCGCGAATACATCCCCAGCGTTGACCAGGGTATCCAGAGCGCCCTCACCGAAGGTGTGCTCGCCGGTTACCCCGTGGTCGGTGTCAAGGCAAGCCTGCTTGACGGTGCCTACCACGATGTTGACTCCTCGGAAATGGCGTTCAAGATCGCCGGACGACAGGCTTTCAAGGAAGCCGCCCGCCTGGCGAACCCTGTACTGCTCGAACCGCTGATGGATGTTGAAGTCCGCACCCCTGAGGAATACATGGGTGAAGTTATCGGTGACATCAACTCCCGCCGCGGGCAGATGCAGTCCATGGAAGACGCCGCAGGCGTCAAGGTCATCCGCGCCCACGTGCCGCTGTCCGGCATGTTCGGGTACATCGGCGACCTGCGTTCCAAGACGCAGGGCCGCGCCGTGTACTCCATGTCGTTCAACAGCTACGCAGAGGTCCCGAAGGCAGTAGCCGACGAGATCATCCAGAAGGTGCGCGGCGAATAAAACCCTGGTTGGTGTTCCGGGGGCAACTTCGGAACACCAGCTGTGTGCAGCGGGCCAAGGCTCCGGCCGGAAGCCCGCTGCATAGCCAGACTGAGCGGCCTCGCCAGGCTGCTGCGGATATACGGCAATTTCATCAAATAAACAGCCCCCAGTAGACTTACATCAGTTTCAGCAGCGAGAAGCGCTGTTGGAGATTGAGTCTTCAACCTTTCTAGGAGGAACCCGTGGCGAAGGCAAAGTTCGAGCGGACTAAGCCGCACGTCAACATCGGCACCATTGGTCACGTTGACCATGGAAAGACGACGTTGACCGCTGCCATTTCGAAGGTGCTTGCTGACAAGTACCCTGATCTGAATGAAAAGCGCGATTTCGCTGCTATCGACTCTGCACCTGAAGAGCGCCAGCGCGGTATCACCATCAACATCTCGCACATCGAGTACCAGACCGAGAAGCGCCACTACGCACACGTAGACGCCCCCGGTCACGCTGACTACATCAAGAACATGATCACCGGTGCAGCTCAGATGGACGGCGCAATCCTCGTGGTTGCCGCTACCGACGGTCCGATGGCCCAGACCCGCGAGCACGTTCTGCTCGCCCGCCAGGTTGGCGTTCCCTACCTGCTGGTCGCACTGAACAAGTCCGACATGGTCGACGATGAGGAACTGCTGGACCTCGTTGAAATGGAAGTTCGCGAACTGCTGAGCTCCCAGGAATTCGACGGGGACAACGCTCCCGTCGTGCGCGTCTCCGGCCTCAAGGCTCTGGAAGGCGACCCGAAGTGGGTTGCTTCCGTCGAAGAGCTCATGGATGCCGTTGACAACAACGTGCCGGACCCGATCCGCGACAAGGACAAGCCGTTCCTGATGCCGATCGAGGACGTCTTCACGATCACCGGTCGTGGAACTGTTGTCACGGGCCGCGCCGAGCGCGGTACCCTTGCCATCAACTCCGAGGTCGAGATCGTCGGCATCCGTCCGGTCCAGAAGACCACGGTTACCGGTATCGAGATGTTCCACAAGCAGCTTGACGAAGCATGGGCAGGCGAGAACTGTGGTCTCCTGCTCCGCGGCATCAAGCGCGAAGACGTAGAGCGCGGCCAGGTCATCGTGAAGCCGGGTTCCATTACCCCGCACACCGACTTCGAGGCCAACGTCTACATCCTGTCCAAGGATGAAGGCGGACGCCACAACCCGTTCTACTCGAACTACCGCCCGCAGTTCTACTTCCGCACCACGGACGTAACCGGCGTTATCACCCTGCCTGAGGGCACGGAAATGGTTATGCCCGGCGACAACACTGAGATGACCGTTGAGCTCATCCAGCCCATCGCCATGGAAGAAGGCCTCGGCTTCGCTATCCGCGAAGGCGGCCGCACCGTTGGTTCAGGCCGTGTCACCAAGATCATCAAGTAATTTCCTTACTTGCTGAATCTTCGGTGAGGATCCTGCCTCCGGGCATGGATACGAACTGAAAAGATGTCCCCGCTGCCCAGGCAGCGGGGACATCTTGCTTTAAAACCGGTCACAGAGCCGGTGCGGAGGAGACGGTTATCCCAGCCGCGAGTCGCGGATGTCCGGAGTCAGTCGCCGCGGCCCTATGATGTGAAGCAGATTTGCATCGCTTAATGGGGGTTGACGAGCAATGGTATTAGTTGTCGGGGCGGCTCTGGCGCTCCTGGGCATGGGCTTCGCCCTGGGTTGGTTCTGCCGCGGCGGTTTTCAGCCTCCGGTTGCTTCCGTGCCCGAGCCGGCGGCCTGCGAAGCCGGCGCTGACGCCCTCCGGAGTTCAGCAGCCCCGGGGACCGCCGAACCACCGCGGACGCCCCGCCTGCCCGGGCCGCCGCCTGAATCAGAGCGCGTTTCCAGCCAGCCGGTGCTTTCCCCGGAGTTCGCATCGCCGTCAGCCGTCGCGGAGCCCGCCCGCCCCCTGCCAACGCATCCCGCCCGCCCCCTGTCGGCGCGGCCCACCCACGCGGAGCCCGTGATTCCTGCCGGTGTGCCCTCGGACCCCCAGGAACTAGCGGTTCTGAGGGCCGCTGAAGAAGCCGGCAAACAACGCCGGGATCTGCGCAACATCAACATCACCCTCTACGCTGCGTGCCTGCTCCTGCTTGCCGCCGCCTCACTGTTCATCGGCCTTGCGATACCCGAGACGGCACGATTTGCGGGCGTAACAGCGGTTGCAGGCATTTTCTACGCCGGAGGGCTGGCAGTGCATGCGCGCATCCGCCGGCTGCGGCCCGCCGGTGTTGCCTTTACCGGGACCGGTTTGGCTCTCATTCCCGTGGTGGGTCTGGCGCTGAACAACTTTGTGCTCCGCGATGGGCCTCTGGCCTGGCTGGCGACGTCCATTGTCGGAACCGCAGCGTTTGCCTACGCAGCTGCGAAGCTGGACAGCAGGGTTGTTGCCTATCTGTCCATGACCTTCCTGCTCTCCACGGCGCTGGCCTCCGGGGCAGCCCTGCGCTCCGGAATTGTCTGGTACTTCCTCTGCACCGTCCTGCTGGCAACAGGGATTTCGCTGCTGGCCATTCGCCGCCCTTCGTGGCTGAACAACCTGTACCTCGATGCCTTCGTCCGCTCCCACCGTTTCCTGGTTCCGGCCACGGGAGCCGTGGCTGTCGTCACCGCCGCCGAACTGGGCGGGTGGCAGTTCTCCATCCTGTTCCTGTCCTTCGCCGGCTACTACGCTGTTGTGTTCCTGCAGAGTCCGCGGCGGGAACGCCTGATGAACAGCTACGGGTTCCGGATCTCGGCCACGGCGGGCCTGGCCGTGCTGGGCTACAAACTCAGCGATGATGCCGGAATCTCGATCCTTGTCGTTTCCCTGCTCCTCCTGTTCCAAACAGCCGGGCTGCTGGCGTGGCGCCGCCATTATGACGCTGTCGGAGGAAAGCGATTCTTCGGCGCGGACCTGATTCTCCTGCTGTGCCTTCAGGCAGCGGCCGGGGTTGCTGCCGGAATCGAGGCGTCCGTCTCGGGGGACGCCGCCGGCTTGGCCGTATTCACCATCACGGCCGTGCTGGTTCTGATGACTTTCATGGCCGCGGTCGTGAAGGTGCAGTTCGTTCCAGCCGTAACCGTCGCAGCCGTGGTCCTTCCCGGCTTTATTCCCCGGATGTTTGATCCTGAGAGTGGATCGCTGTGGACGGCTGTCCTGCTGGGCGTCCTCCTCGTTGCCTTCCTCGCAGTACGCGCCGTCTCTGCAACCGGAGGGGCGCGGCAGGACTTTATCCTCGGCGGACGGCTTGCCGCCACTGGCCTGGTGCCCGTGCTTTCCGTTGCAGCAATGGAAGCCGCCGGACTGGGGGCACAGACCGTCTGGACCTGGGCCCTGGCATTGTCCGCGGCCGCTGTGCTGGTGAACCAGATGCTGTCCGTGGTCCAGCTGGTTGCCGGCCGTCCGGTTCGGTTTGCGGGTGCCACGCTGGGTGTTGCCTTCGGGTTGGTGCCGGTACTCACGGTGTGGCTGCGGTTCGTGGAGGAGCCGGGGACCGTGCTCACGTTGTGCGTGTTGTTCGCTGCGCCGGCAGTGAATGTGCTGACGTCCGTGGTGCTGCGGGGGTTCTTTGCCTCCAGGTCCTGGTTGGAATGGGTTGGCCCTGGTGGGTTTGCCGCTGCTGCCGTGATCGGTGCCGGGTTGCTGGGCCTGCGCGGGTACGAGGTGCTGGTTGGCGCGGCTTTGCTGTACTGCGGGTTTATGGCGCTGCGCTGGGCACGGGTCGAAATGCGGGGCCGCTACGTGCTGGCAGCTCAGGTGCTGCTGACTGTCCTGACGGCGTTGATCGTTGCGGACCTGGATTTGAGTGTGCATGGCGTGTTTGTTGCCGTGGCTGTTTCGGTGGCCGTTCAGCAGCTGGCGCGAACGGTGTTCCAGGACCGGTTTGCCGGTGTTGGATTGGGTCAGCTGGTGCTGGCGGCTCAGTGGGGGAGTGTCGCGGTGCTGGCCCTGCTGCCCCTCGCCTACGCCCAAATTGCGGTGCCGCGCCAAACCGCCACCTACCTGCTGCTGATAGGAATCGCAGTGGGGATGGCGCTCTTCGTGCAGGCAGCAACGGGGACTGGGCTGGTTGCCGGCCGTCCGGTTCGGTTTGCGGGTGCCACGCTGGGTGTTGCCTTCGGGTTGGTGCCGGTACTCACGGTGTGGCTGCGGTTCGTGGAGGAGCCGGGGACCGTGCTCACGTTGTGCGTGTTGTTCGCTGCGCTGGCAGTGAATGTGCTGACGTCCGTGGTGCTGCGGGGGTTCTTTGCCTCCAGGTCCTGGTTGGAATGGGTTGGCCCTGGTGGGTTTGCCGCTGCTGCCGTGATCGGTGCCGGGTTGCTGGGCCTGCGCGGGTACGAGGTGCTGGTTGGCGCGGCTTTGCTGTACTGCGGGTTTATGGCGCTGCGCTGGGCGCGGGTCGAAATGCGGGGGCGGTACGTGCTGGCAGCTCAGGTGCTGCTGACTGTCCTGACGGCGTTGATCGTTGCGGACCTGGATTTGAGTGTGCATGGCGTGTTTGTTGCCGTGGCTGTTTCGGTGGCCGTTCAGCAGCTGGCGCGAACGGTGTTCCAGGACCGATTCGCCGGTGTTGGATTGGGTCAGCTGGTGTTGGCGGCTCAGTGGGGGAGTGTCGCGGTGCTGGCCCTGCTGCCCCTCGCCTACTACCTGATGGCCGGCAGAGGGATTCAGCGGCACGTTGTGGCGCTCTCGCTGGTGCTGCTCCTCAGCGTGTCCCTGGCGGCCTACAGCAAGTACCGGAACGGCAGCGCACTCTACGCCGGCGTCTATGCCCTCGGAGTGCTGCCCGTTGTGCTCGCCCCTGTTTTGGGGTTCAGCAGCGGGGGAATCCTGGGCGGAGGGCCCGGTGCCGCAGAGTCACCCCTTTCACTGGCCGGCGCCTGCGTGACCCTCTTGGTGCTGGGAGCAGCAGCGCTCTTCGGCGAGTGCCGCAAAGATGCCGGGCTCAGTGTCCGCAATCCCTTCCTTGTTGCAGCCGACGGATATTCCGTGCTGGTGTTGGCGATGGCCGCGTGGGAGGGCCTGAGGTTGTTTGGCGGGTTGGCTCTGTTGCTGCTGGCCGCGGGGCTTCTCTGCGTTTCTTTCACCCGGACGCTTCCGTGGCTCGCTGCTGCAACATCCGCGGCGGTCCTGGCCGCTTCCTTTCTGCTCTACGGATGGATCCTCCGCGACATTCTGGAGACCGCTTCCATGCCCGGCGCCGCGCAGCTGTGGCCGGGCTTTGCAGCGGCCCTGGCGCTGTATGCGATGCGCTGGATGTCCTCCGTCCTGCCGCGGAATCCCGACGCCGAGCTGCGCCAGCGCATTTTCGGTTCCAGCGCGTCCGTCATCGCCGCAGGGGCGGGCGTTGCTGCCATGTCCACCGACAATGCCTCGGCGGTGTACGGTTCCGTGGTCCTCATCTGTGCACTGGCGGCCGCAGTCTTTGAGGTACCGCCCACGCGGCGGGAGGATGCGGGCGAAGCCGCTGCCCTCGTGGCTGCGCTGGCTCTGCAGCGCATCATCTGGTTCTTCGCAGATGACACCGCGTGGTTCTGGTCGGTGCAATTTTGGGTGGTGGTCCTGGCAGTGCTGGCCGCCTACGAGTTCTATCGACAGCGCGGCCGGCGAGGAGGCATTGTCCTGTCAGCCTCCGCGGCGCTGCTGTCCTGCACGGGCCTGACCACAGTAGTCAGCGCGGACGTTGCAGAGCAGGTGTGGGCGCTGGTGGCACATGCCGGCCTGCTTGCCTTCGGCGTCCTGGCCAGCCGGAGGCTGTTCACAGTCTGGGGTGCCGCCGGAGTGGCCGTTGCCGTGCTGTGGTACCTGCGCGGCTACACATTCCTGCTGCTTGCGCTGCTGGCCGCGGCTCTGATCGCCCTCGCCGTTTGGAGGCTGAACCGGGTGCGATCGGACACAGCGGGCGGGTCGGTTCCCTAGGGGGCTGGCCCCGGCTGGTTTAGTATCGACAGATGGAACTACTGATAATCCTTGCCGTTGTTGTGGCCGTCGTCGGCGGCGTCGCATGGGGCCGCCGCACGTTCCGCCGCGAAATCGACCGGGGCAAGCGCATCCGCCGTTCCAACCGCAAGCCCTGAGCCCGGGTTTTTTGCCGGCCCCGGCCTGCGCTAAACTGGGGAACGTTGACTTGCAAAAGGGGCCGCGGAGGATCGCGGCAGGTCTGTCGGGCAGCGGACGCTCCGATTGGCGCATTCGCCGCCGTTCTGGCAGACTGGAGAAGTTGTTCAAGCGCTTTTATACCCGCATGCGCCCGTCCGGTCTGAAGAGATCTGTGGAAGTGCGTGATGAGATTGCGTCCCGATCAGGATAATGCCTGATGCAGGGTCGAGTCCTTTAGGGAAAAGCCCATATATAACCCGCCCCCATTCTTGCCAGGGCGTCGCAGATGCAACATCCGCGACACGCCCGAGCGCGGGGGTCGGAGCCTCGGCAGGGTGAGGAACCCGGATTTATCCGGATTCAGTCTGTTGGAGGAGTGCCAGGCCGTAAAGGCAGCTAGGTACAAAAACTGTACAGAGAGCAATACTCGAAGAAAGAGGCACGACGCCATGGCGGGACAAAAAATCCGCATCCGGCTGAAGTCGTATGACCATGAGGTCATCGACGTATCAGCACGGAAGATCGTTGAGACGGTCACGCGTGCAGGCGCAACGGTAGTAGGCCCCGTGCCGCTGCCCACGGAGAAGAACGTGTACTGCGTTATCCGTTCGCCGCACAAGTACAAGGACAGCCGCGAGCACTTTGAAATGCGCACGCACAAGCGTCTGATCGACATCATTGACCCCACGCCTAAGGCCGTTGACTCGCTGATGCGTCTTGACCTGCCTGCAGACGTGAACATCGAAATCAAGCTGTAGGGGGGGAGCAGATACATATGTCTACTTCACTTACACGCCAGGTCAAGGGCCTTCTGGGCACCAAGCTGGGCATGACTCAGGTCTGGGACGAGAACAACAAGCTCATCCCCGTGACCGTTGTCCAGGCTGACTCAAACGTTGTTACGCAGCTGCGCAACGCGGATAAGGACGGCTACACCGCCGTTCAGATCGGCTACGGCCAGATCGACCCGCGCAAGGTGACCAAGCCGCTGGCCGGCCACTTTGAAAAGGCAGGCGTCACGCCTCGCCGCCACGTTGTTGAACTGCGCACCGCAGACGCCGACACCTACGAGCTGGGCCAGGAACTCTCTGTTGAGATTTTCGAAGCCGGCCAGAAGGTCGACGTCACCGGAACCTCCAAGGGCAAGGGCTTCGCCGGTGTTATGAAGCGTCACGGCTTCCACGGCGTCGGTGCCTCCCACGGTGCACACAAGAACCACCGTAAGCCCGGTTCCATCGGTGGCGCATCCACCCCGGGCCGCGTCTTCAAGGGCGTTCGGATGGCAGGCCGCATGGGCGCTGTCCGCCACACCACGATGAACCTCACGGTTCACGGTGTGGACGCCGAGAAGTCGCTCCTGCTGATCAAGGGTGCCATTCCCGGCGCCCGCGGCCAGGTCGTCCTCGTACGCACCGCCGTGAAGGGAGCTTAGTCTCATGGCTAACGAAACCACTGTTGAATTCCCCGCAGCACTCTTCGACGTTCAGACGAACGTTCCGCTTCTGCACCAGGTTGTAGTGGCTCAGCTTGCAGCTGCCCGCCAGGGTACGCACAAGACGAAGACCCGCGCAGAGGTCTCCGGTGCAGGCCGCAAGCCGTTCAAGCAGAAGGGTACCGGCCGCGCCCGTCAGGGTTCCATCCGTGCTCCTCACATGACCGGTGGTGGCGTGGTTCACGGACCGACGCCCCGCGACTACAGCCAGCGCACCCCCAAGAAGATGATTGCCGCCGCACTCCGCGGTGCACTCTCGGACCGGGCACGCAACGGCCGCATCCACGTGCTGGAAACCCTGGTAGCCGGCGACACGCCGTCCACCAAGGCCGCGCGTGAGTCCCTGCGTTCGCTGACCGAACGCAAGAACATGCTCGTTGTTATCGAGCGCGCCAACGATGTTGCTGCACTGTCCGTGCGCAACCTCACCGCTGTTCACGTGATCTATGTAGATCAGCTGAACACGTACGACGTGCTGGTTGCCGACGACGTGGTCTTCACCAAGGCTGCCTACGACGAGTTCGTCGGCAAGAACACTGTCAAGGAGGACGCCAAATGAGCGCGACCACCGCTAAGGACCCTCGCGACGTAGTGCTTGCACCCGTCGTTTCGGAAAAGAGCTACGGCCTGATCGACGAAGGTAAGTACACCTTCCTGGTCGACCCCCGCTCCAACAAGACCGAGATCAAGCTGGCCGTGGAGAAAATCTTCTCCGTCAAGGTCGACTCGATCAACACCATCAACCGTGCCGGTAAGCGCAAGCGGACCAAGTTCGGATGGGGACAGCGCAAGAACACCAAGCGCGCCATTGTCACCCTGAAGGACGGCACAATCGACATCTTCGGCGGTCCGCTCAGCTAGGGCGGAGACCACTTTAACGAGGAATAAATAATGGGAATCCGTAAATACAAGCCGACTACCCCGGGCCGTCGCGGCTCGAGCGTAGCCGACTTCACCGAAATCACGCGGTCGACGCCGGAAAAGTCGTTGGTACGCCCGCTGCCCAAAAAGGGCGGTCGTAACAACACCGGTAAGATCACGACCAGGCACAAGGGTGGTGGGCACAAGCGTCAGTACCGTCTGATCGACTTCCGCCGCCACGACAAGGACGGCGTCGACGCTCGCGTTGCCGAGATCGAATACGATCCGAACCGTACCGCCCGCATTGCGCTGCTGCACTACGTTGATGGCACCAAGCGTTACATCATTGCTCCGAACAAGCTCAAGCAGGGCGACCACGTAGAGGCCGGCGCCGGCGCTGATATCAAGCCCGGCAACAACCTGCCCCTGCGCAACATCCCCGTGGGTACCACCATCCACGCAGTTGAGCTGCGTCCGGGCGGCGGTGCCAAGATGGCCCGCTCCGCCGGTGCATCGGTTCAGCTTGTTGCCAAGGAAGGCCGCTTCGCCCAGCTGCGTCTGCCTTCCGGCGAAATCCGCAACGTCGACGCCCGTTGCCGCGCAACGGTCGGCGAGGTCGGCAACGCCGAGCAGTCCAACATCAACTGGGGTAAGGCCGGCCGTATGCGCTGGAAGGGCGTACGCCCGACCGTCCGCGGTGTCGCCATGAACCCGGTCGACCACCCGCACGGTGGTGGTGAAGGTAAGACCTCCGGTGGACGCCACCCGGTCAACCCGAACGGTAAGCGCGAAGGCCGCACACGCCGCCCCAATAAAGAGAGCGACAACCTCATTGTGCGTCGCCGTCGTTCCGGCAAGAACAAGCGATAGGAGCCTGGAAACATGCCACGCAGCCTGAAGAAAGGCCCCTTCGTCGACCAGCACCTGTTCCTTAAGGTAGCGGCCGAAAACGAAAAGGGCACCAAGAACGTCATCAAGACGTGGTCCCGTCGTTCGATGATCATCCCCGACATGCTCGGGCACACGATCGCCGTACACGATGGACGTAAGCACATTCCGGTGTTTGTCACCGAGTCGATGGTCGGGCACAAGCTCGGCGAATTCGCTCTGACGCGGACATTCCGCGGCCATGTGAAGGACGACCGCAAGGGCAAGCGCCGCTAGGCGCTGCTCTTTTCGGCAGAAGACGAGAGAAGGAAAGCAATGGAAGCCAAGGCAATTGCGCGTCATATCCGCGTAACGCCTATGAAGGCCCGGCGCGTCGTCAACCTTGTTCGTGGCAAGCAAGCGAATGAGGCTCTGGCAATTCTGAAGTTTGCCCCCCAGGCAGCTTCGGAGCCGGTATTCAAGGTAGTTCAGTCGGCCATGGCCAACGCACGTGTCCTCGCGGACCGTGACGGTGTGGCCTTCGACGAGGGTGACCTCTTCATCAGCGAAGCATTCGTTGACGAAGGGCCCACCATGAAGCGGTTCCAGCCCCGTGCACAGGGCCGCGCGTACCGCATCAACAAGCGGACCAGCCACGTCACTGTGGTTGTCGCAACCCCCAAAATCGAGGAGGAACGCTAAGTGGGACAGAAGGTTAACCCGCACGGGTTCCGACTCGGCATTACCACTGACCATGTATCGCACTGGTTTGCTGACAGCAACAAGCCGGGACAGCGCTACAAGGACTTCGTCCGCGAGGACATCAAGATCCGTCAGCTGATGTCCACCGGCATGGACCGCGCCGGCATCGCCAAGGTTGAGATCGAGCGCACCCGTGACCGTGTCCGCGTGGATATCCACACGGCTCGTCCCGGTATCGTGATCGGTCGCCGCGGCGCCGAAGCAGACCGCATCCGCGGCGAGCTGGAGAAGCTCACGGGCAAGCAGGTTCAGCTGAACATCCTCGAGGTCAAGAACCCCGAGATGGAAGCACAGCTTGTTGCCCAGGGCGTTGCTGAGCAGCTCTCTTCCCGCGTGGCATTCCGCCGTGCAATGAAGAAGGCTATCCAGTCCGCACAGCGTGCAGGTGCAAAGGGTATCCGTATCCAGTGCTCCGGCCGTCTGGGCGGCGCTGAAATGAGCCGTTCGGAGTTCTACCGCGAAGGCCGTGTGCCCCTGCACACCCTCCGCGCGCAGATCGACTACGGCTTCTTCGAAGCCAAGACCACCTTCGGCCGTATCGGTGTGAAGGTTTGGATCTACAAGGGTGACGTTACCGCCAAGGAACTGGCTGCACAGCAGGCTGCTGCACCGTCCCGCGGACGTTCCAGCGACCGTCCGGGCCGCGGCCCGGCCGATCGCGGAGACCGTGGCGGCGACCGCCGTCGTCGTCCCGAGCGTGCCGACAAGGCCGCCGCGCCTGCTGCTGCAGAGGCTCCGGCCGCTGAGGCAGCCGCTCCCGCAGCAGAAGGAGGACAGGCTTAAATGCTTATCCCACGTCGAGTCAAGTTCCGCAAGCAGCACCACCCGGGTCGTTCCGGCGCTGCAACCGGCGGCACCGCAGTCAGCTTTGGCGAGTGGGGTATTCAGGCTCTGACGCCTGCATACGTCACCAACCGTCAGATCGAAGCTGCACGTATTGCCATGACGCGCCACATCAAGCGCGGCGGTAAGGTCTGGATCAACATCTACCCTGACCGTCCGTTGACGAAGAAGCCGGCCGAAACCCGCATGGGTTCCGGTAAGGGTTCTCCGGAGTGGTGGGTCGCAAACGTGAAGCCGGGTCGGGTTCTCTTTGAGATCTCCGGTGTTAATGAAGAGGTAGCTCGTGAGGCACTGCGCCTGGCGATCCATAAGCTGCCGTTGAAGGCACGCATTGTGCGTCGCGAGGGTGGTGAATAGAAATGGCAATTGGTTCAAAGGAACTGGCATCGAAGCAGCTTGACGGCTTCGACAAGGACCGTCTCGTCGAGGAACTTCGCAAGGCCAAGGAAGAGCTGTTCAACCTCCGCTTCCAGTCCGCAACCGGTCAGCTGGAAAGCCACGGCCGTCTGCGCGTAGTGAAGCGCGACATTGCACGCATCTACACCGTGCTGCGTGAGCGCGAGCTGGGGATTCGTCCCGAGGTTGTTGCTCCGGTTGAGGAAGCAGCCCCTGAAAAGGCAGCGAAGAAGTCCAAGAAGAAGGCTACTGAGTCTGAAGCTCCGGCCGAGGTCGCTGAGGATGATGCCAAATGAGTGAAAACAAGAATGAGGCAGCAGTGACAACTGACGCAAACGGAGCCGATGCCCGCGGGTACCGGAAGACCGCACGCGGCTACGTGGTCTCGGACAAGATGGATAAGACCATCGTTGTCCAGGTTGAAGACCGTGTGAAGCACGCACTGTACGGCAAGGTGCTTCGCCGCACTTCGAAGCTCAAGGCCCACGACGAGCAGAATGCTGCCGGCGTTGGAGACCTCGTGCTGGTCTCGGAAACCCGGCCGCTCTCCGCTACGAAGCGGTGGCGCCTGGTCGAGATCCTCGAAAAGGCCAAGTAACAAAAGAAGTACATCCGGCCGGCCGCCGGTGGACTGATCCCCTGGGGATGAGCCCGCCGGCAACCGCCATCCGGCGACAGGGCCCCGGCCGCGATCTCATTCGATTTCGCTTCCGGGGCCCTTTCGCGGTAAACTTGAAATCTTGTCTGTGCGGTGCGGAAGTGTGTCCAGTTTTGGACGGAGTTTCCTCACCGCCGTATGAGACAAAAGCCCGATAATCTTGTTCGGCACTTTGCCGCGGCCCAGCCGCGGTGCACCCCTGGCGGGGAAGTGCTGAGTACCAGTATTACGGGGTCCACCCATATCCGTTCCGCAAGGCTCAGTTTGAGAACCGGCGCGACGACAGGAGTAATAAGTGATTCAGCAGGAGTCGCGACTGAAGGTCGCCGACAACACGGGTGCCAAGGAAATCTTGACCATCCGCGTTCTCGGTGGATCCGGCCGTCGCTACGCAGGCATTGGCGACACCATTGTTGCCACCGTCAAGGATGCAATTCCCGGCGGCAACGTCAAGAAGGGCGATGTGGTCAAGGCCGTCATCGTTCGTACCAAGAAGGAACGCCGCCGCCAGGACGGTTCCTACATCAAGTTCGATGAGAACGCTGCAGTGATCTTGAAGAATGACGGAGACCCCCGCGGTACCCGCATCTTCGGCCCGGTCGGCCGCGAGCTTCGCGACAAGAAGTTCATGAAGATCATTTCGCTGGCTCCGGAGGTGCTGTAGTCCATGGCAAAAATCAAAAAGGGTGACCTGGTTCAGGTCATCACCGGTGCAAAGGCTGACCGCGGCGGCGACCGCGGCAAGCAGGGCAAGGTTCTGAAGGTTTACACCGACACCAACCGCGTTCTGGTTGAAGGAATCAACACTGTCAAGAAGCACACCAAGGTTGGACAGTCCTCCAAGGGCTCCAAGACCGGTGGCATCGAAACTGTTGAGGCTCCCATCCACGTTTCCAACGTCGCAGTCGTTGACCCGGAAACGAAGAAGCCGACCCGCGTTGGCTACCGCCAGGAAATCGTCGAAAAAGACGGCCGTGAGCGCACTGTGCGTATCCGCGTCGCCAAGGGCTCTGGGAAGGACCTCTAATGACTGAGACCGTCACCAAGACCGTCCCCCGTCTGAAGACCCGCTACGCAGCGGAGATCAAGCAGACCCTGCAGGACGAGTTCAGCTACGCAAACGTCAACCAGGTTCCCCGCCTCGTCAAGGTGGTTGTGAACATGGGTGTTGGAGATGCCGCCAAGGACTCCAAGCTCATTGACGGTGCAGTCAAGGACCTGACCCAGATCACGGGTCAGAAGCCGCAGGTTACGAAGGCCCGCAAGTCGATCGCACAGTTCAAGCTGCGCGAAGGCATGCCCATCGGCTGCCACGCAACTCTGCGTGGAGACCGCATGTGGGAATTCGTTGACCGCCTGGTTACCCTGGCCCTGCCGCGTATCCGCGACTTCCGCGGCCTGAACGGCAAGCAGTTCGACGGCAACGGCAACTACACGTTCGGTCTGACCGAACAGTCGATGTTCCACGAAATCGATCAGGACAAGATCGACCGCGTACGCGGCATGGACATCACCGTGGTTACCACCGCAAAGACCGATGACGAGGGACGCGCGCTGCTGAAGGCGCTCGGCTTCCCGTTTACATCCGAAGATTAATTACTACGTAACAGGTCCGACGGACCCCCGGCCAGGTGCGCCTGAGCTGGAATTCCGCAGGAAACCGTTACGAGGGAGGGCAAGAGCCCAATGACAATGACAGATCCTGTCGCAGACATGCTTACGCGTCTGCGCAATGCAAACTCGGCATATCACGATTCCGTGTCCATGCCTTACAGCAAGCTCAAGGCACGCGTTGCTGACATCCTGAAGGCCGAGGGCTACATCGCCGGCTGGAAGGAAGAAGAGGCCGTCGTCGGCAAGAAGCTGACCCTTGATCTCAAATTCGGTCCGAACCGCGAGCGTTCCATCGCCGGCGTGCGTCGTATCTCCAAGCCCGGTCTGCGCGTATACGCAAAGTCCACCAACCTGCCGCGTGTTCTCGGTGGTCTGGGAATCGCAATCCTGTCGACGTCGTCAGGTCTCCTGACCGACCGCCAGGCCGCCAAGAAGGGCGTAGGTGGGGAAGTCCTCGCCTACGTCTGGTAGCAGGGAAGGGAAAGAAAAATGTCACGTATTGGACGTCTGCCCATCCCGGTTCCTGCCGGAGTTGAAATTTCCGTTGACGGCAACTTGGTATCCGTCAAGGGTGCCAAGGGCGAGCTGAGCCACACTGTGCCCAGCCCGATCACCGTCACTCTGGACGACAGCACCATCACCGTTGCCCGCCCGAACGACGAGCGCGAATCCCGTGCCCTTCACGGCCTGACCCGCACCCTGATCGCCAACATGATCACCGGTGTGACCGAAGGCTACAAGAAGGACCTGGAAATCGTCGGTACCGGTTACCGCGTAGTGGCCAAGGGCTCGGACCTCGAGTTCGCCCTGGGCTACAGCCACCCGGTTCCGGTCACGGCACCCGAGGGCATCACGCTTACCGTCGTGGGCCCCACGAAGGTCACAGTGTCCGGCATCGACAAGCAGCAGGTGGGCGAGGTTTCGGCCAACATCCGCAAGCTGCGCAAGCCCGATCCCTACAAGGGCAAGGGTATACGTTATGCCGGCGAAATTGTCCGCCGCAAGGTCGGAAAGGCTGGTAAGTAACCATGGCCATCAGCATTAATAAGAAGCGCAATTCCAAGAGCAAGTCGGCTGCGCGTAACCGCCGCCAGCTGCGCATCCGCAAGCGGATCTCCGGAACCGCGGCTCGTCCGCGCCTGGTGGTTAACCGCTCGGCCCGCCACGTATTCGTCCAGGTTGTCGATGACACCCGCGGCGTAACCGTGGCTTCGGCTTCCACCATGGAAGCTGACCTGCGTGCACTGGAGGGCGACAAGACCGCCAAGTCCAAGCGCGTCGGTGAGCTCGTTGCCGAGCGTGCCAAGGCTGCCGGCGTTGAAGCCGTTGTCTTCGACCGCGGTGGCAACCGCTACCACGGCCGCATTGCGGCCGTTGCAGACGGCGCACGCGAAGGTGGGCTGTCACTGTGACCGAGGTTAACAAGGAAAAGGAAAATCAGGTGACTGAAGCTACAGCTGCTGAGGCAACTGAGACCAAGGACGCCGCAGCTCCCGCCACTGACGACCGCCGCGGCGGCCGCAAGGGCGAGCAGCGCTCCGACCGTGGAGGCCGCGGCGAACGCGGTGGCCGCGGTGGCCGCGACGGCGGACGCAACGATGAGAAGGACAAGTTCATTGAACGCGTCGTGACCATCAACCGCGTTGCCAAGGTTGTCAAGGGTGGTCGTCGCTTCAGCTTCACCGCTCTGGTTGTTGTCGGTGACGGCAACGGCATGGTCGGTGTTGGTTACGGCAAGGCCAAGGAAGTTCCCTCTGCTATCGCGAAGGCCGTTGAAGAAGCCAAGAAGACTTTCTTCCGCGTCCCGCGCATCGGTGGAACCATTCCCCACCTCGTCCAGGGTGAAGCAGCTGCAGGCGTTGTCCTGCTGCGTCCGGCTTCCCCGGGTACCGGTGTTATCGCCGGTGGTCCGGTCCGCGCCATTCTCGAATGCGCCGGCATCCACGACGTACTGTCCAAGTCGCTCGGGTCCTCCAACGCCATCAACATCGTGCACGCCACGGTTGATGCACTGAAGCGCCTCGAAGAGCCTCAGGCAGTGGCAGCCCGCCGCGGCCTGCCGCTGGACGAGGTTGTGCCTGCTGCGATGCTCCGCAATATGCAGAAGGCAGGTGCCTGATGACTACTCCGAAGAACGTTGCCGTCAGCACGGCAACACTGAAGATTACTCAGATCAAGTCCACCATCGGTGGTAAGCAGAATCAGAAGGACACGCTGCGCTCATTGGGCCTGCGACACATCGGTGCTACCACCGTTCGTACCGCAGACGCCGTGACCGTTGGCATGATCAACACGGTTCCGCACCTCGTGAAGGTTGAGGAGGCGAATTAACATGGCCGAAGAAAACAACAACGAGCACGCGCTCAAGGTTCACCACCTGCGTCCGGCACCCGGTGCCAAGACGGCCAAGACCCGTGTTGGCCGCGGTGAAGGTTCCAAGGGTAAGACCGCAGGCCGCGGTATGAAGGGCACCAAGGCCCGTTACCAGGTCAAGGCCGGTTTCGCTGGCGGGCAGCTGCCGCTGCACATGCGTCTGCCGAAGCTGCGCGGCTTCAAGAACCCGTTCCGCGTCGAGTTCCAGGTTGTAAACCTGGACAAGATCTCGGAACTGTTCCCCGAAGGCGGCGAGATCACGGTTGCTGATCTGGTTGCCAAGGGCGCCGTTCGCAAGAACCAGCCCGTCAAGGTCCTGGGCTCCGGCGACATCACCGTCAAGGTAAATGTCACGGCAGATGCCTTCTCCGCCAGTGCGGCAGAGAAGATTGCTGCTGCAGGCGGATCGATCACGGCGCTCTAAGCACTGTGTCCATTTCGCACAAGCGACGTCGGGTGGCCGGGAAACCGGCCACCGGCCGTCGTCTGTGCGGTTGGCAGGACTACGACTAAACTCTTGGCGGGCCGCCCTGCGGCCCGCCGGGGGTTTAGTTTTGTTTAAGGCACTGCAACGCCGCGGGCCTCGTTAACGTTCTACGGGGCATGAGCGGATAGACTCTGTTTTTGTTACCAGTCCAATTGGACTTCATCTACTTCAGATCTCATTCAGGAGGACGCTTGCTTAGCGCTATTGGCCGGGCTTTCCGGACGCCAGACCTGCGACGCAAGCTGTTGTTTACGCTGGGAATCATCACTATCTTCCGCATGGGTGCTTTTATCCCGGCCCCGGGTGTTGACTACGGCAATGTGCAGCAGTGCTTGGCTTTGGGTGCCACTTCGGGTGGCCTCTACGAATTCGTTAACCTTTTTAGCGGCGGCGCCCTGCTGCAGGTCTCTATCTTTGCCCTGGGCATCATGCCGTACATCACCGCCAGCATCATTGTTCAGCTGCTGCGCGTTGTGATTCCGCACTTCCAGGCGCTCTATGAGGAAGGCGCACAGGGACAGTCGAAGCTGACGCAGTACACGCGTTACCTGACCATCGCCCTGGGCCTGCTCAACGCCACGACAGTTGTTTCCCTGGCCCGCACCGGAGCGCTGTTCAACAACGCCTGCTCCGTGCCGATCATCCCCGATGACAACATCATCACCATCCTGCTGCTGATCATCACGCTGACGGCCGGCACCGGCCTCATCATGTGGATGGGTGAACTGGTCACGGAAAAGGGTGTCGGCAACGGCATGTCCCTCCTGATCTTCACCTCGATTGCCGCCGGCTTCCCGAGCTCGCTCGGAGCCATCCTCAACGCGCAGGGCTGGACGGTCTTCCTGGGTGTCCTCGCCGTCGGCGTCGTAGTGGTTGCCCTTGTCATCTTCGTGGAGCAGTCACAGCGCCGCATACCGGTGCAGTACGCCAAGCGCATGGTGGGCCGCCGCACCGTCGGCGGAACGAACACCTACATTCCCATCAAGGTGAACATGGCCGGCGTGATCCCCGTGATCTTCGCGTCCTCCATGCTGTACCTGCCGTCGCTGATTGCCCAGTTCAACACCCCCGCCTCAGGTGCGCCGCCGGAGTGGGTCGTCTGGATCAACAATTACCTCACCAGCGGCGACCATCCGTTCTACATGGCCGTCTACTTCCTGCTGATCGTGTTCTTCACCTACTTCTACGTGTCGATCACCTTCAACCCGGAGGAAGTCTCGGAAAACATGAAGAAGTACGGCGGCTTCATCCCCGGCATCCGGGCCGGCCGTCCCACCGCCGAATACCTGCAGTACGTGCTCTCGCGCATCACGCTGCCCGGCGCCCTCTACCTGGGTTTTGTTGCCCTTATTCCGCTGATTGCTCTGGTGCTGGTCGGAGCCAACGCGAACTTCCCGTTCGGCGGAACCTCGATCCTCATCATGGTTGGTGTGGGACTCGAAACAGTCAAACAAATTGACGCGCAGCTCCAGCAGCGTCACTACGAAGGGTTATTGCGATGACAAGAATGCTCATTATCGGTCCTCCCGGCGCCGGCAAAGGCACACAGGCGGCCCGGATCTCGGAGCGGCTTGGAGTCACTGCAATCTCCACCGGCGACATCTTCCGCGCCAACGTCAAGAATGAAACGCCCCTTGGCGTCGAAGCCAAGAAGTACATCGACGCCGGCAACTTTGTTCCCGACTCCGTCACGAATGAAATGGTCCGGGCGCGGCTGCAGGAAGACGACGTAACCGACGGATTCCTGCTGGACGGCTACCCGCGCACCGCTGCGCAGGTTGAAGAGCTGGACGACATCCTGGCCGGGAAAGGCCAGAAGCTCGACGTCGTCCTGCAGCTGACGGCCGACGACGAGGAGCTGGTTCAGCGCCTGCTCAAGCGCGCTGAACTTGAAGGCCGCGCCGACGACAACGAGGACGTCATCCGGCACCGCCTGGACCTCTACAAGGCCCAGACAGCCGACGTCGTTGCCAGCTACGACAACCGCGGCATCGTGGCACGGGTGGACGGGCTTGGCGGCATCGACGATGTCACCGAGCGCGTCATGGAAGCCCTCAAGGATATTCGCTAAAGAGTTAGAAGAGATATGTTTGGCCAGCCCAGGATTCAATACAAAACCAATGCGCAGATGCGCACCATGCGCGAGGCCGGCCTCGTGCTGATCCGGGCACTCGATGCGGCTGTCGGGTCTGCGGTGCCGGGGGCAACCACCGCAGACATCGACGCCGCGTTTGCCGCGGTGCTGAAGGATGCGGGGGCAACCTCGAACTTCCTTGGCTACCACGGCTACCCGGCAACCGTTTGCGTGTCGGTGAATGAAGAAGTTGTCCACGGCATCCCGGGGGAGAGGGTCCTGGCAGACGGGGACATTCTGTCCATCGACGGCGGAGCCGTGGTGAACGGGTGGCATTCGGACTCGGCGCGCACCGTCATCGTGGGCACTGCGGATCCCGAAGACCAGAGGCTGTCCGACGTCACCGAGCAGGCCATGTGGCACGGCATCGCTGCTGCTGCCAAGGGCCGGTTCGTTGGTGACATCGGTGCAGCCATCGACGACTACGTGTCCTCGGTTCCTGGCAAGCCGCTCGGAATCCTGGAGGACTACGTTGGTCACGGCATCGGCACCGAAATGCACCAGGCTCCGGACGTCCTCAACTACCGGACGTCGCACAACGGTCCCAAACTGCGCCCCGGGCTGTGCCTGGCGATTGAGCCGATGCTGGTCCGCGGACAGATCGAGACCGTTACCCTCGAGGACGACTGGACGGTGGTCACCACTGATAAGTCCCGCGCCTCGCAGTGGGAGCATTCCGTGGCAATCCATGACAAGGGGATCTGGGTCCTGACCTCGCCCGACGGGGGAGCCGCAAAGCTGGCTCCGCTGGGTGTGACACCGGTGCCGATCCCCGAAAACTGACTGCACGGCCCGGGCCCTAGTTGTGGGGACCTCGGGCGGCAGCCGGCAGGGGATTTAACTTAATCCGCCTTGTCGAGTAGAGTTATCTGTTGGTTGTCTCTACCTTCGTGCCCTTTTCTGAGCACACAGGCAGTCTCAAACTGTCTGTGACGCGGACTCCGCCAGTTGGCGGGGCAGGAAGCACCGGTGAGGGAACCAAAGACATAAACCGTCCTGCGTGTATGCGCACGGACACAGACGTTAGCGGAGGATATGGCCAAGAAAGACGGCGTCATTGAGATTGAGGGCTCGGTCAACGAAGCCCTGCCCAACGCGATGTTCCGCGTTGAGCTGGCCAACGGCCACATTGTGCTCGCACACATCTCGGGAAAGATGCGTCAACACTACATTCGCATCCTCCCCGGAGACCGCGTTGTGGTGGAACTTAGCCCGTACGACCTCACCCGGGGCCGTATCGTCTACCGCTACAAGTAAAAACCGCCGCAGACAGCAGGCGTTCCGGACAGTTGGAATGCCCGCCGCCAGCGGCCAAACCCTGCAACCACGCAAAGGATAACCATGAAGGTCCAGCCGAGCGTCAAGCAGATCTGCGATAAGTGCAAGGTGATTCGCCGTAATGGTCGAGTCATGGTGATCTGCGAGAACCCGCGCCACAAGCAGCGCCAGGGCTAATTTCCTGCTCTCAGGGACGGCCCACGCGTAGTAGTAGTACTTTGAATATGGCAGTGCAGCGTTGATACGCGTAACGCATACCCCCGGCACGGAGGCCGGGGACCTGGCAACAGGGACGCACTGCTTCAGACCTCCGGTGAAACAAGAGGAGAACCGCCGATATGGCACGTCTCGCTGGCGTTGACATTCCCCGCGAAAAGCGGGTAGTGATTGCGCTTACCTATATCTACGGCGTGGGCAAGACCCGTGCAGACCAGACCCTGGCAGAGACCGGCATCAGCCCGGACACTCGCGTCAAGGACCTCACGGATGCTGAACTCGTTCAGCTGCGTGACTACATCGAGGGCAACTTCAAGGTTGAGGGTGACCTCCGCCGCGAGGTAGCCGCTGACATTCGCCGCAAGGTTGAAATCGGCAGCTACCAGGGTATCCGCCACCGTCGTGGCATGCCCGTTCACGGCCAGCGCACGAAGACCAACGCTCGCACCCGCAAGGGCCCGAAGCGTACGGTTGCCGGTAAGAAGAAGGCCGCCCGCTAAACCTGGCGGTGTGAGGCCACGGCCCCTTAGCGGGCCACCAAAACCAAACTCTTTGTAGGAGAAGCAATGCCCCCGAAGACTCGTGGAGCGGTCCGCAAACCGCGTCGCAAGGATAAGAAGAATATCGCGCTGGGCCAGGCGCATATCAAGAGCACGTTCAACAACACCATCGTGTCCATCACGGACCCGTCCGGTGCTGTTATCTCATGGGCTTCCGCCGGTGAGGTTGGCTTCAAGGGCTCTCGCAAGTCCACCCCGTTCGCTGCACAGATGGCTGCCGAAGCTGCTGCAAAGCGCGCCCAGGAGCACGGCGTCCGCAAGGTCGACGTCTTCGTTAAGGGTCCGGGATCCGGCCGCGAAACCGCTATCCGCTCGCTCCAGGCCACCGGCCTGGAGGTTGGCTCCATTTCGGATGTCACCCCGAGCGCGCACAACGGCTGCCGTCCCCCGAAGCGCCGCCGCGTCTAAGCAGCACTTGCGGTTCCGGTAATATCCGGCGGGCGGTCCACCCTTTGGGGCGGGCCGCCCATCGGACGCCTCCGGCTCCGGGCACGTGGCTGTTAAGCCGTCCAAGACGCCCGCGGAAGACCCGTCGTCGTCGTTTCCACCATTTGTGTTGCGTCATATAGCGGACGCTCGCTGAAAGGAAATGCAAGTGCTCATTGCACAGCGCCCCACCCTCACCGAAGAAGTCGTAGCCGACAACCGTTCACGGTTCATCATCGAGCCGCTGGAACCCGGTTTCGGCTACACCCTGGGTAACTCCCTCCGTCGTACGCTCCTGTCCTCGATCCCCGGTGCTGCAGTAACCAGCATTCGGATCGACGGCGTGCTGCACGAGTTCACCACGGTTCCGGGCGTGAAGGAAGATGTCACCGAGATCATCCTGAACGTCAAGAACCTGTCGGTCTCCTCCGAGCACGACGAGCCCGTTGTCGCCTACCTGCGCAAGCAGGGTCCCGGCGTCGTGACGGCTGCGGACATTGCTCCGCCGGCCGGCGTGGAGTTCCACAACCCGGATCTGCACATTGCCACTCTGAATTCGAAGGGCAAGTTCGAACTCGAACTCACCATCGAACGCGGACGCGGCTACGTTTCCGCCAGCCAGAACAAGTCCGGTGACCAGGAGATCGGCCGTATCCCGGTTGACTCCATCTACTCGCCGGTTCTGAAGGTGACCTTCCGCGTGGAGGCCACCCGTGTTGAACAGCGCACCGACTTCGATCGCCTGATCGTTGACGTTGAAACCAAGGATGCCATTGCACCGCGCGACGCCGTCGCCTCTGCCGGTACCACCCTGGTTGAACTGTTCGGCCTGGCCCGTGAACTGAACAGCGCTGCTGAAGGTATTGAAATCGGCCCGAGCCCCACGGATGCCGCACTGGCCGCCGACATGGCTCTGCCGATCGAAGACCTTGAGCTGACCGTGCGTTCCTACAACTGCCTCAAGCGTGAAGGCATCCACACTGTGGGTGAACTCGTTGCCCGCTCCGAGGCTGACCTGATGGACATTCGCAACTTCGGTGCAAAGTCCATTGATGAGGTAAAGGCAAAGCTGGTCGAGCTGGGTCTGTCCCTGAAGGATTCCCCTCCCGGGTTTGATCTGGCCGCCCGTGCCGCAGCTATTGAAGAGGACGAGTCCGAATACTCGGACGACGAGCTCTAACACACGCAAAATATTGCCGTCCGGGCCATAAGAGCTCCGTGCGGCACCGTTTGAGGAGAAAATGTAATGCCTACACCCACCAAGGGTAAGCGCCTCGGAGGCAGCCCGGCCCACCAGCGCCTGATGCTGGCGAACCTGGCTGCCCAGCTGTTCGAGCACAAGCAGATCACCACCACGGTGACGAAGGCCAAGCGCCTGCGTCCCTACGCCGAGCGTCTGATCACGTTCGCAAAGCGCGGAGACCTGTCTTCCCGCCGCCGCGTCCTGGGCCTGATCTCGGACAAGGGTATTGTCCACGAGCTCTTCACCGACATTGCTCCGGCAGTCGAGAAGCGCGACGGCGGCTACACCCGCATCACCAAGATTGGCAACCGCAAGGGCGACAACGCTCCCATGGCTGTCATCGAGCTGGTTCTTGAACCGCTCTCCGCCAAGCAGGCCGTAGTGGCCGAGGCTGAGACCGCTGCCGCTGTTTCCGCTCCGGTCGAGTCCGCTGAATCTGCAGAGTCCGCCGAATCGGCCGACTCCGCTGAGTCCGCCGATTCCGCTGAGTCTGCCGACTCGGCTGATTCCGCTGACGAAGCAGTGGAAACCGAAGAGAAGAAGTAATTTTCTCTTCTGCACTTAGTCCCTTAATATTGAGGGCATGAGTAACGAGAGGCCCGCCGTACCTTCACCGGACGGCGGGCTTTTTCGTGTCCGGATGGATCTGTCCTACGACGGGGCTCCGTTCTACGGCTGGGCATGCCAGGATGATCTGCCCACGATCCAGGGCAGCCTCGAGGCGGCCCTGGAAGTCCTGATTAGGCGGCCCGTGCGGCTGACGGTCGCCGGCCGGACGGATTCCGGCGTCCATGCCCGCGGCCAGGTGGTCCATTTCGACCTGACGGGTCCGGAATGGAACGGATTGTCACGCGGAGCCGCACTCACGCCGGAAGAGGCACTGATCCGGCGCATGCGGGGAATCCTGAACAAGGACCTCACCATGCCCCTGCGCAAGGCGAAAGCCCCGAAGCGGGTCATCCACGCCATGGAGGGGGCCATTACGGTCCATTCGGCTTCCTTGGCACCCTCCGGCTTCGATGCGCGGTTTTCCGCCCTTTGGCGGCGCTACAGCTACCGAATCGCAGACCGGGAAGCCAGCCGGGATCCGTTGACCAGGGGGGTAACCCTGTGGCATGACTTCGCCCTCGACGTGCACCGGATGAATTCCGCTGCCGATGCGGTTCTGGGAGTGAAGGACTTCCTTTCCTTCTGCAAACCACGCACCGGTGCCACCACGGTCCGGGAGCTTCAGGAGTTTTCCTTCCTCCGGCGGCCGGACGGCGTGATCGAGGCGCATCTGCGTGCTGATGCCTTCTGCCACAACATGGTCCGGTCCCTCGTGGGCGGGGCTATCCTCGTGGGAGCGGGGGAGCGGACCCCCGAATGGCTGGGCACCAGACTCCAGGCAAGGGTCAGGGACTCCGACTCGCTGCTGGCCTCGCCGCATCCGCTCATCCTCGAAGAAGTTCGGTATCCGCCGGACGGGGAAATGGAGCGGCGGGCCGAGAACACACGTGCCAAGCGCACCGCCCCTAGCTTTTGACCTGGCCCAGGAAGCAAGCTATTGTTTATAGTCGTTGTGCGTGTCCTACCTCGATAGGTCTATGCCCACGGGAGCGGCTCAGTTGCAGAGCCACCTGGCCCCGGGGAAATAGCCGAGTACATCAGGACCACTGGTTACATCAGTCCTCACCTGACCATCCGGTAAACGCATAGAGAAGCTGTGGCACATATGGCATCCATATGAGCCGCGCCACCTAAGAAGAAGAAACGAAGGCAAACACCGTGCGTACGTACACCCCGAAGCCCGGCGACATCAACCGCCAGTGGCACGTCATTGACGCCACCGACGTTGTCCTAGGCCGTCTTGCCAGCCAGACCGCAACACTGCTGCGCGGAAAGCACAAGCCGACCTTCGCTCCCCACATGGATATGGGCGATTTCGTCATCATCATCAACGCTGAGAAGGTTGCCCTCACCGGCGCCAAGCTCGAACAGAAGCGTGCCTACCGCCACTCGGGTTACCCGGGCGGCCTGTCCTCCGTCAACTACGCAGAACTGCTGGAGTCGAATCCGGTACGTGCAGTTGAGAAGGCCATCCGCGGCATGCTGCCCAAGAACTCCCTGGCTGCCCAGCAGATCAGCAAGCTCAAGGTCTACCGCGGTGCAGAGCACCCGCATGGAGCCCAGCAGCCCAAGACCTTCGAAATCACCCAGGTCGCCCAGTAGTTCTGGCCCCGCCTAACTAAAGAATTAATTCAAGGAGAATCGTGGCTCAGAACACTGAAGAGCTCAATGAAACAACCGAGGAGCTTTCCAGCTACACCTCGGAAACCCCTGACGCAGCTGAGGCTGCCGTCAAGGAACGCCCGGCACTGACCGTCGCCGGTTCGGCTGTCGGCCGCCGCAAGCAGGCTATTGCCCGCGTGCGCGTTGTTCCCGGTTCCGGCAAGTGGCTGGTAAACGGCCGCGACCTGGCCGCTTACTTCCCGAACAAGCTGCACCAGCAGGACGTCAACGAACCGTTCAAGATCCTTGATCTCGACGGCGCCTACGACGTTATCGCCCGCATCCACGGCGGCGGCGCCTCCGGCCAGGCCGGCGCACTGCGCCTTGGCGTAGCCCGCTCGCTGAACGAGATCGACCGCGACAACAACCGCGCGACCCTGAAGAAGGCTGGCTTCCTGACTCGTGACGCACGCGTCATCGAGCGCAAGAAGGCCGGTCTCAAGAAGGCCCGCAAGGCACCGCAGTACTCCAAGCGCTAAAAAAGCGCCTACCCTGGCTGCTGCCGCTGCGCGTCAGCAGCCAGGGGCCCTCGGCGTCTTTTGGCGCTTGGGTCCACAAGCGCTAACAGGCGTTTGTTCCAAAGGCCGTCCGCATCTGCGGGCGGCCTTTGGTCGTTTTCGGCGTGATCTTCAACGCGGAAACCACCTACTTACTTGCCATGTACGCGTACCTGCTTAGTCGAGCACGCCCGCGGAGTGGCACAATAGCCCAGTGGGCCTCCTGTACGGAGGCCTCCTGCCCTGCCCCCTGCTTGAGGATTATGTGCGATGACTAGATTGTTTGGAACCGACGGCGTCCGTGGCCTGGCCAATGGCCTGATCACTGCCGAAGTGGCCCTGGGCCTGGCACAGGCGGCCGCCGTCGTTTTGGGGCACAGGCGGGTGGAGGGCGGGCGCCGGCCGGTGGCGGTAGTGGCCCGGGACCCGCGCATCAGCGGCGACTTTATCTCGGCGGCAGTGGAAGCCGGACTGGCAAGCTCAGGCGTGGACGTCTTTGACGCCGGTGTGCTTCCCACCCCGGCGGCTGCCTTCCTGATCGCAGACCTGGACGCAGACTTTGGCGTCATGATTTCCGCATCGCACAACGCGGCCCCGGACAACGGCATTAAGTTCCTGGCACGCGGCGGACAGAAGCTCGACGACGCTGCCGAAGACGCCATCGAAATCGAGATGGGCAAGCCGAACCTGCGTCCCACCGGAGCCGAAGTGGGGCGTATCCACCGTTTCGCCGATGCCGAAGACCGCTATGTCATCCACCTGCTGCAGACACTCCCAAACCGGCTCGATGGCCTGAAGGTGGTGCTGGACTGCGCCAACGGTGCCGCCAGCGGCTGCTCGCCGCAGGTCTTTGCGGACGCCGGCGCCGAAGTGGTTGTTATCGGCGCCGAACCCGACGGCATCAACATCAACGACGGCTGCGGGTCCACTCACCTGGAGAAGCTTCAGGCGGCAGTGCTGGAGCACGGCGCGGATCTGGGCGTTGCCCACGACGGCGACGCAGACCGCTGCCTTGCCGTTGATCATGAGGGCATCGTTGTGGACGGCGACCAGATCATGGCCATCATGGCGGTCGCCTTTAAGGCTGCGGGCAAGCTCAAGGATGACACCCTGGTGGCGACGGTCATGAGCAACCTTGGCCTGAAGCTTGCGCTGCGTGAGGCAGGCATCAGCGTCCGCGAGACAGGCGTGGGGGACCGGTACGTCCTGGAAGGCATGCGCGACGGCGGTTACAGCCTGGGCGGCGAGCAGTCCGGGCACGTTATCTTTTCCGAGTACGCAACCACGGGCGACGGCGTCCTGACGGGCCTCCAGCTCGCCGCACAGGTAAAGCGGACCGGCCGCACGCTCAAGGAACTTGCCGGCATCATGACCAAGCTTCCCCAGGTCCTGATCAACGTTAAGGGCGTAGATAAAGCCGCCGTGTCCAGCAACGAGACGGTTCGGCAGGCCATCGTGGACGCTCAGGCAGTCCTTGGCGAAACGGGCCGGGTGCTGCTGCGTCCCTCGGGCACCGAGCCCCTGGTACGGGTAATGGTGGAAGCAGCCGACATGGAAACGGCCGCCTCAGTTGCCGCCAAACTCGCAGAAACGGTCGAGAACAATCTCTCCCTGGAGCCGTTCGCGCGCGCTTAGGTCTTGCGCAGGAGCATGCGGGTCACCGAATGGTCCGCATCCTTCGTGAGCACCAGCTGCGCGCGTCCGCGCGTTGGCAGCACATTGGTGATGAGGTTCGGCTCGTTGATCCGCTTCCAGATATCCAGGGCGGTCGCCCGGGCCTCATCATCGGTCAGACCGGCGTATCGGTGGAAATAGGATTCCGGGTCCGCAAAAGCTCCGCCGCGCAGAGACTGGAAACGCTGGACGTACCACTCTTCGATGTAGGAAGTCCGGGCGTCGACGTAGATCGAGAAATCGAAAAAGTCGCTCAGCGCAAGGCCTGCCCGGCCATCAGCACGTGTCCGGGCCGGTGCAAGAACGTTCAGTCCCTCAACAATCAGCACGTCCGGCCGGCGGACAACAATCTCCTCGCCCGGAACGATGTCGTAGGTCAGGTGTGAGTAGCGCGGTGCCCGCACTTCCTCGGCCCCGCTCTTGATGGCGCTGACAAAGCGCAGGAGCGCACGCCGGTCATAGGATTCGGGGAAACCCTTGCGGTCCATGAGCCCGCGCCTCTTGAGCTCAGCATTGGGGTACAGGAAACCGTCGGTGGTAATGAGCTCTACATTCGGTGTGTCCGGCCAGCGCCGAAGCATCTCCCGGAGTACGCGTGCCGTGGTGGACTTGCCAACAGCCACGGATCCGGCCACCCCGATGACAAAGGGAGTCCGGGTGGTCTTTTCGCCCAGGAAGGTGGTGGTGGCGCTGTGCAGGCGTCCGGCTGCTGCAACGTAGAGGTTGAGCAGGCGTGACAGCGGCAGGTATACCTCGCGCACTTCGTCAAGGTTGAGTTTCTCGCCCAGACCGCTCAGCCGCAGGATGTCGTCCTGGTTCAACGGCGACCGGATCTCGTTGGAAAGCCTGGACCAAGTCTGCCGGTCCAGTTCCACGAACGGCGTGAAGCCGGTGTCTCCTCCGTTCCCGGAAGAGCCCTTGGTTGATGGATTCAGACCTGTGTTTGATGTACGGTCGCTCACTTTATGATTCTGCCCTGCCGCGCAGCCAATCCAAAACGGAGTCCGGGGCGGCCGTGCCGCCCCTGTTGACCGTGCCGCCGGGCAGCCGCCGGGCAGCCGCCGCGCTGCCGCTGCGCCCTGAGCCGTTTTTGGCGTTGTGGGCGTACTTCCCGGTACTCTTAGCCGTATGTGTGGAATCGTTGGATATGCAGGCCGCCGCCCCAGTGCCGCCGCCGCAGAGCAGGTCAAGAGCCATGGGCACGGAGCCCTTGATGTGGTCATGGAAGGCCTGCGCCGTCTGGAGTACCGCGGCTACGATTCCGCCGGTGTGGCAGTACTGACCGACAACGGGATCGACTCCCGCAAAAAGTCGGGCAAGCTTGCGAACCTGACCGCTGAACTGGCAGCGGCACCGCTGCCTGCGGCGACCACCGGCATCGGCCACACCCGCTGGGCAACCCACGGCGGACCCACCGATGAGAACGCACACCCGCACTTGGCTGATGACGGCCGCCTAGCGCTGATCCACAACGGCATCATTGAGAACTTCGCGGAACTCAAGGCTGAACTGCTCGATGCCGGAGCTGTTTTCCTCTCCGAGACCGACACCGAGGTGGCTGCAGCGCTGCTGGCCCTCATTTACCGCGGTGAAGGCGGGGGAGACCTGGCTCTTTCCATGCAGCTGGCCTGCCGCCGTCTGGAAGGTGCCTTCACCCTTCTGGCCATCCACGCTGACTCGCCCGACGTCGTTGTCGCAGCGCGCCGCAACTCCCCGCTCGTCGTTGGGCTCGGTGACGGTGAAAACTTCCTGGGCTCGGACGTTTCGGGTTTCATCGACTTCACCCGCCGTGCCGTGGAACTGGGACAGGACCAGATCGTCACCATCACCCCGGAATCGGTGGAAATCACCGACTTCTACGGCAACCCGGCCACCGGCACGGAATTCGAGGTCAACTGGGATGCCGCCGCCGCGGAAAAGGGCGGATACCCCTCCTTCATGGAGAAGGAAATCAACGATCAGCCGCAGGCTGTGGGGGACACCCTCCTGGGCCGCTCCGATGTCGAGGGCCGCCTGACGCTGGACGAGCTGCGCATCGATCCTGAAGAGCTCAAGGCCATCAACAAGATCATGGTGCTGGCCTGCGGTACCTCCGCGTACGCCGGCCAGGTTGCCAAGTACGCCATTGAGCACTGGTGCCGGATCCCCGTGGAGGTGGAGCTCAGCCACGAGTTCCGCTACCGCGATCCCATCGTGGACAACCACACCCTCATCGTGGCCATCTCCCAGTCCGGCGAGACCATGGACACGCTGATGGCCGTGCGGTACGCCAAGGAGCAGGGCGCCAAGGTGCTGGCCATCTGCAACACCAACGGCTCTACGATCCCGCGCGAGTCCGATGCGGTGCTTTACACGCACGCCGGCCCCGAGATTGCCGTCGCCTCCACCAAAGCCTTCCTGGCGCAGATCACCGCCGCCTATCTCCTGGGCCTGTATCTTGCCCAGCTGCGCGGAGACAAGTTCCAGGGCGAGATCAAGGACCTGCTGACCGACCTGGCCAAGGTTCCCGCCAAGATCCAGCAGGTGCTGGACAACTCAGGACAGATCAAGGAACTGGCCGAGCTCATGGCCGACACCAAGTCGGTGCTGTTCCTGGGCCGCCACGTCGGCTTCCCGGTGGCCATGGAAGGTGCCCTGAAGCTGAAGGAACTGGCGTACATCCACGCTGAAGGTTTCGCGGCAGGCGAGCTGAAGCACGGCCCGATCGCCTTGATCGAAGAAGGCCAGCCGGTCTTTGTGGTGGTCCCCTCGCCGCGCGGCCGCGATTCGCTGCATGCCAAGGTCGTTTCCAACATCCAGGAAATCCGTGCCCGCGGCGCGAAGACCATCGTGATTGCCGAAGAGGGCGACGACGCCGTGAAGGCGTACGCCGAGCACGTTTTCTATGTGCCGGAGACGCCGCCGCTGCTGGCGCCGCTGCTGACCACCGTTCCGCTGCAGATCTTCGCCTGCGCCCTGGCCACGGCCAAGGGCTACGACGTTGACCAGCCGCGCAACCTCGCCAAGTCCGTCACGGTCGAATAACCCGTGATTATCGGCATCGGCGTGGACGTTGTGGACGTGCCGCGCTTCGGCCGCCAGCTGGAACGGACCCCGGGCCTGCGCGCCCGGCTGTTTGTCCCGGCCGAACGCGAACTGAACCTGCGGTCGCTGGCGGCGCGCTTCGCCGCCAAGGAAGCGGTCGCCAAGGCCCTTGGAGCACCGGCCGGGATGAACTGGCAGGACTGCCAGGTGGATCTCGATGCCGCCGGTGCCCCCGCCGTGAGCGTACGGGGCACGGTGGCTGCGGCCGCCGAGGCCAAGGGCGTGCGGGTTTGGCACCTGTCGCTGAGCCACGACGGCGATGTTGCCACAGCCATGGTGGTTGCTGAGAGTTAGTCTGTAGGCATGATCAGTGCCTACCCCGGCGCCGCTGTGCGGGCCGCTGAAAAACCGCTGTTGGACGCCGGCCTCGGTCCCGCTCTGATGCAGCGGGCGGCGTACGGGCTGTACGCTGCCTGCGCCCGGGAGGTGCTGGCCAGGCGCGGTTCCCTCTACGGAGCGCGCGTCACGGTGCTGGCCGGATCCGGCAACAACGGCGGTGACGCCCTCTATGCCGGGGCGCGGCTGGCCGGCCGCGGCGCCGGAATCACGGCTGTCCTCACCTCGGAGGCTCCCCATCCGGAAGCCTTGGCTGCCTTTCGCGCCCGCGGCGGCAGAACCATCCAACTTTCCCGGGCCGTTGCCGAGTGCGCACGGCTTTGTGCTGAGTCCGATCTGGTGATTGACGGCATCCTGGGCACAGGAGGCAAAGGCGGACTGCGGGGTCCCGCGGCGGAACTGGCCCGGGCGTTCACCGGCCGCATCTCAGGCCGCGCATCCGGCATCGACCGCCGGCCGCTGGTGATTGCCTGCGACCTCCCCAGCGGTGTGGACGCAGACACGGGCCAGGCCGACGGCGAGCACTTCACGGCGGACCTCACGGTAACCTTCGGGGCGGTGAAAACCGGACTGATGGCCGGCCCCGGCGCGGTGGCCGCGGGCCGCATTGAATGCATCGACATTGGCCTGGGTTCCCTTCCTGGGCCCGCCCTCTACCGGCTCGAATCCGCCGACGTTGCGCAGCTGCTGCCGGTTCCGCGGAAAACGGACCAGAAGTACAGCCGCGGGGTTCTGGGCATAGCAGCGGGATCCGCAACGTACCCCGGCGCCGCAGTACTGGCAACTGGGGCGGCCCTGGCCACCGGCGTCGGCATGGTCCGCTACCTCGGCCCGGAATCCGTCTGCCGGTTGATCAATGCTTCCCATCCCGAAGCCGTCTGCGCCACCGGCACCGTATCCCTGGTCCATGTGCAGGCATGGCTGGCGGGCCCCGGAGCGGGAGCGGATGAAGACCAGCGGCGCCGGGCGCTCGAGGCCATGGCTTCCGGACTGCCCGCGGTCATCGATGCGGACGCCATTTCCCATGTGGAACCGGGCCTCGGACCGCAGGTGATCCTGACCCCGCATGCCGGAGAGCTCACGGCGCTCCTGGGCCGCCTGGGGGAAACAGCCACCCGGGAGCAAATTGAAGCCGACCCGCTGCGATATGCCCGGCGCGCAGCAGAACTGACCGGAGCCACCGTGCTGCTCAAGGGCTGGGCCACGATCACCGCCGCACCCACGGGAGAAACCTACAGCCAGGCCGAGGCCACTCCCTGGCTGGCCGCCGCCGGTTCCGGGGACACGCTTTCAGGCATCCTGGGCTCCCTGCTGGCCACCGACCGGTCCGGCCGGGACACCGCGTCTGAGCCGGCGCCGGGCCACTATGCCGAACTGGCCGCAGCTGCAACCAGCATCCATGGAAGGGCGGGAACACTCACCGCACAGTCGGGGCCGGTCGAACCCTCAATGCTTCCGGCCGCCATCCGGACCGTGATCGGCGAGCTGAAAAAGGGTGTGGTAATCGACTCCGTTTAATGCTTGGCCCGGTCTGGGGTAGAAAAGTAAGTAGACATACTACTTTTTGCTTGTGTCATCTGGAACTAGTCAGGAGCTCTACATGGAAGTTTGGCCGGGAGACGCCTATCCGCTGGGCGCTACCTACGACGGAAACGGCACCAACTTTGCGTTGTACAGCGAGGTGGCGGAGTCCGTCACGCTGTGTCTGTTCGACGACGACGGCGCCGAGACCTGCGTGCGCCTCACCGAGGTGGACGCTTATGTGTGGCACTGCTACCTGCCGCAGGTCATGCCGGGGCAGAAGTACGGCTACCGCGTTGACGGGCCCAATGATCCGGAGAACGGCAACCGCTGCAACCCGAACAAGCTGCTGCTGGACCCCTACGCGAAGGCCGTAGCCGGCGAGATTGACTGGGACCAGGCGCTGTTCGGCTACAACTTCGGCGACGAAAACTCACGCAATGACGAAGACTCCGCGCCGCACATGATGATGGGTGTCGTCATCAACCCCTTCTTCGACTGGGACGGCGACCGCAAGCCCAAGATCCCGTACCACCAGTCGGTCATCTATGAAGCCCACGTCAAGGGCCTCACCGAGCGTCACCCCGAGGTTCCCGAGGAACAGCGCGGCACCTATGCCGGCGTCGCGCACCCCGCCGTGATTGCACACCTGCAGAAGCTGGGCGTCACCGCCATCGAACTGATGCCGGTGCACCAGTTCGTCAACGACTCCACCCTGCAGGACAAGGGTCTGTCGAACTACTGGGGTTACAACACCATCGGATTCTTCGCGCCCCAGAACACCTACAGCGCCACCGGTGACGACGGCCAGCAGGTCCAGGAGTTCAAGGGCATGGTTCGTGCCCTGCACCTGGCCGGTATCGAAGTCATCCTCGACGTGGTCTACAACCACACAGCAGAGGGCAACCACATGGGCCCCACGCTGTCCTTCCGCGGCATCGACAACCAGGCGTACTACCGCCTTGTCGAAGACGACAAGCGCTACTACATGGACTACACGGGCACCGGCAACTCCCTGAACGTGGGAAACCCGCACTCGCTGCAGCTGCTCATGGATTCGCTGCGGTACTGGGTCACCGAAATGCACGTTGACGGTTTCCGCTTTGACCTCGCGTCCACCCTGGCCCGCGAGTTCTACGACGTGGACAAGCTCTCCACCTTCTTCGAACTGGTGCAGCAGGACCCGGTGGTTTCTCAGGTGAAGCTGATAGCCGAGCCCTGGGACATCGGACCCGGCGGTTATCAGGTGGGCAACTTCCCGCCGCAATGGACTGAATGGAACGGCAAGTACCGCGACACGGTGCGCGATTTCTGGCGCGGCGAGCCCTCCACCCTGGGTGAGTTTGCGTCCCGCATCACCGGATCCGCGGACCTTTACGAGTCCTCGGCCCGCCGCCCGGTGGCGTCCATCAACTTTGTCACCGCCCACGACGGCTTCACGCTGCGCGACCTTGTCTCCTACAACGAGAAGCACAACGAGGCCAACGGCGAAGACAACAACGACGGCGAATCACACAACCGCTCGTGGAACTGCGGGGTGGAAGGCCCCACGGATGATCCCGAGGTGCTGTCCCTGCGCGCCCGACAGCAGCGCAACTTCCTTGCCACGCTCCTGCTCTCGCAGGGAGTTCCCATGATTGCGCACGGTGATGAGCTGGGCCGCACCCAGGAGGGCAACAACAACACCTATGCCCAGGACTCCGAGCTGAGCTGGATCGACTGGGAGAACATGGACACTCCGCTGCTCGAATTCACAGCCGCGGTCAACACCCTGCGCGCCGAGCACCCCACGTTCCGGCGCCGCCGCTTCTTCGACGGCAGGCCGGTGCGCCGCGGTGAAGGCGAAGCGCTGCCGGATATCGTCTGGCTGGCCGAAGACGGAAGTCCGATGACCCAGGACGATTGGGACGCCCCCGTGAGCCGCTCCCTGGGAGTGTTCCTGAACGGGCAGGGAATCCGCGGACGCAACGCCCGCGGAGAGCGGATCACGGATGTGAACTTCCTGCTGTACTTCAACGCCCACGACGAGGCAGTCAAGGTCAGCGTTCCGCCGCGCGAGTATGCCCCCATGTGGGACGAGGTCATAGACACTGCCGGTGAATTCGCCGATTCCGGTTCCATTCCGGCAGACGCAAAGATCACCATCGCAGCCAAGTCCATGGTGGTCCTGCGCGCACATGAAGCGGAGGAGGAGCACGACCACTCCGTGGCAGCGTCCCTCGCGGCCCTGGCCGGATCCAAGCAGCACAGCGGCGAGGCGGCCGTATGAGGACCCCGCTTTCCACCTACCGCCTGCAGATTCGGCCGTCATTCACCCTGTTTGACGCCGCCGAACTGGTCCCGTACCTCAAGGACCTGGGGGCCGACTGGGTGTACCTCTCACCGATCCTGACCGCTGAGCCGGGGTCGGACCACGGCTACGACGTGGTTGACCCGACGGCGGTGGATCCGGCCCGCGGCGGCGCCGAGGGGCTGAAAGCACTCTCCGATGCCGCTCACGCCGCCGGCATGGGCGTGCTGGTGGACATCGTGCCCAACCACATGGGTGTCGCCACTCCGTCGCGCAATGCCTGGTGGTGGTCGCTTCTGCTGGAAGGGCGCCGCTCGCGTTATGCCGACGCTTTCGACGTCGACTGGGATGCGGCAGGCGGAAAACTGCGCCTGCCCGTCCTGGGCGACGGCGACAACGAACTGGAGCAGCTGAAGCTGGTCAACGACGAGCTGCACTACTACGACAACCGATACCCGGTGGCGCCGGGAACGGCGTCCGAGGGCGATTCTGCCGTGGACGTCCACGCCCGCCAGCACTACGAACTGGTGAACTGGCGGCGGGCGGACAACGAGTTGAACTACCGCCGCTTCTTCGGCGTGAACACCCTTGCCGGCATCCGGGTGGAGGAGCCCTGGGTCTTCGACGAATCCCATGCCGAGGTTCGGCGCTGGTTTGATGAAGGACTCGTGGACGGGCTGCGGATCGACCACCCGGACGGGCTGGCTGATCCCAAGGGCTACCTGTCCCGGCTGCGCGAGCTCGCAAACGGCGCGTACATCTTGGTCGAAAAGATTCTGGAACCCGGCGAAAAGCTGCCGGCGGACTGGGAAACAGAAGGAACCACCGGATACGACGCGCTGGCCGACGTTGACCGCCTCTTCGTGGATTCGGCCGGCGAGCAACAGCTCACCGCCCTGGTGCCCACGGAGCCGTATGCGGACATGATCCACGGCACCAAGCGCGGCATCGCCGACCACCTGCTGCACTCCGAGGTCCAGCGCCTGGTGCGGCTGCTGCCGGCGGACTCCGGACTTGACCCGCAGACCGCCGCGGATGCGCTCGCCGAGCTCCTGGCCTGCTTTCCGGTCTACCGCAGCTACCTCCCCGAAGGGGCGGATTATCTGACCGATGCCGTCATTGCTGCCACGGTCCGCCGGCCCGATCTGGCGGCTGCCCTGGCAACCCTGCACAAGCTGCTGAATCCGTTGGAATCCGGTGGAACTGACGCCGTCTCGCTCCAGGACCTTGGCGAGCTGGCGGTGCGCTTCCAGCAGACTTCCGGCATGGTGATGGCCAAGGGCGTGGAAGACACCGCGTTCTACCGCTTTTCCCGCCTGACATCGCTGAACGAAGTGGGTGCCGACCCGGCGCATTTCGCCGTGGCACCGTTTGACCTTCATACGAAGCTTCTCCGCCGGCAGCTGGAGCAGCCGGCCGCCATGACCGCGCTGACGACGCATGACACCAAGCGCAGCGAAGACACCCGCGCCCGGATTTCGGTCCTCTCGGAGATACCCGACGAGTGGAGTGACGCCTTCACTGCCCTGGAGGCACTGGCCCCCATGGGAGACGCGCCGATGGCCAACCTGCTCTGGCAGGCGATCATCGGTGCCTGGCCGCTCAGCCGGGAACGGGCCCACGCCTACGCCGAGAAGGCTTCACGGGAAGCGTCAAGCAGCACCACCTGGACTGCACCCAACACCGAGTTCGAGACGAGGATGCACGCTGCCGTCGACGCCGCGTTCGACAACCCGGAAGTGAACGCCCTGATTACTTCCCTGGTGGACCGGATCCGTCACGCCGGATACTCGAACTCGCTGTCCGCCAAGCTCCTGCAGCTGACCATGCCGGGGGTACCGGACGTTTATCAGGGAACCGAATTCTGGGACCGTTCGCTGGTGGATCCGGATAACCGGCGCGAGGTGGATTACGCACGGCGCCGGGAGACGGCGGCGGCATTTACGGACGGCACTGGAGCGGAAGCGCCGGACGCTGACGAAGACGCGGCCGCCAAGCTGCTTGTCACCATGCGGGCGCTGCAGCTCAAACGCGGGCGCCCGGAGCTGTTCAGCGGCTACGTCCCGGCAGCGGCGGAGGGCCCGGCTGCAGAGCACCTCTTCGCCTTCGACCGGGGCGGAGCGGTTACCGCGGTAACCCGGCTTCCGGTGGGTCTCGAGCGTGCGGGCGGATGGCGGGACACCGCCGTCGTGCTCGATGCCGGAACCTACCGTGACGTGCTCACGGGCCGTACCCGCACGAGCACCGGCCGGCTGGCTGCTGCTGATCTGTTTGACACCTATCCGGTGGCACTGCTTGTTCGGGAGGACGGCGAATGAGGACCAATTTCGAGGTGTGGGCGCCCAAAGCCAGCACCATGACCCTGCTGGCAGACGGCCGCAAACTGTCCATGACCCGCGGCGAAAACGGTTGGTGGCACGCCCAGCACGCCGAACTCACCGGTGACATCGACTATGGGTACCTCATCGACGACGCGCAGACGCCGGTTCCGGATCCCCGGTCCCGGCGGCAGCCCGAGGGTGTCCACGCGTTGTCGCGCACTTTCGACCCTGACGAATACCAGTGGCACGATGCGGACTGGAAATCCCCCGGACTGGACGGCGGTGCCATCTACGAGCTGCACATTGGCACGTTCACGCCCGAGGGGACGCTGGACGCCGCCATCGGGAAGCTGGACTACCTGGTGGACCTGGGCGTGCGCTTCGTGGAGCTGTTGCCGGTGAACGCTTTCAACGGAACCCACAACTGGGGTTATGACGGTGTGCTCTGGTACGCGGTCCAGGAATCGTACGGCGGGCCCGAGGCCTACCAGCGGTTTGTCGATGCTGCGCACCAGGCCGGCCTTGGCGTGATCCAGGACGTCGTCTACAACCACCTCGGGCCCAGCGGCAATTACCTGCCGCTGTTCGGTCCGTACCTGACCGAAGGAAAAGCCAACACCTGGGGCGACTCGGTGAACCTGGACGGGCCGCTTTCCGACACCGTCCGGCAGTACATCGTGGACAACGTCCTGATGTGGTTCCGCGACTACCACGTGGACGGACTGCGCCTGGATGCCGTGCATGCACTGCACGACGAGCGGGCCGTCCACATCCTGGAAGAGATCGCGGAGGAGACGGAAAAGTGCGCGCGCGAACTCGGTAAGCCCCTGTTCCTGATCGCCGAATCGGACCTGAACGATCCCAGGCTGATCAGCCCGCGGAGCCTGAACGGCTACGGCCTGGACGGCCAGTGGTCGGACGACTTCCACCATGCCGCACATACCAATCTCACGGGCGAGAACGGCGGGTACTACGAGGACTTCGATTCCCTGGCGGCGCTGGCGAAAGTGCTTCGGGACGGATTCTTCCACGACGGCACGTTCTCTTCCTTCCGGGGCCGTGCCCATGGCCGTCCGCTCAACAAGGAGGCTGTGAACGCGAGTCAGCTTGTGACCTGCATTCAAAACCACGACCAGATCGGCAACCGTGCAGCAGGGGACAGACTCACTGCGAGCCTGGGCTATCCGCAGCTGGCGCTTGGCGCAGTGCTGAACCTGATGTCCCCGTTTACGCCGATGATCTTCATGGGCGAGGAGTTCGGCGCATCCACACCTTGGCAGTTCTTCACCTCCCATCCCGAGCCGGAGCTGGGCAAGGCCACAGCGGAAGGACGGTTGCGGGAGTTCGAACGCATGGGCTGGGACCCGGACACGGTGCCCAACCCGCAGGATCCGTCAACCTTCACCAACTCAAAGCTGGACTGGTCCGAGGCGGGGGAAGGCGACCATGCAAAGCTCCATGACCTCTACCGGCAGCTCCTGGCGCTTCGACGTGACCGCCCCGACCTCATGGATCCGGACCTTCGCAAGGTAAACGTGGACTTCGATGAAGTGGGACGGTGGCTGGTCCTGCAGCGGGGAGAAACCGTCGTCGTCCTGAATTTCGCGGGTGATTCCCGCGAGATTCCTCTTCCGATCAGCTCTCCGCAGCTGCTGCTGGAGACGGCACCCGTGGAGTTGTATGAAGACGGCGTGCAGCTGCCGGCCTACGGGGCTGCAGTGCTGGCGGCAACGAATGGCAGGATGTAACCCATGACCTATATTGCCGCGGAAACCCGCTACGATTCGATGCCTTACCGCCGTGTTGGGCGCAGCGGACTGCAGCTGCCCGCTGTGTCCCTGGGCCTCTGGCACAACTTCGGTGATGACAAGAGTTTCGAAGTCCAGCGTGCCATCCTGCGCCGGGCCTTCGACCTGGGCGTCACCCATTTCGATCTGGCCAACAATTACGGCCCGCCGTACGGTTCAGCCGAAACCAACTTTGGACGCCACTTCAAGGACGATTTCCGGCCTTACCGGGATGAACTGGTGATCTCTTCCAAGGCCGGCTACGACATGTGGCCGGGGCCGTACGGCAACTGGGGATCCCGCAAGTACCTGCTGGCGAGCTTGGACCAGTCCCTGGAACGCATGGGGCTGGACTACGTCGACATTTTCTACAGCCACCGTCCCGATCCCGAGACGCCGCTGGAAGAGACCATGGGCGCCCTGGACACCGCAGTGCGCTCGGGACGTGCCCTGTACGCCGGCATCTCGTCCTACTCGCCGGAGAAGACCGTTGAAGCAGCGCGGATCCTGCGCGAAATGGGAACTCCGCTGCTGATCCACCAGCCCTCCTACTCGATGCTGAACCGCTGGGTCGAGCAGGGGGATCCCAACCTGTTCTCCGCATTGGAAGAGGTTGGAGCAGGTTCCATCGCCTTCAGCCCGCTGGCGCAGGGTCTGCTCACCAGCAAGTACCTGAACGGTGTGCCGGAAGATTCCCGGGCGGCAGCAGGAAAATCGCTGGAGAAGTCCCAGCTGTCGGAGGACAACCTCCGGCGGGTCCGGGCTCTCAATGATCTAGCCGAATCCCGTGGCCAGACCCTGGCCCAGATGGCCATCGCCTGGGTGCTGCGCCCGCAGGCCGGCGGCGGAGCCATCACGTCAGCCTTGGTGGGCGCTTCCAGCGTCCGGCAGCTTGAGGACAGCCTTGCCGCAGTAAACCGCCTCGACTTTACCCCCGAGGAATTGGCAAGCATCGACGAGTACGCGGTGGATTCCAACATTAATTTGTGGGCCTCCGCCCTGGACGCCTGACGGGTGGGGCTGCGCCCGGTTCAACCGGGTGCAGCCCCAGGCACACCAACCGGCGCCGGTACAGCGCGGGAAATGAAAGAATGGTCTGGTGAACGACCAACAAGCACCTCCCGCCGCAGAACGCCTAGCCCTCATAGATCTGGCCGCCGTGCGGCACAACGTCCGTCATTTCGTACGGCTCACCAGCCCGGCCCGCGTGATGGCAATCGTCAAGGCTGATGCCTACGGGCACGGCGCGGAACAGGTGGCACGCGCGGCACTGGAAGCCGGAGCTTCCTGGCTCGGCGTCGCCCACATCACCGAAGCACTCGCGCTGCGAAGGGCCGGCATCTCAGCCCCGGTCCTGGCCTGGCTGCATACCGTGGACAGCCCCTTTGCCGAGGCAGTGGCCGCAAACGTTGACCTGGGATTGTCGGGATGGGAACTGGAATCCGTCGTGGCAGCTGCCCGTGAACTGCAGGTTCCGGCACGGGTGCACCTGAAAATCGACACCGGACTGGGCCGCAACGGCTGCCCGGAGGACAAGTGGGAGGCCTTCGTGGGCCGCGCCCTTGCGTACCAGGAAGAAGGGCTCCTGCGCGTTGTCGGGATTTTCTCCCATTTCTCCGCGGCGGATGAACCAGACCGGCCGGAGACCGACAAGCAGCTGGCGAAGTTCCGCACTGCCGTGGCTGTTGCCGAAGATGCCGGTGTGGATCATGAAGTGCGGCACATCGCGAACACTCCCGCAGCACTTTCCCGCCCTGATTCCCATTTCGACATGGTGCGGGTGGGTCTGGGCATGTACGGACTCTCACCCTTCCCCGGACAGTCCCCGGACGAGCTGGGCCTGCGCCCGGCCATGACACTGAAGACCACCATCGCCAACTGCAAGGAGGTTCCTGCCGGGCAGGGCGTTTCCTATGGGCTGCGCTACACCACGCAGGAGCCCACCACGCTTGCGCTGGTTCCGCTGGGCTATGCCGACGGCGTCCCCCGGGTTGGCACGGGCGGTCCGGTGTGGGTGGACGGCAACGTCTATCCGGTCGTGGGCCGGATTGCCATGGACCAAATGGTCATCGACCTCAACGCCACCGGCATTGCGGGAACGGGGAAGGACCTTGTGGGCCGGGAAGCGGTGCTCTTCGGCGGCGTGGGGATGCCCTCAGTGGATGAGTGGGCGGATGCCTGCGGCAGCATCAACTACGAGATCATCACCCGGATCAGCTCCCGCGTGCAACGGAAGTACACCGACTCCGAGGCGGCCGGAGAATGAACGGAGATATGACGGGCGGCGCTGCGGCCGAACCCGTGTGGGAAGAAGAAATCCGCACCACGGACGCCCTGCAGACACAGGCTGTCGCCGAGCGGCTGGGACGGCGGCTGGCTGCAGGTGATCTCCTGCTGCTGACCGGTGAACTCGGTGCCGGGAAAACCACCTTCACCCAGGGCCTGGGCCGCGGGCTCGGTGTCCGGCCGGGAATCATATCTCCGACCTTCGTGCTGGTGCGCATCCATCCCAGCCTCACTGACGGACCCGATCTGGTGCATGTTGATGCGTATCGCCTCGGTTCCAGTGGTGAGATTGATGACATCGATCTGGAAAACACGATGGATACTTCGGTCACCGTGGTCGAGTGGGGGCGTGGGCTCGTGGAGCACCTTTCGGAGAGCCGGCTGGAGGTGACGCTGCTGCGTCCCACGGGTGCCGGCGCTGCGGGGGCACAGGGGGAAGGGCAGCCTGAAGGAACCGCCGGACTGAGCTTCGAGTACGACGACGACCCCGACGAAGAACGCGTCATCAGGTTCGCGGCCTACGGACCGCGGTGGAAGGACAACAGGCTGTCCTGACGTGCTCGGCAACAGCCGCGAAAACGCAGGTCCCCGGGGAGACGTAAAATAGGCACCGTGCTTATTCTCTCCATAGATACATCCGCCATTGCCAGTGCGGCGCTGCTGACCGGGGAAGGGGAGACCCTGGCCGAGTTTGCCACGCAGGACACCCGTTCCCATGCCGAAGTACTGGCACCCGGTATCCGGAACCTGATGGAAGCCGCTGACATCACGGCTGCTGACATCGACGCCGTCGTGGTGGGGGTTGGTCCCGGGCCGTTCACCGGTCTGCGCTCCGGCATCGCAACCGCCCGCACCCTTGGCTTCGCCTGGAACAAGCCCGTGCATGGCGTCATGAGCCTGGACGCCATCGCTGTGGACGCCGCGCTGGACGCCTGGCGGCTGGGCATCGATGAATTTGTCGTGGCCACCGACGCACGGCGCAAGGAAGTCTACTGGGCGCACTACCGCAGCACCGGAGGGAAGCCCGAACTCCTGGCCGGTCCGTTCGTAAGTGACCCCGCGCAGGTCCCCGAGCTGCCCGTCTACGGCGCCGGTGCCGGGCTGTACCCTGAGGTGCTGCGCGGCGTCGCTGACTTTGCCGATACCCAGCCCACCGCTGCCGCCCTGGGCCGCACCGCCGTCGTGCGGCTGGTCCGCGGACTTCCGCTGCTGGACTCCACGCCGCTGTATCTGCGCGAATCCGATGCCAAGGTGCCCGGACCGCGGAAGCGCGCACTGTGACCGGCCAAGCCTCTGCCGGCGGCGCGTCGATCCGTACCATGACCGTTGACGACATTGCCGCCGTGGACCAGCTCGAACGGGCACTGTTCCCGGTTGACGCGTGGCCGCTGCAAATGTTCTACGACGAGTTGAACCAGGCAGATACCCGCTCCTACTACGTCGCCGAGGACAAGGCCGGCAGGGTGATTGGCTACGCCGGACTGATGTGTGTCCTGCCCATAGCCGACGTCCAAACCATCGCCGTCGCGCCCGAGGCTGAAGGCGCGGGGATCGGTTCCGCACTCCTGGCCACGCTCATCGAAGAAGCCAAGGCCCGCGGCGCCGACGACGTGCTGCTGGAAGTGCGCGCGGACAACCCGCGTGCCCAGCGGCTCTACCGCTGGTTCGGATTCGAGCAAATCCACATCCGTCCGCGCTACTACCGCGACGGCGCCGACGCACTCATCATGCGGCTGGACCTTTCCGTTTGGAACGGGTCCCCGCACGCAACAACGAAGGACTCGAAATGAACCGCACCGAACCCCTGGTGCTTGGCATCGAATCATCCTGTGACGAAACCGGTGTTGGAATTGTCCGCGGAGACAAGCTGCTGACCAACACCGTATCTTCGTCGATGGACGAGCATGTCCGTTTTGGCGGCGTGATTCCGGAGATCGCTTCCCGCGCGCACCTGGATGCCTTCGTGCCCACGCTGCGGCAGGCCCTTGATGAGGCCGGGGTGACACTGGCCGAGGTGGATGCCATCGCCGTGACCTCAGGTCCCGGACTCGCCGGTGCACTGATGGTGGGAGTTTGCGCAGCCAAGGCGCTTGCCGTCGCCACCGGCAAGCCGCTCTACGCGATCAATCACCTGGTGGCCCATGTGGGCGTGGGCGTGCTCGACGGCGGTGCACTGCCGGATAATCTCGGTGCCCTGCTGGTATCCGGCGGCCACACGGAGATTCTGCGCGTGAAGTCGCTGACGGGTGATGTGCAGCTGCTCGGATCCACGATTGATGATGCTGCCGGCGAGGCCTATGACAAGGTTGCCCGCATCCTCGGACTGGGTTATCCGGGCGGCCCCGCCATCGACAAGCTGGCCCGGCAGGGAAATCCCAAGGCCATCCGTTTTCCCCGCGGACTGACCCAGCCCAAATACATGGGTTCTGCCGAGGAACCCGGGCCGCACCGCTATGACTGGTCCTTCTCCGGGCTGAAGACAGCGGTGGCCCGCTGCGTCGAAGCGTATGAAGCTGCCGGCGAAGACCTTCCCGTGGCCGACATTGCCGCCTCCTTCCAGGAAGCCGTGGTGGACGTCATCACGGCCAAGGCTGTCCTCGCCTGCACGGAACACGGCATCACGAACCTTCTCCTGGGCGGGGGAGTGGCGGCCAACTCCCGGCTCCGGGAGCTGACAAAGCAGCGCTGCGAGGCCAAGGGCATCTCCCTGCGCGTTCCGCCCATTTCCCTGTGCACCGACAACGGTGCCATGGTTGCCGCTCTCGGTGCCCAAGTGGTGATGGCGGGAGCAGAGCCCTCGGGCATCACCTTTGCGCCGGATCCCTCGATGCCGGTCACCAGCATCCATCTCTAACCAGCGCGCAAATCGACACCCGCCAGGTCTAGCCGGTTCCCAATCGGACCAGGTTTAGCCGGCTCCCAATCGGACGGGATTCCTTCCCCGGGACTGTCCGTCCGGGTTGCCCGTTCCGGGCTGAGGCGGGGCTGTGGATCGGTAGACGTGGCCGGCGGGTGTGCGCGTTTGGACCGTGTGCCGCGTTGCCGGAGCACCCGAAGGCTTCGGTTCCTGCTGAAGCACCGCGGAACTCCAGCCGGGGGCTTCTTTGGCTTGGTTGCACGCTTCGCACAGTCCCTGCAGGTTCTCCGCAGCGGTGGGTCCGCCCTGGTGGAAGGGCCGGATGTGGTCGATGTTCCGGATCGGTGCTCCGCACCACGGCATCCGGCAGACCTGGTCCCGGACCGCGATGAACCGGGACAGTCCCTTCGGCACCAGCCGTGCCCGCGAATCCATGCCCACAAGCTGCCCGGTGGACGGTTCCGCATATAGCCGCCGCAGCCAGGTGTGAACGGCGCTGTCGGCCGGGTTGCGTGGGTGCTGATCACTGGCCGGGGCATGTCCTGCGCGGACCAGGTCCCGGGCGACCTGCGCCGGAACCATCCCGTAACCGGGCAGGACCGCGGGTTCCGCGGACCCGGCGAGCAGGGTGTGGTCGGTCATGATCAGCTGCACTTCGATCCGTACGTCTTCGGCCCGGGCCTGTCCGGTGGTGCGTTCCACGAAGGTGTCGGCCATGATCTGGCCTTTGGTCCGGGGGTCACCGGCAGCCCGCAGCCGGTCCGCTTCGCGGGTCAGGGCCGCGTAAACGCTCACACCCTGGGCCACGGGGAGCAGGGCGGTTACGTAGGTCATGGTGTCCGGGGCGGGCCGGCAGGACACGAACCGTTCCGTGGTGGCTTTCGCGGCCCGGTTCACCACGGCGTGGGGATCCAAAGCGTAGGAGAGGGTTTTGATCCGGGCGATCAATTGCCGGTCTCCGAGGCGTTCCAGGACGTCCGGGTTTCCGGCGACCATCTCGTCGATGCGTTGCCGGTCGGCCAGGGTCAGGCAGGTTGTTTCGCGGACCAGGAGGGTGGCACGCCATTCGCTGATGATCCCGGTGGTGAGGGCGTGCAGGGTGTGGGGCATTTCCCGGGTCAGGATCCGGGCCAGGCCCAGCAGGCGGGTGCCGCGGTGCGGGGATTCCCGGCGGGCGAAGCCGATTTGGGCGCCGATGCCCTTGCCCAGATCCTCGGCCCGGGCACCGGCGGCGGCCTGGGCGCGGCGGGTGAGGACGTCGAACACGGCGGTTGCCCGTGCCTGCGCGGCGGAAGCGGCCGCTTTGAGTTCTTCCAACACTCGGATCTGGTCGATCAGTGCCGCCAGGACCTGAGTCCCGGGGCGGGGCGGGGTATCCGGAATGTCCGGGGAGACAGAGCCTGCCAGTGTTCCGGCCCAGCTTTTCACGAGGGCGACGTCCGGACTTAGTACTATGGCCTCCGGGCTCGAACCGGACGCAGCCGGGCTCCTCACGGACGCATCAGAGCTCAGCCCGGAAGCATCCGGAGCGGCGTTCCTACTGGTCCGGGCCGGGTCTCGGCGCTTGTCGTCCGGTGCTCCGCCCATCAATGACTCGTACATGTGTTCTATTTTAGTGCTGTAGATCACATGAACCGTGGTTTGAAGTTACGGGAGGCATACTCGATTTTCTGCCTAGCTCCTGCCCGTTATGCTGCTCAGCCAGCCAGCCAGCCAGCCAGCCAGCCAGCCAGCCAGCCAGCCAGCCAGCTGAGCCAGCGAACTGAGCCAGCCGGCCGACTCAACCAACCGGGGCGACAGGTCAGGCCTCGCCGCGGAGCTGCCTGATTCCGTCCTGGACAACCGCGCGCAGATCGCCGCCGTTTTCTGCTGCGATGCGGCGCTGGCGCTGGTAACCGGCCCCGCGTTCAATGATCGATGCCACGTCAGCCAACTCGGCAGAGCAGCCGAGCTTCTCCGCAACAGGAGCCAGGCGGGGCAGGACATCCTCCAGCAAATGGTCCGTCACCAGCTTCTCGTTGCCGGCAGCGTCAAGGATGATGATGGCGTCCAGGCCATACCGGGCCGCACGCCATTTGTTTTCCTGCACGTGCCACGGAGGCATTGTGGGGATGCTGCCGCCCTTGTCCAGGATGGTGGAGAACTCGTCCACCAGACACTGGGTCAGGGCTGCAATGGCGCCCACATCCTGGATGGTGGCCATCCCGTCACACACGCGCATTTCAATGGTGCCCAGGCCCGGAACGGGACGGATGTCCCAGCGGATCTCGCTGATCGAGTCGATGACTCCGGTGGTGAACATGTCCTGGACGTAGGACTCGTACTCGGCCCAGGAACCGAACTGGAAAGGAAGGCCGGCGGTGGGCAGCTGCTGGAACATGAGGGCACGCTGCGAGGCATAGCCGGTGTCCTCGCCCGACCAGTAAGGCGAGGAGGCGGACAGCGCCTGAAAATGCGGGAAATAATTGACCAGGCCGTCCAGCACCGGCAGCACCTTGTCGCGGCTGTCGAGGCCTACGTGTACATGGACCCCGTAGATGAGCATCTGCTGTCCCCACCACTGCGTGCGGTCGATCAGCTTCGCGTAACGTTCCTTGTCGGTCACCGGCTGCGAGCGCGGGGCGCTGAACGGATGGGAACCGGAGCAGAACAGCTCTACCCCCATGGGATCGGTCACCCGGCGCAGCGCTTCGAGGGAACGGGTCAGATCAGCCTTGGCATCAGCAACGGTGTTGCACACGCCGGTCACCAGCTCGACGGTGTTTTCGAGCAGCTCCTGCTTGATGTGCGGGTGCTCGTCGCCCTCACTGATCCCGGGGTGCGCGGCGCTGACACCGCGCAGAACCTCGTCGGCAACGGACACCAATTCCCCGGTGCTCCGGTCGACAAGTGCCAGCTCCCATTCAACGCCGAGGGTTGACTGTGCCGACTGGGCGAAACCGATTTCCAAACTGTCTCCTGCTGTTTACGTAGCTGTTGGAGGAACTCGGTTTCCGCATCGTCGCGGTTGAGAACCCGGATCCAATCCTATCCGCGGGAAAGCGACATTGCGTTCACCGGCTCCTCATCCGGGACCTCCCGTACGCCGCGGATCCACCGACATAATGGGAGGATGCCCATCCTGAACAAAGACATGACCCTGTGCATCTCCCTCGCTGCCCGGCCGTCGAACATCGGAACGCGTTTCCACAACTACCTGTACGACCTGCTGGACCTGAACTTCGTCTACAAAGCGTTTGCTCCCGCGGACCTGGCCCAGGCCATCGCGGGTGTCCGCGGCCTGCCGATCCGGGGGTGTGCGGTGTCCATGCCGTACAAGGAGGACGTAATAGCACTCGTGGACCGGTTGGATCCTTCCGCGGAAGCTATCCAGTCGGTCAACACGATAGTGAACGACGACGGCGTCCTCACCGCCTACAACACCGACTACCTGGCCATCGCCCGGCTTCTGCGGGACCACCACGTGCCGGCGTCCTGGTCTGTGTTGCTCCGGGGATCGGGAGGCATGGCCAAGGCTGTTGCGGCAGCGTTGCGGGATGCCGGTTTCACGGACGTGACAATCGTGGCCCGCAACGAGGCTGCCGGGCGGGCACTCGCCGATCTTTACGACTTCAACTGGCAGCCCGTTCAGGGTGAAAGCACCGCGGACCTGCTCCTCAACGTCACGCCGCTGGGAATGACCGGCGAGCATGAAACCGTTCAGGCATTCACTGACCCGGCCATCGCTGCGGCACGCACAGTGTTCGACGTCGTCGCACTTCCAGCCGAAACGCCGCTCATCACTGCAGCCCGCGCCGCAGGAAAGCCCGTAATTACAGGTGCGGAAGTCATTGCCATCCAAGCAGAGGAACAGTTCGTGCTGTACACCGGGGTGCGGCCCACTGCGGAGCAGGTGCGGGAGGCCAGCGAGTTCTCCCGCGCGTAGGCTGCGGAACCTACGCGGCGGGCAGCGCCACCGGCTCCACCACGATGGCCACCCGGTCCTCGCCCAAGCGCGTCAGCACCAGGGTTGCCTTGTTGGGGCCCTTCCCGGAACCGGTGAGCAGTTGCTTTCGCAGTTCCTCGGGGGTCACTGACATGCCGCGCTTCTTAATGTCCAGCACGCCGATTCCGTTGGCCTTTACCCAGGCTTTGAGGGCCTTGACGTTGTACGGGCGGACCTCAAGCACCCTGTAGGCGCGGGCAAACGGCGTGTGCAGCAACTCCGGGGCACCAATGTAGGCAATGTGCGGATCCAGCAGGTGCCCGCCCAGGGAACGCGCGACGTCGGCGACGAGGCCCGCGCGGATCACCGCGCCGTCGGGCTCATATAAGTAGGCGTCCACGGGACCAATGCCCACGTCCTGGGACCCGGCGTCGTAATCCACCGGCGAGGTGAGCTCCGCGGCACCCTCGGGACCAATCACCAGGGCCGCTCGGCGGACGCCGTCGCGGCGCAGGGCATTGAACCACAGCGTCGCCTCGGTGACGTCACCGTCCACTGATACCCACTGCGCTTCACAGTTTGCCGGCAGGGCCTCGTGCGGAATGCCCGGGCCCATCTTCACGCCCACCGGCAGGCCGCGGTCGGCCAGGGATTCCACGAAGGACAACGGAGGGGAGAAGGCCTCCGGATCGAAGATGCGGGTGGTGCCGGAGGTGGACGTGGTGCGGCGGGCAGGATCCAGCCACACGCCGTCGAACCCGTCCAGATCGAAGTCCTCGGCGGCGCCCTGGACCACCGTGGCGTTGGGCCAGGGCATGAGGTTGATGGTGGCCGCGGCGGCAGTGATCTCGTCAAGTTCGACGGCGGTGACCTGCCGGTCCAAGGTGGCGAGCGCCAGGGAATCGGCGCCGATTCCGCAGCCCAGGTCAGCAATCTTGTCCAGACCGGCCTGAACGTAGCGCTGGGCGTGCAGGGCTGCAACATTCAGCCGGGTGGCCTGTTCCAGACCGGGGGCGGTGAACAGCATGTGCTCCGCGAACGGTCCAAACTTGGTCCGCGCCTTCATTCGCAGCCGGGCTTGGGTTAGGACGGCGGCAACCACCTCGGGGGAATGCCCAGCCTTGCGCAGGTCAGTGTTGAGTTTGAAGGATTCGGACTCCAGATACGGGCCGAGGGAGTTCAGCAGTTCCCAGCCTTCGGAGGACAGGACATGGGCAAGGGAAGTATCCGGCATGACTACCAGCCTAGTTCTTCTGCAGCCGGGCGCGTTAGCTGTAGGTTGGGCGCCATGATGAAGATCGTCGCCGAGCCGCTGTCCGTGCTGCGGGCCCGGACCAGTTACAAGTGGCAGACCTACCCGGCCGATGTCCTGCCGTTGTTCGTGGCGGAGATGGACTATCCGCTGGCCGAACCGGTGCAGCAGGCAATTATCGCCCGGGTCCTGGCCTCGGACACCGGCTACATAGCGGGGCCGGAACCCGTCGCCCAAGCCTTTGCCGGATACGCGGGGCGGACCTGGGGCTGGCAGGTGGATCCGGGGGATATACGGACCACCACCGACGTCAGTGTTGCCATCGTCGAATGCCTGCGTCAGACGGTGCCCGTGGACGGCTCGGTGGTGATCACTCCGCCGGTCTATCCGCCGTTCTATGAGCTGCCGCCGGAAGCCGAGGCCACAGTGGTGGAAGTTCCGCTGCTGCTCACGGGAACCGGTTGGCGGCTGGATCTTCCTGCACTGGAGCGTGCGTTCGCGCGGGGAGCGGATGCCATGCTGCTGTGCAACCCGCACAATCCGCTGGGCCTGGTGCATTCTGCCGAAACCCTGCGGGCGCTCGCGGATTTGTCCGCGAAGTATGGAGTCGCGGTGATCAGCGACGAAATCCACGCGCCGCTGACCTACGACTCCGAGGCGTTCACTCCCTATCTGTCCGTGTCTGAGGCGGCGCGGGAGTTTGGCATCTGCGTCACGGCAGCCAGCAAGGCGTGGAACATTGCCGGAACCAAATGCGCGGTGATGGTTGGCTCGAGCGACCGTACCCGCCTGCAACTGGATTCGATGCCCGAGGAAGTCTCGGCCCGGACCTCCATCCTGGGCCTGCATGCGTCGGTGGCGGCTTATGACGACGGCGGGCCGTGGTTGGCAGGGGTCCTGGACTCCCTGGCAACGAACCGGGAACTGCTGGCCGAGCTTCTGTCAGCGCATCTGCCCGAGGTTATCTACCGTCCCCCTGCGGCGGGCTACCTCGCGTGGCTGGACTTCCGGGGTCTCGGCTGGGGCGGGGATCCGGCGGCAATAGCCTTGGAACAGGGGCAGGTTGCGCTGGAACCGGGCCTGAAATTCGGACGTCACGGCACAGGCTTCGCACGGCTGAACTTCGCCTGCTCACCGGAGGTGCTGACGGAGGCGGTGACGCGACTGGCCGCAGTGCAGGCAAGGCCCGCCGTCGGGCCCTTGGAACCTTAGGCCTTCGGCGCCCTTATCCCTCTGAAGCCCTCAGGCGGCGGGAGCCAGGATGCTCAGCTGCCGCGGGGCCAGCGACTCGGCATGACCGGTCAGCAGGGGCAGCGCACCGGTTTCGGAACTGCGGCGAAGTTCCGTGAGCGCGGCAGCGGTAATCGTCGCCAGATGAAGGTCAAGCACTACCAACAGGCCGGGCAGAGTGGCGTTGGCGCGTCGGGCCAGCACGTACAGCACCTTGGAGTTCTGTTCCGTGACCCGGCCTCGAACCACCAGCCGTACCTGCCGGAGGTCGATGCCGAACTGGATGGCGACGCGCAGCTTGGGCTCCATAAGACCTTCCTCAGTGTGTTTGGCCGGGTGGCCGGAGACCCAACGTAAGAGACCCCCGAGGCGTGCCGCAATGAGCACAGCGGATATTCCCTCAACGGGGGGGCATTTTGCGTTATCCACCGGGTAGTTCCGTCCATGGACGAGGCTCGGGGAACCCCCTAGGTTGAGAGGCAGACACCGAACGGACTAGGGGAGTGGGGACCATGCCGCTGGGACATTACAGCGTAAATGTGGAAGGTTGCGAACGCACTCTCGCGCAGGTTGAGGACAGCGACGCCAGGGAGGCAGCGCTGTCAACACTGCGTCACCGCCTGATGGACGCGCAGTGGGCGTGCTCCGGCGGATCCGGAACCGTGGTGCGGGCTCTGGACGAACTTTGGCAAAACATGCTGCTCCAGTCCGAGGCGACCGAAACGAGGATAGGCAATGCGGTGGGCGGCGTCCGTCAGGCAGTGAACGTTATCGCCGAAGCGGACAGGGTGATGGCGGGCACAGCGGGGTCGAGCCTGGCAGCGGCACTGCCGGGCGTTCGAGGCGAAACCTTCCTGAGAAGGACAAATTGATGTCTGCTGACACAGAGGCTCTTTTCGCGTGGGCTTCGCCGGACGCCGTCGAGGCTGCCGCTCCAGGCGTCGGTGCCGCCGGGCAGGCCTATCTCACAAGTGTGGAAAGAACCGCGGCCACATGGATGCAGCTGGACGCGCACTACTCGGGAGACGGAGCCCCGGAAATCCAGGAGGCCTTCGGCACCGTCATGCCCCACGCCGGGCTGCTGGCTCAAATGGCGGACCAGGCAAGCAGCGTGCTGGCGCAGTTCGCGGTGGAAATCAGAGAGCTTGTGGCACAGCGGGATGCGTTGATGCTGCACATTGACTCCATCAACCAGGAGGTGCTGGAATCTGCAGGCCAACCCGAAGGCAGCCCGGTGTCCATGCTTCCTTCCCCGGAGCTCCGGCTGGGGCGGGCAGCGGATTCAGCTGCAGTCCTGGCCGGGAACTACAACCGGCTGGAGGAAGAGACAGCGGGCAAACTGACCGCCATCGTTTTGGGGGACCATGCCCTCACAAACGTTGTCACGGGCCGGACCGGCACGGTGATCACGGGGGTCATGGGCAATTTGGCCAAGCTGCCCTCGTCGCGGCAGACGGTCGTGAAAATTCCAACCCCTTCCCCCGTCTACATCCGCTACCTGACTGCAGCTGAACGTGTGCGGCATTGGGCACGCGGGCGGTGGGTGACGGACGGGCGGTGGATCCTCAAGTCCATCAACGTGTTGGAGTACAGGCCCAAACCCAGCAAGATGCTTTACGAGCACTCGCCCGGCTACAGGAACCGGGTGGATGCCAACGGATCGAAGTGGGCTCTCCCCACGGGCGGGTGGCGCGAGCTGACCAAAACCGCTGCGGGTTTCAAAGCGGGCGGCGGGGTGCTGTCCCTGGCGACGGCAGGATTTACGATTGCCGACGAGCGCCAGGATGCCTATCACAAGCTCTTACAGTAGCATCCGGGAATGAATCCCGGGGACTTGAACGAGCGGGCGGACGCAGTGGGACTTGTGAAGGGCGGAGTCAAGGCTGGCATCGATCTTTCGGCGGCCGCGAGCGGCGCCGTGATCGGCAGCGCAATAGGGGGACCAGTCGGAACGATGGCAGGTGCCGCGATCGGCATCGGTATTTCCGTTGTCACCTCCCTCGAATTCGGTTTCCTGGATGACCGCACCATCAAGGATGCAGCTGCAGACACCGCCCTGGAATTGGTTGACGGTTTCATGGAATCAGACCTGATGAAATCCGGCGCGGGCAAGGCGGTGCGGGAAGCGGGGGATGCTGTTGCCGACTGTTGGAACAAGCTCTTTGGTCGGTAGTCCCCCACCAATGCACCGCTCAGCGAGGCAAGGGAAGAGATATGGAAACTGAAACGAACGATTGGGCACTCTTCGCCGTTATGTTCCCCTTCGGGCTGATGGTCTTCATCGCCGGACTGCTGGTTTACCTGAAAAAGTATGTGCACCTGGTGGTCCTGGACGATTTTTCCACCGGAAAACCCTCGCTGGCCTGCACTTTCCTGGGTATGTGGGTCATGCTTCTGCCGGCGTCGAACTTCCGGGAGATAACAGCCAACGAAGTCATTTTTATTCCTTATGCCCTGCTGACGTTCGCTTGCCAGGGCATAGGGATACTCGGTTGGTTCTGGATGCCCAAGTTTATGCAGCCGGCGTGGATGAAAGAGGGGGACCGGCTCATCGCCCGCGGAGAAGACCAGTACACCAAACGGTATATCAAGAAGAAGGACGTGCGATGACAACGGCTACCGAAGGATTCAGCTACGAGTGCCTGGACGCTTTCCGCCTGCCTCGTCCGGATGGGTGGGAGCGGATCGAGGCGGAAGCCGGGATGCTGGCAGTGGCTCATCCGCCGGTGCCGGCAGGAGTCTTCCGGCCCAACCTGGTGTTGCGCTGGCGTCCGGCAAACGGGGTTTCCATTGCCCGGTATGCCACTGCGGCCATCGCCTCAGTGCTGGAAGAACTGCAGGACGCACGGATGCTCTCCAACGATCTCTGGAGCCCCGGTGCGGCGGGCACAGCAGGTCAGGGCCGGGCGCAGCGCTTTTTCCACCGGGTGGGTCAGCATCCGGTCTGCGTGGACCGCTGGATCTGGATAGCAGGCGGGTTCGCCGTAGAAGCTGCCGCCAGCTACACCATTGAGCAGCATGCCGGAATGAAACTGCTGTTTGCGCAGATGGTTCGGGATATCCGTATCGATGAAGCCGTTCTGGAAATGCCCGGCAACCCGTTCGCCGGGGCAGGTCAGCCGGACATCGACCGGATAGCCCCGCAGGAACCCCGGCTGGACGAAGATGCCTCCCGGTGGGCCGGTGCCGAACTGGAGGATTTGGGCAGCATCGCCGCAGCTCAGTCCTATCGGGAGCGCGGAACGCTGTTGCCGATTCCGGCGCTCGAGCTGCTCGATACGCTTCTGACGAGGGACCGGCTGGGACGGTTCCAACGCAGGGACCCGTCGGCGGCCACACTCCGGGCGGCAGGTCTGCTCACTGCCGAGGCAACGCTGACTGCGGCGGGAAATGAATTCCTGATGCCGGTCCGGAAGCTGGACGCTTCCTTTCAGGTGCAAGCCTGCAACGCAGCAGGCGGGTCAGTGCTGCAGGCCTGGATTGGCGGCGGACTCGCGAAGATCACCGCTGAGCCGTCGCTGTTCCCGGCGGCGCGGACGGCCACGGCGGCTTTTGGGCCGGATGACTTGTCGACCGGCATTCTGCCGGCCACCATGGTGCCCGGACGGATTGCCGACTGGGTTGGGCTCTCTCCCGGCTGGAGCATCCCGCACGAGCCGGTGGCCTTGAGCATGGATCAGTATGAGGCCCGGCTCATGTCCGGGCAAACCCCGGCACCGCAGGACATGGATCAAGCTGCCGGGCGGATGTGGCGGCCGCCGTGGACCGAGTGGCAGATTCTGGATGAACGCACCGGCGGGTGTTTCGGCTGGGTGAATGCCGGACCGGCAGGGCAATACCGGCTCTTCCCCGGCGAGGGAGATCAGGACAAGGGACACTCCGTACGTCTCGAACCCATGTCCCCGGCTGTGGTTTGGGACATCCTCGTGCGGTTTATCCATGCTTCCGTGGAGGGGATCCCGCTCCGGCTGCCCGAGGTGCCGGGGTTCAACGGCTAGGCGAAGTACACGCCGATCCGGTTGCCCTCGATCTCCTCAATCCGGATATCGATTTCATAGATGTCCTTCAGGACTTCCGGCTGCATGATCATGGACGGCGGCCCCTGGTGCAGGAGCTTGCCGTCCGCCATGGCGATGATGTCGTCGGAATAGCAGGAAGCGAAATTGATGTCGTGGATGACCAGCACCACCGTTTTGCCGAGCTCGTCGGTGAGCCGGCGCAGCAGCCGCATCATTTCCACGGAGTGCTTCATGTCCAGATTGTTCAGCGGCTCATCGAGCAGCAGGTAGTCGGTGTCCTGGGCCAGCACCATGGCAATGAACGCACGCTGGCGCTGGCCGCCGGAGAGTTCGTCTACGAACCTGTCCGCCAGATCCGACAAGTCCAGGAACGCCAGGGACTGCTCGATCTTTTCCCGGCACACCGACGTCGGGCGCCCGCCGTTGTGCGGGTACCGGCCGAAGCCGACCAGGTCGCGCACGGTCAGGCGCACCGTGAGGTGATTGTCCTGCCGCAGGATGGCCATTTTTCGGGCCAGGTCCTTGCCCGGTGTTTTCGCGACGTCGAGCCCGTCCACCGTTACGGTTCCCGCGTCGGCGGGGAGCAGACGGCTGATGATGGAGAGCAGTGTGGACTTGCCGGCCCCGTTGGGACCGATGATCGAGGTGACTCCGCCTTCCTTGATATGGCAGCTCACCTCGTCCACGACTGTGGCGTTGGCGTATTTTTTGGTGACGCCGTTGACGGAGATCATTTGATGGAGCCTTTCAGGAGCAGGATCAAAAAGACGATCCCGCCGACGAATTCAATGACGATGCTCAGGGCTGTATCGAACGCAAACACGCGCTCAAGGACCAGCTGGCCGCCCACCAGGGCAATGATGCCCAGCAGCACTGCGATGGGAACAACGGCGGCGTGCTTGAAGTGCGAACACAGCTGATAGGCCAGGGACGCGACCAACAGTCCGAAGAAGGTAACCGGCCCCACCAGTGCGGTGGACACTGCAACGAGCACCGAGCAGATCACCAGCACCAGCGTCACTGTGCGTTTGTGGTTGATCCCCAGATTGATCGAGGTTTCCCGGCCCAGGGAGAGCACATCGAGCTGGTGCCTCAGGCGCCAGGCCGGAACGCTGACGGCGGCGGCGGCGACCAGCGAGTAGCCGAGCAATTTGCCGTCCACGTTGTTGAAGGACGCGAAGAACAGGTCCTGCAGGATGATGAACTCGCTGGGCTCGATCAGCCGCTGCAGCAGCGAGGACACGCCCCGGAACAGCGTGCCCAGCACAATGCCGACCAGCAGCATCAGATGCAGGGATTTGCCGCCGCCGGTAAAAAGCCACCGGTAGAGCAGGAAGGAGAATCCCACCATCAGGGCAACTTCCATGCCATAGCGCAGCGGATCGGACATCGCGAGGACAAGCCCGCCGCCGAGGGTGAACACCAGGATGGTTTGGATCAGCACGTACAGGGCGTCGAAGCCCATGATGGAGGGCGTCAGGATGCGGTTGGCGGTGACGGTCTGGAACAGCACGGTGGAGACGCCGACGGCGTAGGCCACCAGGATCATCGAGCCCACCTTGACGGCGCGGCGGGGAAGGACATAGCCGATGTTCCCGCGCAGATCGATGGTCATAAAGACCACAACCAGGGCGGCTGCCGCCACGGACAGCGCAATGATCCAGAACCGGGGGGAGAGGTTGCGCACCGGACGGCGGCGCTGCACGGTAAGTGCGGAGGGAAGGGCACTGACGGGACTGCTAGGCACGGGCGGAGCGCTTTCTCAGGAGCAGGTAGAGGAACAGGGCGCTGCCAATGGCGGAAACGATGACCCCGACCGGGATTTCATAGGGGTAGCGGATGGTCCGGCCGATGATGTCGCAGGCCAGGACAAACCCTGCACCGAAAATGGCGACCCACGGAATGGCCCGGCGGACGTTGTCCCCGATCATCAGCGAAACCAGGTTGGGAACGATGAGCCCGAGGAACGGGACCGAGCCGACGCTGACGACCACGACGGCGCTGATGAGGGAAACGATGATCAGGCCAAGCGTCATCACCCGGTTGTAGTTCAGGCCGAGGTTGGTGGTGAACTCCTGGCCCATGCCCGCGACGGTGAAGCGGTCCGCTGCCAGGTAGCCGATAAGGGTTAGGGCACCGACTATCCACAGCAGCTCGTACCGCCCGCGCAGTACACCGGAGAAGTCTCCGACCATCCAGCTGTTCAGGGTCTGCAGCAGGTCGAACCGGTAGGCAAAGAACGTGGTCACGGCAGCAATAACGCCGCCAAGCATGATTCCCACCAGGGGAACGATCAGTGTGTTGCGCAGCGGAATCCGGCGCAGGACCAGCAGGAAGAGGGCTGTTCCGGCCATGGCGAAGACGGTGGCGGTAGACATTTTGAGGAACAGCGAGGCACCCGGCAGGAACACCGTTACCACCAGGATGCCCAGGGAAGCGGATTCCACTGTGCCCACCGTGGACGGCTCAACGAACTTGTTGCGGGCCATCAGCTGCATGATGAGACCGGCGACGCTCAGCGCCATCCCGGCAAGAATGATGCTCAGGGTCCGGGGAACCCGGCTGATCCAAAAGATGTCCCACGCGTGTTCATCACCGGACAGCAGGCCGGGAAGCGAAACGTCGCTCACGCCGACAAACATGCTGACAACGGCAAGCACCAGGACGCTTGTTCCTCCCAGCAGCAGCTTGGCTCCGGGGCCGAGGAACCGGCGGCGGCCGGAAACCCCGGAAACACCGGCAGCCCCGGCGGGTGCCGGAGCTGTGGGGGAGAGAACTGCAGTCATGTTTGCTTTCCATCTTCCGCGCACGGCCGGCCTCCCGAGAATTTTCTGGAGGCCGGCCCGCGGATTTAGCAGGTAGTGGGGACGGGTTAGGAGATGCCGTCCTGGACAGCGCTGACCATGGCGTCAACGTTGTTCAGGCCGTAGCCCACGAGGTACCAGCTGGAGGAATCGAGCATGGTGATGCGGTCGTTCTTGGCCGCCTTGGTACCCATCACGAGTTCGTTGTCCAGGACAGCGGAGGCAACTTCACCGGCGTTGCCGACGGCGACGTCGCGGTCGATCACGAACAGGTTGTCCGGGTTGATCTCGGCAATGTATTCGAAGGACACGGATTCGCCGTGCTGTGCTTCGGACTTGATGTCAGCAGCAGTGGCGACACCGAGGACATCGTGGATCAGGCCAAAGCGCGATCCTTCGCCGTAAGCGGTCATTTCGCCGCCGCTGGTCATGATGATCAGGCCGTTGCCGGCATCGGCAGCGGCTGCTTTGGTTTCATCGACCTTGGTGTCCAGCGCGGCGAGCTTGTCCTCAACCTCGGCTTCCTTGCCGAAGATCTCACCGATGATCTCGGTGTTGGAGACGAACGAATTCCACGGATCCTGGGCATCGGTGCTGAGGTTGATTGTGGGGGCGATCTTGGAGAACTCTTCATAGGAATCCGCCGTGCGTCCGGACATGATGATGAGGTCGGGAGCTCCGGCGCTGATGGCCTCGAAGTCGGGTTCCTTCATGCTGCCGATCTTGGCGTAGTCATCCGAGCCGTACTTGGAGAGGCTTTCGGGGAAGTTCGCGGCGGGAACGCCGTCAACCTCGATATCCAGGGCATCCAAGGTGTCCAGTGCGCCGAGATCAAACGTATAAACAGTCTCCGGGTTCACCGGAACTTCGGTGGTGCCCTGCGTGTGCTCAACGGTAACCGTAGTGGGTTCGGAGGCATCAGCGGTCGCGTCCGCACTGGCCGAGGTGTCCGACCCGCAGGCACTCAGGGCCAGGAGGGAAGCGAGGGCGGTCCCGGCGACAAGGCGGGACTTGAGGGTTTTTTTCACGGCAGGGGGCTCCAGTTATTCGGGTCCAGCGTCCGGCCCGGCGGGGGAGGCCCGCCAATAGGACAAAGAAGTTTGCGTATTTAGGACATATAAATGTTTGCTAATTTTGCGCGCCCTTGAAAACTACCTTGTTAGGTGAGGCTAAGCAACTTTTACGAACCGGATTCTGCGGGCCAGGTTGCCGGGCGTAACGAAGCGCCAAACAAAAATTGGCACTCACCTTGACCGAGTGCCAGCCCTTGCATAAAGTCGGAGCTAGCACTCTCCATGTGAGGGTGCTAATTCCTGAGGGAAGCGCCATCCGGCACCGCGACGACGGCCAGCGCCCACCGACGGTCCCTATCCGTTAGTAACTACGCAAAGGAGAGCCCGAGTGTCGGTCTCTATTAAGCCCCTTGAGGATCGTATTGTTGTCCGCCCCCTCGAAGCCGAGCAGACCACTGCTTCCGGCCTCGTCATCCCGGACACCGCCAAGGAAAAGCCCCAGGAGGGCGAAGTTGTTGCAGTAGGCCCCGGCCGCGTTGACGACAACGGCAACCGCGTTCCCGTGGACGTAGCCGAAGGTGACGTTGTCATCTACTCCAAGTACGGCGGAACCGAAGTCAAGCACGGCGGCTCCGAATACCTGGTGCTGTCCGCCCGCGACGTACTGGCCATCGTCGTTAAGTAGTTGAAACAGGAAAACCCCGGCCAATCTGGCCGGGGTTTTCTGATGCAGGTGCAGATGTAGCTGTCGGAAAGGACACACACATGGCAAAGCAATTGGAGTTCAACGACTCCGCCCGCCGCTCGCTGGAGGCCGGCGTCGACAAGCTGGCCAACACCGTCAAGGTGACCCTCGGCCCGCGCGGCCGCAACGTAGTGCTCGCCAAGACATGGGGCGCTCCCACCATCACGAACGACGGCGTGACCATCGCCCGTGAAGTCGAGCTGGATGATCCGTATGAGAACCTCGGCGCCCAGCTGGCCAAAGAAGTAGCCACCAAGACCAACGATGTTGCCGGCGACGGCACCACCACGGCCACCGTCCTGGCCCAGGCCCTGGTCAAGGAAGGCCTGCGCAACGTTGCTGCAGGTGCCGCTCCGGGCCAGCTGAAGCGCGGCATGGAGACGGCTGTGGAAGCGGTGGCTGCACGGCTGCTGGAAAACGCCAAGGAAGTTGAAGGCAACCAGGTTGCCCATGTAGCTGCGATCTCCGCTCAGAGCATGGAGATCGGCGAGCTGCTGGCCAAGGCTTTTGACACCGTCGGCAAGGACGGCGTCATCACCATCGAGGAATCCTCCTCGACGCAGACCGAACTGGTCATCACCGAGGGCATGCAGTTCGACAAGGGTTACCTGTCCCCGTACTTCGTGACCGATCCGGAACGCCAGGAAGCCGTCCTCGAAGACGCGCTGATCCTGATCAACTCCGGCAAGATCTCCTCGGTTGCAGAGTTCCTGCCGCTGCTCGAAAAGGCGCTGGGAACCTCCAAGCCGCTGTTCATCATCGCCGAAGACATCGAAGGCGAAGCCCTGTCGACCCTGGTGGTCAACAAGATCCGCGGCACCCTGAACGTGGTTGCCGTGAAGGCTCCGGGCTTCGGCGACCGCCGCAAGGCCATGATGCAGGACATTGCCACCCTCACGGGTGCGCAGGTTGTCTCTCCGGACCTGGGCCTGAAGCTGGACCAGGTTGGCCTTGAGGTGCTGGGCTCCGCCCGCCGCATCACGGTCACCAAGGACAGCACCACCATTGTTGACGGCACCGGCTCGGAAGCCGATGTGGCGGACCGTGTGGCCCAGATCCGTGCCGAAATCGAACGCACGGACTCCGACTGGGACCGTGAGAAGCTGCAGGAACGCCTCGCGAAGCTCTCCGGCGGAATCGGCGTCATCAAGGTCGGTGCAGCCACCGAGGTGGAGCTGAAGGAAAAGAAGCACCGCATCGAAGACGCTGTGTCCTCGACGCGTGCCGCTCTGGAAGAGGGCATTGTGGCCGGCGGCGGTTCCGCGCTGGTTCACGCTGCGAAGGCCCTGGACACGGATCCGGAGGTGCTGAAGCTGGAAGGCGACGCCGCCACCGCCGTGGGCCTGGTCCGCCGCGCCCTGGCGCAGCCGCTGCGCTGGATCGCCGAGAATGCCGGTTCCGAAGGCATGGTTGTTGTTGCCAAGGTCACCGACCTCGAGGTCAACAACGGTTTTAATGCCGCAACGGGCGTCTACGAGAACCTGATCGAGGCCGGCATCATTGACCCGGTCAAGGTCACTCGTTCAGCTCTGCGCAACGCCGCCTCCATCGCCGCGCTGGTCCTCACCACCGAAGCTCTTGTGGTGGAGAAGCCTGCCGACGACGAAGAAGATCACGGCCACCAGCACTAGCTGACAGATAGGTCCCGGTGCCGCAGCAGCCCGCTGCGGTGCCGGGACCTTTTGTCTGTCCGGAACTTTGCGTGCCTGACGGCTGTGACCGATGACACCAGGAACAATTTGGAATAGGGGTGGGCGCCCTTTCGTTTTAGGATGTAAAGAAGCCAGCCGGTGTTTTCCCGGTAACCCCCATCCCTCCGGTCTTCCGCGAAAGAGGCGCAATTTTGAGCCAGCAGTCCACAGAGCATGACCCGTTCGGCTTCATCGGCCTGACCTACGACGACGTCCTGCTGCTGCCCGGCCCCACGGATGTCATTCCGTCCGAGGCGGACACCTCCTCCCGCCTGTCCAAGCGAATCACCGTGCACACCCCGCTGCTTTCCGCTGCCATGGACACGGTGACCGAATCCCGGATGGCGATTGCCATGGCACGCCAGGGCGGACTCGGTGTCATCCACCGGAACCTGTCCATCGCTGACCAGGCCGAGCACGTTGACCGCGTCAAGCGCAGCGAGTCGGGCATGATCACCAACCCGGTCACCATCTCCCCGGATGCCACCCTGCAGGAGCTGGACGACCTGTGTGCCCACTTCCGTGTTTCCGGACTGCCGGTCGTGGACCCCGACAACAAGCTGCTGGGTATCGTGACCAACCGCGACACCCGTTTCATTCCGCGTGCCGACTACCCCCGCCGCAAGGTCAGCGAAGTCATGACCCGCATGCCGCTGATCACCGGCCGCGTGGGCATCAGCGCCGAAGAAACCGTGGAACTGCTGGGCAAGCACCGCATCGAGAAGCTGCCTCTGGTGGACGACGACGGCCGCCTGCAGGGCCTGATCACGGTCAAGGACTTCGACAAGGCCGAGCAGTATCCGCTGGCCACCAAGGATGAGGAAGGCCGGCTGCGCGTGGGTGCGGCTATCGGCTTCTTCGGCGACGGCTACGAGCGTGCCATGACCCTCGTTGACGCCGGCGTGGACATCCTCGTCGTGGACACCGCCAACGGCCACAGCGCCGGCGTGCTGGACATGATCGCCCGCCTGAAGAAGGACCCCGCGGTTGCGCATGTGGACATCATCGGCGGCCAGGCAGCCACCCGCGAAGGTGCCCAGGCCCTGATCGACGCCGGCGCCGACGCCATCAAGGTGGGTGTGGGACCCGGTTCCATCTGCACCACCCGCGTGGTGGCCGGAGTGGGCGTTCCCCAGATCACCGCCATCTACGAAGCAGCCAAAGCCGCCATCCCGGCCGGCGTGCCGGTGATCGCCGACGGCGGCCTCCAGTACTCGGGCGACATCGGCAAGGCCATCGTTGCCGGCGCAGACACCGTCATGTTGGGCAGCCTGCTGGCAGGCTCCGCCGAAAGCCCCGGGGACCTGGTGTTCGTCAACGGCAAGCAGTTCAAGTCCTACCGCGGCATGGGTTCGCTGGGCGCCATGCAGAGCCGCGGCAAGAACACGTCCTACTCCAAGGACCGCTACTTCCAGGCTGACGTCCCCAGCGACGAAAAGCTGATCCCGGAAGGCATCGAAGGCCAGGTTCCGTACCGCGGTCCGCTGTCCGCCGTCGCCCATCAGCTGGTGGGCGGCCTGCGCCAGACCATGTTCTACACCGGCGCCCGCACCATCGAAGAGCTGAAGCAGAAGGGAAAGTTCGTCCGGATCACTCCGGCAGGGCTGAAGGAATCCCACCCGCACGACATCATGATGACGGCGGAGGCGCCTAACTACGGCACCCGCCGCTAGCCGCGCGCAATAGCAGCAGCCGCATCCTCCCCTCAATCGAGGGCAGGGAAGCGGCTGCTGCTTGCTTTAAGGCCGGGATTCCAAAGCTGGGATAACCTAGAGCTGTGAGCAATGAGATAGAAATTGGCCGTGGCAAGCGTGGGCGCCGAGCCTACTCCCTCGATGATGTGGCAATTGTGCCGTCCCGGCGTACACGGGACCCGCAGGATGTTTCGATCAACTGGCAGATCGATGCCTACCAGTTTGAGATGCCGGTCATGGGTGCTCCCATGGACTCGGTGATGTCCCCGGCCACCGCCATAACGATGGGCCGCCTGGGCGGATTGGGCGTACTGAACCTGGAAGGGCTGTGGACCCGCTACGAGGACCCCCAGCCGCTCCTGGATGAGATAGCGGTCCTCAGTGAAGACAACTTCAATCCCGCGGCCACCCGCCGGCTGCAGGAAATCTATGAAGCACCCATCCAGGCGGAGCTGATCACCTCCCGTCTGGCCGAGGTGCGCGACGCCGGCGTGACCGTTGCCGGCTCCCTCACCCCGCAGCGCACCCAGGAGTTCTACAAGACCGTCCTGGCCGCCGGCGTGGACATCTTCGTCATCCGCGGCACCACCGTCTCCGCGGAGCACGTCTCCAAGACCGTTGAGCCGCTGAACCTCAAGCAGTTCATCTACGAACTGGACGTTCCCGTCATTGTGGGCGGCGCGGCCGGCTACACCCCGGCCCTGCACCTGATGCGCACCGGAGCCGCCGGCGTCCTGGTCGGCTTCGGCGGGGGAGCGACCACCACCACGCGCCGCGCCCTGGGCATCCACGCCCCCATGGCCACCGCGATCGCGGACATCGCCGAGGCGCGCCGCGATTACATGGACGAGTCAGGCGGACGCTACGTCCACGTGATCGCCGACGGCGGAATGGGCACCAGCGGTGACATCGTCAAGGCGATCGCCATGGGCGCGGACGCCGTGATGCTCGGATCGGCTCTGGCCCGGGCGGAAGAGGCCCCCGGACAGGGATGGCACTGGGGCCAGGAAGCCCACCACAGCGAACTTCCCCGCGGCGACCGGGTCCGGCTGGACACCGTCGGCCCGCTGCAGGAAGTCCTCTGGGGTCCGTCGCACCACCCCAACGGCACCTCCAACCTGATGGGCGCCCTGCGCCGGGCCATGGCCACCACGGGTTACTCCGACGTGAAAGCTTTCCAGCGCATCGAGGTGCTGGTCGCGCCCTACCTATCCACCATGTAGTTCCCTAGAGTGGCTGCAAAGGACGCAGCGCGACCGGCGGGTCCCAGAGAGGAATCTTGACCATGAGCAAAGATGCACTCAGCCCGGAATACCGGGAGGACGCCCTGGCCGCGCTGCGGTCCACCGCGGAACCTGGCCGGCAACTGGACATCCTGATCGTCGGAGGCGGCGTGGTGGGTGCCGGTGCCGCTCTGGACGCGGTCACCCGGGGACTCAAGGTGGGCATGGTCGAGGCCCGGGACTGGGCGTCGGGCACCTCGTCGCGTTCCTCCAAGCTCATCCACGGCGGTTTGCGCTACCTGGAGATGCTGGACTTTGCGCTCGTTGCCGAAGCCCTCAAGGAGCGCGGTCTGCTGATCCAGCGGATCGCTCCCCATCTGGTCAAGCCCGTGCCGTTCTTGTACCCGCTGACACACCGGTTCTACGAGCGGCCCTACGTGGGCGCCGGCATCATGCTGTACGACACCATGGGGCTGACCTCGGGTAATTCCCGCGGGGTTCCCGTGCACAAGCACCTCAGCAAGAAGGCCACGCTCCGGGCCGCGCCCAGCCTGAAGGATGACGCCATGATCGGCTCCATCCGCTACTACGATGCCCAGGTGGATGACGCCCGCTATGTGGCCAACATGGTCCGCACCGCGGCGCATTACGGCGCCACCGTGGCCAACCGGGTGTCCGTGGTGGACTTCCTGCGGGAGGGCGAGCGCGTGGTTGGCGCCCGGGTGAAGGATTCCGAGACCGGCCGGGAATTCGATGTGTTCGCCCGCCAGGTGGTCAACGCCACCGGTGTGTGGACCGACGAAACCCAGGCCATGGTCACCGACCGCGGGCAGTTGAAGGTCCGCGCCTCCAAGGGCGTGCACCTGGTGGTTCCCCGCGACCGGATCCAGTCCACCGTCGGCATGATCCTGCGCACCGAAAAGTCCGTGCTCTTCGTGATCCCCTGGGGCAGGCACTGGATCGTGGGCACCACTGACACCGACTGGAACCTGGACAAGGCACATCCGGCGGCAACGTCCGCGGACATCGACTATTTGCTGGAACACGTGAACCGGGTGCTGAAGACCCCGCTGACGCGCGAAGACGTCGAAGGCGTCTATGCCGGGCTGCGCCCGCTGCTCGCCGGCGAGAATGATTCCACGGCCAAGCTGTCCCGCGAGCACGTGGTGGCGCATCCGGTGCCCGGGCTGGTGGTCGTGGCAGGCGGCAAATGGACAACCTACCGCGTCATGGCCAAGGACGCCGTGGACGAGGCGGCCCGCGCCCTGGACGACAAGGTTCCGGAAAGCTGCACCTCCACCATCCCGCTGCTGGGCGCGGTGGGATACAAAGCTGCGTGGAACCTCCGGCACCGCACTGCGGAGCACTACGGAGTCCATGTGGTCCGGGTGGAGCATCTACTGAACCGTTACGGTTCACTGGCCACCGAGGTGCTGGAACTGATCCGTGCCAATCCCGAGTTGGGGGAGCCCCTGCCCGGAGCAGACGATTACCTGCGCGCCGAGGTGGTGTACGCCACCACGTCCGAAGGCGCCCGGCACGTGGAGGACGTCCTGGCACGGCGCACCCGCATCTCCATCGAGTCATGGGACCGGGGCGTCTCCGCGGCCCCGGTCGTGGCAGAACTCATGGCACCCATCCTGAACTGGAGTCCGGAGCGGGTGGAGCAGGAGGTGGCCCACTATGAGGCGCGGGTGGAAGCCGAGCGGCTCAGCCAGGAACAGCCCGATGACGTTTCAGCTGACGCCGCACGGTTGAAGGCCCATGACATCGCTCCGCTGGCCTGAACCGGAACGGCCCGTGGAACCTGAACTCTCCCTGAACGAGAAGGGCGCCGTGCTAACGGTGCCCGAAATGGTCATTCTCCAGATGGAGGCCACCGACCGCTCCGACGCCGCGGCCCAGCTGGCACAGCGGATGCATGAGCAGGGCAGGATCCGCGACCTTGAGACGTTCCTGAAGCAGGTCAACGCCCGGGAGCATCAGATGGCCACGGGGCTGCCCGGCGGAATCGGCATGCCGCATGCCCGCAGCGAGGAAGTGATGCAGACCTCCATCGCCGTGGGAATCACCCGCTACGGCCACAGTATCGACTTCGGTGCTTCGGACGGTCCGGCCACAGTGATTCTGCTGATAGCCACCCCCGCGGGAGCCTTCTCCGAACACCTGGAGGTCCTGGCCACCATCGCGCGGTCGCTGTTCCGCCCGGCCTTCCGGGATTCGCTCCGCCGCGCCAATGATGCCGAGGTGATCTCAGAACTGATCAACTCCTCGCTGGTGTTTTTTGACCACTGACGGCGCCCTGCTTTGGCATTGGCGTCAGCGCCGGGGCCGCGGACAGCAGGCATTGGGTTTTCTACACGGGGACGAAGTACGGTTAAGGAGTGCTGAAAACTGCCCTGCAACCCCGCTGGATCGCCGCCCTGCTTTTTGCCCTCGCGATCTCCACGGTCTTCGTGCTCCTGAGCCAGTGGCAGTTTTCGACAGCCGAGAGCGAGCTTCCGCCCGACGCCGGTGAAACCGAAAACGTCCGTCCCCTGACCGAGGTGTTCACCCCCGGGGTGGAACTGATGGGTACGCAGGCGGACCAGATGGTCTCCATGAACGGTTCCTTTCGCGGTGAGGACACGGTCCTGATTGACCACCGTCTCTACGACGGGGACCGCGGATACTGGGTGGTCACTGCGTTCGCCGTGGACGGAGCCCCCGACGGCGCGGTTATGCCGGTGGTCCGCGGCTGGGTCGCCGAGCCCGATGATGTTGCGCCCGCCCCGTCCGGGGACGCCGTCGTCGTCGGCCGCCTGCTGCCGCCCGAAGGCCCCGTCGCCCAGGCCCCCGAAGAGAACGGCGTCCTGCCCAGCCTTTCCAGCGCCGAACTGGTCAATGTCTGGGACACTCCCGGGTACTCGGCGTTCGTCACCGCTGACGAGATCACGGTGGACGGGGAGGCTCCGGAAACCGGGAACATGCGGGTGGTCAACGTGGACGCGCAGCCCCAGGAAACCTCGGTGAACTGGATGAACATCTTCTACGCCATTGAGTGGGTGGTCTTCGCCGGGTTCTCCGTCTTCCTGTGGTGGCGCCTCGTGGCGGATGCCCACCAGCGTTCCCTCGAGGACGACGACGAGTACTACGACGATGACGAAGACGACGACGACGAGGGCCCCGTCTCCGGACAGCCGGCCCCAACCAGTGAGGTACAGAAGTGAGCGATCCAGGACAGGCCCCCGCCGGGGCACCCGCAGCAACCAAGAAACCGCGCCGGAAAAAGCGCCGCTTTGGCGGCACCCACGCCCAGATCCGCTCGGCCCTGACCTTTTACAAGGTTTCTTCCTACGTCACCGGTGTGTTTCTTCTCCTGTTGTGCATTGAGATGATCCTCAAATACGGGCTGAAGATCGAGGAGATCACCGTTGGCCCGCTGAACCTTTTCACGGGTGTGCTGATTGCCCACGGCTGGCTGTACGTGGTCTACCTGCTGGCTGACTTCCGCCTGTGGCAGCTGATGCGCTGGCCGTTCTCGAAGTTCATCCTGATCGCCCTGGGCGGTGTGGTGCCCTTCCTGTCCTTCATTGTGGAGGGCCGCACGCACAAACAGGTCCTTGCGGAACTCGCTGCCCATCCGGAAGCTGCCAAGCGCTACTGAGGCACCGGCCCGCGCGGATGTGCGGCGCGGATGCTCCGGCGACTATCCTTGAAGCGTGACTAATTCCGCGACCCCTCCCATAGAAGAGCGCCCTGTCCTTGTTGTGGACTTCGGCGCCCAGTACGCCCAGCTCATTGCCCGCCGGGTACGCGATGCAGATGTCTATTCCGAGGTGGTGCCCCACACCTGGACCACGGAACAGATCCTGGCGAAGAACCCGGCCGCGATCATCCTTTCAGGCGGCCCTTCCAGCGTTTACGCCGAAGGCGCCCCCGCAGTCAGTGAAGGCCTGTTTGATGCAGGTGTTCCGGTCCTGGGCATCTGCTACGGCTTCCAGGCCATGGCCAACGCCCTGGGCGGCAAGGTCGCCAAAACCGGCCTGCGCGAATACGGCTCCACCGACGCCACCGCCGTCGGAGGCCCGCGCTCCATCCTTGAGGGCACGCCGGAACAGCAGAACACGTGGATGAGCCACGGTGACAGCGTCCAGGAAGCTCCGCCCGGATTCGACGTGCTGGCCACCACGGCCGGTGCCCCCGTTGCGGCTTTCGCCAACGAAGAGAAGCAGCTCTACGGCGTCCAGTGGCACCCGGAGGTGAAGCACTCCGCGCACGGCCAGTCCGTCCTGGAGAACTTCCTGTTCAAGGGCGCCCGCCTGGACCGCAGCTGGACCACGGGCAACATTGTGGAAGAGCAGGTCGAACGCATCCGCGAGCAGGTGGGCAGCTCCCGCGTGATCTGCGGGCTCTCCGGCGGCGTCGACTCCGCCGTTGCCGCAGCACTGGTACAGCGTGCCGTCGGCGACCAGCTGACCTGCGTGTTCGTGGACCACGGTCTGCTGCGCGAAGGTGAAGCCGAGCAGGTGGAGCGCGACTTCGTGGCATCCACCGGCGTCAACCTCTACGTCGCCAATGAGCAGAAGCGCTTCCTCGAAGCCCTCGCCGGTGTCACGGATCCGGAAACCAAGCGCAAGATCATCGGCCGCGAGTTCATCCGCGCGTTCGAAGAAGCCGAGCGCGCCATCATGGCCGAGGCAGCTGCTGCCGGCGAACCCATCCGCTTCCTCGTTCAGGGCACCCTGTACCCGGACGTCGTCGAATCCGGCGGCGGCGAGGGCGCAGCCAACATCAAGAGCCACCACAACGTGGGCGGGCTGCCCGAGGACCTGAAGTTTGAACTGGTGGAACCCCTGCGGGCCCTGTTCAAGGACGAGGTCCGTGCCGTGGGCCGCGAGCTGGGCCTGCCGGCCGAGATCGTGGGACGCCAGCCGTTCCCCGGCCCCGGACTGGGTATCCGCATCATCGGCGAGGTCAACCAGGAACGTCTGGACCTGCTGCGCCGCGCCGACGCCATCGCCCGCGCCGAGCTGACCGCAGCCGGCCTGGACAACGACGTATGGCAGATGCCTGTTGTCCTGCTGGCCGATGTGCGCAGCGTGGGCGTTCAGGGCGACGGCCGCACCTACGGCCATCCCATCGTCCTGCGTCCGGTCTCCAGCGAAGACGCGATGACCGCCGACTGGTCACGCCTGCCGTATGACCTGCTGGCACGCATCTCCAACCGCATTACCAACGAAGTCGACGGGATTAACCGCGTGGTTTTGGACGTAACGTCCAAGCCGCCGGGAACCATCGAGTGGGAGTAGATTGAACACGGGGGACAGCCGTACAGGCTGTCCCCCGTTTCGTTCCCTGCTTCGTCCCCGCGTTGCTATGTAGGGCAAACCCGGCGAGAAGCGATAGTTTGGAAGGTATGCCAATTTGGTCAAGAACGTCGCGCGGAAGTGCAGAAAAGAGGGCACCAGTGTCTGAGCAGAATCCCGGGGACAACGCCTCGGACTTCCTGCTGCCGTGGCTGGGGCAACTGGGACAGCATGCCGGATCGGACACGTTGCTTCACTTCACCCCGTCACCCTCCAACAGCATCGATCTGACCCATGCGCATCCGTCCGGGCTGGCCCAGCTGCTGGCGGGACGCCGCACACGGCTGTCCACCCTGCTGCGCGATTCCGAGCAGTACGGAGCCGCCATGAAGGCCGGACGCCTCCTGCGCGCCAAGATCTACGAGCTGGGTACCGACCGCGGGATCGACGTCGGCTACCTTGCCGCGGGCACCGCCTCCTGGCGCTATGCCGACGACGACGCCGTCCGTCCCGAGTCCTTGACCGCTCCGGTCCTGCTGACACCGGTCTCGCTGACCGTGCACCCCTCGCAGGACGACTATGAGCTGCAGCTAACCGACAAGGCAGCCCTGAACCCCGCGTTTGTCCGGCACCTGCAGCATGAACAGGAACTGGACATCGACGTCGAAGCCCTGGCCCGCCTGGCCTACGGCACCGCACGGTTTGATCCGCACCCCGTCCTGGAGAAACTGCGGGCCGTCACGGACGGCGTCCGCGGCATCAACATCGAACACCGGCTCCTGGTTTCCACCTTCGCGGATCTGTCGGACCTGGCCGAGGACAGCGCCCTTGATCCGGCCCATCCCATCCTTCGCGCCCTGATGGATTCCGCCCAAGGCAAGGGCACAGGGGCCCCGGCCGCCAAGGAACCCGCGCTTCCGCCCCTGGATGACCGCCTGCCGGCTGATGAACTGCTGGTGCTGGACGCCGACCGCGAACAGCAGGCCGTCCTGGACCTGATCCTGGACGGCCAGTCCCTGGTGGTCTCCGCGCCTCCCGGAACCGGACAGACGCAAACCGCGCTCAATGCCGCCGCCGCGCTGGTCCATGCCGGAAAGTCCGTGCTGGTCGTGGCGGAACGCCGCGGCACGCTGAATCAGTTCGTCTCCGAACTGGATTCCCTGCACCTCGGATCCGCCGTCCTCCAACTCAATGCGGGCCTGACTGAGGAGCAGTTGAAGGATCAGCTGATCCGGGCCATCGTCCGCAACGAGAAGGCCGCAGACCCGGATCTGGAGAGCCTGCACAAGGTCCTGGTCTCCAACCGGCACCAGCTGCGGGACCACGTCAAATCACTGCACAACGTGCGCCGGCGCTGGGGCTGCTCTCCGTACCAGGCCATGCAGTCCCTTGCGGAACTGACGTCCATGAGCCCGGCCCCCGCCACCACCGTTCGGCTCAAGCGCAGCGTCCTGGACAGCATCACGGACCGCACCGAGCTGACCGGGCGGCTGCGCCGGGCCGCGGAATTGGGCAGCTTCAGCCGTGCCGCCACCAGCAGCCCCTGGTTCGGTGCCAAACTTCTCAACCGCAAGGAAACGGAAGAGGCCTACGAACTCACCCAAAGCCTGGCCCGGGACCTGCCGGAACTGCGCGCCCAGGTGCAGGCAGTGGCCGAGCATTCGCAGATCCGGCTGGGTGAAACCTTCGCGCAGTGGGGCGAGCAGCTGGAGCTGCTCGTGGCCGTGCGCGAAAGCCTGGACAAGTTCACCCCGGACATCTTCGACCGTCCGGTCAGCGATCTGATTTCCGCCACGGCGTCCTCGTCCTGGCGGCGTGAACGCGCAGTGGACATGAGTTCCATGACCCGTTCCCGCCTGCGGCGGGTCGCCAAGGAGTACATCCGTCCCGGGGTGCACATCTCAGACCTGCACTCTTCACTCGTCGAGGTCCAGCAGCAGCGCGCCGTATGGGGCCGCTATGCCACGACGCAGCGCCACCCCTCGGTGCCCACCGGACTGGCCGACATCAACCGGTCCTACATCACCGTCAAGGAACAACTGGACACCCTCACCGGCATCCTCGACGGGACGCCGGCCAAGCCGAACCTCGCCGAGCTGACGCTGGACGAGCTGGAGAAGCAGCTCGATGCGCTGGCAGGAGACCGGGAAACGCTGGAAACCCTGCCCGAACGCACCCTCCTGCTGGATGAAATGCGCGGTCAGGGCTTGGGCGAACTGCTGGACGACCTCGAAGCCCGTGAAGTCCAGCCGCGTCAGGTTGGCTACGAGCTGGAACTTGCCTGGTGGCAGTCCGCGCTCGAAGCAATGATCAGCGGCGATGACTACCTGGCCATGTCCGACGGCGACAGCCTACGCCGGCTCGAAGCCGAATACCGGCTGGCCGACAATGCCCACATTGCCTCCGGCAGTTCCAGAGTACGGTTTGCCCTGGCCGACCGGTGGCGCCGCGGCGTGAAGGCAGCGCCCTCCGACGCCGCCACCCTGAGGGACGCCATCAAGAGCGGCCCGCTGACCCTTCCGGACCTGTGCGCGCAGTCAACGGAGCTGGTTTCCGCACTGCTGCCGATCTGGGCTGCCAGCCCGCTGGTCCTGCCCATGGTACTGCCGGGCAGCAGGTCCTTCGACGCAGTTATTGTGCTCGATGCCGAATCCACCTCCCTGCAGTCTGCGGTTCCGGCCCTGGCACGGGCTGCCCAAGTGGTTGTGTTCGGCGACGGGCAGCTCGGCGGTCCGCGGCCCTTCACGATTGACGTTGAGCCGTCCCGGCCGGCGGGGGAACAGCACGACCTCGTCAGCGTCTACGAAGCCCTCGCAGAGGTCCTCCCCACCCGGACGCTGTCCACGGTCTACCGCGGCACCGACCGCGCCCTCATGAACCAGCTGAGCCGCAGTTTCTACGACGGCCGCCTGACCACGGTTCCCCGCGGCGACGAGATTTCCTCGGGCGAACGTCCGATCATCGTTGAGTACCTCGCGGACGGCACGGGCATGCCCAGTGCAGACCACGAGGGCGTCGAAAGCGTGGCGGCCGAGGTCAACCGGGTTGTCGACCTGGTCTTTGAGCACATCCGCCGCCGCCCGCACCAGTCCCTGGCCGTTGTCACGGCCAGTCCGCGGCACGCCGTGCGCGTTGCCGAGGCAATCCGGGTACAGATGGCCAATTTCCCCTGGGCCTCCGACTTCTTCACCCCGGGCAAGGAATCCTTCCGGGTGGTCCCCGTGGACCGTGCGGCGGGATTGGTGCGCGACAGCGTGATTTTCTCCCTCGGTTTCGGACGCACCCCGCATGGACGGGCGCTGCATACCTTCGGGCCGCTGTCTGCGTCTGACGGGCGGGGCAAGTTCCTCACCGCCATGACGCGCGCCCGCAGCAGGCTGCATGTACTGACCTGCTTCCGTCCGGAGGACCTGGACAAATCACGCCTGGGATACGGGGCCCTTGATTTCTACGACCTCATCAACCGGGAACTGGATCCGTCCCCCGCATCGGCCGCCCGGCGCAGCGATGCGGCGGAAACAGGCTCGGCGCCCCGCGGCGCTGACAGCAGTGCCGGCGGGATCATGGACGAGGACCCGCTGGTCGCGGACCTCGTCAACCGGCTTCGTGCCCGCGGTGCCAAGGTTTGGGACCATTACCAGGGAACCATCGACATCGTGGCCACTGTTGACCGCAACAGCACCGACGGTGAACCCGCGGTGCCAATGGCGATCGAGTCCGACGGCACTGAGCGGTACCGGACGATGAGCGTGCGTGAGCGCAGCCGCCTGCGGCCCCAGCTGCTGGAGCGGCTGGGCTGGCGCTACATGCCGCTGTGGACCATCGAGGTCTTCAGCGATCCGTCGGCGTGCGCGGATCTGGTGGGACGCTACCTCAACCTGCCCGCACCCAAGGAGGGCGAGGAAAAGGCTGCCCGTGCCGCCGGAGCCTCCGTCAGCGGGTCGCTGGCGCGCCGCGGCAGCATGCCGCCGGTAGCGCACGGCAGCAGCCGCATCAGGGAACGCGGCACGGTCGTGTCCAACCCTGAGACCGATCCCGACGCCTCAAACCGGGAGGCCCGGCGGCCGTGACGCCCCGGAAGCCGCACCGCCGCGCGAGCGGGGGAACCGTTCCCCGCCCGGCGGCGGCGCAGAAGGAAGAAGTGCCGCCTGTACTCAAAGCCAAGGCCGAGGAGGACGATCCCCGTGCTTGGGGCGACGAGCCCGAGGACCGGGACTCCTGGCTGCTGGAACAGCGGCCGCCGCACTGGCACTGAGGCTGCCGACGCTGTAAAAGTTCAGCCGCCGGTCAGAATCAGGTGAACTTGTCCGGATCCTGAGGCTGCGGCAAGAGCGGCAGCCTGGTCCGCTGCTGCCGCCAGCACCACCATGGCTCCGCTTTCAGTGGAGCCGGGCCAGGCGGAATCGCCGTCCACGGCAGTCCACAGGATGGGGGCACCGGCGGCCAGGAGTGCCGGCCCGCCGGGGTTGGGCTGCCCGTCAGGGTTCGCCAGGACCACGTCCACAAGCTGTCCCGGTGTCAGCAGACGGACCAGAGCCGGATCCGCGGGACGGACCGCAACTGCCACGGACCCCGGTGGCGCGCCGGTCAGGAGTCCGGTACCCACTAAAGATGTTTCCAGAACCGGGCTGCCCTGCTTCAGGGGAGTGGCCAGCCGATGCCCGGCCGCTTGGGCGGACAGCGTGAACGATCCCGGCGGTGCCGCTGTGGCCGGAACCGTTGCCGTCCGGAGATCCTGTTCCGTCAGCACTGTGCCGGCTGGAAGATCGGCGGCGGATACCACCAGGGAGAGTTCACCTGCTTCCGGCGGCAGCAGCGCCTGAACGGCAGTGCCGGCGGCGGCGCAGCACAGCAGGGCGGCGAGCAGGCGCCGGCGGCGAAGCAGGAATCTCCTCATCCGCAGGCGAACCCTGGAGGAGAGGCTGGCGTTCGGCGCGGGGTAAGGGCTCACACACTGAACATAGGCGCGGGATCAGTGGCAGGCACGGACCGTCCGGGATGCTGTGGATCCTCCTCCGCCAAAGAGCGGCTGGGGAGGAGCAGTGCGTGCTAGGCCGCGGAAGATCCCGTGCCCGAAGAGGAGCCGGCATTCGCGGAGCCTGCGGAAGAGGAAGAGGAGGAAGCCGTCGTCGACGAGGAAGCCGATGTTGCGCTGTCAGTCTTGGCCGGTGCCGCCGGAACCGTGCTCTTGGCGTCGCGGGAATCGGTGCGGTAGAAGCCTGACCCCTTAAACACGACCCCCACGCTGTTGAACTTCTTGCGCAGGTTCCCGCTGCACGCAGGACAAACAGTCAGGGTGTCATCGGTGAAGGACTGCTGGATATCGAAAGTGTGGCTGCAGTCCTTGCAGGCATAGGCATACGTAGGCACTTACTTACTCCTCCTGAGAACCAAGATGTCAGGCCCCGATCCGGCTGGCCCATGAACTGGTGTCACGGCGGTTGGCACTCGGTGGCCTTGAGTGCTAACTATACACCGGCTCCAGCGGCAGCTCAGTCCACTGTGACGGGGTTAGCACCGCGTTGACCGGCTGGTCCAGGGAATCGGAAATCCAGGACTGCGCGGGAGCGACTTCATGGTCATAGACCACGCCCACGGCCGGTGCAGCATTGCCTGCGGCCCGAAGACCGGCCAGGAATCGGTCATAGTAGCCGCCGCCCTTTCCCATGCGCATTCCGGCCATGTCCACGGCCAGGGCCGGAACCAGAAGCAGTTCCAGGCCCGGCAAATCCTGCACTGACAAGCGGGGCCCCGCGGGTTCGGGGACGGACGGGAAGAGTCCCGGCACGAGGACGGAATCGGGCGTCCAGCGGCACCAGGAAAGCCTGCGGTCCGGCTCGCACACGGGAACGACGACGTCGTATCCTCTCCCGTGCAGTCCCGCCAGCAGTTCGGCCGTGTCAGGTTCGCGTCCGCCGGACAAGTACGCGGCCACCGTGGCCTTGGGCGACACCAGATCCGGGATGACGCTGAAAGCGCGGGACGCCAACGCCCTGCCGGCAGCCAGCGGAGCCTCAGGGGGCAATTCACGGCGGAGCCGCCGATAATCGTTCCGGGCCAGGTCCTTGGGAGCAGCAGTGTTCACCATTCGTCCATTGTCGCAACTGTCGTCCGGAATCAACGCCTATTTGGTGTAATGGGGCCGCGCTTATGTACTCTTACGGACATGACTTCACGCGCCACCGTAACCAAAGCCGTAATTCCCGCCGCCGGGCTGGGTACCCGCTTCCTGCCGGCCACCAAAGCCATGCCGAAGGAAATGCTGCCGGTAGTGGATAAGCCCGCCATCCAGTACGTGGTGGAGGAGGCCGTTAATTCCGGCATGTCCGACATTCTGATGATTACCGGCCGCAACAAGCGGTCCCTGGAAGACCATTTTGACCGCGTTCCCTTTATTGAAAAGACGCTTGAAGACAAGGGCGATCTTGAGAAGCTCGCCCTGGTGCGGGCGGCATCGGAACTTGGCGAGATTCACTACCTGCGCCAGGGCGACCCCAAGGGCCTCGGGCACGCCGTGCTGCGCGCCAAGCTCCACGTAGGAAACGAGCCGTTCGCCGTCCTCCTGGGTGATGACCTGATTGATGCCCGCGATGAACTGCTCACCAAAATGGTTGAGGTCCAGGCCAAGACCGGCGGCTCGGTCATTGCCCTCATCGAGGTGGAGCCGGAGCAGATCAGCGCCTACGGCTGCGCCGATATCTCCGTGGTCGAAGGCGAAGACTACGTCCGCGTGAACAAGCTGGTGGAAAAGCCCGATGTTGACGAGGCGCCGTCCAACCTGGCAGTCATCGGCCGCTATGTCCTTCACCCGGCAGTGTTTGAGGTGCTGGAGGAAACCGGACCGGGCCGCGGGGGAGAGATCCAGCTGACCGATGCCCTGCAGACTCTGGCTGCACGGGAGGAAGGCGAAGGCGCCGGCGTTTACGGCGTCGTTTTCCGAGGCCGGCGGTACGATACCGGCGACAAGCTCAGCTACCTGAAGGCCGTGGTCACGCTGGCCTCCGAGCGCGAAGACCTGGGCCCGGACCTGCGCGAGTGGCTCAAGGGCTTTACCGGTACGCTCGAAAGCTGATGCCATGTGGGGGTCGGCCATCTGGCCGGTGACGCTGGAATGCGGAGATGTGGGACTGCGTCCCATCCGCTACCGCGACCGCCGTGAATGGACCGGCCTCCGCATCCGCAATGCCCAATGGATGGCACGCTGGGAGGCGAGCAATCCGCTTCCCGGCGGTGCCCTTCCCTCCTATGCGGCCATGGTGCGCAGCTTGAACCAGCAGGCGCGTCAGGAATCTGCCCTTCCTTTCCTCATCACTGAACGTGACGATCTGCGGTCCCCGCCTGCCATCGCCGGACAGCTGACCGTCTCCACGATCGTCTGGGGATCCGCCCGCATGGCCACCCTGGGCTACTGGGTGGATGAAGCGAGGGCGGGCCGCGGGATCGCTCCAACAGCGGTGGCAATGGCCACGGACCACTGTTTTGGTGCCCTGGGGCTGCACCGGATGGAAATCAACATCAAGCCGGACAATGCCCCCAGCCTGCGTGTGGTCGAGAAGCTGGGATTCCGTGACGAAGGACTGCGGAAGCGGTACCTGCACATCGCGGGTGTTTGGGCTGACCACCGCAGCTTTGCGCTCACCACGGAGGATGTTCCTGACGGCCTGTTGAACCGCTGGCTGGCCACTAGGTGACCCTGGCGCATCCTTTTTTGCCACTGAACGCCGACACACCGCCAGTAATGCGCAGCGACCTGTGCATTAGCTCATAACGTCGTAGATGTGGACTTCCCTCTTAACAGCTCCCTGATCCTGGCCGTCACCGTTGGTCTCTGGCTGCTGTGGGTTGCCCCCTACCTTTTCCGCCTGTCAGACACCGTTCCGGTGTCGGCAGTCTCCCGGCCGGCAGCGCGCCCGGCTCCCTCCTCAACAGCCATCCGCTCTTCCATCTCCGCCGATGGACTGTCCCAGCAGGGGAAAACCATGTACAACGAGTCCACCTCGCAGCACGCGTCAGCCGTGCGGTCCGGCACTGCTGCTCCCGGCACACGGGCCGCCGGTGTATCCGGGCGTCCGCAGAGTCCGCAGCAGGGCTTCCGGATCCGCTACGGCCGAACCGCTCTGGCGCTGGCCGGTGCGCTGGCCCTGCTCATGGTTGTTCTTGGACTGCCGCTGGCCGTTTTCGGTGCTGTTTCGTGGTGGATGCCCCTGGGCGGAGCAGCAGTGGCCGGGGCAGCAATCGCATCTCTTCGCGTCCTCGCTGTGCGGGACCGCAGACACCGCGTCGATGCCGCCTTCCGGGCTGCCATGAGCGCCGGCATCCGGCAGGTTCCGGTATCCGCACCCGAGCCGGCAGCCGAGCAGCCGGCGGCCGCCGCAGAACCCGTGCGGCCGCAGCGCGAGACGGTCCTGTTCGACGCGCAGAGCTTCCCGGGTGCCAAGAACGGGTCCGCCGAAACCGCGGACGAGGCCGTCGGGAAGGCTACAGTCACCACCGCCCCGGGCTCCTCCGACCGGCCGCTGACGGCAGCTGAACTGCGCAGCGCCGCACTCGAGTTTGCTGCCGCATCAACCCCGCAGGCTCCTGCCGGGCCGCCGAAAACCTCCACGACACCCTGGGAACCAGTGGCGGTGCCCAAGCCCGTCTACGTGGAAGCCCCCGTAGCCCAGCGGCCGGCACCGGAACCGCTTGTTCCGCCGCAGACACCCAAGCCTGCCGCCCGCACCTCCCTCCGCGCCGGTGCAGCCGCCGCGGCTGCAGAGTCCTCGGACTCCACCGGTTCCGATGCAGCTCCCGGCACCGGCAAGATCAATCTCGACGATGTGCTCCAGCGCCGCCGCGCTTAGTAAATCCCGTTTGGAGGGCCCGGGCATGTCCGGGCCGTTGACGGCCGCGCTGCGTCCACTGGGGCTGGTGCCCCTCTCCTGGAGCCACCTGCGCACTCATCACCGTCCGGGTGCAGGAATCAGTGCCCTTTACCGGGTGGCCGGCGTGCCCCGCCGCAGCTCAGCCGACAGCCCCCGCCAACCCGTACAACTGCAGGTCGGTGCAACCACTGCTGCCCTGACACCGGAACAGGGCCGCCGGACGGTGCGGGGATCCGTGGACGGTACGGCGGTCCGGCTCTGGGTGCACCCCCGGGACCCCGTCCTTCCAAGTTTGGCCTGGGCCACCAATCCCGACACTGTGGCCCGGGACCTGTTTGCCGCCGGAACAGACGGCGCCCGGGCATCGTTGACGCTGGCGGCTTACCGGCCGCTGCGCCGTGCGGTTATCCGTTGCACCTTCGAGGAATCCACCGCCTACCTCAAGGTCCTGCAGCCGGGCCAGGTTCCCGGGCTCCGCCGCCGGCTGGAAGCGGCTGCAGCTGCCGGCCTTCCCGTACCCCCGCTGCTGGACATCACCTCCGGAGCCGTACCGGAGCCGGACAGCATATTGGCGCTGGGAGCCCTTCCCGGCCGCTCCCTGCATCAGCACCTCCACGCCTTCCCTGCCGGCATTGAACCGCAGGCCCTGCTTGAGCTTCTGGCCGGGCTCCCGGCAGCGGCCCTGAGCCTTCCCCGCAAACCGGCGTGGGCAGACCGCGTCATGGACTATGCCGCAGGCGCCGTCGTGGCGCTTCCGCAGGAGGCGGAACGAATCGCCCGGTGCGCAGCGGAAACCCATGCAGCGGTCTGCGCTGCCGACCCGGGACCGCTGGTGCCCGCGCACGGCGACTTTCACGGCGGAAACCTGCTCGTCGACGACTCGCCCGTGAACAATCTGCTCCTCGGCAACTTGCTCCCCGACAAGGGCCGGACCGGCTGGAAGATCAGCGGGATGCTTGATGTGGACGCACTCGGCCCGGGACACCTGGTGGACGACCTCGCCTGTTTTGCGGGTCACCTGTATGTTTTTGCAGCCGTAAATCCCCGGCGGGCCGGTCTGCGGACCGCGGCGGAACGCTTTGCGGCTGCCTTCGCCGCCGCAACGGATCCGGGCGCGCTCTATTCGCGGGCTGCCGCCGTGGCGTTGACCCTCGTGGCCGGTGCCGCCGGCCGGGGTCCGGGAGCCGCGGAACGGACGCTAAGCACAGCGGAGGAGCTCCTGGTTCGTTCCCGCGACCGTTGAGAAGTGCCGCTGGGCCCTGCTGGAAAGTAGGGTGGAGAAATGGACATTCTCCGCGGGGCTCCGGCCGCAGGTTCCGGACGCATCGTCATTGGCCTGGACATCGGCGGAACCAAAACCCAGGGGCTGCTCCTGGTCGACGGGGTTCCCGCTGCGGAAGCCGTCAGCGGTAGCGCCAACGTCCAGAACGTTCCGCCGGCGCAGGCCGCTGCCAATCTCGCCGAGATTTTCAGGGCCCTCGGCTCCGTCACGGCCGACCGCGTCATCGCCGGTTCCGGCGGTATTGACACCGCCGACGACGCCGCGGCGCTGCGTGCGCTCATCAGCCCGCATGTTCCGGGCGCAACGGTGGACGTCATCCATGACACCCGCCTGATCCTGGCGGCGGGCGAGACACCGGCCGGTATTGCCCTGATTGCAGGCACCGGATCCGTGGCCTGGGGGCTCAGCCCGGCCGGAGAAGAAGCTCGCTGCGGCGGCTGGGGCTACCTTCTTGGCGATGAAGGCAGCGGTTACTGGGTGGGCCGTGAAGCTGTTCGGCACACTCTGCGCCGCTTCAACCTCGGCCAGGATCCTGATGAGCTGTCCGCAGCGCTGCTGACCGCCTGCTCAGTGACCGACCCGGAGCAGCTCATCGCCCTGTTCCACGACACCGGCACCGGGCGGCGGTACTGGTCCTCGAAAGCCTCCGTGGTCTTTGATGCCGCAACGCAGGGCAGCGCCGCAGGCAGCGAAATCGTGGCGGCAGCTGCGCGCCACCTCAGCGGTCTGGCGGCAGATACTGCCCGGCTGCTGGACATGACCGGTCCCGTGGTGGTGGGCGGCGGACTGGGCATGAACCAGCCGCTGCTCCAGGACCTGCTGAGGCAGGATCTGGAACGCGCCGGACTGACCGGCATCCGGTTCCTGGAGCAGGACCCCGTGCACGGCGTCCGGTACCTGGACGCCCGGGAGGTACAGCGTGGCTGAAGGCTTTGATACCCGCGTGGGCGCCTACGCCGTCGTCATCCGCGACGGCAGCGTCCTGCTCTCCCACTGGCATGACCACGGCTACTCCGGCTGGACCCTGCCCGGCGGGGGACTGGAGCTGCGCGAGGACGCGCCCGCCGCCGTCGTGCGGGAAGTCCGCGAGGAGACCGGCTATTTCGTGGAAGCCGAGGAGCTGCTGGGGGTGGACAGCATCTTCATTGAACCGGAACACCGTTTTCCCGGTGAACACCGGCGCCTGCTCCACGCGCTGCGGATCATCTACCGGGCCCGTGTCCTTTCTGGGACGCTGACCCATGAACTGGACGGCAGCACCGACGAGGCTGCCTGGGTTCCGCTGGAGCAGGTTCCGGAGCTGGGAGCGACGCCCCTGGTGCAGGTGGGGTTGAAGATGGCAGCCATCCGCACGGCAGTTAGTTCCGAATGATCTGCTGGACTACATCCTCCGGGTGTCCTACCGTAATCACACGGCAGGACACCCCGTCTGCGGAACCCCCGCATCCACAAGCGGTACTCCCGCACAGAACACGGAAGGTTTCCCCATGACCCTGCCGGAATCCGCGCCACAGGCAGCCGAGCCGATGATCACCTTCCGGAGCGTTACCAAGTCCTTCGCCGGATCTCCTGTGCCCGCCGTTGAGAATCTGACCATGGATATCTCCCGCGGTGCCATCACCGTCTTTGTTGGACCTTCCGGCTGTGGAAAAACCACCTCCCTGCGCATGATCAACCGCATGGTGGAACCCACATCCGGAACCATCAAGGTGGACGGCGCCGACGTCAGCGGGGTTCAGGCTCCCCAGCTGCGGCGGTCCATGGGATACGTGATGCAGTCCGCCGGCCTGATGCCGCACCGCACCGTGCTGGACAACGTCGCAACCGTTCCGCGCCTCAACGGGCAGTCCAAAGCCGCTGCCCGGGCCCGTGCCGCGGAACTGCTCGACGTCGTCGGGCTGGCCTCAGCGATGGGCGGACGGTACCCGGCCCAGCTTTCCGGCGGGCAGCAGCAGCGGGTGGGCGTGGCCCGCGCACTCGCCGCCGATCCGCCCGTGCTGCTCATGGATGAGCCGTTCAGCGCCGTGGACCCGGTGGTGCGCGCCGAACTGCAGCAGGAACTGCTGCGCCTGCAGCGGGATCTGGCCAAAACCATCGTTTTCGTCACCCACGACATTGATGAAGCAACGATTCTGGGGGATCGGGTTGCCGTCTTCGGCGCCGGCGGGCGACTGGCCCAGTACGCGGCCCCTGAAGAAATCCTGCGGGCTCCCGTGGATGACTTCGTGGCGGGCTTTGTCGGCCGGGACCGCGGCTTCCGTCACCTCTCCTTCCAGGCAGGCAACGGTGTGCCGCTTCATCCGGTGCAGCTTCTGACGCCCGCCGAGCTGGCGAATCCCTCGGCGGCCGTGGAAGGGAACTGGGCGCTCGCGGTCGACGACGGCGGGCGGCCGCTGGGCTGGGTGCCGGCGTCCCGCCGGGCATCGATCACTGCTGCGGATCAGCTGGTTCCGGGAGGGTCGCTGTACCGCGAGGGGGAGACCCTGCGCCAGGCGCTCGACGCCGCCCTGTCCTCCCCTGCCGGGATGGGTGTGGCCGTGGACGCAGAAAACCGGGTCACCGGAACCATTAGGGCGGCCGAGGTGCTGGACCTCATCGAGCGGGCCAGGCTCCAGCGGAGCGCGGGCTGACATGGAATGGTTCCTCGCCCACACCGACCAGGTGTTCCGGCTGACCGGACTGCACCTCTACCAGTCCATCGTGCCGCTGGTCCTGGGCATCATCATTGCCGTGCCGCTGGCCGCCCTGGTCCGCAACAGCAGCCGTGTGCGCGGCACCGTCCTCGCCGCCGGGTCGCTGCTCTACACCATTCCGTCCCTGGCACTCTTCGTGACGCTGCCGGCCATCCTCGGAACCCGCATCCTGGACATCAGCAACATCATCATCGCGCTGACAATCTACGCCGTGGCACTGATGCTGCGCGTTGCCGTGGACGCCTTCGACTCCGTGGATGACGGCGTCCGGCAGGCAGCCGTTGCCATGGGGTACCGTCCGCTGCGCCGCTTCCTCACCGTGGACCTGCCGCTGTCCGTGCCGGTGCTGATTGCCGGGCTGCGGGTGGTATCGGTCAGCAACATCTCCATGGTCAGCGTCGGTGCCCTCATCGGAGTGGAAAACCTGGGGTTCTTCTTCCGGGACGGGCTGCGGCGCTACTTCATCACCGAAATCGTGGTGGGCATTGTTGCCACCCTGGTCCTGGCCTTCCTGATGGACCTGGTGTTCGTGCTGCTGCAGCGTGCGCTGACACCCTGGCTGCGGGCTGGCCGGGTGCCGGGCACCTCCGCCGGCATGTTCGGTTTGCGGAAGCGCCGGCACGGCAGCCCGGCCGGAGCATTGGGGTCCGGCGCACAGGCTCCCGTCGGCACCCCGGCAGCAGCGCCCGACGTCGCGCTGAAGGGGGCGTAGCCCGGTGGCCGTGACGATTCCCCGCACCGAATACACCTCCACCAATGCCCTGGGCCAGGGCTGGGAATGGCTGACGGATCCCGCCAACTGGACCGGCACCGCCGGGATTCCCCTGCGCACCCTGGAACACTTGCAGTACACGGGACTGACGCTGCTGATCGCCCTGGCCATTTCCGTGCCGATCGGCCTGTTCATCGGACACACCGGACGCGGACAGGTGGCCGTGGTGACCATCTCCGGCCTGCTGCGAGCCCTGCCGACACTGGGCATGCTGACCCTCTTTGTGCTCCTGGCCGGCCTGGGCCTCATGCCGCCCATCTGGGCCCTGGTCCTGCTGGCCGTGCCGCCGCTGCTGGCCGGCACCTATTCCGGGATAGCGGCCGTGGACCGCAGCATCGTGGACTCGGCGCGCAGCATGGGCATGACCGAACTGCAGATCCTGTTCCGGGTGGAGATCCCGAACGGGCTCAAGGTCCTGTTTGGCGGACTGCGCGGCGCCGCACTGCAGGTCGTAGCCACCGCCGCCGTGGTGGCCACCATCAACCTCGGCGGACTGGGACGGTATCTCATCGACGGACTGGCCGTCGGCGACTACGGCAGGGTCTTCGGAGGTGCGGTCATCATCGCTTTGCTGGCGCTCGCAGTGGATGCCGTGATTGCGTTGGCAGCACGTCTTTTGATTTCACCCGGGCTGCAGAAGGGGCGCGTTGCCGCGGCCGGTCCTGCAGCTTCGACCGTTACCAAACCCACCGGCGGCGGCGGATTTGCCGCCGCCGGCTCACAAGGAGGAAAACAATGACGCAGCACAAGCGCCGGATCGCCCGGCCCAAGGGACTGATCGTCCTGGCCGGAGGCCTCACCCTGGCCCTCGGACTGGCCGGGTGCAGCGGCGGCGGAGGTGACCCGCTGGCCTCGGAAGCGCCGTCGGAAACCGCTGCGTCCGGCGCTGCCGAAACAATCGTGGTGGGATCGGCGGACTTCCCCGAATCCAGCACCTTGGCGGAGATCTATGCCGGTGCGCTGAACGGTGCCGGCATCCCCGCAGAGACCAAGCTCGGCATCGGTTCGCGCGAGGTCTACCTCCCCGCGCTGGAAGACGGGTCCATCGATCTGATCCCGGAATACACCGGCGCGCTGCTGGTGGGAGTGGATCCGGACACCGAGCTCGTGGATGCGGGCGAAATCGTTGATGCCCTGCCCGGCGCCCTGCCCGAGGGCCTTGTGATCCTCGAGCCTTCCGACGCCGAGAACAAGGACGCCATGGTGGTCACCCAGGCCACTGCGGAGAAGTACTCCCTGGAGAGCATCGAGGACCTGGCGAAGGTCTGCGACCAGCTGACCCTGGCCGCCCCGGCGGAATTCGCGGAACGCGTCCAGGGGCTGATCGGGCTGAAGGACAAGTACGGCTGCGAGTTCAAGGAGTTCACGCCCATCGGTGACAGCGGCGGTCCGCTAACCGTGGATGCCCTGCTCAAGGACGACGTGCAGGTCGCCGACATCTACACCACCACTCCGGCCATTGAGGAAAATGACCTGGTGGTGTTGGAGGACCCGTTGCAGAACTGGCCCGCCCAGCAGGTGGTTCCGCTGGCCTCCTCGCAAACGGTCAGTGACCAGGCTGTGGAGGTGCTGAACAAAGTGTCGGCTGAACTGACCACCGAGGACCTCATCGACCTGAACCAGGCCGTCAGCGGGGACCAGAAGATGGATCCCAGTGAAGCCGCCCGCATGTGGCTGGAGGAAAAGGGCTTCATCTAACCCTTGAATCACCGTCGTTACAGGGACCCCTTTCCGCTTCATATGTGCGGGGAGGGGTCCCTGCCTGTGGCACCATGTTTTTATGGCCGAATTCAAGCAGTCCCACAAGCTCCACAACGTTCTCTATGACATCCGTGGGCCGCTGCTGGAGCATGCACAGCGTATGGAAGCGGCCGGGCAGCGGATCCTGAAGCTGAACATCGGCAACCCGGCGCCCTTCGGTTTCGAGGCGCCGGAAGCCATTTTGGTGGACATGATGCGCCACCTCCCCAAGGCCCAGGGGTACAGCGATTCCCGCGGCATTTTCTCGGCCCGCACCGCCGTCGTTCAGTACTACCAAAGCCGCGGCATCCAGAACATCGACGTCGATGACGTGTACCTCGGCAACGGGGTCAGCGAACTGATTACGCTCTCGCTCCAGGCGCTGCTGAACAACGGCGACGAGATCCTGGTGCCCGCACCGGACTATCCGCTGTGGACTGCCTCCGTTTCGCTGGCCGGCGGCACCGCCGTGCACTACCTGTGCGACGAAAACGAGCACTGGTGGCCTGACGTCGAGGACCTTGAGTCCAAGATCACCGACCGGACCAAGGGGATTGTCCTGATCAACCCCAACAACCCCACCGGAGCGGTCTATCCGGAGCACGTGGTCAAGGCGATCGTGGACCTGGCCCGCAAACACGGGCTGATCATCTTCTCGGACGAAATCTACGAAAAGATCCTGTACGACGACGCCGTGCACCTGAACTCAGCCACGATCACCGGCGAGGATGTTCTGTGCCTGACCTTCAGCGGCCTGTCCAAGGCCTACCGGATTGCCGGCTACCGCAGCGGCTGGATGGCCATCTCCGGACCCAAGCACGAGGCCCTCGATTACATCGAGGGCATCAACCTGCTCGCCAATATGCGCCTGTGCGCCAACGTTCCGGCGCAGCATGCAATCCAGACCGCCCTGGGCGGCTACCAGAGCATCAACGACCTCATCCTGCCCGGCGGCAGGCTCAAGGCGCAGCGCGATCTGGCCCACAAGATGCTCAACGACATTCCCGGAGTGAGCTGCGAGTTGTCCATGGGCGCCCTGTACCTGTTCCCGAAGCTGGACCCGGAGGTTTATCCGATCGCCAGCGACGAGCAGTTTGCCCTGGATCTGCTCAAGCAGCAGAAGATCCTGATTTCCGTGGGCACAGCCTTCAACTGGGTGCGGCCGGACCATTTCCGGATGGTGACCCTGCCCAATGTGGATGACATCGAGGACGCCATGATCCGGCTCGCCGATTTCCTCAGCACCTACAAGCAATAGGCCTATTCGGGGCGGGCCTATTCGCTGCGGCCCGGGAACTATTCGCCTGCGGCCGATTCGCGCGCTGCATCGAGGCGGCGGCGGGCACCTTCGAGCCAGGACTCACACCGGGTGGCAAGCTGCTCGCCGCGCTCCCAGAGGGCGAGCGATTCCTCCAGCGAGGCGCCACCGGTCTCGAGCCGGCTGACCACTGACACCAGTTCGTCGCGAGCTTGTTCGTAGCTCATGGCTTCAATCTCTGCCGGAATGGTTGATGCTTCGTTTGCTGCGGGGTTCATCTCTGGGTCTTCTTTCGGTTGGAGCAACTGGTTCTGAGGAAGCTGGATCATTCCGGGACGGCGGCGGTGGCCGCCAGCTCGCCGGCGGCCACCCGGATGCGCAGGCGCGCGGCGTCGGGAACTGCCGCTGCGTCCCGGACCACCGAGCCGTCGGCCAACTGCACGACGGCGTAGCCGCGGTCCAGCGTGTTCTGCGGTGAGAGGGCGCGGACCTGCGCCCGCAGGTACGCGATCCGGTCGGTGTCCCGCCGCACTTCGGAGGTGATGCAGGACAGGGCACGCTCGCGCAGCCGGGACACGTCCTGCTGGCGCACATCCACCATGGTTTCCGGAGCGGACATCACGGGACGGGACCTGATGTGGTTCAGCCGTTCCGTTTCCCGGCCGACGGTCAGCTCCACGATGCGCCGCAGCTGTGCCCGGGCCGCACCAATGCGCTGCAGCTCCTCACCGACGTCGGGAACAATCCGTTTGGCGGCATCGGTGGGGGTGGAGGCCCTCAGGTCCGCCACCTCGTCGAGCAGCGGGCGGTCCGCTTCGTGGCCGATGGCGCTGACCACCGGTGTCTGCGCGGCGGACACGGCCCGGACCAGGTCCTCGTGGCTGAACGGGAGCAGATCCTCCAGGGAACCGCCGCCGCGGGCAATCACGATCACGTCAACTTCCGGCATGGCGTCGAGCTGGGCCAGTGCCCGGGTTACCTCTGCCACGGCGTTGACGCCCTGCACCGCCACTTCACGCACTTCAAAGACCACGGCCGGCCAGCGCAGCGACGCGTTGCGGATAACGTCCTTCATGGCATCGGAATTGCGTCCGGTGATGAGTCCGATCCTCCCCGGCAGCAGCGGCAGCGGCAGCTTCCGGTCATCCCTGAACAGGCCTTCCGCTGCAAGGGACTGGCGCAGCCGTTCAATCCGGGCCAGGAGATCGCCGATGCCCACCGGACGGATGTCCCGGGTCTGCATGGAGAGCCGCCCGGTCTTGACCCAGAAATCGGGTTTGACCTGGGCCACCACGCGGGCGCCGCGTTCCAGCGGCAGCTCCAGCCGGTTCATCACCGTGCTCCACACCGTCAGGGACAGCGAGATCTCCGCGTCGACGTCGCGCAGCGTGATGTAGGAGGCGTTGGCCCGCTTGTTCAGCTCGATAATCTGCCCCTCCACCCAGGTGGCGGGGGCGCGGTCGATGTAGCTCTTGAGGTTCCGCGACAGCAGCTGCAGCGGCCACGGGTTCTCTGGACTGGTTTCCGCAGCGGTCTTCGGCAGGCTCGTCGGAACGGCGGGCTCGTCGGTGCCGGTGCTCTCTATGGGGTCTTGCATAAGTTAATGTCTATCAGGTGCCGCCCCCAACGCGGGGTTCCGTAACCAGAGTGAGGAAACACCCGATGCGAACATTCGGCTCGGCCATCTTGGGTTTTGCCGCCGTCCTGCTGGCAGTTGCCGCACTGTGCTCGGCGTGGCTGGCCGTCAACGTGGTGTCGGAAGACGGCTTTGTGTCCCTGGGGCAGCCGCTGGGCACCAATGAGGCGTTCCAGCAGGACCTCGCCGAGGAGCTGGGAGCCCAGGTGACGAACAGCGTCCAGCTGCCCGACGCCGTCGCTTCCTTTGTGCAGCCGCTGATCACCAGCGCGGTGCAGGGAGTACAGTCGCTGCCAGGCTATCCGCAGGCGTGGGATGAAACGCTGCAGCGCTCGCACGCCCAAACGTTCGACGGCGACGGCGGAGTCACACTGGATCTCGCGCCGGTGGTGGGCCTGGTGACGAACGAGCTGGGCAGCGCCGCCGGGACGGACGTGCAGGCACCGGAGCAATCACTTCTGGAGCTGGGCGGCGCGGACCAGCGCTCCGAAATCGAACTCGCCGTCAAAGCCGCCAATGCCTGGCCGTTTCTCGCCCTGGGAGCCGGGATAGCAGCGGTGCTGGCACTGCTGGTGGCCCGGAGCAGGGGAGCGGCACTGGCTTGGATGGGCGCCGGTGCGCTGCTGGGCGGGGGCGCGCTGTGGTTTGCTGCGGGCTCCCTTCCCTCGTTCGCCGCGCGTCCGGCGTACTACAGCGCCCTGGCTGAGACCTTCGCCGCAGCCTTTGCCGCCGAGGCCGGACCCAGCCTGCAGGCCTGGATGATTCCGTTTCTGCTTGGTGCCGCGGTGATCCTGGTGCTGGGCCTGCTCATCCGGGCAGTGGGCGGGCGGCGCGCGCGCCGCTGAGCCCGGTGAGGCCTCCGCGTTCGGTGGTCCCGGAGCAGTGCGCCGACAGCGGACGCAAGGCCGTCGCGCGAGTTCGGTGCCCGGCCACCCGATAGCATGGAGGCATGACCAGCACTGCCGTTTCCGTGCCTATGCCCACCGTGCCGCGCAGGCGCCGCAGCCCGCAGGAGGTAGCCGCCGCCGCACCTGTCTCCGGCGCGCGCCGCGTCCTGCTCGCAGCACCCCGGGGCTATTGCGCCGGCGTCGACCGCGCAGTCATTGCCGTGGAAAAGGCGCTGGAGGCCTACGGGCCGCCCGTGTATGTCCGCAAACAGATCGTCCACAACCTGCACGTCGTCCAGACGCTCGAGGAAAAGGGCGCCATCTTCGTCGATGAAACCGACGAGGTTCCGGAGGGTGCACGGCTGATCTTTTCCGCCCACGGCGTCTCTCCCGCCGTCGTGCAGTCCGCGAAGGACCGGAACCTGCAGACCATCGACGCCACCTGCCCGCTGGTGACCAAGGTTCACAAGGAAGCGGTGCGTTTTGCCCGCGACGACTTTGACATTCTGCTGATCGGACACGCCGGCCACGAAGAGGTCGAAGGCACCTATGGCGAGGCACCCGAGCACACGCAGATCGTCAACGGTCCCGAAGACGTGGACAAGGTTGTGGTCCGTGATCCGGACAAGGTCATTTGGCTGTCCCAGACCACGCTGAGCGTGGATGAAGCCATGCATACGGTTAACCTGCTGCGCGAGAGGTTCCCCACTTTGCAGGATCCGCCCAGCGACGATATTTGCTATGCCACCTCCAACCGGCAGGCAGCTATCAAGAAGATCGCTCCCGAGGCGGACCTGGTGCTGGTGGTGGGTTCCGCGAACTCCTCGAACTCCGTGCGGCTGGTGGAAGTTGCGTTGGAATACGGTGCCAAGGCTTCCCACCGGGTGGACTTCGCCAATGAGATTGACGAGAGCTGGTTTGAGGGCGTTGCCACCGTAGGCGTGACGTCCGGTGCCTCCGTGCCGGAAAACCTGGTTCAGGACGTCCTGCACCTGCTGGCTGAGTACGGCTACGGCGACGTCGAGGAAGTGGTCACGGCGCAGGAGGACATCATCTTCTCCCTGCCCAAGGAGATCCGCGCCACCCTCAAGGCCATGGGGGATACCTCGCGCGGTCTGGGCGGGCGGCGCGCCGGAGCCTGACGGGCACCGGTATGATTGCAACGTGGCTCTTACTATTGGCATCGTCGGCCTGCCCAACGTCGGCAAATCAACCCTGTTCAATGCGCTGACCCGCAACAACGTTCTGGCGGCGAACTATCCGTTCGCCACCATCGAACCGAATGTCGGCGTCGTGTCCCTTCCGGATCCGCGTCTGGCCAAGCTGGCCGAGATTCACGGTTCCGCGCGCATCCTTCCGGCAACCGTCTCCTTTGTGGACATTGCCGGCATCGTGAAGGGCGCGTCGGAAGGTGAAGGGCTGGGCAACCAGTTCCTCGCCAACATCCGCGAAGCCGAGGCTATTGCCCAGGTCATCCGCGTGTTCGATGACCCCGACGTCATCCACGTGGACGGCAAGGTGGATCCGCGCTCGGACATGGAGACCATCAACACCGAACTGATCCTGGCCGACCTGCAGACGCTGGAAAAGGCGATCCCGCGCGTCGAGAAGGAAGTCAAGATCAAGAAGCGCGAGCCCGCGCAGCTGGCTGCCATGCAGGCCGCTCAGACCGTGCTGGAGCGCGGCGACACCATCTTCTCCTCCGTGGAGAAGGACAAGCTGGAGATGGAGCACCTGCGCGAGCTGAGCCTGCTCACCGCCAAGCCGTTCATCTACGTGTTCAACGTTGACGACGCCGTGCTGGGCAACCCGGAGCGCCAGGAAGAACTGCGCGCTTTGGTGGCTCCCGCTGACGCCATCTTCCTTGATGCCAAGCTCGAAGCCGACCTGGTGGAGCTGGACGAAGAAGAAGCCCGCGAGATGCTGGAGATGAGCGGACAGGAAGAGTCCGGCCTGGACAAGCTGGCCCGCGTCGGCTTCCACACCCTGGGCCTGCAGACCTACCTGACGGCCGGTCCCAAGGAAACCCGTGCATGGACCATCCGCAAGGGTGACACCGCGCCCCAGGCTGCCGGCGTCATCCACACCGACTTCCAGCGCGGCTTCATCAAGGCCGAGGTTGTGTCCTTCGATGACCTGGTGGAGGCCGGTTCCATGGCCGAGGCCAAGTCCCGCGGCAAGGTCCGCATCGAAGGCAAGGAATACGTCATGGCCGACGGCGACGTGGTTGAGTTTAGATTTAATGTATAGGTTTATCGCCTGAAAGAATGAGAATGCCGCCCTCACCGGAAACGCTGAGGGCGGCATTTCTTATAATCGGGGTCAATAGCTTCAGGCCATGATGGTCGTGTTTCAGGGCTTCGATGGTCGTTTTTGTCCATCCGGTCCAATATCAGTGGCGTTCGTATTCTGGCCGCTCCGCAAGCAACGGCCGCGGAACGTCGATAGCGCCGCCGATCTCAATGCCGGACAGGTATATTCCGGACACGCACGAGACAAGATGCCTTGGGAAACCGAAAGTGGGGACCAGTGGGCTTGGATCGGCCGGGACACCAGCCGTGATCACAAGGTGAACCCCATGGACTCTGAGTTCGGGTCCCACGCTTTCGGCACTGATACCGGCGGTGACGCCGGACGGGTCGTCACGGACCACTCCACGCATGTGTCTGATAACGGTGAACAAGCCGGATACTTGGACAAAGGAACAGAACCCCTAAAAATACGGCCCGGGCAATTAAAGGGGAAATGGAGTTGATCACCGAGTATGCTCCGTTGGGGCCGACTGACCAGCAGAAGGCCTTAATAGAAGGAATGAACGGTGCCAGTCTCTGAGACGCGTATAAAGATCTTCGCGGCCGCGGCTGCCGTGCTCATGATGGGAACGACACTAGCCGCGTGCGCTGAGAAGGAGACAAACACGAGAATGTCGGAGAAAAACACCCCCGAGGAGACAATCAGTGCCCACGAGGGGCGGGACCGGGTGGTCGAACTCGTGTTCAATACCGCCGAACAGCTCGATATCACTGGGTGGTGGCCCCGCAACGGGTCAGCGGCAGCGCAGGAGTGCACCCCCGAAAGCAGCCATGGACGGGAGGATGCCACCGCCAGTTACAGCTATGACCGTTGGGCCCCCCGTGGAACTGACCATATTGGGGATGCCAAACGCGTCGCCGAGTATTGGGAGTCCCTTGGCATGAGCGTACGCACGGTAAATCCGACAACGCACCCGACTGTCTTCGCCGAGGGCGGTCCCGTCCTCAGGGCCGAATTCGACACCTATGCATCGGACGAGTCGTACAGTATCGGGGCTACTGCTCCCTGCTCGCCGGGCGACGCCTTTACGTTGAATGTGGAGGACAGTGCCGAGAGGGATCAGGGCAAAGTACTCCCGGGAGACGAAGGCCTGGTCCTTCAAGAGCCTCCGCAGTAATCCCACAATGCAATTACCCCTCCCGGCGCCCCGCCCGCAGGTTCCGGTGGGACCGGCTGGTCTTCTAAAGCCCTTACTCGAAGGAATGAATTGTCCGCCGCTAAGACTCATATAAGGATCCTCATGGCAGCGGCTTCCGCGCTCATGATGGGAATGACAATAACCGCGTGCGCCGAGAAGGAGCCCACTACGGCAATCAGTGCCAGGGAAGGACGGGACCGGGTGGTGGAACTCGTCTTCAATACCACCAAACAGCTCGATATCACTGGGTGGTGGCCCCGCAACGGGTCAGCGGCAGCGCAGGAGTGCACCCCCGAAAGCAGCCATGGACGGGACGACGCCACTGCCAGTTACAGCTATGACCGCTGGGCACCCCGTGGAACGGACCATATTGGGGATGCCAAACGCGTCGCCGAGTATTGGGAGTCCCTTGGCATGAGCGTACGCACGGTAAACCCAACAACGCACCCGACTGTCTTCGCCGAGGGCGGCCCCGTCGCCCGGGCAGTATTCAATACTCATGCAGCTGACCAGTCCTACAGTGTTGGCGCTACAGCCCCCTGCTCGCCGGGCGACGCTTGGACCTTGAATGAGGAGGACAGTGCCGAGAGGGATCAGGGCAAAGTACTCCCGGGAGACGAAGGCCTCGTCCTTCAGGAAGAGCCTCCGCAGTAACTCCACGAAGCAACTACCTCGCCCGGCGCCCCGCCCGCAGGTTCCGGTGGGACCGTCTGGTGCGCTAAAGCCCTTACTCGAAGGAATGAAATGTCCGCCGCTAAGCCACATATAAGGATCCTCACGGCAGCGGCTTCCGCGCTCATGATGGGAATGACAATAACCGCATGCGCCGAGAAGGAGCCCAGTACGACAATCAGTGCCAGGGAAGGACGGGACCGGGTGGTCGAACTCGTTTTCAATACCGCCGAACAGCTCGACGTCACCGGGTGGTGGCCCCGCAACGGGTCAGCGGGGGCGCGGGAGTGCACCCCCGAAAGCAGCCATGGACGGGAGGATGCCACCGCCAGTTACAGCTACGACCGCTGGGCGCCCCAGGGAACCGACCATATTGGGGATGCCAAGCGCGTCGCCGAGTATTGGGAGTCCCTGGGCATGAGCGTACGCACGGTAAATCCGACAACACACCCGACTGTCTTCGCCGAGGGTGGTCCCGTCCTCAGGGCTGAATTCGATACTGATGCATCGGACGAGTCGTACAGTATCGGGGCTACTGCTCCCTGCTCGCCGGGAGACGCTTGGACCTTGAATGAGGAGGACAGTGCCGAGCGGGATCAAGGCAAAGTACTCCCCGGAGACGAAGGCCTGGTCCTTCAGGAAGAGCCTCCGCAGTAATTCCACGAAGCAATCCCGGCCTGCCCCGGCGCTGAGCGCTGGTCGTCCGTCGGACAGTTCTCATTTGGTGTGGAGCAGGGGTTATTCGGTTACGGAATGTGGTGGAGTTCAGATTTAATGTCTAAAACCGCTTAGGTTTAATTCATAAGAGAGGCCCGGAATGCTTTAGCATCCCGGGCCTCTCGTTGCGTACAGGGCGACACTCTGCAGGTGATCCTCGTGAAGAATGTGCCAGGACCTTCATGGGAATGCACCAGCTATGAAAGGTCTTTGAGTATGTAAGCGAGCCTAGAGTGGAGAGTCCTTATGTCGTCCAATTTCACATGCATGATCGCACTTTGCATCGGGTCATCTCCCGCCTCGAAGAACTCGAGGTCCATAAAGGGCTCCTTGTGTTCTTCGTTCTGCCATGCCGTTAAAGTGATCCGCGAGACTTCCAATGGCATACCGTCCTGAATGAAAGCCTCCATAGATCCAGGAGCCGGAGGAACTTCTTCTTCTCTTCCGTCGTCGTAGATCATGAAGCTCGTCTGGCAGTCGTTCTCTCCGAATTCGGTTTGGTGGTCTTTACACCAAGGCTTGCAGTCCGGTTTTCCGGTCATATCTTCCTCCAGTAATTTAATTTCGTGCTTGGGACTTAGCCTACTTCCAGTACCGTCATTTCTCTGCGTAGCAACTCAAGCTACCGCGTCTGCTATATCCCATCCTTGTTGGGCGTTATGTGCAGACTGGGGGTCTATCGGGTTCACATTCCTAGGCAGGCGCCCCAAGAAGCGTTACTTTTCGTTCGTCATTATAAAATGGCCCGAGCAGGCGACCCGGCCTACATCCTGTTTCTAATATGACGTTGCTCTGGTTCGGAACGTGGTTGAGTTTAGATTTAACGTGTAGGTTTCAGTTGATTGCTTGAGGAAGGCCCGGGGTGCTGATTGCATCCCAGGCCTTTCCGGCTTTGGGGACAGGCTGCGCTAGCCTGACCGTCATGGACCGCAGAGAAATGGATATCTTCGATGCAGCAACGCTTATGACCTTGCTGCATCGTGGAAAGCGCCCCTCAACGCTCCGTACGCTGCTGCCGGGGTGGGACATGCTGCAGGTCAATGTCCCTTCACGGGAACAGATGGAGACGGCGATGTCGATCCTGGTTGGTTCCGGCCTGGCAGAGTTGGACTCGTCATGGGGAATGCTGCTCACGGAGGAGGGGGAACAGGTCAGGCGGTCCGTCAAAGGTAGACAAGGGATGCGGATGATCCCGAGCGCCATCAGCGAGATTCTGGCAGGACGAGAGTTGAGCCGTGCGCCGCTGACCCTGCCTCAGGCGGTCTTTGATGCGGCGCGCGAGGACTATTACAACGCCGCCCGACGCACGGCAGAGCGTACACAAAAGCGCAGGTCACGGCATCGCTGGTGGTGGCCCGACCCATTTAGGCATCCCGGACAGTGATGCCGCTTGGTGAGAGTCGGCATCCGCCGAGCCTGAGGTCGTCGTCGGATGCGGCCGGCCCACCAGGTTCCTCGGTTACGGAACGTGGTGGAGTTCCGCTTCAATGTCTAGATCCTGAATCGCTATGTAGCGAGGCTGCCTCAGGACTCCCTGGCGGCTTGAGCGATTCGCACAACGACCTGCTCCACCTGCTTCGGTAGGCACGGGGCAGGTCGTTGTTGTGTGCCGGCCGAGCCTTCCGACTCGACTCGTCCCGCTACTAACCCGCCTCGCTGATCCTGACCGGCAATCTGACATTCGCTGGTTGGGACAGCGTCTTCGGAGACACAGCCGTCGCCCGCGAGAATGTCTCGCGGGCGACGCGACGGAACGCTGGCTGACAAATCGTGCCGCCGTTCGACGGCCAGGCTGCTATTCCCGGTACTTCGCCGGCCAGATGCCATGACGGCCGGGGGAGAGGATGCCGTTCGGGTCGACCGCGTCCTTGATCGTCTCCGCGAACCGCCGATACGCGCCGTCGTTCCAATTGAAGATGCCCTGCGCCTCATCCATGAAGTCAACGTGTGCCCGATACTCGCCGTAGCCGAGCTCGCCGACCTCCTGGACCAGTTGCTTCGCGACGGCATACGCCTTCGTGACCTGCTCCTTGTCGTGGATGTTGTAGGTCAAGCCGGCAACGACGCAGGCGGTGCGCTGATTGAATGCGAACAAGCCGCCGATAAAGTTGAGTCCGTTCTCGTGGAAGCGCAGCTTGATCTGGTCCATTACATAGCGGACCTCAGTGCCGACGAGGGGGACGATCGGGGCGAAGGCGGCGTGGCCGAGGTCGGCCGGCCACTGGCCGGACTCCAGGAGCTTCATCGTCGGGATGCCGGCCTGCACCTTATCGGACTCTCGGTCGATCTCGCCGTACTCGTGCGGGGCGAAGATCCGATGGCTGTCGACCGTCGCGCCGGGGATCGCCTCCCAGACCTCCCGAATGCGGGCGAGCTTCGCGTCGACGACGGATTTGCGACCCCAGAGGGCGGTGCGGACCGCCCAGGCGCCGACCCCGTACTGCTCGGCAAGCGCCCGGACGCCCGCCTCGTCGAGGAGGTCCGCCGGCGGGACGGGGGCTTCATAGATCGTCGAGATCGTGGTGAGCGTCGACATGACCCCCGGAACCGCTGTGACCGTGCCCTCGAGAAGCAGGTCGCGGAGCGTGTCGACGAGGATTTCGAGGTCCTCGTCGTTCGCCACCGTGAGCAGGAGCGGGGCGTATGCCTCGGGCTTGCGCTGCAGCCAGACGCCAGCCCTCACGACGATCCCGAAGTTGCTCTGCGCGAACATCTCGCCGAAGGAAGGGCCGAGGCCGCGGCGATAGAGGTGCCACGCCTTGTTATCCGGGATCGCTCCCATGCCAGTGCGGACAAGCTCCCCGGTCGGCGTGACGACCTCGAGGCCGCATAGAAGCTGGAAATCGGCCCCGTGTGGCATGTAGGTTATGCCGTTATCCATCGAGTTTCCGATCACCGATCCCCAGCTAAGGTCGGGGATGGAAAGCTGGAGCGAATGCCCGCCCGCCTCGATTTGATCGTAGAGGTCCGACCACCGCACGCCCGGCTCGACGACGGCGTAGGCGAGCTCCTCGTTGATCTCGAGGACCCGGTTCATCTGCCGTAGGCTGATCTGGATCGAGCCGCGAACAACCGGTGATGGGCCGCCGTAGCCGCCGCGGCCCTGACCGTGCGGCCAGACTGGGACGCCGTGGCGGTTCGCGGTCCGCATCACCGCCTGGACCTCCTCGACGCTCGTCGGGTAGACGACGGCGGAGCCGACGTAGGTGTCGTCGCCGGGGATCCAGTATGGGTCCTTGAACTCGTCGACGCCGGCATCGTCGCTGACGACGCGATCCGCGGAAAGGACGGCGACGAGCTCGTCGAGGACGGCGGGGGCAAGGGTCGGACGCTCAGTCATGCTACTCCTTCGTAGTGAACACTGGGGCTGGGCCCCATCAAAGCGGCCTCGATTCCTAACATACGCGAATTCATGTCTTAGAGCCATCCGAAATTGGGGCCACTTCTGCCGACTGTAAACGTGGAGGGCGATCCGATCGATCATCGCTGAGGCGATGGTGAGGCCAATCAGCAGGCTGTAACGGTGCAGCGTGACCAGTTCGAGTGCGAGTTAGCCGCGGGAGTGGGCTGAGGTCGACCAGGTGCTTGTATTCGCGGCCTTCATTTGTCGATCTGGCCGACCAATCCCAAGCGCGACGAATCCCGCTGCGGAGGCGCTTGGCACCACCGGTTAGCGGATGGCGTCTCCGCGGATCTGAGACGCCATGTCGTTCGCGGACGCCAACAATAGCTCTGCAACTTTCTCGGTCGCCGCGTTAGGCCCGCTCGGGGTTGCGAGGCTGAGGCTTCCCACAACCCCGCCATCATCCTGCAGGAGCGGGACTGATAGGTGAGTGATGCCCGGGTCTGGATCTCCTACTGCCACCGCATACCGATTCGTGCGAATGGCACGCATGACACGTTTGATCTCTGACCATTCGGTGGCGTCGCATCCCGAGCGTTGAAACATAACTCGCACAGCCCTGACCTCTAAGAAGGAGAGGATTGCGAGCGCCGGTGCTCCGCCAAACAGCGGTGCCAGCCGGCCACGAGCGAACAGTCCCTCGGGGACTCCCGCACCCAGGCGATGCTCGTGCATGGTCATAACATGGTCGCGGAAGAGCCTGCTGACGAAGAGTGATCCTGGACCCTCAAACTGCGACGCAAGTTCCGACAGTGCGGGCCCTGCGACCCTCAGCAACGGATCCGAGAGCCTGAGCTGCCGATCGTAGTAGGCGATGCCTGGCCCCAGTAGGTAGCGTCCGGGCCAGTAGCTAAAAATCAACCCCGCCGCGGTCAGCGTCCGAAAGTGCCGGTATACCGTACTCTCCGATTGGCCTAGGACGGCACAAGCCTCCTCGACCGTCCATTCGGGACGCTCGGGAGAGAACAAACCCATGACCGACATCATCCTGTCGGAACTGGACCCATGCTGCGCCCTGCTTCGGAAATCCTCGATCACGCTTTTACTCCTTCGGGCTGCCAGCCCGTAGCCGTCCCAAGGGGGAGGAATTCGCGGATCTCATCGATAATCCGAAGTTCGCCGTCTACCACCTTGAAAACACCCAGCATATACATTGCCCCGGCGTCAGGGCGGGGCTGGTCCGCGATCGGATGAAAATCTACGACGACAAAACTCGCAGCGACACCTAGTTCCACATCTAGAACGGGGAAACGACGCTCGCGTGCGTGCGGCCGCGCAGCTCGAGTGTCATTGAGTGCAGACGCACAGGTGTGCACTTTTCCATCCGGCGACAGCAGCGTGCGCAGCGTGTTCGTCGTCTTTGCGCCGTTATCGTATTTGTCGCACCGATAGTTGAATCGGGGGATGAGGCCGTCACTCTGCTCCAAGCCTTCCCAGTAACGGTTTGCGGCGTCACGCAGCCCGTCGCGATCGACGCGCCGCTCCGGCGGCACCACTGCGGAATAGATGATGTCCGGTCGCAATAACTGCTGGACATCTGCAAAGTGTCCGTTCGAGTCCGATCCGACGATTGATTCCGCCTCGGTGATGACACCATCACGCACTGCGATTCGCTGGGCGAACGGTCGTTCCCTGCCGCTCACGACGGCAACACCCATGCAAACAGCCTGTCCGGTGAGCTCGTCGGCGAACGCAATGATCCCCTCGAAGCGAGGTGCCTGGAGCCAGATCCCACCGCGCGTCGGGACAAACGCACCGTTCTCGGTGCAGCGCAAGTCGTCCGCCAGCAGAAGTCCGCTCGTATTGCCGGTGGTTACCGCTGCCAGATAATCATCGAGAAGTGCCAATAGGCTGCTCTTGTTCATCAGGCGACCCCCACTGGTTCATGCCCAAAGTGCGTGCGGCCGTAGTTGATCGCGGCGCTGTCGGACTGATGAGCGAGGTGGCCGCGGAGCACCCCCACGTTGCGCCAGTACCGTCCGAGCATCGAGTCGCTCCGTGACGCTGACGAGCCGACCGTGCGGAAGATAATGTCGACGGCTTCGTGCGCCATATGGACCGTCTGCAACACGGTCAATGTGAGTCGGCGTGCTGCGTCTTCCGGGCATGGATCTCCCGTCTGCTGACTCGTTCGCGCAACCGCCATGTAGTCGGTCGCTGTCTGCAGCAATGCCGCGCGGGCGGTGTCGACCAGCGCTCGGGCGCGCCCGAAGTTGAGTTGGTACTCCGCGAGTTGATCTCGCGCGGCACCGGCTGGAGTGTTCGCCTTACGGGTGAGGAAGCTCTCTTCGTAGAGATCCATTGCGCCCTCCGCGGCACCGACGACGACCGAAGCCGACTCCATAATGATGAACGGGCGAGCGGGGCCGCTGAAGAGCGGGCTGTCACTGTAGGCCTCCGGCAACGGAAGGACTTGTTTATGCGGGAAAACCTTCACGCGGTGCGCGGGAACAAAGACGTCTTCGAGCACGACGCGGTTGGATCCCGTGCCCTGCATGCCGATGACATCCCAATTCTTCACGATCTCGTAGTTGGATCGTTCGAATAGTCCCATTCGAACGGGTGATCCGCCGGGTGCCGTGTCGTTGTCGACGAACGCGAGGAGGATATGAGTCGCATGTTCACAGCCGGATGCGTAATCCCAGGCCCCGCTCACCCGGTAGCCGCCGGGTTCGGCAACGCCGCGACCCTGCGGGGCAGCGACTTCCGGTGCGCGGAAATCGCCGAGCTCACCGTAGGCCTCCACCTGCGCATGCAGGGGGAAGGATGACAGTTGGTGCACATGTCCCAGTACGAGCGAGAGTACCCATCCTGTTTCGGGGCAGCCGCGGGAGATCGCCATCGTCAGTCGCACATAGGTGGGAAGGTCGAAACCATACCCCCCGAACGTGCGGGGCTGGATCACTCGGTAGAACCCCGAGTTCACGAGAACGGCGTTCGTCTCGGCCGAGATGTTGCCACGGGCCTCAGTCTGCGCCTGCTGCTCGCGAAGCAGCGGTCGTAGGTCGTCTGCCCGTCGCAGCAGCTCTTCCGACGTCAGGTTCGGCTCCGGGGGAGCGATCGTCGAGGTGCTGCTCCCGCTGATCGGAGGCGCAACGGGAGCGTGGTCGGTCATGGCAGCTCTCCCGCGGTGATGCGCTGCACCGCACGCATCGCAGCTTCCGTCTCAGCGCGCCGGGAATTCTCGAGGAACAGCCGGCCCGGGTCGATCTCTTGCGGTGCAGGGTTTTCAGCCAGGATCGACGCGAAATGTGCCGCCAATTCGTCCCCAAATTCAGCGTGGGAAAGGATGTATCCCTTATTGAGAATGATGCCCTCGACCACCGCTTCGCCCACATCACGGGGATCCATGCCCGCCTCGTCGCCCGGCACCACCGGCCCGCCCGCCGCCGCGGATGTCGGACGATCGACCAGAAAGCGCTCGTGCCGGTTCTCTTCGGAGACCAGGATCCGGCTGCGGGTCAGCCCCGGGTAGAGAACGGACACGCCCACCCCGCGCGGCGCGAGTGTCAGACGCAATGAGTCGCTCATGCCCCGCACCGCGTACTTCGACGTCGCATAGATGAAGTTATTCGCTGTGGGGAGCAGTCCCGCCATCGACGAAGTTGTCACAATATGCCCCTCCCCCCGACGCAGCATCTCGGGAAGGAACGACATGACCCCGTTAATTACACCGCCGAGGTTCACCGCCAGCACCCAGTCCCAGTCGGCGTAGGCGACCTCGTCGACCGTGGGGTTGATCCCAACGCCCGCATTGTTGACAAGGATGTCGCAGCGGCCGTAGACCTCAAGGGTATGCTTGGCGGCCGCAGCCATGGCATCCCGGTCGGCGACGTCGACAGCGATCGTGGAGACTTTCCCCCTGCCGGCGAGCCTTTCGCTGGCCTCGGCGAGGTGATCCTCGCGCAGGTCGGCCACCATCACGGCCACCCCGCGATCGAGGAGCCCCTCAACAATGCCCAGCCCGATCCCGCTGCCGCCACCGGTGACGAATGCGACTCGGCCCTTTAGATCACGCATCGATGTTCTCCCTCAACCGTCCCGTCACGCGCCGACAGGGGCGGGCTCGTCCAAGGAGCTGTCTGCAGGCCAGCTCTTGATCTCAGGGAGACACTTATCTGCGAAGAGATTCATGTTGCGACGTGCCTCTTCGCGGGGCATGCCCCCGAAGTGGAAGTGGGGGAAGAAACCCTGGAGGTTGGATTCCTGCTTCAGGCGATCCAGAATCTCCAGAATCTCGGTGGGATTGCCCGCGGGCATCACTGTGCCCATGTTGTCGGCCATCTCATCGATTTTCTCGGGCGAGATCCGCATGCCCTGGTAAAACTCGTTGCCCTTGGTGGTACCGAAGTCAGCTTGGTCCATGCCGTAGTTACGGACGGCAGCCCGGAAATTCACCCGGTGGTACTCCCGTGAGAGTTCCTTCGCGCGGTCGCTGCTCTCGTCGACGAAGATCGTGCCGGACAGGAGCGGTGCCGGTGCCTTCTTGCTCTCTCCGTGAGTGGCGTCCCACACCTTGTGGTAGGTGTCGAAGTCGACGCCGAGGTTGGAGCGGGGCTCAGGGTTGATGATCATGATCCCGATCCCCAGCTCGGCGACCGTCCGCACGGACTGCGGCGAGCCGGCAGATCCGAAAATCCGCCCTTCGAAGCTGCGGTAGGGGCGGGGGCGCAATTCTCTGCGGGGCTGCTTTGTAATCTCCCCGCCTTCGATGACGCCCGTCTCGAGTGCCTCGATGATGAGCTCCGCGTGTTCGCGGTAGAGCTCGCGTGTCTGGTTGATGTCGACGCGTAAGCCGTCGTACTCGTTCTTGCCCAGACCGCGACCGAAGCCCAGGACGAGGCGACCCTCGGTGACGTTGTCGAGCCAGAGCGCCTGCTCGGCGACGCGCACGGGGTCGTTCCACGGGAGCACTACAACCTGGGTGCCGAGTTTGACGTGGCGGGTACGGCCGGCGAGGTAAGCAAGTGACTGGAAGGGCGATGGCGAGATCGAGTAGTTCGTGAAGTGGTGCTCTGTCACCCAGATGGACTGGAAGCCGAGGTCTTCCGCCTCTACCGCCATGTCCAGATCTTCCTTCAGGAAGGTGGTGTCATTAACGTCGTTTCCGCTTTGGTGCTGGAAGCCTGTGGCGAAACCTACATGCATGTTTTTCTCCTCGTGATCGCCGTTGATCGCACCACTTTTCGCGGCACATGTGAGGACACTACACTGTCATATTGTGACAATCAATGTCTTTTTGAAATCGACTGTCACCGGGTGGTCGTTACTGGATTGCGCCGCCGAGCTGTGCCGCACGTGGGCGCAACGGGGCATGCGCCCGTTCGATGTGCGCGCGTAGAAGATTGCCCGCCTGCTCGGCGTCACGTGCCAGAGCAGCGTCAAGAATCGCGTGGTGCTCCGCATTGGCAGCCCCGTTGAGGTCATCATCGTGAGTTGTCGTCCAGTGCCGGTATAGCTCGGCCACGTCGCGCAGCCGAGCTGCCACACCCAGAAGTCGACCGTTCGGGCACCCCTCCAGCAGCGTCTGATGAAAGGTCGCATGAGCAATCGTCCAGGACTCGGACAGGAAGTCGGAAGAGCCAACATGCCGGGGTGTGCGATCCAGCATGTGCAGGGCTGCAATGCACGAACCCTCCCATGAGATGTCGCCGTGGCGGATGGCATGACGCAGCACGGTCACCTCGATCTCCATTCGTGCCTCAACCAAGTCCCGGAGGTCCTCATTCGAAACAGCGATGACGCGGAAGCCCTGCTGGGCGATCGACTCGGCCAGACCTACCTCACTCAGCCGCTGGAGAGCTTCCCTCAGTGACCCGATCGAGCACTGGTACCGCTCCACAAGTTTCGTGAACTGCAGGCGACTGCCGGGCTCAAAAAACCCGCCCAAAATGTCCGCACGAAGGGCGTCGAAGATTACGGCGCTGCGTGTGGTAGCCGGAGGGGGGATGTCGTTCATGAGGGCTCCTTCTTCACGATTCATCGATTGTATCGATGTCATCTTCGGTCGATCGTATCGGCAATCAACCGTTAATTTCGAAATTCTATTGATAAGTCGTTATTCATATGGTTCGCTGTGCAGACGAGCAGCGTCGCCGTAACCAAGGAGTCAAGCAAGATGTCCTCGCACCCCTTCTCTTCCTCGCCCAGCTGCCACCTCATCGGTGGCGTTTGGCGCTCCATCGGTCCTATTCGTGAGTCCCTTAATCCCGCAACCGACCAAATACTGGGCCAGTACCACGATGGCGGTCACGAAGCGGCGGTGGAGTCGATTGCCGCCGCTGACCAGGCTTACCGGAGCACCTCCTGGCGTTCGGACCGAGCGGCACGGGCACGCGCACTGTGGGACCTCTCGCTGGCACTGGAGAAGAACCTTGACAAGATTGCGCTGGCGATCACCCTCGAAAACGGCAAGCCGCTCGGCCAGGCACAGTTCGAGCTGAGCATCGCGGCGCCCAAGCTGCGATACTTTGCCGGGCTCGCGTTGACTGACCTCGGCGCGGCCGCCGAGACTGCCGGTGGAGTATCGGTGCTGCTCCGGGAACCCGTCGGGGTGGCCGGAGTGATCGTGCCGTGGAATTCTCCCGCGATTCTCGCCATTCGTTCCATTGCTCCCGCGCTGGCGGCGGGCTGTACAGTCGCCGTCAAGATGCCCGCGCAGACCGCGTTAACCAACGCGCTGATCGCCGACCTGTTCGCTCAGGTTGAATCGCTCCCGCCGGGCATCGTGAACTTCTTCACCGAGTCCGGGGACGAGGGCGCCAAAGAGCTGGTCTCCAGCCCCAAGGTCGGTGTCGTCAGCTACACCGGCAGCTCCGCCGTCGGCGCACGCATCATGGCCGACGCCGCGCCCCTGCTCAAGCGGGTATCGCTCGAGCTCGGCGGAAAGACGCCGATGATTGTCTTCGATGACGCGGACCTCGACGTCGTCGTGCCCACGCTCACTGCGGGGGTTACGACGTTCGCGGGCCAGTTCTGCATGACTGGCAGCCGAGTGATCGCGCACGCCTCGATCGCGGACGAACTGCGGGACAGGCTTTCCGCCTCTCTCTCGGCCGTTCGCATCGGCGCCGGCATCGAACCCACCACTGACATGGGCCCTTTGATAGACCACTCCTCGGTGCGGCGCGTCGATGACCTCGTGCTGAGTAACGCGGCCGAGGTCATCCTCCGCGGCGGTCCCACCGAGGGGCCGGGCGCTTTCTACCGACCCGCGCTGCTCGGCGTGCAGGATCTGAGCTCCCCGCTGATCCAGGAAGAGCTGTTCGGTCCCGTCGCCACCTTCGAGACCTTTAAAGACGAAGAAGAGGCGATTGCACGGGCGAATGCCACCCAATACGGACTCTCGGCATCCGTGTGGACGACCGACGGTGCCCGCTCGCTGCGGGTATCGATGGCTGTCGAGGCCGGCACGGTGTGGACCAACGCGTGGGCGCAGATCTTCGACCAGTTCGAAGAGGGAGGCTACAAGCGAAGTGGGCTTGGCCGGCTTAACGGCCCAGGTGGCCTAGCCGAGTTTCAGGAAATCAAGCACGTCTATCGCTCCGCGTCGTGAGCGCGCCATCTGCAACGTCAAAGGGGTCAGCTATATGAACACCGAGAACCGCGTCGAACTCGTGGAGAACGGGAATGCCGGGATTCTGCGCGAAACTTCCGTCTCACACATCGGCTTTCGAGTGCCCGATGTTGCGGGGGCAGAAGATTTCTACACGACGGTGCTCAGCCTGGTGCGCCAGGATGAGCTACCGGGCGGAGGCGTACGGCTGGGCTGGGGCACGGGACACCACGTCCTCGACCTGACACCCGGTGATCCGGGGCTTGACCATTTCGGGTTCGAAGTCAGAGATGCCGGGGGTATCGCCGGCATCCGGCAGCGCCTGACCGACGCCGGGCTCACCTTCGCCTCGCTCGATCAGGGATTCATCGACGCGCCGGCGGGCTCGGCCGAGGGGATTTCGGTACTCAACCCTGACGGCGTGGCCGTGCACTTCCACTCACCAGTCCGGCGCCAGGGGGAGGGTGTCGCCGATCCCGGGCGCCGGCCCATCAAGTTTCAGCACACGACCATCGGCACTGCGGATGTGCAGGGCATGGTCGACTTCTTCGCCAACATCATCGGTTTCCGCTTGAGCGACCAGCTCGCTGATGGACGGTTCTGCTGGCTGCGCAGCGACCGCGATCACCACACCCTGGCGATCGTAAACGTCGGAAGGGCCGGGATCCTCGATCATTACTCCTACGATCTCGCTGAATGGGAGGACTTCAAGGCCTGGTGTGATCGGCTCACCGAAATCGGCGTCCGAGTGCAGTGGGGCCCCGGGCGCCATGGTCCGGGAAACAATCTGTTCGTGTTCTTCGACGACCCGGCCGGCAACCACATCGAACTGTCCGCCGAGATGGAGAAGTTCTACGACGAGAAGGTGGATTATGTTCCACGCAAGTGGCATCCGGTTCCGGAGAGCGTCAACCTGTGGGGCGGGCAGTTGCCCAGCTGGCGTACGACCAGCGAGAGCAGCGGCTTACCGGCGGGGACGAACCGATGAAGTTCATCTCGTATCGCGACGGAGGGACCGCACGGATCGGGGTCCTCAACAACGACACAGTCACCCCGTTCGCAGACGCGTTGCTCACCGTGCGTTCCGGTGCCGACGCACTTCGGAGAGCGGAAATCGACGATACGAAGCGGGTGCCGCTTGCGAGCGTCTCGCTCCTGCCATCGAGCCCGGATCCGCGCAGAATTTTCTGCGTGGGCCTGAACTATCGGGATCACATCGCCGAGACCAAGCGGGATCTCCCCACCTACCCCGTGTTGTTCTCGAAATTTGCGTCAAACCTCATCGGGGCGAGCGACCCAATCCAGCTGCCGGTTGAGTCGCAGCAAGTCGATTGGGAAGGTGAGCTCGCCGTCGTCATCGGCAAGGCTGGTCGTCGCATCAGCGAAGAAGATGCCTTCGATCATGTCCTCGGATTCACGGTCGCCAACGACGTTACGATGCGCGACTTCCAGTACAAGACGCATCAATGGCTACAGGGCAAGGCATGGGACAACTCAACCCCACTTGGCCCCTGGATTGTCACGCCAGATGAGGTTGCGTTGGCTGACTCGGGGATTCGCACCACTCTGAACGATGTTGTGGTGCAGGAGTCCACACTGTCTCAGCTGGTTTTTGACGTTCCTCGGCTAATCGCGGAGCTGTCCGCATTCACCGTCTTGGAACCCGGCGATGTCGTCCTAACTGGGACTCCCGGCGGAGTAGGTTACCGCCGTGATCCGCAGGTCTTCCTCAAACCTGGCGACCGGATCGCCGTCGAGATTGATGGCGTCGGACGCATTGAAAACTCTGTCATCGCGGAGACGGTAGGGCTGAAGGAAATGAAACACGAATTCCATCTGTGACGAAGCGCCACTGAACTTACCGGAACAACGCTGCTCGCAACGTCGCGAGAAGCGAACGACCAGCAGGAGAACGATGAACATGAATAATCACCGACACAACCTCCGAAGTGGAGCCGCTGTCGCCGCGATGGCGCTCTGTGTCCCGCTCTTGGGTGGCTGTTCGACCGCGACGGAAGCATCGGGCCTCGATGACACAATCACCTTCGCTTACCCGGCCATAGCCAACTCCAATACCTGGGAGACGATGGCCGAGAGCTACGAGGAGCAAACCGGCGCTAAGGTCGAGGTTGAGGCGATCCCCATTGACGGCTACAACTCTGCGCTGAGCACCCGGCTGCAGGGCGGCAACGCACCGGACATGTTCCTGACCGAGCCGGGCACCAACGGGGTGGGTACAGGTGTCACCACGCTCGGGGAAGCAGACCTTCTCGGCGAAGTCACTGGAGCAGCCACCGATCTCATCAACCCGGACGAGCTCGCCGCATACTCGGTGGACGGAAAGGCATATGGCTTTCCGCTGTGGACCGTCCCGAAGACCGCGGTGACTATCGACTCGAACCTAGAAGCCCTGGGTGGCAAATGGCCGGAGACGATCGACGAGATGCTGGCGATGTGCACGGCAGCCAAGGGCCAGAACCTGTCGTTCACGCTCGGACAGTTCGGCAACCCGTTCACCGCGGACGGACAGACGCTGTTGGTAGCAACTAGTTCGGTCTATGCGAAAGACCCCGACTGGGATGAGAAACGTGCGCGCAACGAGGTCACCTTCAGCGACACCGAGGGTTGGCACTACGCGTTGCAGACCGTCTCTGACATGTTCAGCGCAGGTTGTTACCAGGATGGCGCTGAGGCAGCAGCCGGCGAGTTCCTTGCAGATGTGATGGCGGGCGTCACGCCTCCTCTCGCGTCGCTCAGCACCGGTGAGGCCGACATCTGGAAGGTTCTTGCCGATGCCCTTCCTGCCGAGGGATTTTCGGTGCAGGCCTTTCCCGGCCAGACGGCCGAGAACCGTCGTGTCATCAACTCGGTGAAGTACACGGTCTCATCCAGCGCGGCGAGCGAGAAGGACGAAGCGATCCAGGCCTACATCGACTGGCTGGTGGAACCGTCGCAGCGTCAGCAGATCGCCGAACTCACGGGCGGAATCCCCGCCGGGGAGCTGAATGAAGAGACGTTGCCGGAGGTGTACGCACCTATCGGGAAGTTCGTCACGGATGACCAAGTCATCTCCGAGCCCGGTCTGGGAATCTGGCCGGACGCAGTTCTGCAGGCGATGCAGGAGGGCGTTCCCGGGCTGTTCACGGGCCAGAAGACGGTGGATCAAATCCTCGGCGACATGGACGCGGCTTTCGACGCATGAAAACCATGACCTCAGGCAAGACCACGTCGGAGCAGGACGAGCCCGAGAAACATCCTGCCGAGATTGTGAGGCCGCTGCGGCTGTCGAACGGGCGGCCACTGATCGCCTTCGGGCGTTGGTGGTGGGCGGCGCCGGGCATGATCTTGGTCTTTCTCATCCACTTCGTTGCGACGCTTACGGGCGGCTACTTTGCGTTCACTGACTACACCGGCATCGGCTCATTCCAGTTCATCGGGCTCGCCAACTTCGTGCGGATTGCCCAAGATCCCGCAGTCGTCGGTGTGATCGGTACCACCATCTTCTATGCATTGATACAGATGGTCGGAACCACCGTTCTCGGGCTGCTCTTTGCCCTGGGTTTGAACCGCGGACTGAAATCGCGCCATGTATTGCGCGCACTGGTCTTCCTTCCACTGGCGCTCAGCCCCCTGGCTGTCTCGTACATCTGGAAGTACGTCTTTCAATACGACGGTCTACTCAATGAGTCCTTACTCCAGTTGGGATTGGGTGACCTCCGCCGCACGTGGCTTGGCGACCCCGATACCGCGCTCTGGACCGTCGCGGTGGTGATCCTATGGCAAGGGACCGGGTTGGCGATGGTCATCTTCCTGGCAGGGCTTTCCAGGGTTTCGCCGGAGGTCGAGGAGGCTGCCGCACTCGACCGCGCGAACCAGTGGCAAAAGTTTTGGCATGTAACCCTCCCCGCGCTTCGCCCATCGATCGGGATCGTCACGATGCTGGGTCTCATCTTCGGTTTGCGTCTGTTCGACCCAATTCTTGCTATGACCGGCGGGGGACCCGTTAATTCCAGCAAGAACCTCGCCCTGCTCGTGTACCAGGAAGCATTTTCCCGGGGGAACTTCGGGTATGGTGCGGCGCTATCGATGGTACTGACCGTGATTATCCTCTTCTTCGCGATTCTCCAGCAGTTCATCACGCGAAACCGGGACGTCTAGGAGCGTCATGAATCGATATACACGGCTCACATTCCTGCGCGAGATCCTCATGATCATCGCGACCGCCATCTTTGTCCTCCCGCTTTACCTCCTGATCGTGGGATCGCTGAAGTCGACGTCGGAGATGTCGACTTCGTCCGCGATTGCACTTCCCTCGCACCTGGAGTGGTCAAACTTTATTGAAGTGCTCACGACCACCGGCAAGAACAGTGTGGTCATCGGCTTTATCAATAGCGTGATCATCACGGGCGTAACCCTGGTTCTGCTGATTCTCCTCAGTTCGATGACGGCCTATGTCATCGTTCGTTCCACCCGAAGGTGGGCGAACATCGTCTTCTACCTCTTTCTCGTCGGAATCATCCTGCCGACCCAGCTGGGAATCGTGCCGCTCTACCTCGGGGCGCGCGCGCTCGGACTCTCCGGTTCGCTTGTGGGCCTGATCATCATCTATACGGGCACCTTCCTCCCGCTGAGCGTCTTCCTCTACGCGACCTTCTTCCGCAGCCATCCGCGGGACTATGAGGAGGCCGCTGCTCTTGACGGTGCGGGTCCGTTCCGGGCCTTCTGGCACGCTGTGCTTCCGTTGATGGGTCCAGTGACGGCGACGGTGGCAATCCTCTCCGGACTCGTAGTGTGGAACGACTTTTTCACGCCGCTAATTTTTCTGGGCGGATCGGACTATCCGACACTCCCCGTCGTTATGTACGAATACATCGGAGGCCTCAATTCAGCCTGGAACAAGATCTTCGCAGTCGTGATCGTTGCGCTCATCCCCATCATGATCTTCTACATGGTGACCCAGAAGAGGCTGATGCAGGGCTTCGCGGGTGGGACCAAAGAGTGAGAGCCAGCTTGGAAACTGCATGCCAATGCCCTTAATAGACGAATCCGGATCGGTGGACACATGTACGGAATAGGAATGGAAGCTTTCGCGCCGAAGGCGGTCTCAGAAGAGGTGCTGGCGTTCAACTCGAAGTTCGCCGAGCTTACTGGCAACCTTCCCGGCATTTGGGAAATCGGGTTGGACAAAGCGCGGGAGGGTGGCTTCAAGCCGGCGGCCCGGGTCTCTGCGAAAGCATACGATGTGGAAATCGGAGATGGTCGCACGCTGCACGTTGTGCCGAGTGCGAATCCGCGCGCAGTCCTGATGCACATCCATGGCGGGGGGTTCGTGCTCGGTGGAGCGAATCAACAGGACGCGGTGCTGGAACGGATCGCCGACACGGTGGGAGTGACCTGCGTGAGTGTCGGCTATCGGCTCGCACCTGAGGACCCCTATCCAGCGGCGTGGGATGACTGCGAAGCGGCCGCTCTCTGGCTGTTGGAAAACTCCACAACTGTCTTCGGTGCTCCGACCACGCTTATGGCTGGCGACTCCGCAGGGGCTTTGCTGGCGGTTGCAACTTTAATCCGCCTGAGGAATCGAGGCCTGGGTTCACATATCAAGGGCGTTTCCCTTGGATTCGGTGTGTACGACTCGTCAATGACGCCAAGCCAGGTTCTTGCCAAAAGCGGAGTCCTCACAACGGAAGACATTGCGCGCAATGTCGCCGCGTATGCCCCTGATGCCGCACTCCACCAAGCATCCGAGGTGTCTCCGCTCTATGCCGATCTGAAGGACCTGCCGGCTGCCTTGTTCACGGTCGGAACGCTCGATGCAATGCTCGACGATTCCATGTTTATGTACTGCCGATGGCTCGCAGCGGGCGGCCGCGCACAGCTCGCGCTTTACCCTGGTGCCGACCATGCGTTCACTGAAAGTCCGCACCCACACGCGAAAACTGCGAACGCCCGGATTGATGAGTTCCTGACCGAGTGCCTGGAACGCGGATGAAGAGCCCAACCCTTGGTGGGGTCGTGCCCACGCCGCTGAAGAGGAACCAATCCATAAGAACGATCATGTCCTTAATGCCGGGACGAGGAAGAGAAGTCCAAGATGACTGAGACACGTACCCCCATAAATCCCCTTCAGTTTCGCGAGGTGATGGGTAACTACCCGACTGGGGTTGCTATCGTCACTGGCGTCGCGGACGACGGCTCGTCCGTAGGTATGGTGGTCGGCACGTTCACCTCCGTATCCCTCGACCCCCCGCTGGTGGCATTTCTGCCGGCCACGTCCTCCGCGACGTTTGCTCGGCTAAGAACCGCGGAATCCTTCTGCATTAACGTCCTGGCTCATGACCAGGTCGAATTGTGCCGGATCTTCTCCGGCGCCGGAGAAGACAAGTTCTCACGCGTGGATTGGGCTCCCTCCCCACTCGGCGTGCCGACCCTGACTGGCGCGGTGGCGCACATACATTGTGCGCCGCAGGAGGTTATAGATGCCGGCGATCACTTCATTCAGCTTTGCCAAGTGGACTCCCTGGAAGTTAATCGACAGGTGACACCGCTCTTGTTTTTCCAGGGCGGGTATGGAGGCTTCTCTCCGCGCAGCATGACGGCTGCCGGTGACTCTGATCTTATCGTTGGGGTGCGTCTCGCCGCGTTGGCAACGCCGCAGATCGAACTGCTGGCGGCATCGCAGCGCTGTGAGGCGGCTGCACTCGTGGTGGTAAACGATGACGAACTGACTACCGCAGCAACGGCGTATGGTGGTGATGCGCAGATGCTCGAGAGGCTCGGTGAGCGGCTGCCCTTGAAACCGCCGATGGGCGAGGCATACATCGCCTGGGCTCCGGACGACATCGTCGAGAGGTGGCTCGGGAACGCCGTGCGTGACCCTGAGCTCGTACAGACCTATCGTCGCCGTTTGGCGACTCTGCGTGATCTGGGGTTCGCCGCGTCGCAAATACAACCGGAGGACAGCGTGCGACTCAACGCGCTGATCGCGGAACACCGTTCGCCCGGGCTCACGCCCGTCCGCGAAAGAGCATTGTTGGCTGAGCTGGCCGAACTCACGCACTCGTTCCACATCGGTGAGTTCGATACTGACCGCCGGTACAACATCGGAGCTCTCTTGGTCCCGGTGTTTTACCCCGACGGCGACATCGCCATTTTGCTGAGACTCGCGCAACTTCCACAAGACGTCCCCGGGTCAGTCGTCGAGGGTTGGATCCAGGAGATGCGCATCGCTGCCGAAGCAGTCCAAGCAAAGCTCGTCGACCTGAGTCCGCCTCTCGAGGGTTGAGGACCCAAAATGAGCCTGCCATCTGAGTCCAGCCCGCCGACGAGGACTTGGGGTTCCAGACGCTACACGAAATAGGGAACGTTGCTCAGCGGCGTCGAGGTCAGAGGCCGCTGAGCGGCGAGCGGCGACTCAAGCGATTGCGCGGAGTCTGAGATGGCTCGGCTACGTAAAGAGATCGAATTCAGATTTAGTGTTTAATTTTATCGCTCAACTCATTGGAAATGCCGTCCTCCGTGAAAGCTTCGGAGGGTGGCATTTTCGTTTTTGGGGTCCCCTTGTTCCGCCGCTCCTTTATGAGCATTCCTGGTACGTGTATTTGAGCACGGCGAGGGTCATTCACTGACCTGCGATTCGATTGATCGTTGTGAGAAGAGCTTTGAAAGTCTTCTGTCCCTGCGGAGTGAGTCTGACCAAGGTAGTGCCGTAGCGGGAGCGGCGTTCTTTGGTCACTTCGACCAGCCCCCGTTCCTCGAGGTCACGGATGATTTTCGAGAGGTCAGGTGACGACAGGCCGGTTGTTTGCTGCAGCGAAGAGTAGTCCGCTTGCTCCACTTGGTTTAGATGCGCCATGGTGACGAAGCGCTTCGGGGCGACCAGGTGCGCGTCGAGTTCGGTGTGGACCATGGATGCCTCAGCGGCGGATCAACAGGATGATGTAGAACGTCAGCCAGGATGCTGGTGCGAGGCCGGCAAAGAGGAAGGCTTCAGGGAAGGGGATCGTCTCCCCGTGCGTGATGCCTCTCCAGACGGGGATGAGTAACCATACGGTGAAGGCTGAGATGGCGATGGTCAACTTGAGGCGAGGCTCGTTCGGCCGTGACAGGCGGCTTGCGATCCAGCGATGTGAAGTGATCAGTGCGCAGAGGGTGGGGATGATTGCCCACCAAGGATGACCGCTCAGGGCAATCAGCCCTGCGGCAAGCGAACAAGCGACTGTCGCTGCGGTGCTTACGTGGTCACTGGCAGCGAATTGGCGCTCGGGTCTTTTCGGGATGGAGGAGAGGAGGCGTCGGGCCTGATCGGGTGTAGCGATTTGCGGGTCCTGAGGGTCAGCGGGCAACTCAGTGTTCATATTTCGATACTTGCAACGACTTGCAGTATTTGCAAGTAGTGGCGATGGAGGGTGCTTCTGCGCGGCGAGCCAAAAGAGAACTCACGGCTGTCGATGCCCGGCAGGGACCAAAGGCTTGATGAGGGCTCCTGCTAGCCTCGCTTCATGCCCAATACGTCGACACGAACCCCCAAGACCGCTGAAGGGGAGCGCGTACTGATCCTGTCCGCAGGCGTGGGTGCCGGGCATAACAGCGCCGCAGCGGCGGTGCAGCAGGCGTGCGCCGCGCGTGCCGACGTCGCCGAGGTCCAGGTGTTGGACGTGCTGCAGGTCAGCAGCGTGCTCTACCGGGCACTGCTAAACAAGGGCTACTTCGTCCTGGTCGAGGGCTTGCCGTGGCTGATCGACTGGGGCTACGACATCAGTGACCGTCCTTTCCGGCGCCGGGGCCCCATGGACCCCTGGACACGGATGAACTCCGTTCCGGTCATTGATGCCATTAAGCGGTTCCGGCCGACCGCGATCGTGTGCACGCATTTCCTGCCCGCCCAGCTGCTGGCGTCGCTGCTCCTTCGCGGCGTGACCAACGCGAGGACCGCCGTCGTCACGACGGACTATGACTTCCAAGGGCTGTCCCTTACCGGCGCGTTCCATGCTCTTTTCCTGGCCCGGGAGGAGGGGAGGGTGGAACTGATGGCGCTAGGCCTGCCCTCCGATCGAGTTGCGGCTCCGGGGATTCCCATCGCCTCACAGCTGAAGGGCGCGCCCTCCCGCGACGCAACCGAGCCCCCGATGCTGCTGATCTCCGCAGGCGCGTCCGGCGGCGACTACGCCGCCGCGGTGGTGCGGCAGACGCTGCACATGCGCTCGCCGTTCACGGCGACGGTTGTGTGCGGACGAAACGATGCCCTGCGGCAGCGTATCGAGCATCTGGTGGCACCCGCCGGAGACCGCTACCGCGTGCTCGGCTTCACAACGGAGATGCCGCAGCTGCTGCGCCGCGCCGACCTGTTTGTGGGCAAGCCTGGCGGGTTGTCAGTGTCGGAGTGCATGGCTGCCGGCCTGCCCATGGTGATGGTGAACCCCATTCCGGGGCAGGAGGTCCGCAATGGCGACTACCTGTTGGAACAGGGGGCGGCGATCCGCTGCAACACTTCAGCGACAATTGGCTGGAAGATCGACGAGGTGCTGCGCGAGCCGGGTCGCCTGCAGCAGATGCAGGCCGCGGCGCAAAGGACGGGCCGACCTGAGGCTGCGGCAAATGTGCTGTCACGGCTGCTGGACGGGCCGTCCCGTCCGCTGGTGGTAACCCGCGCGGCGCAGAAGACAATCCTCTCCGCCAGTGAGGATCGCGTTGTCGCGACGGATCTGAGCGGACCATCCGCGCTGGTCCGGTTGATCGACTCGGCTACGGGCAGCACGGTCGCTCTGCTGCAGGCCGCGGAGCTGGAGGATTTGCAGAAGCGGTACGGGGCCCCGGACGGGGGCCTGGTGCTGCGGCGCAGCCAAGCGTTCAGGTCGCTTAGGTGGGAGGAGCGGCGGTTGCTCCGCGCCATCCTGCGGCAGGATGACACGCTGTCTGTCCGCGTCCAGAGATCCCGTCCTCATCGGATGGTTCCGCAGAGCGCCTCAACCGGACCGCGTCTGCCCAGCTGACCGGGCTGTGCTGGCCGGCGAGCAGGGCCCAGTCGCCGGCGCGGGGGAACCAGCGCTGGGTGTCCGGATCGCGCTGCAGTGTGGGACCCGCATCCAGGGAAACCCGCACAGCTGTCTCCGTGCCGGGCTGCAGCCTCACCTTTTGGAAGCCCAGGAGCTGAGCGACCGGCCTGGGGACTGACACGTCTGCGGCGTAGACCTGAACAACAGTGGAGCCCTTGCGGTTGCCCGTGTTCGTTACGAGCACGTCAGCGGTGCCGCCCGTGTCGTCGAAGCGATGCTCGAGAAGACGGTGCTCGAACGTGGTGTAGCTCAAGCCGAACCCAAATGGGAACGCCGGTGTGTGTCCGTCGCCGTCGAGCCGGCGTTGACCCCACTTGTCGTCGTAGACGACGGACTTCGCGGTGCGGTCAAACGGCGGCAGATGCGCGGCGTCCGTTGGCAGCACAAACGGCAGCCGCCCGCCGGGCTCCGCAGCACCGGTCAGCACGCCTGCGAGCCCGCGTCCGCCCTCCATGCCTCCGTACCAGGCGAGGACAAGCGCGGGCACCTGGTCCCGCCATTCCTCCGTGAGGATCGCGCTGCCGCCAATGAGTACGACGACGGTCCGCGGGTTTGCAGCCACGACGGCGCGGATGAGGCGCACGTCGGAGGGACGCAGGTTGAGTGAGCTGCGGTCGCCGCCTCGGACGAAACGCGAGGCCAGGTGCGCGAGACCGGTGACGACCCGACTGAGGGCGCCCGATCCAAAGGCCGGACCGAGCACGCCCACGTTAACGCCGCCGGTGACAACGGACTCGCCCTCGTCGTGCTGGTCCAGGCCAACGACGACGATCGCTGTGTCCGCGGCGGCTGCCAGCGCGGCCGCGGCGCCTTCGTTCCGTCCTGAGGCGGTCGTGATGCGCACCCGGGGGAGCGCCTCACGCAACCCCTGCAGCGCCGAGGCCGCGGAGGGAGGCCGGACGCGTGATGAGCCGTGATCGCCAAGGTTTGCCCGTGCCGCGAGTCGTCCGATCACCGCGAGGTGGCGGGTTGCGGGAGCCAGCGGCAGGAGTGGCTCCGCGCCGCAGGTTTCATTCTTCAGCAGCACAATCGATTCTTCGGCGACCCGGCGGGCAAGCGCCCGGTGCGCCGGGGAAGCGATCAGGTCCGCGCCCGGCGTCGCCTCCTCCCGCGTTGCGGCATGGTTCAGGGCGGTGCGCAGGATGCGGCGCGCGGACTGCCGCACAGTTGCGCGGTCCAGGTGACCGCTCCGCAGCGCTGCAGGCAAAGAACGGGCGCGGAGCAGCCGCAGCGGCATCTCCACATCCATCCCCGACTGGAGACTGGTGACGGCGTCGTGGGTGCCGAACACCCAGTCGCTCGTCACGAATCCGCGAAAGCCCCACTCATTCCGCAGCACGTCGGTGAGCAGGGAGTGATTGACATCCATGTACTCGCCCCGCACTCGGTTGTAGGAACTCATGACGGAGTCGGCGCCGGCTTCCACAACAGCCTTGAAATGTGGCAGGTACACCTCGTGCAGGGCATGTTCGTCGACTGACACATCGACCTCGAAGCGCTCGTCCTCCATCGAGTTCAGCGCGAAGTGCTTCACGCACGCCATCGCGTGCACGCGCACACCCCGGGTCATCGCCGATCCCATCCGGCCGGTGAGCACCGGATCCTCCCCGTAACACTCCTGCGCCCGGCCCCACGCGGGGTGGCGAAGCAGGTTCACGCAGACGGAGGCGGAGTAGTTTGCTCCCCGCGCCCTGGTCTCCAGGCCCACCGCGATCCCGACCCGTTCCTCCAGCGACGGATTCCAGGTTGCGGCCCGCGCCATCGTCACGGGGAAGGCTGTGGAGGCGCCGATGACGACGCCGCGGCCGCCGTCGCTGAACCGGACTCCCGGGATGCCCAGCCGCGGGACCGCCCCGGCCACGAACGGCCGCCGGCGCAGCAGCATCGGGATGAGCGGGAGCAGCAGCCCGGGGGAGTCACCGTCGAGCAGCCCGAGGATCTCCGACTCCGTCATCTGGACTATGAGCTGTTCGGCTGCCTCGTCCGGATCGAGCGCGCCCTCCCGGACTGCGCGGACTGCCTCACCGTACGCGCTGGCCTCCGTAGTGATGTTCATGCACTGCATTCTCCACCCTGCGTCTGCGCGGTGCGGATTAGCCGCTCCATCCGGACCTGCACACGGGTGATCAGGCGCCGGCCCATGCGTTAGGCCTGTTGGCCTCGGCTCCAGAGAAAATACGCCTCGGCCAGCTGGTCCGGCACACCCGGTGCTGCTCCACGGATGGGGGAGACCTGTGGACGGGTGATCGTCGCGACCGCAACTATTACGTCCAGGGCAGAGAGGGCCTCCCGCACTGCACCGCGCCGCTTGAGCTCTGCGAGCAGATCGTTGAGGGCATCTACTGCGGGCTGCTGGACCTGCGCCAGAGGTGTGGCTTCCAAATCCTGGACGGCCCCGGCCTGCAGCGCGAGCCCGTCCGTTAGCGCACCGAGTTCCATTGCCGTCAGGCTGGACAGCAGGTCCTTCCATGCCGCAGCCGGATCAGTGTTCAGCGTGCTCCGGGTCTGATCCACAGCGTGGATGATCTGGTCCACAATGTCCTGGACCACGGCGTGGACAAGGTCCCCGCGGGAGGGAAAGTTTCGGTACAGGGTGGCAATCCCAACGCCGCTTGCGGCGGCTACAGCGTCGAGCGCAACATCGCCGCCCCGCTCGGCAAAAAGGTGCCTCGCATGGGTGATGATCGCTTCTCTTCGCTGCGCAGCGTCAGCTCTCATCCGCACTCCCTTCAAATTGACCTTCAGTCTAAACCGGAGGAATATCATCCGTAGAAGCGGAGGAAGTTCCTCCGAAAAGAAGAAGGATCATGACAACACAAACGCCGTCATCCGGCTCTCATCGAAAGCACGCGGCCGTTTGGGCCGGTCTAACCACCGGGCTTTCCGTCATCCTGCTGGCCCTCCTGATGCTGTTCATCTCGCCGTCGCTCCTCTCCGGACCACGGGATCTGGGTTTGGGAGTGGTAGGCCCGCAGGACCGGGCAGACTCGGTCTCGAAAACCCTGGAGGCCCAGTCGCCGGGCGCTTTCGTGGTGCAGTCCTACGAGAATGCAGAGGACCTCGAGCAGGGAATCCGTAAGCGGGAGATCGTTGGCGGATTCGACTTCACCGATCCGGATATGACCGTCTACGTGGCCAGCGCCGGCTCAACGGCCGTTTCCGGCACGGTCAGCAATGTCGGGGCTACGATGGCGGGCAGCATGGGGCAAACGGCCGAGATTGTGGACGTGGTTCCGCTTCCCTCCGGCGACCCGACGGGCGTGGGCATCGGCGGTCTGGCTTTTCCGCTGGTGTTCGGCGGCATTGTGCCGGCCGTGGCGTTCCGTTCCATGCTGTCCGGCCAGCGCTGGTGGATCTTCGCCGGCCTCACCGGTTTTTCGGTGGCCGGCGGGTTCGTGGTCGCTGCCGTATTGAAGTACCTCTTTGGCAGTATCGAGGGTCCCCTGGTCCCGGTTGCGGCAAGCGTTGCCCTCGGCATCGCAGCACTGGCCCTTCCCCTGGCCGGCCTCAATGAGTGTTTTGGCACCAAGGGGTTCACCATTGCGGCCATGTCCATGATGTTTGTGGGCAACCCCTTCGCCGGCATCTCGACCAGCGCCCAGTGGCTGCCCGCCGGGGTGGCCATGATCGGCCAGCTCCTGCCGCCCGGCGCTGCCGGCACCCTGGTCCGTTCCGTGGCGTACTTCGACGGCGTCGGCGGGGGTGCTGCGGCCCTGACTCTGGGCATCTGGGTTCTGGCGGGGATCGTGCTGTGGTTTAGCGGCCCGCGCATCTCGGCGGCCAAGGCCCGGAAAGAGGCAGCACTCGCGACGGTCTAGGATTGTGCGGGCTGGAAGGGAAGCCCCGCCTTTGGTGGGGCTTCCCTTTTGCTGCTGATGCACCACAGGCGCCGTTTCGGGCCGTCCGGACGGCCTGGGACCGTATGGCAGAGTGGCACCCATGACTTTGTCGACGCCGACTCTGCACACCGAGCGGTTACTGCTGCGGCCCTTCGCCGATTCCGACGCTGACGAACTATTCGCGCTGCAGAGCAACGCCGAAGTGCTTCGCTATTGGGACACTCCTCCGTGGACGGAGCGGTCGCAGGTCGCACGCTTCATGACCGGATGCCAGACGATGGCGGACGAAGGCACAGGCGCACGCGTGGTTCTCATTCGCAGGTCTGACGGCGAATTCGTGGGCTGGTGCACCTTCAACGGGTGGAACCCCGACTTCCGCAGCGCTTCCCTGGGGTATTGCCTCACCGAGGCAGCCTGGGGCCGCGGCTACGCGACGGAGGCAGCGCGCGCCCTGCTGACATGGGCCTTCAACAGCCTGGATCTCAACCGGGTTCAGTCCGAGACAGATACACGCAACGTGGCCTCGGCCCGTGTGCTGGAAAAGCTCGGATTCGTTCGCGAAGGGACCTTGCGCGAGGACTGCATCGTCAACGGCGACGTGTCCGACTCCTGGGTGTACGGTCTGATTCGGCGCGACTGGATTCAATCCGCAGCCCATTGCACCTGAAACCGTGCGACCTAGAATCGTCCTATGGGCCGTCTAACGTTCGGTTTCAACGTCACGCTGGATGGTTGTATCGACCACCGGGAAGGTATTGCCGACGACGAAACACACGCCCATTTCACCCGCCTCATGGACGAGTGCGGCGCAATGCTATGGGGTCGCATCACCTACGAGATGATGGAGAGCTACTGGCCGCTGGTTGCCCGCGGGCAGGTTGAAGCTCCGCCGGCCATGCACGAGTGGGCGCTCAAACTGGACGCCAAACCGAAGTACGTCGTGTCGGCAACCCGCAGCGACTATCCGTGGACCAACAGCCATCACCTCTCCGGCGACCTGCGCGCCTCAGTACAGGACCTCAAGGACCGGACTCCCGACGGTGTGCTCGTCGGTAGCGGCAAACTTGCGGCAGGGCTGGACCGGCTGGATCTGATCGATGAGTACAGCTTCCTCGTACACCCCATGATTACCGGCCACGGCCCGACCCTTTACGAGGGGATTCTGCCCAGCACGCGCCGCCTGGATTTGATCTCGGCGGAACCGCTCAGAAACGGTGCGCTCGCCGTGCACTATCGACGGGCCGGCTGAAGTAACGTGTGCGGGATCTGCCGCAGAGGGGTGGCATCCGTCTGCATGACAGATATTCTGATTCCGGTGGCACGCGCCACCTACTGCGCTTCCACGTGAGGACCACGTGAATCATCGCGGAGAGGCCTGAGCACCTCAGGACATGTCCGGATGGAGTGCGGCGCGTACGCATACGCCAACTTCATTTCGCCGATGCCCGGCATCGGTTAGGGAAAGGACACGACATGTCGACGAAGGACGAGAAAAACCTGACTCAGGTAATCGAGAAGATTTCGAAGATGCAGGAGCCGCAGCGGGCAGTCATGCAGCGTGTGCATGACATCATCATGGCTGCCGCCCCGACTCTGAAACCGCGAATTTGGTACGGAATGCCCGCCTACGCGAAGACGGCCAGCACGCCCGCTCTTGTGACACTGCGCAATGACGAACGCATGAACCTCGCGATCACCGAGAAGGCTGCCTTCCGACCTGCAGGCGGGGTAAACGGGACACTGATGCCGGCCGCGTGGTACTTCGAGACGGTCGATGATGAAACCGAAAAACTTATCGCCGGGATCGTGCGGTCCGTGGTCGACTGAGGTCCGCAGACAACGCCCGGAGATCTCATCACCGGGCATCCACACTCACGTGCTAGCTGCTCACCCCAAGGGCCTTGCCGACGGTGGAATCGTCGCTGAGGATTCCGAGCATGCAGGCAGCCAGGTCCCGTCGGGGGATCGAACCTCCAAGCCGGCCGTCCTCGTTCGTTGTCAGCGCCTTCCAGGTGCTCGTCGGCTCCTTGTCCGTGAGGCCGGTGGGCCGCACGATCGTCCAATCCAGGCCGGAGCCCTGCACGGCAGCCTCCTGCTCGTTGTGGTCGGCCAGCGCCTTGGCGAGCACCGCCTGCATGACGATCCGCAGCGGCGCGGGCATCTGCGAGCCCGAATCGCCCGCCCCCAGTGACGACTGCACCACGAGCCGGCGCACACCGGCCTTCTGCATCGCACCGATGACGTTTTTGGTGACGGCAGCGCGCTGCCGGGAAACACCCTTGGCGCCGCCCACCGTAACAACGACGACGTCGGCTCCCGCCACGGCCTGGGCAGCCACTGCAGGATCGGTCGCATTGCCGATGACGGTCCGGACACCGGACGGTGCGCTGGCGCTCCGGGAGACGACCGTAACCTCGTGGCCTGCTGCCTGAGCGAGCGCAGCGAGTTGTGCTCCGGTGCCTTTTGAGCCTCCGACAATGGTGATTTTCACGGGGTCCTCTGATTCGTCGAATGGTGCTCGTACTCTCTGCCATCATCTTACGGGCGCGGCTGTCGGTTGAGCCGGGTCCGACGTCGACCCCTCGGCGGATGCTCGTGGGAAGCGTCCCCGGTGTGTCATCATCACAAGGTGTGCGATCGACGCCATAACGTCCCGGGGAGCAGCAATGCGTTTTGACCGCCTGACCAAACTCTTCGCCGGCTGCGCCGCCGCGGTCCTGGCGCTGGCAGCCTGCACCGCTGAGCCGGACGCCACCGAGGACCTGCCGGGCGTTTCGCCTACTCCGGGGGGCGAGATCTCCGTGGCGGAAGCCGGCGTCTTCAGTTCCTTCAACCCGCAAACCGCGGACGGGAACACCGATATTAACAACCGCATCGCGTACGCCACCCACTCGGGATTCAACTACGTGGACAACAACCTTGAGATTGTTCCGCTGGAGGATTTCGGCAGCTATGAAAAGGTTTCCGAGGATCCGCTGGCGGTGAAATACACCGTCAATGAGGGAGTTGCCTGGTCCGACGGTGCCCCGGTGGGAGCGGACGACATGATCCTTGCCTGGGCGGCGGCATCCGGCAGGTTCGATGACGAGCTCGCGGCCGGCAACGGCACTGTCCTGTCCGGCACCCGCTATTTCGACTATGCCGGCTCCAGCGAAGCCCTGGCCCTGACCGGGCTGCCGGAGGTCAGCGAGGACAACCGCTCCATCACATTGACCTACTCAGAGCCGTACGCGGACTGGGAGACAGCGTTCGGATCGCTGGCGGACGACGGCGGGATTGGGGTCCCGGCCCACGTCGTCGCCCAGGGGGCAGGGCTGGCGGACGAGAAAGAGCTGACGCAGCTGCTTCTGGGCACCGCGGCGGGAGATCCCCTGGATCCTGCGCCGGTGGACCCCGAACTGCGCGCCGTCGCCGATTACTGGAACACCGCCTTCGCCGCCGACAACCTTCCCGATAACCCTGCCCTCTACCTGTCCAGCGGCCCCTACATTGTCCAGGGCATCGAACCGGGAGCCTCCCTGACCCTGGTTCGGAATGAGGACTACACCTGGGGGCCCAAGCCGGAACTGGACAGGATCACGGTCCGGTTCCTGCAGGATCCCTCAACCCAGGTGACGGCGTTGAAAGACGGCTCAGTGGACATCATTTCCCCGCGCGCGGACAGCGGCACGCTGACTGAACTTGAGGCGCTGGGGAACATTAACCTGCATCAGGGCAACCAGCTCGCCTACGACCACCTGGACCTGAAGTTCGACGGCGTTTTTGCGGACGAGGCGGTCCGTGAGGCCTTCCTGAGCACCGTGCCGCGCCAGGCCATTGTGGAAGCCAATGTCGAGCCGCTGCAGCCCGGGGCCAAGCCGCTGGATTCCCAGGTGTTCCTCGCCGACCAGGCTGGCTATGAGGACGCCGCCGCCACCAACGGATCGGGCGAGTTCGCCGAGGTGGATCCGGACCGGGCGCGCGAACTGCTCGACGGCGCCACACCCGAGGTGCGGATCCTCTACAACCGTGACAATGCAAACCGTGCCCTGGCCTATGAACGGATCGAAGAATCGGCGTCGGAATCGGGATTCAACGTGGTGGACGGCGGACTGCCGGCCGCTGAATGGGCCGCCCAGCTGGGAACGGAAAGCTACGACGCGGCTATCTTCGGCTGGACTGCGTCGGGAGTCGGGGTGTCCGGCGTGCCGCAGATCTTCCGCACCGGAGCCGCGTCAAACTTCAACGGTTTCTCCAGTCCGGAGGCAGATGCGCTGATGGATGACCTCATTACGGAGACCGATGCCCAGGCCCGTGATGAACTTCAAACCAGGATCGACCGGCTCATCTGGAGCGCCCGATACGGTCTGCCCCTATATCAGGTGCCGGGGCTCCAAGCCTCTGCGGACACCATCGAGCATGTGGAGTACATGCCGAACCAGACCGGACTGTGGTGGAACTTCTGGGAATGGTCCGTGGCCCGGTAGTGACCTTTGTCATGGCAGGCTCCCCGGAGCCACGGCATAATGGCAGGTCGGAAGGCGGAAAGACACCTTTGTGTCGTAACACGTCAGGGGTATACCAAATCGTTATGTCGACATGTCTTTCTATATAATTCCAGACGAGGGGCACCTTGTTGCCTTGCTCGAGGCTGCCCAAGGCGTCCCGGGAGTCATTCACGGCTTCCAGTGGTGAGTACGGTGTACTCCGAAGCAATATGCTTTTGACCTTGTGAGTCGGCTCACTGTCTGCGAGCCGCAATGCCGACGCAAGACGTTGGCACCCATAGACAACATAGGAGGCGGAATGCGCTTCACACGCACTTCCAAAATGCTGAGCGTCGCGGCCGTGGCCGTTCTGGCGCTGAGCGCCTGCGGCGGGGGAGATGGTTCCTCGGAATCCGGCGCAGAAGGTGACACCAGCCGTGTCATCATTGCGGACGGCTCAGAGCCCCAGAACCCGCTGATCCCCACGAACACCAATGAGGTGGGCGGCGGGGCAGTACTGGACCTGCTTTTTGCCGGCCTGATCAGCTACGACGCTGACGGCAAGCCGCAGAATGAAATGGCCGAGTCGATCGAGACCGAAGACGCGCAGAACTACACCATCAAGCTGAAGGAAGGCAAAACCTTCAGCAACGGTGCGCCGGTAACTGCTGCGTCCTTCGTGGATGCCTGGAACTACGGCGCCGCGGCCAAGAACGCCCAGCTCTCCAGCTACTTCTTCGAGAGCATCGAAGGGTACGACGAAGCCAGCGCCGAGGGCTCGGAAGTGGACACCATGTCCGGGCTGAAGGTCATCGATGACACCACGTTCCAGGTCACGCTGAAGCAGCCTGAGTCCGACTGGCCGCTGCGCCTGGGCTACAGCGCGTTCTACCCGATGATCCCCGAAGCCCTTGCCGACCCGAAGACCTACGGTGAGAACCCCGTGGGCAACGGTCCGTACAAGTTCGACGGAGAAGGCGCTTGGGAGCACAACCAGGAGATCAACCTGGTCCCGAACGAGTCCTACGAAGGACCTCAGAAAGCCCAGAACGCCGGTATTACGTTCAAGATCTACCAGAACGACACCACGGCCTACCAGGACCTGATTTCCAACAACCTGGACGTCCTGAAGACCATCCCGACGTCAGACGTCAAGAACTTCAAGAACGACCTCGGCGAGGAACGCTCCATCGAGTCCCCGTACGCGGGCAACCAGACCATCGCCATCCCCTACTACCTGGAGAACTGGAGCGGTGAAGCCGGCAAGCTGCGCCGCCAGGCTCTCTCCATGGCGATCGACCGTGAAGAAATCACCTCGGTGATCTTCAGCAACGGCCGCACCCCGGCGGAAGACTTCACAGCACCCGTGCTGGATGGCTACTCCGCGGACCTGCCCGGCAGTGAAAACCTGGAGTTCAACCCGGAAAAGGCCAAGGAACTCTGGGAAGAAGCCGAGAAGATCTCGCCGTACGACGAGTCCCAGCCCCTGACCATCGCGTACAACGCGGACAAGGGCGACCACAAGACCTGGGTTGAAGCCGTAGTCAACGGTCTCAAGAACAACCTCGGCATCGAGGTCACCGGCAAGCCGTACGCGACGTTCAAGGAAGTACGCACCGAAGCCAGCGACGCTGTCCTCACCGGAGCCATCCGCTCCGGCTGGCAGGCAGACTACCCGTCGCTGTATAACTTCCTCGGCCCGATCTACGCCACCGGAGCCGGCTCCAACGACGCACGTTACGAGAACCCCGAGTTCGACGCTCTGTTGAGCGAGGGTCTCTCGGCGTCCACCGTTGAAGAAGGCAACGAGAAGATGAACGAGGCGCAGGAAATGCTCCTCGAAGATCTTCCCGCCATCCCCCTGTGGTACCAGGTTGCCCAGGGCGGCTGGAGCACCAACGTGACCAACGTTGAGTTCGGCTGGAACGGCGTACCCCTGTACTACGCCATCACCGGCAAGTAATTCCTCACAGCTCGGGGGCCCGGCCGCACACCGCTGCCGGGCCCTTGGGCCGCTCCAATGTAAAGGTGCTCTTAATATGAGTTTCACCACCCAGCGCCCCCGTGTGCGCACTGTGCCAGAGGCAAACATCTGATGGCCGGATACGTTCTTCGGCGCTTCCTGCAGCTAATCCCCGTTTTCCTGGGCGCCACTCTGCTTCTCTACTTCCTGGTCTTCAGCCTTCCCGGCGACGCCACGGCCGCCATCTGCGGCGACAAGGGCTGCACCCCCGCCGTCGAAGCGTCACTGCGGGCCCAGTACAACCTGGACCAGCCGTTCTGGATGCAGTACCTGCTGTACCTCAAGGGCGTTCTGACCTTTGATCTGGGAACAAACTTCGCCGGCCGCGAAATCTCCACCATCATCGCCGAGGTCTTCCCGACCACCGCAAAGCTGGCTGTCATGGCCCTCGTCTTCGAAGCCGTCTTCGGCATCGTCTTCGGCCTCTTCGCCGGCCTGCGCAAGGGCAAGATCTTCGATTCCACGGTTCTCGTGGTGTCCCTGGTGGTCATTTCCGTCCCGATCTTCGTGCTCGGCTTCCTGATGCAGTTCGTCTTTGGCGTGAAACTCGCCTGGACCAACCCCACCGTGAGCGGTGACGCGTCCTTCACCGAGTTGCTGCTGCCTGCCATTGTGCTGGGCCTGGTGTCCTTCGCCTACGTGCTGCGTCTTACCCGCACGAGCGTGATCGAGAACGCCAATGCTGACTATGTCCGCACCGCAACGGCCAAGGGCCTGAGCCGTCCGCGCGTCGTCACGGTGCACATTCTCCGCAACTCCATGATTCCGGTTGCCACTTTCCTGGGTGCCGATCTGGGCGCCCTGATGGGCGGCGCGATCGTGACCGAAGGGATCTTCAACGTCAACGGCGTCGGCAACACCCTGTACCGCGCCGTGCTCAATGGTGAAGCTCCGGTGGTCGTCTCCATCGTCACCGTGCTGATCCTGATTTTTTGCCTCGCCAACCTGTTGGTAGATCTTCTGTACGCGTGGCTGGACCCGAGGATTCGATATGCCTGAGAATGACAAAGCACTGACCCCCGCTTCACGCGGCAAGGTCTCTCCCTACCCGATCGAGCATTTCGTGGCGGACGTGGAGGAAACTCCGGTCCAGCCCGTTGACAGCTCAACCGCAGACGGCGCGCCCCGCAGCATCTGGAGCGAAGCCTGGCGCAGCCTGCGCAAGCAGCCGCTGTTCATCATCAGCGCCCTGCTGCTTCTGGCCGTAATTGTCGTGGCACTGTTCCCCGGCATCTTCACTAGCCAACAGCCCAACGACAACTGCCTGCTGGCCAATTCAGACGGCGGTCCGATTGCGGGCCACCCGCTCGGCTTTACCCAGCAGGGCTGCGATGTTCTGGCGCGAGTGGTCTATGGAACGCGCTCATCGCTGATGGTCGGCCTGCTGGCCACGCTCGGCGTGGTTGTTGTCGGTGGTGTCATTGGCGCCCTTGCCGGTTTCTTCGGCGGCTGGGTGGATGCCATCCTGGCCCGCGTCAGCGACATCTTTTTTGCGCTGCCGATGATCCTTGGCGCCATCGTTGTGGTGCAGCTTCCGTTCTTCCGGGAGAACCGCAACGTCTGGACCATCGTCCTGATCCTGGTCACGTTCGGCTGGCCGCAGGTTGCCCGCATTACGCGAGGCGCCGTGCTTGAGATACGCAACGCGGACTTCGTCACGGCAGCCCAGTCGCTGGGCGTCTCACGGATGTCCGCACTGATCAAGCACGTCATTCCGAATGCGATGGCACCCGTCATCGTCATCGCAACCATTTCGCTGGGCACCTTCATCGTGGCCGAGTCGACACTGTCCTTCCTGGGCATTGGCCTGCCGCCGGACGTCATGTCTTGGGGCAACGACATTTTCTCCGCGAAGCCCTCCCTGCGCACCAATCCGATGGCCCTGTTCTGGCCGGCACTTGCACTGTCGCTGACCGTGCTGTCCTTCATCATGCTTGGTGATGCTCTGCGGGACGCGCTCGACCCCAAGTCGCGTAAGCGATGACTAAGGATGGAACCATGTCCACGCATTCCATGGACCAGTCACAGCCCCTGAACGGGTTGCCCAAGCCGCTGCTCGAAGTGCGGGACCTCGCCATTACGTTCAAGACGAACAACGGCGACGTCCCGGCTGTGCGCAACGCCCACCTGACGATCATGCCCGGAGAAACGGTCGCGATCGTGGGGGAGTCCGGCTCCGGAAAGTCGACGACGGCGCTGGCCGCCATCGGTCTTCTGCCCGCCAACGGTGCAGTCTCCGGAGGCAGCATCATCTTTGACGGTGAAGACATCACCCATGCGAGCGAAAAGCGCATCGTGGAGTTGCGCGGTTCCTCCATTGGCATGGTTCCGCAGGATCCGATGTCCAACCTGAACCCCGTGTGGAAGATCGGCTTCCAGGTCAAGGAAACGCTGAAGGCCAACGGCCTGCCGCACACCGCGAAAGATATTGCGCAGGTGCTCAGCGAGGCCGGACTGCCGGACGCCGCGGAGCGGGCCAACCAGTACCCGCACGAGTTCTCCGGCGGCATGCGCCAGCGTGCGCTGATTGCCATTGGCCTGTCCTGCCGGCCGCGGCTGCTCATCGCCGACGAGCCGACATCGGCCCTGGACGTCACCGTGCAGCGCCAGATCCTGGACCATCTGGACCGCATGACCGACGAGCTTGGTACTGCAGTCCTGCTGATTACCCATGACCTCGGCCTTGCAGCCGAGCGCGCCCACAAGGTTGTCGTGATGTACAAGGGGCAGGTGGTGGAATCCGGTCCCGCACTGGAAATCCTCACCAACCCGCAGCACCCGTACACCCGCAAGCTCGTGGAATCCGCGCCCTCGCTCGCCTCCCGGCGGATTGAGACGGCCAAATCACTGGGCCTGGATGACTCGGCGGAACTCCTCGCGGCACATCCCGACGGAGTCAAGACCGAGAACGTCATTGAGGTGAAGCAGCTTTCCAAGGTGTTCAAACTGCGCGGGGCGCTGGGCAAGTCCACCGACTTCAAAGCCGTCGACGACGTGTCCTTTACGATTCCGCGCGGCACCACCACCGCCGTCGTCGGCGAATCCGGCTCCGGCAAATCCACGGTGGCGCGGATGGTCCTGGGCCTGGAAAAGGCGACGGAGGGGCAGATCCTGTTCGACGGAGTGGACATCACCACTCTGAACCGCAGGAAGATGTTCGATTTCCGGCGCCGTGTGCAGCCCATCTTCCAGGACCCGTACGGATCTCTGGACCCGATGTACAACATCTTCCGGACCATCGAGGAACCGCTCCGGGTCCACGGGATCGGCAATCCCAAGAGCCGCGAGAAGAAGGTCCGGGAGCTGCTGGACCAGGTCTCGCTGCCGGCGTCAATGATGCGGCGCTACCCGAACGAGCTGTCCGGCGGACAGCGCCAGCGCGTGGCTATCGCCCGCGCACTGGCACTGGACCCTGAAGTGGTCATCTGTGATGAGGCTGTTTCGGCCCTGGACGTCCTGGTCCAGGCGCAAATCCTGAACCTGCTCTCGGATCTTCAGTCCGAACTGGGACTGAGCTACCTGTTCATCACCCATGACCTGGCCGTGGTCCGCCAGATCGCGGACGAGGTCTGCGTGATGCAAAAGGGCAGGATCGTAGAAACCGGATCCACCGACAATGTCTTCGACAATCCGCAGCAGGAATACACGAAGGCGCTGCTGGCGGCCATCCCGGGTGCCGGGCTGATGCTCCCGCCGGCTGTGGCCTAGCGCTTAGGCCACGCGGCCTAAATAGGAGGCAGGCAGCGTTGAGCTGCCTGCCTTCTTCGGTGCCTGGCGAGGTACAGTCAGCGAGGCGCCAAAGAACTCCATTAGGGAACTTATGGTCTTCGGACTAGAATATTAGCGTGCCCGCTGACGGCGGCGCCTTCGGTACATTCTTACGGAGCATACGTGCAGAGCGGGATTCGTACAGAACGGCCGGATTAGCCCGGTCACACGACTGGGCTACTGTGCACCACCTTCGAACTTATCTCCTATGAATTGAGTCCTCACGCATGTCAGAAACCAACACGGCTGTAAACACCGCAGTACGAAGCGATCTCCGCAACGTTGCGATTGTGGCCCACGTTGACCACGGTAAGACGACTCTCGTCGACGCCATGCTGAAGCAGACGAACTCGTTTGCCGCCCACGGTAACGTGGAAGAACGCGTGATGGACTCCGGTGACCTGGAGCGCGAAAAGGGCATCACCATCCTGGCCAAGAACACCACCGTGTTCTACAACGGTCCGGCTGCCAAGGGTGAAACCATCACCATCAACGTGATCGACACCCCCGGCCACGCCGACTTCGGTGGCGAGGTTGAGCGCGGCCTGTCCATGGTGGACGGCGTTGTGCTGCTCGTTGATGCTTCCGAGGGCCCGCTGCCGCAGACCCGTTTCGTGCTGCGCAAGGCGCTGGCCGCCAAGCTGCCCGTCATCCTTCTGGTCAACAAGACCGACCGTCCCGACTCCCGCATCGACGAGGTCGTCAGCGAAGCCATGGACCTGCTCCTGGGCCTGGCCTCGGACCTCGCGGACGAAGTTCCGGACCTGGACCTGGACCTGGTGTTGAACGTTCCGGTCGTTTACGCAGCCGCCCGCGTCGGCGCTGCTTCCCTGGAACAGCCGGCTGACGGCTCCGCTCCGGCCAACGACAACCTGGAACCGCTGTTCCAGACGATCATCGACCACATCCCGGCGCCCACCTACGATCCCGAGGGTGTCCTCCAGGCCCACGTGACCAACCTTGACGCTTCCCCGTTCCTGGGTCGCCTGGCACTGCTGCGCATCTTCAACGGCACCCTGCACAAGGGCCAGACCGTTGCCTGGGCCCGTGCCGACGGCACCATGAAGTCCGTCAAGATCACCGAACTGCTGGCCACCAAGGCCCTGGACCGGGTTCCGACCGAATCCGCCGGCCCCGGCGAAATCGTTGCCGTTGCCGGTATCGAGGACATCACCATCGGTGAAACCCTCACCGACATCGACAACCCCAAGCCGCTGCCGCTGATCACTGTCGATGATCCGGCAATCTCCATGACCATCGGTATCAACACGTCGCCGCTGGCCGGCCGCGTGAAGGGCGCCAAGGTTACGGCCCGCCAGGTCAAGGACCGCCTCGACAAGGAACTGATCGGTAACGTTTCGCTGAAGGTCCTTCCGACCGAGCGTCCGGATGCCTGGGAAGTCCAGGGCCGCGGAGAGCTCGCCCTGGCCATCCTCGTGGAGCAGATGCGCCGCGAAGGCTTCGAACTGACCGTTGGCAAGCCGCAGGTTGTCACCAAGCAGATCGACGGCAAGAAGTGCGAGCCGATGGAGCACATGACCATCGACGTACCCGAGGAATACCTCGGTGCAGTCACTCAGCTGATGGCCGTCCGCAAGGGCCGCATGGTCAACATGTCCAACCACGGCACCGGCTGGGTTCGCATGGAGTTCATCGTTCCCGCCCGCGGCCTGATCGGCTTCCGCACCAAGTTCCTCACGGAAACCCACGGTGCCGGCATCTCCTCCTCCATCGCTGAAGGCTACGAGCCTTGGGTTGGCCCGATCGAGTACCGCACCAACGGTTCGCTGATCGCTGACCGCTCCGGCGTCGTCACCCCGTTCGCGATGATCAAGCTGCAGGAACGCGGTTCCTTCTTCGTGGAGCCCACCTCCGAGGTTTACGAGGGCATGATCGTTGGCGAGAACTCCCGCGCCGATGACATGGACGTGAACATCACCAAGGAAAAGCAGCTCACCAACATGCGTGCCGCTTCCTCGGACACCTTCGAGAACCTGACCCCGCCGCGCAAGCTGACTCTGGAAGAGTCCCTCGAATTCGCCCGCGAAGACGAGTGCGTGGAAGTTACTCCGGAGTCCATCCGCATCCGCAAGCTGGTCCTGGGCGCTTCCGAGCGTGCCAAGGTAACCCGCGCGCGCGCCAAGAGCTAATCCCATTAGCTCGGCAACAGTGCCGCTGAGTCGGGCCCCGCGCTGGCGGGGCCCCTTGGCAGCTGTGCTTGGCGGTCTGCTGGCCTCCGTGCTGGGAACGGGGCTGCACGCCCAGATTCTCTACATCGGAGACACAGCCCTGCCACTGGGAGCTGCCGCTGCGTTGATCCTTAGCTGCGCAGCCACCGTGTTTGCCGGTCTCTGGGCCGGTGCGGCGCTGTGGAGCGCAGCCGCGGGACTCTTGGCCTACGTGGTGCTGGGGCTCTTCACGCTCGATCTCTGGGATACTCCGCTGATCATCACCGGAACCATCCTCGAGGAGCAGCCCGGGATTGTCCTGGCCGGCCGCATTTGGCTGTACGGGCAGGCGCTGGCGACCATCGCAGCCCTGCTGATCACCTCGCGTGTGCTGGCCAGGTCCCGCCGCGCTGCGGCGGAGCCGACAGCTTAGCTCAACGCAACGAAAAGAAGACCGCCGTGGACACCACGGCGGTCTTCTTTGGTTTAAGGCCGGCGGGCCAGGGGGCAGTTCCCCGTTACGCAGGCCTCGGCTCAGTTCCTCGGTGAACGGCGTTCCGGCGGCGGGGGAACCTGCTTGGCAGCGGTTATCAGGGCACAGGGAACAATGACGTTTCCCCGGCGGCCCGACACCGTCACGGACTCTTCCCCTGCCTGCACCAAATAGCCCAGCACGTCAGTGAAACCGCCCTCGATGCGGTAACGGACCACCACGCGGGCACCCTCGGGAAGGGCACGGAGGACGGCTGCAGGGGTCGGAACGTTCACTGTTCAATGGTACGCGGGGAGGGTCCGGCTGGGAGATAATGGTTCGGGCTACTAACGTGGAACCAACACTTCGTGGATTTCTCCCTCCGGGACGGTCCGCAGATCAGGAAGGCAAGGGACGTGACGTACGTAATTGCGCAGCCATGCGTAGATGTGAAAGACAAGGCATGTATTGAGGAATGCCCGGTGGACTGCATCTATGAAGGTGAACGCTCCCTCTACATCCACCCTGACGAGTGCGTGGACTGCGGTGCCTGCGAGCCGGTCTGCCCCGTCGAAGCCATTTACTACGAGGATGACACTCCCGAGGAATGGGCCGACTACTACAAGGCCAACGTGGAATTCTTCGATGACCTCGGCTCCCCGGGCGGGGCTGCCAAGATTGGCAACACCCACAAGGATCACCCGATCATCGCCGTGCTGCCTCCGCAGAACCAAGAGGCATGAGTTCCGCTCCGTCCCGCACCTTTGGACTGAACCTCCCGGAATACCCGTGGGAAGCCATGGCTCCCTACGTCAAACTGGCGTCCGAGCACCCGGACGGGGCCGTAAATCTGTCCATCGGAACACCGGTTGACCCCACTCCGGCAGTCATCCGTGAGGCACTGGCAGCAGCAGCCGACGCACCGGGATATCCCACCACCCACGGCACACAGTCCCTCCGGGAAGCGATTGCGGCCTGGTACGCACGCCGCCGCGGCGTGCCGGGACTGGACCCGCAGGACATTATGCCCACCGTTGGTTCCAAAGAGCTGGTGGCCTGGCTGCCACTGCTGCTGGGGCTGGGGGAGGGCGACGTCGTCGTCCGTCCGACGGTCGCCTATCCCACCTACGACATGGGCGCCGTCCTGGCCGGTGCCACGGCGGTGGCGGCGGACAATTTGGACGAGCTCGACGACGACGTCCGCGCCCGGGTGCGCCTGGTCTGGGTCAACTCGCCCGGCAACCCCACCGGCATTGTCCGCTCAACGTCCTCGCTGCGCGCCCTGGTGGACTCCGCCCGGTCCGTCGGAGCCGTGGTCGCCTCCGACGAATGCTATGCCGAACTGGGCTGGGGCCTCTGGGATCCCTCGCTCGGCGGATCGCCCGTACCAAGCATCCTGGATCCCGCCGTCAGCGGCGGAAGCAACGACTTGCTGCTCTCGGTCTATTCGCTGAGCAAGCAGTCGAACATGGCCGGCTACCGTGCCGCTTTTATCGCCGGCGACAGCGCGATCATTGCCAATCTGATCAACAGCCGCAAGCATGCCGGCATGATCGTGCCCGCACCCGTGCAGGCCGCCATGGAGGCGGCCCTGGGGGATGACGGGCACGTCGACGCGCAGAAGGACCGGTACCGGGCGCGGCGGGAACTCCTGGTTCCCGCGCTGGAAGGCTTCGGGCTCCGGATCTCCCATTCCGAGGCCGGGCTGTACCTGTGGGCAACTGCCGGTGAAGACACCTGGACCACTGTGAAGCGGCTGGCGAAGCTGGGCATTGTGTCCGGGCCGGGAAGCATCTACGGAGAGGCCGGGGCCGGCTTTGTCCGGATTGCACTGACCGGTTCCGACGAGCGGGTGGCAGCCGCCGCCCAACGGCTGACTGCGGCCGCCGGACAAGCAGCCGGACAAGCAGCCGGAGAATCCGCCGAATAACCCGGGGGCCGGATCCGCTGTATGTATCTCTTCAACAACAACCCGGCCCTCGATTAGTCCTAAAGCCCGGCTAAAGGGTAGCGTTTTGCCTAAATAGATCCAGCGGAATTGACACTATGGGTGCCCCGGAAGAAACGGGACCCATAGCTCTGGTTTCTGCAAACTCCTGAAGGAGACTTAATGACTGAGCGTCCCAGTGCACAGCTGCACTATGGGGAAAACACCGAAGACCGTCTGGAGCTTCCCCGCGTTGGCGCGGTGGAAGGCAACGAGGGCTTTGATGTCTCCAAGCTGCTGAAGCAGACCGGAACCGTCACCTATGACCCCGGCTTCATGAATACTGCTTCCACGAAGTCCGCCATTACGTACATTGACGGCGACGCCGGGATTCTGCGGTACCGCGGCTACCCGATCGAGCAGCTGGCCAAGCAATCAAGTTTCCTGGAGACGTCTTACCTCCTGATCTACGGAGAACTCCCCACGCCGTCCCAGCTGGAAGACTTCGATCAGCGGATCCGCCGCCACACGCTGCTGCACGAAGATCTCAAGAGCTTCTTCGGCGGGTTCCCCCGCGATGCGCACCCTATGCCGGTGCTGTCCTCGGCGGTGAGCGCCCTGTCGACCTTCTACCAGGACTCCCTGGACCCGTTTGACGAGGAGCAGGTGGAACTCTCCACCATCCGCCTGATGGCCAAGCTTCCTGTCATCGCTGCCTATGCGCACAAGAAGAGCCTTGGCCAGCCGATGCTCTACCCGGACAACTCCATGAACCTCGTGGAGAACTTCATGCGGCTGAGCTTTGGCCTCCCGGCCGAGCCGTACGAGATTGATCCGGACCTGGTCAAGGCACTGGACCAGCTGCTGGTCCTGCACGCCGACCACGAGCAGAACTGCTCCACGTCCACCGTCCGCCTGGTGGGCAGCGCCGGTGCCAACATGTTCACTTCCGTTTCCGCCGGGATCAGCGCCCTGTCCGGACCGCTGCACGGCGGCGCCAACGAGGCCGTGCTGAACATGCTCCGGGAGATCAAGTCCACGGGCATGGCTCCGGAAACCTTCATGGAGAAGGTCAAGAACAAGGAAGACGGCGTGAAGCTCATGGGCTTCGGACACCGCGTCTACAAGAACTACGATCCGCGGGCCAAGATCGTCAAGTCCACGGCCCATGACATCCTGGCCAAGCTTGGCGGCAACGACGAGCTGCTGGACATCGCCATGCGCCTCGAAGAGAAGGCCCTGGCCGATGATTACTTCATCGAGCGCAAGCTGTACCCGAACGTGGACTTCTACACCGGCCTGATCTACAAGGCCATGGGCTTCCCGGAGAAGATGTTCACGGTGCTGTTCGCCATCGGCCGCCTGCCGGGCTGGATTGCCCAGTGGCGTGAAATGATGCTGGACCCCGCGACGAAGATTGGCCGTCCGCGCCAGCTTTACACCGGCTCCCTGGAGCGCAACTACCCCGTACGCTAAGCCCGCAAATCCTGCGGCTGAGCAGCAACGCAGAAGGGCCCCCGGAATCCGTGAAGGATTCCGGGGGCCCTTTGTCTGTCCGTCAGGTGCTAGGACGCGGCGTAGCCCTGCGGGTTGTTCTTCTGCCAGCGCCAGTGGTCCTCGCACATGGCCTCCAAAGAGCGGTGTGCGGACCAGCCCAGGTCTGCCAGCGCCGCTGAGGGATCCGCGTAGCTGACGGCGGCATCGCCGGGACGGCGCGGAGCGATCTCATACGGAATGTCCTTGCCCGCAGCCTTCGAGAAGGCGGCGAGGACCTGGAGGACCGAGGAGCCGTTGCCCGTGCCCAAATTCCAGCGGTGCACCCCGGACTTCACGGAGATGTACTCCAAGGCGGCGAGGTGGCCGGCAGCCAGGTCCACCACATGAATGTAGTCCCGCACACCGGTGCCGTCCTCCGTGGGATAGTCGTTGCCGAACACCATGACCTTCTCGCGGCGGCCCACCGCCACCTGCGCAACGAACGGGAGCAGGTTGTTCGGCACTCCGGTGGGATCCTCGCCGATCCGGCCCGACTCGTGGGCGCCGGCGGGGTTGAAGTAGCGCAGCAGCGCAATGTTCCAGCGTCCGTCCGCAGCACCCAGATCCGCGAGGATGTCTTCGATCTGTTCCTTGGTGCGGCCGTAGGGATTCACCGCGTCCATGGGCATCTTTTCGGTCAGCGGAACCTCTTCGCTGGCTCCGTACACCGTGGCCGAGGAGCTGAAGACCAGCGTCCGGACGTTGTGCTTGTCCATCATGCGCAGCAGGTTCAGGGTGCCGCCCACGTTGTTGTGGTAGTAGTACAGCGGTTTCGCCACAGATTCGCCCACGGCCTTCAGGCCCGCAAAATGGATGACGGCGTCAATCCCGTGTTCAGCGAAAACGCTGTCAACAGCGCCCTCGTCCAAAAGGTCCGCGCGCACGAAGACGGCGCTGCGTCCGGTCAGCTCCTGGACCCGTTTCAGGGATTCCTCGCTCGAATTGGCCAAATTGTCCAGGACCACTACGTCGTGGCCCGCTTCCAGCAGGGCCAGCGTCGTGTGGGATCCGATGTATCCCGTGCCTCCGGTAACTAGTATTCGCATGCTTTCAGACTAATGGATTCCGCCGTGGGCTGGGGTTCATGACTGCTCAGCCGCGCGATGGACCGTTATGACGACGGCGCTTCCCTGGGCGGGCGCGGGATCCCAGGTACCGGTTGCGCGCGTCCACCGCCGCTCGTCGAAGGCCACGGAGTCCAGGGACAGGGCTTCGGCATTGGCGACCGCCCACTGCGCCAGGGACCAGCCGTAGGCTCCGGTTCCGGCAACGGTAATGCGGTCTCCTTCGACTGTCGCGTCCACCGGACCGTAGACGGCGCTCATTGCCGCCAGGACGGCGTCCGGGCTGCCCGAGGTGGACGGCGGCGGCAGTGTGCAGGTCAGCGATGCAGGGGAGTGCCCGGTCAGGGCGGACGCGAAGGCCTTGGCCTCGGCCTCGTGATCGGCGTACGCGTCAGGAAACGCGCTGCGCTGGACCGTCTGGGCCGCCACCGTCAGCGGCAGGTCCGCGTAATTCGGAACCTTTTCCAGCGCATCGTAGAAGGCATTCGCCGCGTACACCGGGTCCATCACCTGCTCTTCGCTGCCCCAGCCCTGGGACGGGCGCTGCTGGAACAATCCGCGGGAATCCGGTCCGGCGTCATCCCCATAGTTGAGGTTCCGCAGCCCGGATTCCTGGATGGCTGTGGCCACGGCAATGGAGGCTGCACGCGCCGGCATGCCCCGTCGGACCGAGATTCCGGCGATCAGGGCAGCCGTAGAGGTCCGGCCGGGCGTCAGACGGTAGTCAACCCCGTCCGCCGTTGCCGTGCAGGCGGCGGGTGCGGGGCCCTTGTCTCCCGGCTCCCGGAGCACGGACACGGCGTATACGGTGACCGCCGCGAGGAAGAGCACCACCAGCAGCAGCACCGGAAGGAATCCGGTGCTGCGCCGGCCGCGGGTGTCGGAAGCCAAGGGCTGGAGTGCTAGTTGGCGTGCAGGGCAGCGTTAAGTTCCACGCTTGCCCCGCTGCGGGCAAGGGCTTCCACTGCGCCGGTGGTGGAGTTGCGGCGGAAGAGCAGGTTCGGGACGCCGGAGAGTTCCACCGCCTTGACGATCTGCGGCTCCTCGCCGGGGACCAGCACGGACACCCGGGTGCCGGCCGTGACGTAGAGACCGGCTTCCACGACCGATTCGTTGCCGATGCTGATTCCGACACCGGAGTTGGCGCCCAGCAGCACACGCTCACCGAGAGCGATTTTCTCCCGGCCGCCGCCGGAGAGCGTGCCCATGATGGAAGCGCCGCCGCCCACATCGGTGCCGTTGCCCACCACCACACCGGCGGAGATGCGGCCTTCCACCATGGAAACGCCCAGGGTGCCGGCGTTGAAGTTCACGAAACCTTCATGCATGACCGTGGTGCCTTCGGCCAGGTGGGCGCCCAGCCGGACGCGGCCGGCGTCGGCGATCCGCACACCGGAGGGAACAACGTAGTCCGTCATCCGGGGGAACTTGTCCACGCCGTACACGGTGACGGGGCCGCGCGCCCGCAGCCGCAGGCGGACTGCCTCAAAGCCCTCAACCGCGCACGGTCCGAAGTTGGTCCAGACGACGTTGGGCAGCTTGCCGAAGATGCCGTCCAGGTTCAGTGTGTTGGGTGCGGCAAGGCGGGTGGAGAGCAGATGCAGGCGCAGGTACGCATCGGCGGTATCCGCCGGGGCGGCATCGAGGTCGATCTCGGTGCGAAGAACTGCGCCGTGCGTGCCGCGTATCGGATCAACCATGGCGTTTGCGGCGGCTTCGAGCTCGGCGCCGGGGGAGTTGGCGTCAGCCGAACCGGCTGCGTCCAGTGCATCGAGCACCGGCTGCGGATACCAAACATCCAACACCGTGCCGTCGTCGGTGATGGTCGCCAGGCCAAGGCCTGAAGCGATGCGGGCGGTGGGCGAGGAAGTGCTTGAAGTCATGGTTGCAAGTCTACCGAGCGGCAGCCTGCCAAGACTGGAGGACCAGCCCGCTTCCTGCCCTCCGCCTACGGATCGGTAGGGTGGAACCATGACACCATCCTCCTCCCGCCCCCTGGACATCACCCGCGACGTTGCCCTGCTCACCGCAGACCTCATGGACATGGAAAGCGTGTCCGGCAACGAGACGGAGCTGGCCAACGCGGTGGAAGCTGCGCTGCGCACCCTGCCGCATCTGGAGGTGGTGCGCGACGGCGACTCCATCATTGCGCGCACCTCACTGGGCCGCGCCGAACGGGTGATCCTCGCCGGGCACCTGGACACCGTTCCCCTGCCCACCGTTCCGGGCTCGCGCGGAACCGTTCCCTCATCCTGGGACGGCGAAGTGCTGTACGGCCGCGGAGCCACGGATATGAAGGGCGGGGTGGCCGTGCAGCTGGCACTGGCAGCCGAGCTGGCCACCCCGACACGGGACGTAACATACGTCTTTTACGACCACGAGGAAGTCGAAGCGTCGCTGTCCGGGCTGGGCCGGCTGCAGGAGAGCTTTCCGGACTGGTTGGAGGCTGACTTCGCCGTGCTGCTGGAACCCACCAACGGAACGGTGGAGGGCGGCTGCAACGGAACCATGCGCTTCCACGCCACCACCGCCGGCCGGGCCGCACATTCCGCCCGCGCCTGGATGGGGGAGAACGCCATCCACGCGGCAGCGGAAATCCTGACGCGGCTGCGCGATCATGAACCGGCCACCGTCTCTGTCGAGGGACTCGACTACCGGGAGTCGCTGAACGCCGTGAAGATCTGGGGCGGCACCGCCGGCAATGTGATTCCCGATGCCGCCACGGTTGAAATCAACTACCGCTTCGCCCCGGACAAATCGGTGGAAGAAGCCGAGGCCTACGTCCGGAACCTGCTGTCCGGATTCGATCTGGTCCGCACGGATGCCGCCGCCGGTGCCCGTCCTGGACTGGACCAGCCCGCCGCGGCGAGCTTTGTCGCCGTCGTCGGGCAGGAACCCAAGCCCAAGTACGGCTGGACCGACGTTGCCCGTTTCAGTGCCCTGGGTATTCCGGCCGTGAACTTCGGTCCGGGGGACGCCCTGCTGGCGCACACGGACAACGAACATGTCGAGGCGGATGCCGTGCGGGCCTGCCTGGCTGCGCTGCGGACCTGGCTGAGCTGACACAGCCACAGGCGGACAAGTAAAGGGGAGGACCGGCGCTGCCGGTCCTCCCCTTTGCCTGTCTGTTGGCTGTTGCTACTTCACCGGAGCTTCGATGCCCTCCGGGTCAATGGCCTCTTCGCGTTCCAGGAGCTTCCCCGCGCGCGCACCCAGCAGGCGGGAGAGCCGCTGGGCCGTGAAGGTCAGGAGCATGTTGATCACGATGAAGATGGCCGCGGCAACCAGGAGGGACGGCAGCATGTTGCCTTCACCGGCGCCCAGGCGCTGGGCGTTGGCCAGCAGATCCGAGTAGCCGATGATGTAGCCAAGAGCCGAGTCCTTGAGGATCACGACGAACTGGCCCAGCAGGGCCGGAAGCATGGCCACCAGCGCCTGCGGGATTTCGATGTTGCGCAGGGACTGGGACGGAGTAAGGCCAATTGCCAGTCCCGCTTCCCGCTGGCCCTTGGGCAGCCCGAAGACGCCCGAGCGCACCAGCTCGGCGATCACTGATCCGTTGTAGAGGGTCAGTGCCACCACCACGGCCCAGAACGGAGCGTCTGCAGCTTCCATGGGGGTGGACTTGGCGAAGAACTGGTACAGGAAGATCATCATCAGCAGCACCGGCACGGCGCGCAGGAACTCCACAACGACGTCGCACACCCACCGCAGCGGGGCAAGCCCGGAGAGACGGCCGAAGCCGAAAAGGAGTCCGAAGACAATGGAGGCCACGACGGCGACGCCGGCTGCCTTCAGAGTCTGCAGCAGCCCGGGAAGCAGTGTGTAGCGCCATGTCGACCACTCGAGGAACGGGGTCCACTTGGCGGACTCGAACTGGTCTTTTTCGGCCAGTCCGTTGACGACGACGGCGAGGATCCCCAGGACCAGCAGCGCGCCCAGGATGTTGAAGATCAGGATCCGGCGCTTGGCCTTGGGACCGGGGACATCAAACAGGACTGCCTGCGTGCTCATCGGCTAACCGCCAGTTTCTTTGATGCCCACGTGGTGAGCAGGCCGATGGGGATGACGATGACAACGAAGCCGAGGGCAAAGACGAGGAAGATCTGCGTCATGACGTCCGGCCGGAACTCAATCAGCGTCTTCATCAGCCCGGAGGCTTCAGCCACGCTGGCGGCAGCGGCCACTGTGGTGTTCTTGACCAGGGCGATCAGCACGTTGCCCAGCGGAACCACGGCGCCGCGGAATGCCTGCGGCAGGATGATCAGCCGAGCGGCGGGCAGGAAGGACAAACCAATGGACCTGGCTGCTTCCGCCTGGCCCAGGGGCACGGTGTTGACGCCGCTTCGGATCGCTTCGCACACAAAAGCGGCGTGGTAGACGCTCAGGGCCACGACTGCGAGCAGGAAGAAGTTCAGCGTGAAGTTGGAGCTGAGGTTGATCTGGAGCTGGCCCCACAAGCCGAGCACGGCGAAGACCATGATGATGGTCAGCGGGGTGTTGCGGAAAATATTGACGTAGGCGGTGCCGAACCAGCGCAGGCTGGCGATCGGCGAAATCCGCATGACGCCAAGGATTGTTCCGAGCACCAGCGACGCCAGGCCGGCCCAGAAGGCGAGCTGGATGTTGACCCAGAACGCGGCGGGGACGTCCTCGAAGAGGGTGAAGAAATCACCCATGTTGTACCTCTTCTATGGTGAAGTTCTGAGAAAGAACCGGTGCATGTGCAGGAAGGAACCTTCCTGCACATGCACCGCGGGTTGGAGCCGGCGAGTGAAGCCGGAGTCAGCGGTTAGGCGCAGGCTTCGGGTTCCGGCGGGTTCATAGCCGCGTTGTAGGTGTAGTCAGCACCTTCCGTGTTGGCCTTGATGGATTCTTCCCAGGAGCCGTCCTCAACCATCTTGCGGATGGCCGTGTTGATGGCCTCGCACTGGTCGCTGTCCTTGGAAATGCCAACGCCGTACTTCTCTTCGCTGAACGGGTTGCCGACCACCTTGAACTTGCCGGCGTTCGCGTCAGTGGACGCCAGGCCGGCGAGGATGATGTCGTCAGTGGTGACGGCGTCGATCTGGCCGCCCTGCATGGCGGTCACGCAGTTGGCGTAGCCGCCCTGCTCCAGCAGGTTCACGTCGGAGGCCAGGGTGTCCTTGACCTTCTGGGCGGAAGTGGAACCGGTGACGGAGCACAGGTTCTTGCCGTTCAGGTCCTCGGGGCCGCTGATGTCGGAATTGTCCGCGTTGACCAGCAGATCCTGGCCGGCAACGAAGTACGGTCCGGCGAAGGCCACGCGCTCCTTGCGGGCATCCGTGATGGAGTACGTCGCGAAGATCATGTCCACTTCGCCGTTTTCCAGCACGTTCTCGCGCTGAGCGGAGGGGGTTTCCTTCCACTCGATCTGGTCTTCGCCGTATCCCAGTTCCTGGGCTACGTACTTGGCGACGTCAACGTCGAAGCCGGTGTACTCGTTGCCTTCCTTGAAGCCCAGGCCGGGCTGATCAAACTTGATGCCGATGACGATCTTCTCTCCGTCGCCGGTTTCGCTGCTTCCGGCGTCGCTGCCGGAGTCGCCTCCGCAGGCGGAGAGGGTCAGTGCTGCTGCAGCGGCGAATGCCACTGCGGCGTAACGGGTCTTGCGCATGTTTGCTCCTTGCATAGCGGCCTCCCGGACGGGGTGGCCTAGCCTCAAGGGGTTTCCCCCAACTGGTGAATCCGGTACTGCGGTGGATCTGGTAGATCCGGTGAAGCGTTTTTAGTGGGCGAGGATCTTGCCGAGGAAATCCTTGGCGCGGGCGCTCTTGGGGTTGGTGAAGAATTCTTCGGGGGTGGCTTCCTCGACAATTTGCCCGTCAGCCATGAACACCACGCGGTCGGCAGCCTTGCGGGCGAATCCCATTTCGTGGGTCACCACGATCATGGTCATGCCTTCCTTGGCCAGGCTGACCATGGTGTCCAGCACCTCGTTGATCATTTCGGGATCGAGGGCTGAGGTGGGTTCATCAAACAGCATGACTTTGGGCTTCATAGCCAGGGCACGGGCGATCGCCACCCGCTGCTGCTGGCCGCCGGAGAGCTGCGCCGGCAGTTTGTTGGCCTGGTTGTCCACGCCCACCCGCTCCAGCAGTTCCATGGAGAGCTTCTTTGCTTCGGCGCTCTTCATGCCTTTGACCTTGACCGGTCCCAGGGAAACATTCTCAAGGATCGTCTTGTGGGCAAACAGGTTGAAGGACTGGAACACCATGCCGACGTCGGCGCGGAGCTTTGCCAGCGCCTTTCCCTCGGCGGGCAGCACCTTGCCGTCGATGGCGATCTCGCCGTCGTCAATCGTCTCCAGCCGGTTGATGGCACGGCAGAGGGTCGACTTTCCGGAACCCGAGGGGCCAATCACTACGACCACTTCGCCGCGGGCCACGTTGAGGTTGATGTTCTGCAGGACGTGCAGGTCACCAAAGTGCTTGTTGACGTTCTTGAGCGAGACAAGAGGTGCAGCAGGATCAGGCGTTGCGCCTTCGGTTGTGTCACGGGTCATAAGAAGAAAGATATCCAATGTTTGTGTCCGAAATGTGTCAGAGTCCACAATTTCTCCACAATCGTGACGCAAGAGCAACCAAACGTGTTCGCCGACACGCGTGAGAGCGCGGACATACATGTGGCTACCCTTGGAGCATGGAATTCAGCGACAACATCTCCCGAGGCCGGGATGCCAGCCCCCGCAAACGCGGACCGGTGGAACTGCGCAGGGCGCAGGCCCGTGCGCCGCAGTCGGACCAGTATCTGCTCGACGGCGCCGACCAGACGCACTTCACGCACACGGATCCGTGGCGGGTACTGCGCATCCAGAGCGAGTTTGTGGAAGGCTTCGGCACGCTGTCGGAGCTGGGTCCGGCCGTCAGCGTCTTTGGTTCCGCCCGCAGCATGCCGGGGTCTCCGTATTACAAGCTCGGCGAGGAAGTGGGACGGCTGCTTGCGGAAGAAGGGTTGGCTGTCATCACGGGCGGCGGCCCGGGGTCCATGGAGGCAGCGAACAGAGGGGCGGTCGAGGCTGGCGGCATCTCGGTGGGACTGGGCATCGAGCTGCCCTTCGAGACCGGCCTGAACGACTGGGTGGACCTGGGCATCAACTTCCGGTACTTCTTCGTACGGAAGACGATGTTCGTCAAGTACGCCCAGGGGTTCATCGTCCTGCCCGGCGGCTTCGGAACCATGGATGAGCTCTTCGAAGCCATGACGCTGGTCCAGACGCAGAAGGTCACCTCCTTCCCGATCGTCCTTATCGGCACCGACTTCTGGTCCCCCCTGATGGACTGGGTCAGGGGCACGCTGCTGGCCGAGGGGATGATCTCCGAGAAGGACCTCGCCCTGATCCACATCGTGGATGACCCGGCGGAGGCCGTGGAGCTGATGATTGCCGACAGTGCGGGGCACGTCGCGCCCTGACGCACCGCCTGCGGGGTGAGGGGGCAGCGGGTCCCCGTCTGGCACGATGGTCCTGTGACAACCTTCCTAGTTCTCGTGGCTTTTCTTGCTGCCGGCTCCGTGACACTCGCGGCAACCGGGCTTCGGCCCTGGCTCAGATCCGTTGCGGCGCCGGTCCGGCCTGCGGCGACCGCTGACCCCGGACTGGTGGAACCGGACCCCCGGCTGCCCCCGGTCCTGCTTCCGGACCAGGTCCGGCCCGACGACGTAGGGAAGCTGCGGTTCTCCGTGGCGTTCCGGGGTTACCGGATGGACCAGGTTGACGCCGTTTTGGCGCGGCTTGAGTCAGTGCTGGCGGAAAGGGACGCTGCCCTGGAGAAACGCTCCCCTCGGGATCCGGGGGCGCCGGCATGAGCACAGTGGCCGGTTCCGACGGGCTTCTTCGCTGCCCCTGGGCTGTCAGCAGCGCCGATTATCAGCAGTACCACGACGAGGAGTGGGGCCGGCCGGTCACCGGCGAAGCGGCTCTGTTCGAACGGTTGAGCCTCGAGGCCTTCCAGTCCGGCCTGAGCTGGATCACGATCCTGCGGAAGCGGCCTGCCTTCCGGAAGGCCTTTGCCGGGTTCGATCCCACTGTCGTGGCCCGGTTCACCGATGCGGACCGGGAGCGGCTGATGGCTGATGCGGGGATTGTCCGCAACCGGGCAAAGATCGACGCCGTCATCGCCAATGCCCAGGCACTCCTGGACCTGCCTGCAGGGGAGAGCCTGGAAACCCTGCTTGAGGCACACCGAGTTGACCCGGCGCGCCCGGCACCGAAGAGCATTTCCGACGTTCCCGCCGTCACCGAGGAGTCCACTGCGCTGGCCAAGGCGCTGAAGAAGCGCGGCTTCCGCTTTGTGGGTCCCACCACCGCCTATGCGATGCTGCAGGCCACCGGCTACGCCAATGATCATCTGGAAAGCTGCTGGGTCCGCCATGACGGATAGGTCGGTCCGGGAAGGGGACGGCCGGCCGCCGTCGGCCTCCAACGCCGCGTTGCTGCGCGCCGCCTCGCACCTTTCGGAAGCCGTCAGCCGTTGGCCGTGGTACCTGAGGGTCCTGGCCGTCTGGGCGCTTGCCCGCCTCTTTTCCTTCACCGTTTTCGTGGCCGTGGCCGCGCAGCAGGGACTGAACCCGTGGGGGTGGGAGGGACCGCCGTCGTACCTGCAGTTCATTGGCGCCTGGGACAGCGAGTGGTACCAGCGCATTTTTGCCGGCGGTTACCCGTCTGAAATCCCCCGCGACGAATCGGGCCGGGCGCAGGAGAACCCATGGGCGTTCTACGCCCTCTTCCCGGGGCTGGTCCGCGCGCTCGCAGCCGTGACCGGACTGGGCTGGGACGTCCTCGCACCCGTGGTGGCCACCGCTGCCGGGTTTGGCGCCGCGCTCATGGTGTACCGGCTCTTCGCGCTGCGGGCCTCGTCCGGCACCGCGCTCTGGGGCGTGGTCTTTGTGGCAGTCAATCCGGTGTCCCCGATCCTGCAGGTTCCGTACGCGGAGTCGCTGAACCTGCTGCTGCTGGCAGCATCGCTGTATCTGCTGATCACCCGCCGCTACCTGTCCGCCGTGCCGGTCGTTCTGGTGATGTGCCTGTCCAGACCCGTGGGTGTCGCCTTTGCGCTGATGATGGGCATCCTGTTCCTGCGCCGCTGGATTTTGCGGCGAAAGGAGGCCTTTCCACCGGCCGAGGCCTGGCGGATGGTGGTCCTGGGCGCTGCGTCCGGTGTGGGCGCCCTCGCATGGCCAGCCCTGGCCTGGCTTGTCACCGGTGATGTGCGCGCCTACACGGACACGGAAACGGCATGGCGGGGAGACACCCTGCTGGTCTTCAAGCCGTGGTTTGTCGAGGCAGAACGCCTCTTCGGTCCCGTCATGGGTCCGGTGACGCTGATTGCCCTGGTGGCCCTCACCTTCCTGTGCCTCAACTCCGGGCCGGTGCGCCGGCTAGGAGTGGAAATGCAGGTATGGTGCGCGGCCTACGTGATGTACCTTCTGGCCTTCCTGAATCCGTTGACCAGTACGTTCCGGCTGCTGCTGCCGCTGTTCCCGCTGGGCTTGGCACTGGCGTCCCTGAGCAGTTCCCGGGCCTACCGCGCGGCGGTCACAACGGCGTTCCTGGTGCTCCAGATTGTCTGGGTGGCCTGGCTTTGGCGCTGGACTCCGCTCCCCGGCGGAGGGGATTATCCACCCTAGTTTTGTGGCGCGGAACACAAGAAATTTCGTTTGCGCCGGGTTTGTGCGGAATAATGAAGGGCAATTGCCGCCGGAGCAGGTTTGAGGCCGTGCGACAGAGGTTACATGTGTGACTGGGGGCACAGCTCCCAGCGCACTGTGAAAGGGGAACTGGAACATGGCAGCGATGAAACCGCGTACAGGTGACGGACCAATGGAAATCACCAAGGAGGGGCGAAGCCTCATTCTGCGGGTGCCGATCGACGGCGGCGGCCGGCTCGTTGTTGAGCTGAACGCCGAGGAAGCGGGCAAGCTCAAGGATTGCCTGCTGGGCGCCACGAGCTAGGAAGCGAAACCATGCAGCGACTCCCCAGAGGATCCTCCCGGGCCACCCCCTCAACCGGGGCGGCTCCAGGGCCGAAAATGCCGGGCACAGCCATGACGGCAGTGTCCGCAGCGGAGCAGCTGAAGGCACGGACCGGCGCCCCCACCGCCGGCACCGGGCTGCAGCCGGCACCTGAGGAAGGGGTCGATGTCCTGGCAGTCGCCATCGCGGCGGCTCCGGAAACCTCGTCCAGGGAGGATACCGACGAAGCGCTGCATCCCACGCCGCAGCCCCGGCGGGGCGCTGTGGAAACTGCCCTTTGGTACGGCGTGGATGTGGCGGCCCGCGCCGCCACGGCAGGCGTTACCGGCAAGGCCGGTGAAACGCTGCTGGTGGAGCCGCCGTCGAGCAAAACCGGCGAGCTGCCGGCAAAACTGATTTTTGTGGGTGTGGGCGATGAGTCCGTCCAGAGCCTGCGCCGCGCAGGGGCGGCCTTGGCGCGGGCCACCAAGGGGGCGCACCTTATTCGTGCAGCGGTGGTCGACGGACTGGACCCAGCTGCCCAGCAGGCATTTGTTGAAGGCTTCCTGCTGGGTGGATACACTGCTCCCCGGCAGGGGAAAACCCCTGCAGGCCCGGCCATGGCCGGTGCCATGGAAGTCACCGGGCTGGATTCCGACGCCCTTCGCCTGGCACAGATTACCGCCAGGGCCGTGTGGCTGGCCCGGGACCTCACCAACCTTCCCCCCGACGTCGCAACCCCCGAATGGATGGCTGATCGCAGCCGCGCCGTCGCGGAGCGTGCGGGCCTGGAAATCACCGTGCTGGACGAGGCCGAACTGCTCCGGCAGGGATTCGGCGGCCTGACGGCTGTTGGATCCGGAGCCGCCAATCCGCCGCGGCTGGTGCAGGTTTCCTATCAGCCTTCTGCCAAGACTGCGGAACACGTGGTTCTGGTGGGTAAGGGAATAACCTTCGACTCCGGCGGCATCTCGCTGAAGCCCCGCGAGGCCATGATGAGCATGAAGATGGACATGGCCGGTGCCGCCGTGGTCCTGGCGGCGGTCGAGGCTGCTGCCGAGCTGGAGCTGCCGCACCGCGTCACCGGCATTCTGGCGCTGGCCGAGAATGCCATTGGCGCTTCGGCCTACCGGCCCGGTGACGTCGTCACCACGTACAACGGCACCACCGTGGAGATCGGCAACACGGATGCCGAGGGCAGGATGGTCCTCGCCGACGCGCTGGCTTATGCTGCGGCAGGGCTTGCTCCGGATGTTCTGGTGGACATTGCCACCCTGACTGGAGCTGCGGCTCTGGGATTGGGCCAGCAGTACGGGGCGGTCTTCTCCAACACTCCATACCTGCTGGAGGCGCTGGAGAAAGCGGGAGACACATCCGGGGACCGGATCTGGCCGCTGCCCCTGGTGCATGACTACGACTACGCTCTCGCCTCGGAGACGGCCGACGTGGCGCATGTGGCACCGCCGGCCCTCAAGTTCGGCGCCGGGGCTATTGTGGCCGCGCTGTTCCTGGAGAAGTTCGTCGACGGCGTTCCCTGGGTGCATCTGGACATCGCCGGCCCCATGAGCGCCCGTGCGGACAAACATGAAATCGCCAAGGGCGCCACCGGCTTTGGAACTCGCCTGCTCATCAGCTTTCTGCGGGACGCGTCCAACCTCCGGCGGCCCAGCTAACTGCAGGACGGGGTCAACTGAGAGACGGGCGGGCGCCTCCGTCTGTGTTCCGGCTGCTTGCTAGTTTGTCTTCACAGCCAGCAGAAGACCGTCGCCGGTGGGCAGCAACGACGACACAAGAGCGTCATTGTCCCGGATCACCTTGCCCACTTTTCGCATGGTGTTGGTGGTCTCTTCACGGATAGCCGGATCGGAGACTTTGCCGTGGTCCAGGGCATCGTTGACTATCAACAGTCCGCCGCGCTTGAGCAGCCGTACAGCCTGCGCCACGTAGAGCGGAAAAGAAGGCTTGTCGGCGTCGATAAAGACCATGTCGTAGGCTCCGTCGGTGAGCCGGGGAAGCACTTCAGCGGCACGGCCTGAGATGGTGCGGGTTCGATTGCCGGCCACTCCGGCCTCGCGGTAGGCCTCACGCGCTGCCCGGAGATGATCGACGTCGGAATCGATGGTCGTCAAAACCGACTGGCGGCCCAGCCCTCGCAGCAGGCATACGCCGGAGACACCGGCACCGGTGCCTACTTCCACCACAGTCTGGGCCTTGGACGCCGCTGCCAGGACGGTCAAGGCCGCTCCCACGCCAGTGGATATCGGTGAGACTCCCAGCTCGTAGGAGCGCTCCCGGGCGCGCAGCAGGACTTCGTCCTCGAAGGGAAGGCCCTCCGTGTAGGACCAGCTGGTCTGCTTGTCGGCGCTCATTCGAATCACTTTCGTTGGAAGGGGGGACCATGCTCAGTCAAGCTTAAGGCCCACCGTCTTCACCCTTGGCCTTGGATGGGAAGCACGCCGGCGGCAGCAGTGCAGCGGTACTTCCATGTGCGTGCCAAGAGTGCTAACAGAGAACTCCCAGATTGATGGGTCAACATAATTATGCAGGACACCAGCAAGGGGAGTCGTTTCGCCACAGGCGCAATGACATGACTTCACGGGAAGGAGGGCGGCTTTGTCCACGACCTCAGCAGCCGGCGGACCGGCTGCCTCCGAGTGGGTGCGACCCACCTGGGAAGAAGTAGTGCAGGCACACTCAGCCAAAGTATATCGGCTGGCGTACCGCCTGACCGGAAACCGGCACGACGCCGAAGACCTCACCCAAGAGGTGTTTGTCCGTGTCTTCCGCTCCCTGGAGAACTTCCAGCCCGGAACCCTGGACGGGTGGCTGCACCGCATTACTACCAATCTTTTCCTCGACCAGGCACGGAGGAAGAGCCGGATCAGGTTTGACGGCATGACCGAAGAAGCGGAAAGCCGGCTGCCCAGCAACGGGCCGGGACCGGAACGCAGCTTCGAGTTCAACAACCTCGACGTGGACATCGCCCGAGCGCTGGACGAACTTCCTCCTGACTTCCGAGCGGCCGTGGTTCTCTGCGATCTCGAAGGCCTGTCGTATGACGAGGTTGCCCGTGCACTGGGAGTCAAGCTTGGCACTGTCCGTTCGCGTATTCACCGCGGCCGGACCATGCTGAAAGAGAAACTGGCCCACCGCGATCCCCAAGTCCGTACCCAAACCGGTCCCCGGCTCAAGCTTCCACGCGTGGCGGGCGCCAACTGACTCCATGCGACATCCCAAACGACTCCTGCAGGAGTACCTGGACGGCCAGGCCAACCCGGCCCGTGCTGCTGCACTCCAGGCACACCTTTCCCGATGCGCCGCCTGTCGTTCCGAAGCTGCCCGCGAACGGCGCCTGCGGGCACGCCTGCGCTCACTGGAAGTTCCCGAGCCCAGCCCTCTGCTGCGCGAACGGATCGAACGCACCGCGCAGATGGCTGGCGACACGGCGCCTGACGGTTATGCCCAGCAGCCGGTTCCCTCGGGTGGCGGCCGCCACCGGCTCGTGACCGCCACCGGTGTCGTTGCCGCCGCCGTAGGCCTGGTTCTGTCCACCGCATATCTGCTGGGAGGCTGGGCGCAGCCGCCTGCCCTGCAGCAGGCAACGCCGGGCCTGGCGGCCGTATGGAGCGAGGTCACCGGAGGAACCCCGGATGATGAGCTGGCCCCGGAACAGCTGGCAGAACTGCGTTCCCGCGGATGGGCCTGCCCGGAACTGGCTGCGGCAGGATTGTCCGTGGCGGGAGCACGGGCTGGCCTGGTTGACGGGCATCCTGCAGTCATCATGACGCTGGAAGGCAACGGAAACAGTGTCACCGTTTATGAGACCCACCCGGGTTCCTGGTCCGAAGAGACTGTCGTAGACGGTGTCAGTGGGAAGCCGGTGACCGAGGAAGGCTTCGTCCTGCAGGAACAGAGCCCGGGCCGCCCTCAAATCTGGATGCATCCGCAGCGTCCTCATCAGGCAGTCGTCGCATCGAGCCGGGTCACCTACACCCTGGCCGCGTCACCGGACGTCCTCGACGAAGCGGTCAGCGAGATTTCCCTCACCGAATCATCCCGGCTGGTGCTGCACGCCCGGGATACCGCCTATGGCGTGTGGGACCGGATCAAACGCGGATTGTCCGTCATGACAGGCACCGGAGAACAGGAATGACCCGACAGCAGGGAAACCTCCCGCCATGTCCCGCAACTGGCCCGCGATGCGGCAGAAAAGGTAGTCTTCACAGGTGATCGGAATCAACGGCTATGAGCTGCTCGTCCTGGCAATCCTTGCCGTGGCGGTCCTGGGGCCTGAAAGGCTGCCGGAATATGCTTCCCAGCTCGCCCGCCTGGTCCGTGAAGTACGGCGGATGGCCAGCGGCGCCAAGGAACAGCTCCGGGAAGAGGTCGGCCCCGAGATCGACGAGGTGGACTGGCGCAAGCTGGATCCGCGGCAGTACGACCCGCGCCGGATCATCAAGGAAGCACTCATTGATGATTTTGAGGATGCCGTCAAGCCGGTCAGCGCACGGCCCGCGCCTGCAGCTCCCCGCGGAGGCACCAGCGCCCCCGGCGCCGAACGCGCAGCCGCACCCACCGGACCGCCCGCCGTCAAACCGCTGATGCGGCTGCAGAACGGCGAACGGGCTCCCTTCGACACCGAAGCCACGTAGTACGCGGAACTGGGGAGCACAGGGCTAACGCGGGCTAACGCCCAGCTTCAGCCCGGACAGCCCCCGGGGACGCCTGGCAAGGGACCCCGCGATGCGGCGCAGCTCAGCACCGGCAGAACCTTCCACCAGAGCTGCTTCCGAGAGCACCACGGGTGCACCGGAGTCTCCGCCGGTCCGCAGGTCAACGTCGAGCGGGATGCTCCCCAGCAGCGGAATGTCCTTGCCCAGTGCTTCACTGAGGCGTTTGGCCACGATATCTCCGCCGCCCGAGCCAAACAACTCCATCCGCTCACCCGTGGGCAGCTGCAGCCAGGACATGTTCTCGATGACGCCGGCAACACTTTGACCTGTCTGTGAAGCCACGGAGCCGGCGCGTTCCGCGACATCCGCCGCCGCTGCCTGGGGTGTGGTCACCACCAGAATCTCCGACTGCGGCAGCAGCTGGGCCACGGAAATGGCGATGTCGCCTGTGCCCGGCGGAAGGTCCAGGAAGAGGACATCGAGGTCGCCGAAATACACGTCCGTCAGGAACTGCTCCAGGGCGCGGTGCAGCATGGGGCCGCGCCAGGCCACCGGAGCGTTGCCGGCCACGAACATGCCAATGGAAATCGTCTTGATGCCGTAGGCCACCGGCGGAAGGATCATCTCATCCACGCGCGTGGGCGGCTGGGTGATGCCCAGCAGCCCGGGGATGGAAAAGCCGTGCACATCGGCGTCCACGATCCCCACCCGCAGACCGGAGGCAGCCATGGCCGCTGCCAGGTTCACCGTGACGCTGGACTTTCCCACGCCGCCCTTTCCGCTGGCAACCGCGTAGACACGGGTTAGAGAACCGGGCCGGTTGAAGGGAATGTCCTTGGCACCGGCAGATCCGCGCAGTTTTTCCTTGAGCGCTGCCCGCTGATCAGGGGTCATCACACCCAGGTCCACGCGCACACCCGAGATGCCGTCAACGCCGCCAAGGACGCGTTCGACGTCGGCGGTAATGGTTTCATGCAGCGGGCACCCGGAGATGGTGAGCAGGACGCCCACGGAGGCGACGCCGTCGTCGTCCACGGACACCCCGCTGACCATTCCCAGCTCAGTGATGGGGCGCCGGAGCTCCGGGTCCAGGACCGTGTCAAGGGCAGCCAAGGCACGGTCGGCTGTGTGTTGCAGTGGTGCCACGCTCTAGTTTTCCCTCCCGCCGGGATTGAGTTTGGGCATGTGTTCCGTGGCTGCCGAGGATCCCGAAGACTCAGGACGACGGCGCTGGTTGCGCTTAGCGGGAGCGTCCTCGGATGCTTCGCTGTTGTTGGCCTCGAGCAGTTCCTCAAGGAGGCTTCGGAGCTCTGAACGCACGTAGTCACGCGTGGCGACTTCGCGCAGGGCAATCCGCAGCTCGGCAATTTCCCGAGTCAGGTATTCCGTGTCCATCAGGTTGCGTTCGGCGCGTTCACGGTCCTGGCGAACCGAGACGCGGTCCCGGTCATCCTGCCGGTTCTGGGCCAGCAGGAGAAGGGGTGCAGCGTAGGAAGCCTGCAGCGAGAGCATGAGGGTCAGCAGTGTGAAACCCAGCGCAATGTCGTCAAAGCGCAGCGGTTCCGGACCCCAGGTATTCCAGATCAGCCAGACCGCGCAGAACACGGTCATGTAGACGAGGAACGTGGGCGTTCCCATGAACCGGGCGAAGTTCTCCGTGGCGTGGCCGAAGGCGTCCGGGTTTGGGGAGAGCCGAGGCAACCAACGCGTGCGGGCGGTCCGGGGCGTGTCCAGGCCGCTGGTCTGGGACTTTACTCTTTCAGCCATGGGTCCTTCCCTGTTTAGCATTTGTCGGGGCATCGTCGGAGGCGCGCCAGTCATCGGGGAGCAGGTGGTCCAGGACGTCATCCACGGTCACTGCCCCCACCAGGCGGCCGGTGTCGTTGACGACGGGCAGCGAATTGAGGTTGTAAGTGGCGAGCATCCGGGAGACCTCGCTGATGCTCGCGTAGTCCCGGACCGGCTCCAAATCAGTATCAAGGATATTCCCCAGCGCCTCCGGAGGAGCCGAGCGCAGCAGCTGCTGGATGTGCACGACGCCGAGGTACCGTCCCGTGGGCGTCTCCAGCGGAGGCCGGCACACGTAAATCGAGGAAGCCAGGGCCGGGGTCAGCTCTTCACGGCGCACATGGGCGAGCGCTTCGGCGACCGTTGCCTCAGGCGGCAGGATGACCGGAACGGGCGTCATCAGCGAACCGGCGGTGTCTTCCTCATACTTCAGCAGCCGCCGGACATCGCGTGCGTCCTCGGGTTCCATCAGCTGCAGGAGCTCTTCCTTCTGGTCCTCCGGCAGTTCGTTGAGCAGGTCCGCGGCGTCGTCGGGATCCATCTCTTCCAGCACGTCGGCAGCGCGCTCCACGTCCAGGGACTGCAGGATCTGGACCTGGTCGTCGTCGGGCAGTTCCTGCAGCACATCCGCGAGACGTTCATCCTGGAGTTCGCTGGCCACTTCAATGCGGCGCTTGCCGCTCATCTCGTGCAGGGCGTCGGCAAAGTCGGCAGCTTTGAGATCGTCGTTCTGGGCCACGAAGGACGTGGCGGCCTGCGGGCCCGAGGTGTCCCAGTGGATGATGTCCTTCCAATCCACGATCATTTGTTCACCTCGCCGCCGCAGGGGACGCAGCCGGGATTCCGAACCTCCGCGGCGGACGAAGAGGTTGGAAACGTACCAGTCACCGGCACGGTTCTGTTCAATGGCAATATCTTCGATGGTGGCTTCGCCGCTGCCGTCGCGCAGCTTTACCCGCCGGTCGAAGAGCTCCCCAACCACCAGCATTTCCGCTCCGCGCTGTTCAAACCGGCGCAGGTTGACCAGGCCGGTGCAGATAATCTGGCTGGGATCCATGGACGTGATGCGGGTCAGCGGCACAAAGACGCGCTTCTTGCCCGGCACCTCCACCACAATGCCCACGGCCTGTGGAGGAAGACCGGGGCCGCGGTCCAGTACGACGGCGTCGCGCAGCCGGCCCAAACGGTCCCCCAGGGGGTCGAAAACGTCCAGGCCGAGCAGGCGTGCGATGAAGACACGGGTAGGATTTTTGCTCACATTCTTAGGCTACGGGGTGCCCGGCGCTTCCGCCGTATCGGGGCACTGCCGCAGAGCCTGACGGCGGGGGAACTGACCTCGATCGGCTTCCCTCGGCGGGATGAAGTTCACTTCGAGCGATACGGCCCCCATGGGAGCGGTAAGTGGGACAGAATGGAGGGATGTCTACCCTTTTCGGTTCAAAGCCGCCACGTGATGAAGGCCGCGCCCTGCCCCAGGGCGAAACGGTGGGCCGCTACACCGCCTACCTGGATGCCCAGAAGGCGGTGGACTATCTGGCAGACAGCAAGTTTCCGGTGCAGATGGTCTCCATTATCGGCAGCGAACTGAAGTCGGTGGAACGGGTGACCGGCAGGTTGTCCTACCCCAGGGTTGCACTGTCTTCGATGGCTACCGGTGCCTGGTTCGGGTTGTTCGTTGGACTGGCCCTGATGCTCTTCGCCGGCGGCGAGAGCTATATTTCCCTGATCCCGTCGATGGCACTGGGTGCGGTTTTCTGGCTGCTCTTCGGGGTGCTCGCCTATGCCCTCCAGCGCGGCCGGCGGGACTTCACCTCCACGAGCCAAGTCATCGCCACAAGCTATGACGTCATCGTGGCGCCGCAGGCCGCCAACGATGCCCGCCGCGTTCTGCAGCAGCTGCCGATGATCGGCCAGCACGGCCACCCGCAGCCTCCGCAGTACCGTCCGCCGTACATGGGACAGGGACAACAGGGACCGCCGCAGGGCGGTCCCGGAACAGGACCGGAACGTCCGGCCGGCTGGGCCAACCCGTACGGGGCGGCAACCGGCGGGCAGCCCAACCAGCCCAACCAGCCGAACCAACCGGTGGGCGCGGGACAGGAGAACGCGGATTCGAGCCGGGGCCAGGCTTCGGGCGGAGGGCAGGCTCCAACGGGAACCGTGCCTCGGGGGCAGTTCCCGGATCTTCCCGACGGCCGTCCGCAGTACGGTGTGCGTCTTCCGTCCGCCCCGGCGCCGGCCGCCCCTGCCGGACCGGAAGAGGGCCAGCCGAAGCAGGCCCAGGCTCCGGGCAGCCCGGAGGCGGCCCCGCAGATCCCTGCCGGCAAGCACAGCGGTGAAGAGAAGGAACCCGGCGAAGGCGGAGGCGGCATTCCCCGCTAGCAGGAACGAAACTTAGCCACAGACAGAGCAGAGGCTCCGTACCCAACGGGTGCGGAGCCTCTGCTCTGTCAATCAGCTGTCAGTGGGTCACCGGTTTACTCTGCGAGCCCGGACATCCAGTTTTCAACGTCTTCCGGATTGCGCGGCAGCGCAGCGCTGAGGTTCACCGGGCCCTCGGCGGTGATGAGGATGTCATCCTCAATCCGAACGCCGATGCCCCGGTACTCCTCGGGAACGGACAGGTCCTCGTTCTTGAAGTAGAGGCCCGGCTCGATGGTGAACACCATGCCCTCGGTGATGATGCCGTCCAGGTACAGCTCCTTGCGGGCCTGTGCGCAGTCATGGACATCCAGGCCGAGGTGATGGCTGGTGCCGTGCGGCATCCACCGGCGGTGCTGCTGACCGTTGTCGGATAGCGCTTCCTCCAGGGAAACCGGCAGCAGGCCCCAGTCAGCCAGCCGTTCGGCCAGGACCTTTACGGCAGCCTGATGAACGTCGCGGAACTTTGCCCCGGGCTTGGCTGCAGCAAAACCGGCGTCGGCGGCGTCAAGAACGGCCTGGTAGATCTTGCGCTGAACGGGGGAGTAGGTGCCGTTGACCGGAACCGTGCGGGTGATGTCCGCGGTGTAAAGGCTGTCGGCCTCCACCCCGGCGTCGAGGAGCAGGAGCTCGCCGGCGTTCACGGTGCCGTTGTTGCGGATCCAGTGCAGCACGGTGGCGTTGTTGCCGGCCGCGGCAATGGTGTCGTAGCCGAGGTCATTGCCCTCTTCACGGGCACGGGAGAAGAATGCACCCTCCACTACGCGCTCCCCGCGCGGGTGGGCGATGGCGCGGGGGAGGGCCTTGACGACCTCGGTGAAGCCGTTGACCGTCGCCGCTACGGCGGCTTCCATCTGCTTCACTTCCCACGCGTCCTTGATCAAACGCAGTTCGGACAGAGCCTCGGTGAGCTCGCCGTCCAGGGCGTCAAGCGCGCTGAGGTCAACGTTTTCGGGATCCATGGCGGTGTTGTAGCGGACGGTGTCCACCAGCGCATCCACCATCTCATCGACTTTGCGCAGCAGGCGCACGGAGATGCCGCCGAACTGCGGGTCACCGACGTTGGAGGTAATGGCTGTTTCAGCCTCGTCCAAATGGCGGGTGGGCAGGTCCAGCAGGGCGCTGACCTGTTCCAGGCCCAGCCGTGAGCCGATCCAGAACGCGCCGTAGCGGGCGTTGGAGTAGAACTCTTCACTGTCCGTGCCGGCGAGCGGACGGAAGTAGAGGACGGCAGTGTGGTTGCCGCCGTCGTCGCCTGTTCCCGGTTCCACCGGCTCCATGATGAGCACGGCGTCGGGTTCCCGGTCCAGGCCAAGGCCAGTCAGGTGCGCAAAGCCGGAGTGCGGGCGGAAACGGTAATCGGTGTCATTGGACCGCACCTTGAGCGGGCCGGCGGGGATCACGAGGCGCTCACCCGGGAACCGCTCGGACAGGGCACGACGGCGCTGGGCGGCGTAGGGGGCAACTTCTGCGCGCGCGGGAAGCTCGGCGTCGTCCTCGGCCCAGCCGGTTGCCATGAAAGCCTTGTAGGCCTCATTGGACGGTTTCTGGGAGCGGTTGTTTACGCGGTCATCCAAGGGCTGCCCTTCGGACAACTCCCCGAGTCCCGACGTGTCGGCGGTGGTCAATGGATTCGCATCAGTAGTCACCCCTCCATGGTCTCACTGTGCGGACGGGGCGGCCAAACATCCCGGAACACTTCCGGTCCGCGCCGGACGATCGGCGGAAGGTTCGAAGCAAGTAGATTGATGGGGTGAGAATCGACCTGCACACGCACTCCACAGTCTCCGACGGAACCCAGCCGCCGGCGGAGGTGATGCGTTCGGCAAAAGAGGCCGGGTTGGATGTGGTGGCCCTGACCGACCACGATGCCACCTCCGGGTGGCAGGAGGCGGCTGAGGCGGCCCGCCGGGAGGGACTGACCCTGGTGCAGGGGATGGAGGTCTCCTGCCGCAGCAGTGAGGGAATCAGCGTCCATGTGCTGTCCTACCTGCACGACCCAACCGATCCTGAGCTGGTGGCTGAAATCGCCAGGTCCCGGACGGCGCGGGTGTCCCGCGCCGAGATGATGGTGCAGCGGCTGGCTGAGGATTTTCCCATCGACTGGGACCTGGTGCAGGAACATGTGGCCCCGGGCGCGACGATCGGGCGGCCGCACATTGCCGACGCGCTCGTTGCAGCCGGCGTGGTGCCGGACCGTTCTGCGGCCTTTGCCGGCATCCTGACGGCAAGGTCACGCTACTTCGTTGCCCACTATGCCCCGGACCCGGCCCGCGCGGTCGAGCTGATCCGCCGGGCCGGGGGAGTGCCGGTGTTCGCCCACCCGGTGGCGTCCTCGCGCGGCCGCGTGGTGGGCGAAGAAACGTTCCACGAGATGATCGACGCCGGACTCCTGGGCGTGGAAGCGGACCACCGCGACAACCCCGTGGAGGGCAGGGCGTGGCTGCGCCGGCTGGCAGCGGAGAACTCGCTGCTGGTCACCGGGTCCAGCGACTACCACGGGACCGGCAAACCCAATCTGCTCGGAGAGTTCACCACCGCCCCCGAGGTCCTGGAAAAGATCGAGGGCCTGGCCACCGGGACCGCCGTCGTCCGGCCGTAACCCTCAGGCGCTGGCTACAGCTGCCACCGCTTCGCTGGAAACGATGTCGGCCGCATGGCCGAGCCGCTTGGACATCACGTCAATGGCCTGCGGATTCGCATCCACGCAGACAAATTTCCGGTTCAGTTTGGCGGCGACGGCACCCAGTGTTCCGGAACCCGCAAAGAAGTCCAGGACCCAGTCACCCTCGCGGCTGCTGGCAGCCACGGTGCGCCGCAGCAGGCCTTCGGGCTTCTGGGTCGGGTACCCGGTTTTTTCCTTGCCGGTGGGAGAGACGATGGTGTGCCACCAGACGTCGGTGGGCAGCTTGCCCAGCGCCACCTTTTCGGGCGTGACCAGACCCGGCGCCATGTACGGCTCACGGTCCACTTCGGCATTGTCGAAGTGGTATGCCGCGGGATTCTTGACGTACACGAGGATGTTGTCGTGTTTGGCAGGCCAGCGGTTCTTGGCACGTCCGCCGTAGTCGTAGGCCCAGATGATCTCGTTCAGGAAACAGTCCCTGCCGAAGAGGGCATCCAGCATGACTTTTGCGTAGTGCACCTCGCGGTAATCGAGATGCACGTACAGGGTTCCGTCGTCAGCCAGGAGCCGCCACGCCTCAGCCAACCGGGGTTCCAGGAACGCCCAGTAGTCCTCGAAGGCATCGTCATAGCTGGAGAGCAGGCCCTTGACCGTGCTGTAGCTGCGGCCTTTGAACCCGACCCGGTCGCCGCTGCCGTCGGCGCTGCGGACCATGGTGGTTTGCTGCCGGCGCTGGGACCGGCCGGTGTTGAACGGCGGATCCACGTAAATCATGGTGAAGGCACCGTCCGGCAGGGTGGGCAGAAACACGGCGTTGTCCGCGTGTACTACCAGCGACCTGCCGTCCGGCGACCAAAGGGGAATGCTCATAAGCTGTGGTGCTGCCCGGCTATTCGGCTGCGGGGGCGGAGTCGCCGACCACTTCGCCGTTGCGGCGGCGCGTGCGGGTGCGGCTGCGGCGGGGACGGTCAGCGGCCGAGTCTGCTGCTGCAGCCGGTGCCTCGGCGGTGCGCGCCGGGGCAGCCTGCTGGTCGCCGGAACGGCGTGAGTCCTCACGCTTATCCGAGCGTCCGCGATCCCCACCGCCGCTGCGGGGCCGGTCGCCGCGGGTGCCGCCGGCGCGTGTCCGGTCGCGTCCGCGGGAGCTGTCACGGGAGCCGTCCCGGGACGGTGCGGCAGCGTTCTTCTTGCCGGTCTCGCCGAGGTCCTCGATCTTCTCGGCGTCAATGCCCGCATGCGTGCGCTTGTTGCGCGGCAGACGGCCCTTGGTGCCTTCGGGAATGTCCAGGTCGGTGTAGAGGTGCGGCGACGAGGAGTACGTTTCCACGGGCTCGGCCTGGTCCAGGCCGAGGGCCTTGTTGATGAGGCCCCAGCGGGGGACATCGTCCCAGTCCACGAAGGTCACGGCTGTGCCCTTGTTGCCGGCGCGGCCGGTGCGGCCCACGCGGTGCAGGTAGGTCTTTTCGTCTTCGGGGCACTGGTAATTAATGACGTGGGTGACGTCGTCGACGTCGATGCCGCGGGCAGCAACATCGGTGGCCACGAGCACGTCAACCTTCTCATTGCGGAAGGCGCGCATGGCCTGCTCGCGTGCACCCTGGCCCAGGTCGCCGTGCATGGCCGCAACGGCAAAGCCGCGGTCCGCCAGTTCCTCGGACAGCTTGGCGGCTGTGCGCTTGGTCTTGGTGAAAATGATGGTGCGTCCGCGGCCCTTGGACTGCAGGATGCGGGACACCACTTCGCTCTTGTCGAGGTTGTGGGCCCGGTAGACAACCTGCCGAATGTCCTTCTTCGTCAGGCCTTCATCATCGGGATCCGCTGCCCGGATGTGGGTTGGCTTGGTCATGTAACGGCGGGCCATCGCGACGACGGCGCCGGGCATGGTCGCTGAGAAGAGCAGCGTCTGGCGCACGGCGGGCGTGGCGGCCATCAGGGTTTCCACGTCCGGCAGGAAGCCAAGGTCCAGCATCTCGTCGGCTTCGTCGAGGACTACGATGCGCACGTTTTTCAGCGAGAGGTGCTTCTTGTTGTACAGGTCGATCAGGCGGCCCGGGGTGCCGACCACAATCTCGACGCCGGCGGCCAGGGACTCGATCTGAGGCTCGTAGGCACGGCCGCCGTAAATCGTGACGATCCGGGCACCGCGGCGCTTGGCAGCAGTGGACAGGTCACCGGCAACCTGGACGGCGAGTTCACGGGTGGGAACAACAATCAGTGCCTGCGGGGCACCGGGCACGGCGAGGGACGCGTAAGCCTCGTCGTCGGGCGCAATGACCCGCTGGATGGCGGGAATGCCGAAGCCGAGCGTCTTGCCTGTGCCCGTCTTGGCCTGGCCAATGATGTCGTGACCGCCCAGGGCCACCGGCAGTGTCATCGACTGGATGGGGAAGGGATGGGTGATGCCCGCTTCAGAGAGCGACTCCACAATGTCGGAGCGGACGCCAAAATCCGCGAACGTCAGTTCCGGAATTATGGCCGCTGCCTGCGTGGTGGCCAGGGTTTCAGCCACGCTCAAAGCTTCATTGCTGTCATCGGCGGTGAGGTGACGGGTGTCATCAACCTGGGAGAGTTCAGTGTTCAATTAAGTACCGTTCAGTTAGGCATCGCGGCGCCAGGCTCGACGAGTGGCTGCAAAAGCCCACACCGGAGCATGTGGCGGGCGCATGATGCGTCCAGCGGAAGCCGATCGCGGGCTAACAACTGCAGGTCCGCCGCGGTGCATCGGGCACGGGCGACGGCCAAAAATATCAAGATCGCGTAGGTATTGCGGGTCTGGCTAAGGTCCATCAAAGGCATGTAAGACGACCGGGCATCCTTTTACTACCTTTCAAGTCTACCCGGTGGGTGCCGACGACCCCGCATTGGCGGGGCGCGGCGCGCGGACGTCTGTGCGATGCCGACGGTACGCTGGGGTCCATGACAAACGGCACCCGCACCGAACCAGACTCCGCCTACGGCCCGGGATCCTCAGATGTCGGGGACATTTACCGCCGTTTCCTCGCAGACCTTTTCGGTGTCATGGCGTACGGAGAGCTGTCAGCTTTTGAGCGGATGTCCTCGGACGCACGCTTTTCGCCCACGCTGCATGACCGCACCGTCCTGGGGCGGCTGGCGGTGAGCGAATACGGGCACTTTGAGCGCGTGACGGAACACCTGGTGAAGCTGGGCCTGGATCCGGAGGCGGCCATGCGGCCCTTCCAGCCGTCAGTAGACGCCTTCCATGACCGGACCCGGCCCGCAGACTGGTTTGAATCGCTGATGAAGTTCTATGTCACGGACGCCATTTCCGACGACTTCTATCAGCTGGTTGCGGCCCGGCTGGATCCTGCCACGGCGGAACTGGTGCTGGCTTTGAAAGATGCCGAGCCGGCGGGCGAGGTCCTTGAAGCGAGGCTGCAGCAGGCACTCGCCGACGATCCGCGGCTTGCCTCCCGGCTGGCTCTTTGGGGGAGGCGCCTGGTTGGCGAAGCACTGACCCAGGCCCAGCGCGTGGTCCTCGAACGTGCGGTTCTGGGCGGTTTGCTGCAGGGCACGGACCAGGGACCCTATGAAGACGGACTCAAGGCCTTGTTCGCCGAATTGACCCGCAACCACTCGCGACGGATGAGCAGGCTGGGGCTCACCGCCTGACGGGGATTGCCGCAGCCGCTGCCGCAAAACAGCTTGCGCTTGCGGGGTGAACGACAGGATAGACAACGCAGGGGGGCGGAATCATGGCCGGATCTGCGGCTAAACGCGGCCTTGTGCTGGCCTGCGCCGCCGCACTCGCTGTCTCGGCCGGGGCAACGGACACCTCCGGACTGCAGCAGCGGGAGCAGCCGCGCAGCTCACTGCTGGCCGGGTATCTGCAGCAGAAGAACAGTGCCGAAGCGGCCGGCGGATTGCCGCGGACAGCTTGGAAGGATATCAGCGCGTTCCAGCAGCTGCGGACAGCCGAAGGGCATCCCCTGGCACAGCCTGTTTCCGGTTTGTCCTGCGCGGCACCCACCGCATGCCGTGAAGAGTTCGGAGACGAAGTGGTCCTCTGGACGGCCCAAAACGGAATCACGGTACTCCATAAGTCGGTGGATGTCCTCAGCAGGCGGGACGGCTTTTCCTCGCTGGGCAAACCGCTGAACTCCGAATACGCCTTTGGCGCCGTTTACCGCACCGATTTTGAGAACGGGTCCTTGATCCGGGTCCCGGAACTGGACCGGGTGATGACGTGGGACGCGGAGATTGCCGGGTCCGCCGTCGTCATCGGCGATTCACAGACGGGACCGGGCACCTGGGTGGATCAGGGGTTGACCGAACTGGGCTACCGGACGGTGCTCCGCGGCGCAGGAGGCACCGGCTACATCCGGGGAAACGGCTCCGTTGGCAACTATTACACTGCCTTGACGCAGCAGCAGTGGGTGCTGCCCTGGGGGACTCCACAGCTGGTGGTACTGCAGGGCGGAGGGAACGACGCCGGAATTGCCTCGGACGTGCAAATTGCCGAAGCTGCACGGACCATGATCGCGGAAGCCCGGCGCACCTATCCGAAGTCCCGGCTGGTAATGATCGGCGTCATTTCCTCCGCTAAGGGCGCGGTGGGAAGCAGGCGCACGGCCGTGGACGCACTGCTGGCCTCAGTGGCGCAACAAGAGGGGGTGGAGTTCCTCAGCGTGGGGGACTGGTGGACGCGGTTCTCGCTGGGAGAGTACCGGGAGACTGACGGCCGCCATTTCACTGACGCGGGGCACCGGGCCGCAGGGCAAATTCTGTCGCGCGAGCTGGGCGCTCTCCTGTCCGCCGGTTAGTCCCGGGCGGTCAGAACCGCAGCACCCTTTCCAGCTCTGCCGCATCCCGGGCTTCGCGACGGGGACCTATGACAACCGCGGCAATGACTGCGGCTGCGGCGCCGGCAACCGGCGGCAGGACCCACGCAAGCCAAAACAGGTCAGGATCAGATCCCGTGCCGCCCAGCTGCAGCCCGACCCACAGGACCATGGCCGCAGCCAGAGACAGGCCCGGGAGCAGAAAAACGCCGTACCGGGACCGGCGGCGGTCCGCGCCCCGGACGATGAAGCCAACCGCCAGCGAGGCCAAAGCAGCAACAATCAGGCTGATCATCGTCCGGTCCTCCGGAACCTAGAGCGCGCCGAAGCCGACGCGGCGAACCTCTTCAGCGCCAATTTCCACGTACCCGATGACACCGGCGGGAACCATGATGAGCCGGCCCTTGTCATCCTTGAGCCGCAGTTCCTTCTGGCTGCTCAGGGCCTCCGCCACGACGTCAGCAACGGCGTCGGCGGTCTGGCTCGATTCAAAAACGATTTCGCGGCCAACATTCTGAATGCCGATTTTTACTTCCACCGTGGTGCCTCCTGTATTAATGAAACATATCCGCTTCGAAATCTACTCTAGATTTCCTTGGGGAACCGGCTGATTCCGCGCCAAGCTAAACGGTAGACGAGCTCGGACGCCGCATCTATGTCCAAGTCTCCGTTCGTCTCCAGCCAGTAGCGGGCACTCACTTGGGCCATGCCGGCCAGCGCCCGGCCCAGCAGCGTCGCCTCCACGTGGGAAAGCTTGGTGTCCTCTGCGATGACATCGGCAATATTGGACGCGAACCGGGCATTGAATTCCTCGATCCGGGCGCTGACTTCTGCGTCGTTGGTCATGTCGGACTCAAAAACCAGCCGGTGGCCCTGGCTGTCCTGAGCCACGAAACGGAAGTAGGCGCGCATGGTTTCCCGGACGCGCAGATCGTTGTCGGTGGTCGAGTTCAAAGCGCTCGTGAGGAATTCCGTGAGGGTGCCCAGATGGTCCTCGAGCAGCGCCAGATACAGCTCCCGCTTGCCCGGAAAATGCTGATAGAGAACGGGCTTGCTGACCCGGGCCACTTCGGCAATGTCGTCCATGGCCGCTCCGTGGAAACCGTTGCTGACAAAAACCTCCTGCGCGGCGTTCAACAGCTGGCGGCGCCGTTCCTCCCGGGGGAGCCGGGTTGGCTTGCCGGTTTGCTGGTTGCTCACGTGTATGGACCTCTCAACGGCACCGGGCCAAGGTGCCCGGTCAACGGCCTTCAGTTTACCCGCGGGTACCTCTCCGGCGGGTTCCGCAGCACGGTTTGGGTACTAGATTGGATCCATGAGTGAGCCAAAAGCTGCCCTGCCTCCGCTGGTTGAGCCCGCGGCAGGGCTGACCAGCGAGGAAACCCGGCGCTACTCGCGGCATTTAATCATCCCCGAATTTGGGATGCCCGCGCAGCAACGGCTCAAAAACGCGCGTGTCCTGGTCATTGGTGCCGGCGGCCTTGGCTCACCGGCGCTGCTGTACCTGGCGGCGGCGGGAGTTGGCACGCTGGGGATTGTCGACGACGACACGGTGGACGAATCCAATCTGCAGCGCCAAATCATTCACGGCGTCTCCGACCTCGGCAGCTCCAAGGCCGAGTCTGCCCGGCGGAGCATCCGCGAACTGAATCCCCTGGTGAACGTCCAACTGCACCCGGCGCGACTGGACGCTGACAATGTGCTGGAGATCTTCGCCGGATATGACCTGATCCTGGACGGCACCGATAATTTCGCCACCCGCTACCTGGTCAACGATGCTGCCGAGATTCTGGGCAAGCCCTATGTCTGGGGATCGATCCTGCGCTTCGACGGGCAGGTCAGCGTCTTTTGGGGAAGGCACGGGCCGACGTACCGCGACCTTTATCCCGAGGCGCCGCCCGCCGGTTCGGTTCCCTCCTGCGCAGAAGGGGGAGTGCTGGGGGTGCTCTGCGCCCAGATCGGCTCGGTCATGGTCAACGAAGCGGTGAAGCTGATTACCGGCACCGGAGTGACGCTCCTGGGCCGGGTCCTGGTGCTCAATGCGCTGGACATGTCGTGGCGCGAAATCCGGCTGCGGAAAGACCCCGCCGCTGAACCGGTCACCGAACTGGAAGAGGATTATGAGGCATTCTGCGGGATGCCTCCCGAAGGCAGCCAAGGGACCGGGGACGAGGCGCCCGCCGTCGGCGTCCGGGAACTGCAGCTGCTGCTCGCGGCGCGGGCGGCTGGAGAACGGGACTTTGACCTGATCGATGTCAGGGAGCCGGGAGAGCACGCAATTGTCAGCATCGAGGGGGCGGAGCTGATGCCCCGCGCCGGAATCCTGGCGGGGGATAACCTGCCCGCACGGGGCCGGGATCTCTACGTGCACTGCAAGTCCGGCGGACGGTCAGCCGAGGTGGCGGCTTTCCTGCGGGGGCAGGGCTATGACCGGGTGTTTAACGTGGACGGCGGGATCCTGGCCTGGGTGAGGGAGATCGAACCGGCGAAGGTCCTTTACTGATTCAGGCTGAAGCCGCGGTGTCCGTGCCGTCTTCGGAATCGGGTCGGCTGGAACCGGTGCCGGCGGCGTGGGGAGAGGCTGCCGGGCGGCGGCGCTCCACCGGGTTCTCCGGGGTGATGCCGAACAGTGCTTCAAGACCCTTGATGTAGTCATCCTGCTGGCCGCTGGCGGCGAGCTCGCGTGCGCGCACGGTGGGAACATGCAGGAGCTGCTTGACCATGCGGCGCATGGCAAACTCCACTTCCTCCGCGGCGCCGGTGCAGCCGTGCTGGGCACGGACCTTTTCCAGCTCGGAATCCAGGACATTCAGGGTGTGTCGGCGCAGCGCAACAATGGCAGAGTCCATTTGGCGGCTCAGCTGGAGTTCAGAGAAGGACTTGGCGGCGTCGGCCACGATGCTGCTGGCCTGCTTCAGGGACTCCACCTGCTCTGCCGGGGCTGCCAGACGCACCGATTCCAGGGTGATCAGTTCCACGCCGTCCACCTCGCGGACGGCCGGGTCGAAATCATGGGTCAGGGCCAAATCAATGATGATCAACGGCTTGCTGCTGGATTTCCGGACGCGCCTGACGTCCTGGGCGCTCACCTGGCTTTCGCTTCCGCTGCAGCCGATCACCACGTCCGCTGCGGCCAGTGCATCCGGCAGCGAGTCCCGGGTCAACGGAGTTCCGCCGCGCGATGCGGTAAAGGACTCGGCCCGCCCGGAGGAGGAATACACGCTGATGCGGGTGCAGCCGCGTTCCTTGAGCAGCGCCATGGTCGCTCCGGCGTAAGCGCCGGTGCCGAAGACGACAACGTCCTTGGCGGACCAGTCTGTGTCCATGGAGAGATCGGTGGCCAGTTCCAGTGCTACGGAAACAATGGAAAGCCCCCGCTTACCGAGGGCTGTCAGTGCTCCAACATCTTTGGCTGTGCGTGAGGCTGTCTGGAAGAGGCGGGTGAGACCGCCGCTTGCGGTGCCTTTGTCCTGGGCCTCGATCAGTGCCCGGCGGACCTGGCCGGCAATTTCACGCTCGCCCACCACGGCGGAATCCAAACCGGCGCCGACGGCGAACAGGTGCTTGGCCACTGATTCACCGGTGTTGGTGGTGAAAGAACGCGAGACCAGGTCTTTGCTCAGTCCGGAGTGCCGGCTGATTTCTGCGACGACGGCGGAGCGGGCCGCTTCGACGTCCGCCTCCGACTTGGCCTCGCAGTAGACCTCGAACCGGTTGCAGGTGGCCAGGACCACGGATCCGGTCACCGCGGATCCGGTTTCGAGCAGGGAGGAGGAGACCTGAGAGGCGCCGGCGCTGAGGCGCGCAACGGTTTCCAGGTCAACATCGGAGTGTGTCGCAATAAGGGAAAGTAGAACCACAGTGCCTCAATACTAGCCACGGACTCTCAGCAGACCCCAATAGGCAGCCCTTACCTGACCCCTTTTTCAGCGTGTTTCCCGTCACCTCCGAAGCCTTTGCGGGTGCAGCGGGCCTGCCCGGTTATCCATCGGAGAGGATTTTGGAGAGAATCAGGGTATGACTCTTAGCGCCTCTCATCCGCTCATGGATGGCCGCACGGCCGATTCCCCCCTCATTACCGCCTACCGGGGTGGAACTCCGTCCCGCCGGCCGGTCTGGTTCATGCGCCAGGCCGGAAGGTCGCTGCCTGAATACCGCAAGCTGCGGGAGGGTATCGCGATGCTGGATTCCTGCCTGGATCCGGCGCTGGCCTCCGAAATCACGCTGCAGCCCGTCCGCCGGCACGACGTCGATGCCGGCATCTTCTTCTCGGACATTGTCATTCCGCTCAAGCTGGCCGGTGTCGACGTCGACATTGTTCCCGGCGTCGGACCTGTCCTTGGTACACCGGTGCGCACGGCGGCGGATGTGGCAGCCCTGCCGGTCCTCACTGAGGAGGCGCTGGAGCCAATCCGGGAAGCAGTCCGTTTGACCGTGGCGGAACTTGGCAAAACGCCGCTGATCGGTTTCGCCGGCGCCCCGTTTACCCTCGCGGCCTACATGGTGGAGGGCAAGCCCTCCCGCGACCACCTGGGCCCGCGGACCATGATGCACGCGGACCCGGACGCCTGGCGTGCGCTGACGGAGTGGGCCGCTGATGCTTCGGGCATGTTCCTTCGCGCCCAGCTTGAAGCAGGAGCCAGTGCGGGACAGCTCTTCGACTCCTGGGCCGGGTCGCTGGGCCTGGCTGACTACACCCGGCACGTGGCACCGGCGTCAAGCCGCGCCTTGGACTATGTCCGGGACCTTGGCGCTCCGCTGGTGCATTTCGGCACCGGCACCTCCGAATTGCTGGGTGCCATGCGTGATGTTGGCGTGGACGTGGTGGGAGTGGACTACCGGCTGCCGCTGGATGAGGCCAACCGCCGCCTCGGCGGAACGACGCCGCTGCAGGGAAACATCGACCCCGCACTGCTGAATGCACCGTGGCCGGTCCTCGAGGCCCATGTGCGCGAGGTTCTGGCCGCCGGAGCTGCGGCGCCGGGCCATGTGGTCAACCTCGGCCACGGCGTTCCTCCCGAGACGGATCCGGACGTCCTGACGCGGGTGGTCGAGCTCATCCACTCGGTGGAGCCGTAACCATGCCGCACCGTCCGGTTCTTCCTCACCTGCCCGCGGCCCTGTCCCATTTTCCGACCGCGCGGAAAACCGCTCCCGATGCTGACCCCGCAGTGCCCGGGCCTGCACAAAAAACCGGTGTGGTGGTCGGCGGCGGCATCTCAGGGCTGATTGCCGCCCGCGACCTGGCCCGCACCGGCGTGGCAGTGACCCTGTTTGAAGCCGGAACTGAGCTTGGCGGTTGCGTGGGCACCCATTCCGTGGCGGGACTGACCCTGGACAGTGGAGCGGAATCCTTCGCCACCCGCTCCCGCGCAGTACCTGACCTGATGGAAGAGCTGGGACTGGGCGACGCCATCGTTCAGCCAAACCGGGACGGGGCCTGGCTGCAGCTGGCCGGCGACGACGTCGCCGCCGCCGCCCAGCGGATGCCCCAGAGCGGCCTGCTCGGCATTCCCGCTGATCCGCGGGCGCCGGAAATTGTGCAGGCGATCGGACGGGCAGGTTCCGCACGGGCCGCACTGGACAAGGTGTTGCCGGTGGGCAGCCTGGTCCGCCGCGAGACCGTGAGCCTGGGTGAAGTGGTCCGTGCCCGCATGGGCGAGGCTGTGCTGCGCCGGCTGGTGGCTCCCGTGGTGGGTGGCGTGTATTCCTCGGATCCCGACGTGCTGGACGTGGACTCGGTGGCTCCGGGGCTTCGGGCGGCACTGGCAAAGCATGGATCCCTTTCCGGGGCAGTGGCTTCGATGCGGGCATCCGCGCCCGCCGGATCAGCCGTGGCCGGCCTGGCCGGCGGCATGGGCATGCTCACCCGTGCCCTCGAGAAGGACCTGCTGGCCCTGGGCGTGAATATCCGCACCGGCTGCCCCGTCACGGCGGTGGAGCGCAGCGGCAGCGGCTGGCTGGTCTCGGCCGCCGCAGGCGCTGCACCCGTGGAGGAAACAGTCTTTGCCGACGCGCTGGTCATGGCCACTGACGGCCCCTCCGCCTCAGATCTGCTGACCGGCAGCGTTCCCGAGCTGGCAGCCGCCCGTCCGGGTCCCGGACCCGGCGTCGCCCTCGTCACCCTGGTGGTGGACCAGCCGGATTTGGACGCCCATCCGCGCGGCACCGGGGTGCTTGTTGCAGCTGACGTTGAAGCCGTTGACGCCAAGGCCCTGACCCACGCCACCGCAAAATGGCAATGGCTCGCTGACTCCACCGGACCGGGAACGCACGTGCTGCGGCTCTCCTACGGCCGGGCCCTGAGCGCTGAGGACTCCGCTGCGGCGGCACGGACAAGCCCCGTGAAGCGCGGCGACGAGGACCTCTTCGCGCAGGCGCTGGCCGACGCCTCGGTCCTCCTCCAGATCCCGCTGGGGGTTGACGACGTGGTGGGCTGGGACGTCGTGCGGTGGGTCGGCGCCCTGCCATCCGCCGCCGTCGGGCACCACGACCGGGTTGCCGCGGTCCGCGCCGCTGTCGAGGCCGTTCCCGGGCTGGAAGTGGTGGGAGCCTGGTTGGCAGGCACCGGACTGGCAGCCGTTACCGCCGATACGCGCACCCGGATTGCAGGCCTGGCGGACCAGCTGGACCAGTTGTGACATTGGCCACTTCTACAAGAAGTAGAAGTGGAGTATTTCGTCTAAGCCTGCCCAAAAGGGCAGACTGTTAATCATGAGTGAGCCCATGGGTCAGAGCACCGCAGAAACAGCCGTCACCGAAGAACAGTTCTTTACCCTCTGGACCGTTTTCAAGCGGTCCGCTGCAGGGGGAACGTCCGGTGCAGCTGCCGATTCCGAGGAAAATGTCAGGGCCTTCGAGGCACTGGCCGATCAGCTGGCTGAACGCCACGTCACCCTGCGCGGACTGTACGACGTCTCCGCGATGCGTGCGGACGCCGACGTCATGGTGTGGCTGCACGGCGGCCGGGCCGAAGACCTGCAGTCCGCCATCCGCGACATCCGCCGTTCCGGCCTCTTTGCCGGAACCGAAATCGCCTGGTCGGCCATGGGTGTGCACCGCGACGCCGAGTTCTCCAAGAACCACTGGCCCTCCTACGCCCGGGGCATCGCCCCCGAAGCCTGGATCTGTGTCTACCCGTTTGTCCGTTCCTACGAGTGGTACCTGCTGCCCGCCGAAGAGCGCGGCAAGATGCTGCGCGACCACGGCATGCTCGGCCGCGAATTCCCGCAGGTCCTGGCCAACACCGTGGCGTCCTTCGCACTGGGCGACTGGGAATGGATCCTGGGCCTGGAAGCACCCAACCTGGTTGACCTGGTGGACATGATGCGCCACCTGCGCTCCACCGAGGCACGCAACCACGTCCGCGAAGAAATCCCCTTCTACACCGGCCGGCGCATTGCCGCCGCCGAGGTTGCCGAGGTACTGAAATGACCACATCCATAAGCAATGAGCCTGCATCCTTCGACCCGCGTGAGGGCGTCGATGAGAACGGCCGCATGGCGCCCAAGCACTACGACGCCATCCTGCTGGCCTCCTTTGGCGGCCCCGAAGGCCAGGAAGATGTCATTCCGTTCCTGCGCAACGTCACCCGCGGCCGGGGCATCCCCGACGAGCGGCTGGAGGAAGTGGCCACCCACTACCGCGCCAACGGCGGCATCAGCCCGATCAACGAGCAGAACCGTGCACTGAAGGCCGCCCTCGAGGCCGAGCTTACGCGCCGCGGCATCGACACTCCCGTGCTCTGGGGAAACCGCAACTGGGCCCCGTACATCAAGGACGTGCTGCAAGAAGCCTATGACACCGGCTACCGCCGCCTGCTCATGGTCACCACCAGCGTGTACTCCTCGTACTCCAGCTGCCGCCAGTACCGAGAGGACCTGGGCATGAACCTGCTGGCCACCGGCCTGGACAAGAAACTGCAGGTGGACAAGGTCCGCCAGTACTTCGACCACCCCGGATTCGTGGAGCCGTTCGTGGAGGGCGTCCGCGATTCCCTCGCCCGGGTCCGCGAGCAGCTTGCCGAGCGCGGCGAAGAGGACGGGAAGATTGAAATCCTGTTCTCCACGCACTCCATTCCCACCGCCGACGCCGAAGCATCCGGCCCGCGCGACCGCGAGTTCGAGGAGTCCAGTGCCTACGTGGCGCAGCACCTCGCCAATGCCCGCGCCATCATCGACCGCATCCCCGAAGCCGCCGGCCTGGACTGGCAGCTCGTCTACCAGTCGCGCTCCGGATCCCCGCACACCCCGTGGCTGGAGCCGGATATCAATGACGCCATTGCCGAGCTCCCTGCCAAGGGTGTGAAGGGTGTCGTGATTGTGCCCCTGGGCTTCGTCAGCGACCACATGGAAGTCCTCTGGGACCTCGATACCGAGGCCATGGACACCTGTAAGGAGCTGGGCCTTGCGGCACACCGCGCACCCACCCCGGGCATCCACGAAACCTTCGTGTCCGGGCTGGTGGACCTGCTCTGTGAGCGCACTGTCGAAAACAACATTGCCGACCGTCCCGCTGTGACACCGCTGGGCCCCTGGTACGACGTCTGCCGTACCGGCTGCTGCGCCAACCTGCGCGGCGAAAAGCCGACAATCGCCGGAGCCGATTCCACGGTGGGTGTGCAGTAGTGGCGCATTCGCCCGTCCTGATCGGCACCCGAGGCAGCGCACTGGCTGTCACCCAGACCACCACGGTGGCCAACGCGCTCTCCGAACTGGGCGGTTTCGATGTTGAACTCGTCCGGGTACGGACCGAGGGAGACATCAACCGGGCAGCCCTGTCGCAAATCGGCGGCACCGGTGTGTTCGTGGCTGCGCTGCGGGACTCGCTGCTGCGCGGAGACTGCGACGTAGCCGTGCATTCCCTCAAGGACCTGCCCACCGGGGCAGCGGAGGGACTGACCATCGGCGCCATCCCGGGCCGGGTGGACGTCCGTGACGCACTCTGCGCCCGCGACGGCCTGACCCTGGCGCAGCTGCCCGAAGGCGCCCGCGTGGGCACCGGCTCTCCGCGCCGGGCCGCACAGCTGCGTGCCGCCCGTCCGGACCTGGAGGTAGTGGATATCCGCGGCAACGTGGACACCCGCCTGGGCCGTGTGTCCGGGCTGGTGGAAGGCGCTCCCGGCGACCTTGACGCCGTCGTGCTGGCAGCTGCCGGCCTGGCGCGCCTGGGCCGGCTGGAGAAGGTCTCGGAATTCCTGGATCCCTCCGTCATGCTTCCGGCTCCCGGCCAGGGTGCCCTGGCCGTGGAGTGCCGCAGCGCCGACGCGGCCGAAGGCCCGCTGAGCCGTGCCCTGGCCGCCTACGACAACAATGCCGCCCGCCTCACGGTCACCGCGGAACGGGCGCTGCTGAACCGGCTGGAAGCCGGCTGCACCGCACCCATCGGCGCCCTCGCCACCCTGACCGAGGTGCGCCTGCATCTGGAAGTCGTGGTCTGCAGCGACGACGGCACCAAGATTATGCGGCGTTCCGCTGCCACCGCTGAACTGGATGAAGACGGCGCCCGCGCCCTGGGCGTCCGCCTCGCCGAGGACCTGCTCGCCGCCGGCGCCGCTTCCCTGACGGACCTGGCGGTCAGCTGATGCCGCATTCCGGAAGCCGCTGAGGTGGCCGGCGCCAAAGCCCGGGCGGACCTGGCCGGACTGAACGTGGTCCTTCCGCGCAGCCCCGACCGGGCGGCGGCGATGACCGCGGAACTGGAATCCCGCGGTGCGGCCGTGGCGCTTCTGCCGCTGATTGACTTCCAGTTTCCGTCCGACACGGGACCCCTCGATTCCGCGCTCATGTCACTGCGGTCCGGGCGGTTCGCCTGGGTCATCTTCACCAGCGTGACCACCGTGCGTGCCATGGTGCGCCGCTGCGCCGCCCTGGGCGTGCCGGCCGCATCCGCCGTCCCGGCCGGAACCCGGATCGCCGCCGTCGGGGCAGGAACCCGCAAGGCTCTTGAAGACATCGGACTGGATGTCGACCTGATGCCCGAGGGGGATCATTCCGCCCGCGGGCTGGCTGAGTCCTGGCCGCATCCGGAAGACACCGGCCCTGAGGGCGGGGCGCTGCGCATCCTGCTGCCGCAGGCAGACCTTGCCGATCCGGGACTCCGCGACAATCTCACCTCACTGGGGTGGGACGTCCGTGCCGTCACGGCCTACTGCACCGTGGACTACCCCGCCACGGGGGTCCGTTTCACCCCTGCGGCAGACGCCGGGACTGCCGGAACGGCCCGGGTGCTGACGCCCCGGGAATTCCTTGCCGCGGCACCGGCCCGTCCCAGCGCCGTCGTGCTGACCTCGCCGAGCATCGTTCGCCGTTTCCTGCGGCTCTGCTCGCCGGTTCCGGCGGGCACACTTCTGGTGGCCATCGGCGACAGCACGGCTGCCCAGATGGCCGAACTGGACATCACGCCGGATGCCGTGGCGGACCAGCCCACGCCCGAGGGAATAGCGCAGGCCCTTGCTGTTGCTATGTCTACGGGTCCCACAACCTAGTACCCCGTCATTATCGGAAGGCAGATTTATCTCATGAGCTTCCCCCAGCACCGTCCCCGCCGGCTGCGCACCACGCCCGCCATGCGGAGATTGACCGCCGAATACCGCCTGGATCCGGCGGAGCTGATCCTCCCCGCCTTTGTCCGTGAGGGCATCAGCGAACCCAACCCGCTCACCTCCATGCCCGGCGTCGTCCAGCACACCATGGATTCCCTGAAGAAGGCGGCCGCTGAAGCGGTTGACCTGGGTGTTGGCGGGATCATGCTTTTCGGCATCCCCGCCGAGCGCGACGCCGTTGGCAGCGCCGGCGTTGATCCCAACGGCATCCTGAACCGCGGCATTGCCGCCGTGCGGGAGGAAATCGGCGACGAGCTGGTCATCATGAGCGACGTCTGCCTGGATGAATTCACCGACCACGGGCACTGCGGCGTCCTGGACGAAAACGGCGTGGTGGACAATGACACCACCTTGGAGATTTACGGCCGGATGGCCGTGGAGCAGGCCCGCGCCGGTGCCCACGTGCTGGGCCCGTCCGGCATGATGGACGGCCAGATTGCCGTGATCCGCCACGCCCTGGACACCGCCGGCTATCAGGACGTGTCCCTGTTCGCCTATGCCGCCAAGTACGCCTCCGCGTTCTACGGACCCTTCCGCGAGGCCGTGGACTCCCAGCTCAAGGGTGACCGCCGGACCTACCAGATGGAGGCGGCTAACCGCCGCGAAGCCCTCCTCGAGGTTGAACTGGACCTCGAAGAAGGCGCCGACATGGTCATGGTCAAGCCGGCCATGAGCTACCTGGACGTGCTGGCCGACGTGGCCGCCATGTCACCGGTCCCGGTGGGCGCTTACCAGATCTCCGGCGAGTACGCGATGATTGAAGCTGCCGCCGCCAACGGCTGGATTGACCGCCGCCGGGCCATCGAAGAGTCCGTGCTCGGCATCAAGCGGGCCGGCGCGAACATGATTCTCACCTACTGGGCCACCGAGCTGGCGGCCTGGCTGAAGGAAAGCAAGTAATGTCCTCACCTGTCTCACCCTCTTCCAACGAAGAACTGTTCGACCGTGCCCGGGCCCTGATGCCCGGCGGCGTGAACTCACCGGTCCGGGCCTTCGGTTCCGTCGGCGGCACGCCCAAGTTCATGGTCTCCGCCAAGGGCCCGTACATCACCGACTCCGAAGGCCGCGAATACGTGGACCTCGTGTGCTCATGGGGGCCGGCCCTCGTGGGGCACTCCCACCCGGACGTCTTGGCCGCGGTGCACGCAGCCGTCGACAATGGTCTCTCCTTTGGTGCTTCCACCCCGGCGGAAGCTGAACTGGCGCAGCTGGTGATGGACCGCGTGCCGGGCGTGAAGCGCCTGCGCATGGTCTCCACCGGCACCGAAGCCACCATGACCGCCATCCGGCTGGCCCGCGGCTACACCGGCCGCAACCTGGTCATCAAGTTCGCCGGCTGCTACCACGGCCACCTCGACGGGCTGCTGGCCTCCGCGGGCTCCGGCCTGGCCACCCTGGCGCTGCCCGGCTCGGCCGGCGTCACTGCGGCCACCGCTGCCGAGACCCTGGTGCTGCCGTACAACGACGTGGAAGCGGTCGAAAAGGCCTTCGCTGAGCACGGCGCGAACATTGCCGCCGTCATCACCGAGGCAGCGCCCGCCAACATGGGCGTGGTGACCCCGGAGCCGGGCTTCAACGCCGCCCTGTCCCGCATCACCGCGGCCAACGGCGCGCTGCTGATCCTGGACGAGGTCCTCACCGGCTTCCGCACCGGCCCGGCCGGTTACTGGGGCCTGACCGGAGCGGTGGAAGGCTGGACTCCGGACCTGTTCACCTTCGGCAAGGTCATCGGCGGCGGCATGCCCGTCGCCGCGCTCGGCGGCCGTGCCGACGTCATGGACTATCTGGCGCCCCTGGGCCCGGTGTACCAGGCCGGAACCCTCTCCGGTAACCCGATCGCCATGGCAGCCGGCGTCGCCACGCTCAAGGCCGCCACCGCCGAGGTTTATGCCACGGTGGACGCCCGCAGCGCTGAGCTGTCCGCCGCGGTCTCCGCTGCACTGACCGACGCCGGCGTGGACCACAGCATCCAGCGCGCCGGCAACCTGTTCAGCGTCGCCTTCGGCACCTCCGCCACCGGCGTGCACAACTACGAGCAGGCCCAGGCACAGGAGTCCTTCCGGTATAAGCCGTTCTTCCACTCGATGCTCGACGCCGGGGTGTACCTGCCGCCGTCGGTCTTCGAGGCCTGGTTCCTGTCCGGGGCACACGACGACGCCGCGATGGAACGCATTTACGCTGCCCTTCCGGCGGCCGCCAAGGCTGCCGCAGAGGCACAGGCGTAACGGCCCCGGCCACGAAAAACCCCGCCTCTTCCTTTCGGAAGGGGCGGGGTTTTTCGTTGTTCAGCAGGCGGCGGTCAGTGCCTAGAAAGCAGCAGTGACGTCACCGTTGGGCCAGGTCTCCTCGATGAAGGACGAGACCTCGGGGGAGTGGAGCAGCTCTTCGAGCTTGTCGATGCGGGCGTCCTTGTTGCCGGTCTTCCACGCGAGGAAGTTGGCGTACGGGTTCTCCTCCACGGATTCCACCAGCAGGGCGTCGTCGGTGCTCAGGCCGGCGGCCAGGATGTAGTTGCCGTTCAGAATGGCCAGGTCCACGGTGGGATCGCTGAGGTCATTGACCAGCAGCTCCGGCTGGTTCTCCACGAAGTCCAGTCCCTTGGGGTTCTGCTCGTCCGTCAGGGCCAGCACCGAAGCGTCGTCTTCAACGTTCTCCAGCAGGCCGGCTTCTTCCAGCAGCGTCAGCGCGCGGGCCTGGTTCGAAGGGTCGTTGGTGATGGCCACGCGGGCACCGTCGCCGACGGCGGAGATGTCCTCATGCTTTTCGGAGAAGACGGCGTACGGCTCCACATGGACGCCGGCGCCGTGCTCAAAGTCGTAGCCCTGGGACTCGACCTGGGACTCGAAGTACGGCAGGTGCTGGTAGTAGTTCGCATCCAGCGAGCCGTCATCCAGGGCGATGTTCGGAGTGACGTAGTCGTCGAATTCCTTGATTTCCAGCTCGAGGCCGGCATCGGCCGCCAGATTGTCGGCGACGTACTGCAGGATCTGCGCGTGCGGCAGCGGGCTGGCACCCACCGTCAGGGTTACCGGGTTTGCCGGATCCAGACTGTCAACGGATTCGCTGGAGGCGTCGGAGCCTCCGCAGGCGGACAGCGCCAGGGCAGCGGCCACGCCGGTGGCAACGAGAGTCAGTGATTTACGCATCGGGTGCGTTCCTTTCAGGGAACCCGGGCCGGAAGACATCCAACCCGGACAGTGGGCAGCTAGCGGCTACTGGCTGCAGATTCCGGTCCGGACCGCGGCCGGCAAGGCAGCGGACGGCGGGAAAAACTTCAATGGTCAGCGGCGGATGTCCGCTGTGTCCGGGACACTGCGGCCGGGAGCATGATCCGAGCCGGCCGGCGGCGCAACAATGCCGACGTCGAGGGCGGCGGCGCCGGGGGCACCGGCGGAACCGGTCCGGCGGCGGCGCTTGGCCCCGCCGTCGGCCGAGCGGTGGTCCACGCGGCGGGCCACGATATCGCCGGCAATCTGGATGACCTGGACGATGGCCACGATCACGATGATGGTGACGATCATGACGCCGCTGTCGAAGCGCTGGACACCGTAGTTGTAGGCCAGCCGGCCCAGCCCGCCGCCGCCCACGATGCCGGCCATGGCGGAGTAGCCCACCAGGGTGACCATGGTGGTGGTCAGGGCGGCTACCAGTCCCGGCATCGCTTCCGGAAGCAGGACCTTGGAGATGATCTGCATCTTCGTGGACCCCATCACCAGGGCGGCATCAATTTTGCCGCCTGACACGTCTCGCAGCGCGGTTTCCACCAGCCGGGCGAAGAAGGGGATGGTGCCGATGCTCAGGGCCACGCAGGCGGCAATCGGGCCGATGGAGGTGCCCGTGATGATGCGGGCCAGCGGGATCAGCGTCACCATCAGGATGGCGAACGGAATGGAACGGGTGATGTTCACGATCACGCCGCTGACAATCCGGTTGGTCATCGGCATCGGGCGCAGGCCGCCGGGAGCGCTGGTGTGCAGGAAGATGCCCAGCGGAAGCCCGATGAGCAGCGTGACGAGGCCGGAGATGCCCACCATCTGCAGGGTTTCCAGGATGGACTCCGGCAGGGCCTTGGTGATTCCGGGGTTGTCCAAAAGTTCGGTCAGGAAGTTCATGCGGCCACCTCCACGGCAACGCCCTGGTCGGCGAGATAGTCGGTTACGGCGGTCATGTCCGTATGGACGTCGAGCTGGATCCGCAGGCGTCCGAAGCGCCTGCCGGCCAAGGTTTCAACGCTTCCCGCGAGGACGTTCACATCCGTGTCGAAGCGGCGGGTCAGTGCCGACAGCACCGGCTCCGTGGCGCTGCCGCCGGTGAGCAGCAGTTCCAGGACCGGCCCGGTGGGATCCCCGGGCAAAAGGGGAGTGGCGGGCAGCGGAATCAGCTGCTTGGCCAGCCGGCCGCCCAGGTTCGAGGCGACCTCGTTCAGCGGGCCGTGCTCGGCCACCCGACCTGCTTCGAGCAGGGAAACGGAATCACAGATCCGCTTCACGACGTTCATTTCATGGGTGATGATCAGCACGGTCAGTCCCAGCCGGTGCGAGAGATCCGAGATCAGGTCCAGGATGTCATCGGTTGTCCCCGGGTCCAGGGCCGACGTCGGCTCGTCGCACAGCAGGATGTCCGGATCGGAGGCCAGAGCGCGGGCAATGCCGACGCGCTGTTTCTGGCCGCCGGACAGCTGCGCAGGATAGGCGCCGGCGAAGCTTTCCAGTCCCACAAGGCGCAGGAGATCGGACACCTTGTCCTGGATGACCTGTTTTTTGGCACCCGCCAGCTCCAGGGGATGCGCAATGTTTGCAGCAGCCGTGCGGGAATCCATCAGGTTGGCGTGCTGGAAAACCATGCCGATACGGCGACGGGCGGTGCGGATCTCGGAGTCCTTGACCGCGGTCAGTTCCCGCCCGTCAATGGTGACCGAGCCCGACGTCGGGCGGTCCAGCAGCGTGAGGCACCTCACCAGCGTGGACTTCCCGGCACCGGAGTGCCCGATGATCCCGTGGATGGATCCCTTCGGCACGCTCAGGCTGACGCCGTCGAGCGCGGTAACGTCGCGGTCGCCCTGGCGGTAAACCTTGCGCAGGTCGGTAACTGTGATCATTGATCCTCGTGGTCTAAGTATTGGTGCTGGTCAGCGGGCGGTTGCCGGGCGCGGAAAGTACCGGGCACGTCTGGGTGCCGGCTAACCGGGTGGTGTCTGCCAATCACGTGGCACAAGACGCCGGATCCCTGCGAGATGCCCTGCCACAGGGTCTCCGGGTCGCGCCTGGGGCGCCATCAGCGCCTAACACAGCTGTCAGTATCTCACGCAGGCGGCTGCTGACTCGATTCGGGGCGGGCTGAATGAAGCAGGCTTCCAATATGTTTCGTAACGTGACGCGGGGTTGCTCCCGGACACGGGGATGTCCGGGAAAGCAGGGCGTCAGCTGCGTGCGGGCCAGGTCCCGTCCACCACGGCTGCCGGATCCTTGCGCCGGAGGTAGTCCTGGAAACTGGCTGCCTGTTCACGTGCCCAGTTGACCTGTGCCTGATGAAGGAGCGTAGCGTCGCGGTGCAGTACGGGGAACTTGCCGGCCATGGCGCGGGCAACGCCGATGGTGGCCATGACATCGGCGGCTGAAGTGTGCGCGTTCTCGAAGCCGACGCCGTAGTGTTCCGTCAGCGCCGTCAAAGTGCGTTTTCCCCGTCGGTACCGGTCCACCTGCTTGTCCAGGATGTAGGGGTCGATGACGGGGGCGGGTGTCGGCGGCGTCAGCCCGAACCGTCCGCACTCCCGGTTCAGGACGGTGAAGTCATAGGAGGCGTTGAACGCCAGGACCGGAATGCCGGCAGCGAACAGGCTTCCGAGAACACCGGCGATTTCGGCGGTGACCAGGGCGGCCGGCTGCCCCTCGGCGCGTGCCTGTTCCGTAGTGACGCCGTGGATGGCTGCCGCTTCGGCCGGAATGTCTTCCTCCACGGCGGCAAGCCACTCGTGGTGCTTCAGGACTTCCCCCTGACCGTTCACCAAGATGATGGAAGCGGTGACGATCCGTGCGGTCTGCGGGTCGCGGCCCGTGGTCTCAAGATCGAAGGCCGCGTGGGGGAGTTCATGCCAGCTGTTCATAAAATAAACGTACCTTTGGGCACCGACAATCGAAGATTCCGTGCGCCGTGCGCCCGGACTACGCTGGTGTATATGCGCAATGACTACGTCGAAGCCGTGCGGTCGGTGATTGGGCTGATACCGGCTGCGCACGTCCTGTCCTACGCAGATGTGGCGGAAATCCTCAGCAGCGGTGGCCCCCGCCAGGTGGGCGCGGTTCTGTCCCGCCACGGGGACGGCTTGCCCTGGTGGCGCGTGGTGCGCGCCGGCGGCGAGCCGCCCCGCGGCCACGGGCAGCGTGCCTGGGCGCATTACCTGTCTGAAGGCACGCCGGTGAGCGGGGAACCGGACGACGACGGCGCCGGCTACCGGGTGCGGATCGGCGCTGCCCGCTGGTTTCCCTCGGAGACGGACTGGACAGTCTTCGAAAGCCTGCGCACGGCGCTGGGAGCACGCGGTCAGGAACTGTCGGCGGGACGTGATGAAGTAGAGGCATGAGCGTAAAACTGCAACTGGTGGGGCCCTCCGCGGCAACCGCACAGGCCCCGGAACTGAGCGCGGACCAGCAGGCCGTCGTGGATCTGCCCGCCGGCAGCGGCCCGGTCCTGGTGCTGGGTGCCCCGGGCACCGGCAAGTCCACCGTGCTGGTGGAAGCAGCCGTTGCGCGGATCAGCCGCGGACTGGACCCGGCCGGACTCCTCCTGCTGGCACCCACCCGCCTGGCCGCCGCGGCGCTGCGGGATTCCCTCTCCGCCCGGCTGCAGGGAACCTTGAGCACCTCGCCGGCCCGCACCTGGGCCTCCTACGCCTTTGACCTGATCCGGCGGGCCAAAGCCGAAGGCCGGTTGCCGTACATCACGCGGGCGCCAAAGCTGCTTTCGGGGGCCGAGCAGGACGTCATCATTAAGGAACTGCTGGAAGGGCACGGCCAGCAGGGCATCCCGGCCCTGCCCTGGCCGGAATCGCTGGACCTTGCCCTGCCGACGCGGGGCTTTCGGCAGGAAATCCGGCAGCTGTTTGACCGCATCATCGAATACGGCATCTCCGCGGACCAGGTTGCCGATCTGGGACGGCGGCACAACCGGCCGGACTGGGTTGCCGCCGCCGCCCTGTACGAGGAGTACCGCGACGTCTTGGACATCCGCATGCCGGAGGCCTTTGACCCGGCGGGCATCATTACCAGCGCACTGCAGATCCTGGAAACCGATCCCGAATTCCTGGCCGCCGAACGAGTCCGCTTCCAGCTCATCCTCGTGGATGACCTGCAGGAAGCAAACCCGGCCATCCACGCCCTGCTGGGACTGCTCGCCGGCGGCGGAGACGCCGTGGTCACTGCCAACCCCGACACCGTGGTGCAGGGCTTCCGCGGAGCCCGCCCTGACCTGTTGGGCCAACTCTCCGGCACACTGGGGGAGGGCCTGCAAACCTTCGTGCTGTCCGGCCAGCACCGGCTTACCGGGTCGATTGCCGCCGCCTGGCTGCGGACGGCGTCTCGAATCTCCGTGGTCGGGCAGCTGCCGCGCTACCGGGCCGCAGTTCTTCCCGCCGTCGGCGCGGAACCTGCCGGACGGGCGGAGGCACACGTCGTGGATTCACCCATGCACGAACTGCGGTACATCGCCCAGCGTATTCTCCAGGCGCAGCTGCTGGACGGGCGGAGGCTGGAAGACATGGCCGTGATCGTCCGCACCGGCGGTCAGCTGGCCCGGATCCAGCGGTACCTCAGCGGACAGGGGATCGACGTCAAAGTTCCGGTTGCGGAAAAGGCGGTGCGCGATGAAGCCGCCGTGCGGCCGCTGCTCGACGCCTTCGCCGTCGTCCTGAATCCTGACCTGCTGACGCCCGAAACGGCCGTGGCACTGCTGACCTCGCGGATCGGCGGCGCCAGCTCGATTGAACTGCGCCGGCTGCGCCAGGCACTGCGGCGGGAAGAAGTGCGCGGCGGAGGCGGACGCACCAGCGATGTCCTGCTGGTGGAGGCACTGCAGGATCCGCTGTCGCCCAGCGGGCTGGCCCTCGCCGGATTGACCTGGGAAGCACGTGCAGCCCAGCGGCTGGCCGCCATGCTGCGCGCCGGGCGCACTGCGGCCGACCAGCCCGGAGCCACCGCCGAAACCGTGCTCTGGGCACTCTGGTCAGTCTCCGGCTGGTCCAAGAAATGGGCCGAAGCGGCGCTCTCCGGCGGCCCTGCCGGCGCACGCGCGGACCGTGACCTGGACGCCATCATGGCCCTGTTCCAGACCGCCGAACGCTACGTTGACCAGCTGCCGGGCTCCACTCCGGCCCAGTTCCTGGACTACCTGACCAGTTCAGAGCTGCCAATGGATACCCTGGCCGCCCGTGCCCAGCGGCGGGACGCCGTGGAGCTGCTGACCCCGGCCAGCGCCGCGGGACGGGAATGGCCCATGGTCATCGTCGCCGGTGTACAGGACGGAGTCTGGCCCAATCTTCGGCTGCGCGGAGAGCTGCTGGGCAGCGGAGACCTGGTGGCGGCCATTGAGCACGGCGACGGCTTCGCCAGGCACCGCAGCCCGCAAACCCTGATGCACGCCACCCGCCACGATGAACTGCGCAGCTTCTCCACCGCCGTCTCGCGTGCCCGGGAGCTGCTGATCTGCACAGCGGTGTCCTCCGATGATGAACAGCCCTCCCCGTTTCTGGACTTGGTGGAGCCCCTTCCCCCGGAAGCGATGAAGCGCGAACGCACCGAGGTCCTGCGTCCGCTCACGCTGCGCTCGCTCGTCGCGGAGCTGCGGGCCCATGCACAGCAGCCCGGGGAAAAACCGGAGCTCGCCCGCGAGGCCGTTCACCATCTGGGCACCATGCTCAACCACCCCGTGCGCGTTCCCGGCGCTGCGCCGTCCGAATGGTGGGGACTGGCGCCCCTGTCCACGGACGCTCCGGTGATTCCGGAGGAGACTCCCATTCCGGTGTCGCCGTCCAAGGTCGACGCCGTGCTGAAATCCCCGCTGAGCTGGTTCGTCTCCGCAGCCGGCGGGGAACAGGCCACCGACTTCGCCCGTTCGCTGGGAACCCTGGTGCACCAGATTGCGCAGGACCTGCCGGACGCCTCCGGAAGCGAATATGTCGCCGAACTCCAGCGGCGCTGGCCGGCACTGGGCATGAAGGACAACTGGGAAGGCAAAGTGGATTTCCAGCGCGCCGAAACCATGGTGCGGAAACTCGCTGAGTACGTCATCAGGATGCGGCAGGAGGGACGGTCGCTGGTGGACGTGGAACGCGACTTTGCCGCCGAAATATCCGTGGAGATCCGCGGACAGGAGCGGACGGCCCTGCTGCGCGGACAAATCGACCGGTTGGAGATCGACGCCGAGGGCAGGCTGTTCATTGTTGACCTCAAGACCGGCAAATCGGCGCCCAAGAAGGATGAGCTCGAAGGGCATCCGCAGCTGGCCGCCTATCAGGAGGCCGTCCGGGAAGGGGCGGTGAACCGGCTGAAACCGGCGGAAGAGGACGGCACCGCTCCGGCGCCGCCGGCGCCGTCGTCCCTTCCCGGCGGGGCGGCACTGGTCCAGCTGGGCACCACCAGCAAAGGCGTGTCCGTCCAGCAGCAGCCGCCGCTGGACCCTCAAGACACCCGGGCGCAGGACATGATCCGGTCAGCAGCGGAATTGATGTCCGATGCGGCTTTTGACACCGTGCACGATCCCACCCGCAGCGGATTCGGCGGCCACGGCTGCCGGCTCCCCGAAATCTGCCCGCTCTGTCCCGAAGGAAAGCAGGTCACCGAATGAGTGCCGCCACGACCGAAGCCCTTCCCCCCGAGGTTCCCGGCACTCCCCGGTATTCGGCGCGCGAGCTGGCCGAACTGCTGCACACTGACCCCCACAGTCCCGTGCTGTATCCCACGGAGGATCAGATCGGCATCATCGAGGCGCCCCTGGAACCGCTGCTGGTCATTGCCGGCGCGGGTTCAGGCAAAACCAAAACCATGGCCGACCGGGTGGTGTGGCTGGTGGCCAACCAGCTGGTGCGCCCGGAGCAAATCCTGGGCGTGACCTTCACCCGCAAGGCGGCCGGTGAACTGGAGACCCGGATCCGGCAGCGCCTGGACCTGCTCCACCGGGTCCGCTCCGCCGGCACCGCAGACCCGGGCTTGATTCCGGGCGGTGTAGACCCTGATGAGAGTGCCGATGCCCGGCTGGACCCGACGGTGTCCACCTATCACTCCTACGCGAACGGAATCGTCAACGACTACGGCCTGCGCCTGGGCGTGGAGCGGGATTCCGTGATGCTCGGCGGAGCCCAGTCCTGGCAGCTGGCCACCGAAGTTGTCGAGGCCTACACCGGGGAGTTTGAACATTTCACGGCCGCCAAGTCCACGCTGGTCAACGGCGTGCTGCAGATGGCCGGTGAATGTGCCGAGCACCTTCAGGACCCCGCCCACGTGCGGGAGCACCTGGCAGCGCACCTTGCCGTCGTTGCCGGCCTGCCGTATCAGGCCGGAAAAACCAAACCGGCAACCGCGGCCGTGCAGAAGCTGATGAACCGGCTGCGTACCCGGATTTCCGTCACGGAACTGGTCGAGAACTACCGCAGGGCCAAGTCCGAGCGCCGGCAGCTGGACTTCGGCGACCTGGTGGAGCTGGCGGCCCGGATTGCGGCCACCATCCCAGAAGCCGTGGAAATGGAGCGGGCGAAATACAAGGTGGTCCTGCTGGATGAATTCCAGGACACGTCCCACGCCCAAATGGTGCTGTTTTCCCAGCTCTTCGGCGACGGCCGTGCCGTGACCGCCGTGGGCGATCCGCATCAGTCCATTTACGGGTTCCGCGGGGCATCCGCCGGACAGCTGGGAACCTTCCGGGACCAGTTCCCCCTGTTCCTGCCCGACGGTTCCCGGGCGCTGGCCCCGGTGGCCAACCTCTCCGTGGCCTGGCGCAACGCCACCTCCATCCTGGCCACCGCCAACGCCGTGTCGGCGCCGCTGAACACCACCGCACCCTGGCTGAAACATCAGCGGCTGCCGCACGTTCCCGAGCTGCAGGCCAAGCCGAAGGCGCCCCTGGGTGAGGTGTATCTCGGCCGTTATCTGGCGGATGTTTCGGTCCCCGCCACCAAAGACGCGGAAGATATCCTGGGCGAGGCCGACGCCGTGGCCGAACAGGTGCTGCGGCACCGCAGGCGGCGGTTCGAGACCGACGACGCCGGCAAGGACCTGCAGCCCACCGTGGCCGTCCTGTGCCGCGGACGCAAACAGTTCGGGCCCATCCGCGAAGCACTGGAAGCACGCGGGATTCCCGTGCAGATCGTGGGCCTTGGCGGGCTGCTCTCCACACCGGAAGTGGTGGATGTGCTGGCGGTCCTGAGGGTGCTGGGGGATCCGGGACGCTCGGATTCCATGCTCCGGATCCTGGCGGGCGCGCGCTGGCGGATTGGCCCGGCGGACCTGATGGCCCTGGCGGACTGGTCCCGGCATCTGGTGCGGGTTCGGGAACGGGCGATGTCCGTGGCCGACGCTGCCGATGTCCACCGTCCCGACGAGGCGCCGGACGGCACCGACACCGTGGTGGAAGCCGACATGGCCGAAGCCGGTTCCCTGGTGGAGGCCGTTGATTCCCTGCCGCGTCCCGACTGGGTTTCCAACGCGGGCCGTTCCATCTCCGCCGAAGGGCTGCGCCGGTTGACGCTGCTGCGCGATGAACTGCGGGATTTGCGCAGCTATGTGGGGGAGGACCTCACCACCCTGATCGGAGAAGTTGAACGCCGGATTCTGCTGGACATTGAAGTGGCGGCCAAGCCCGGCATCACCATTCATGAGTCGCGGCGGAACCTGGACGCTTTTGTCGATGCCGCCGCCACCTTCAGCTCCTCGAGTGACCGGGTGGACCTCATGGCCTTCCTGGCATGGCTGGAGGCGGCCAACGAGGAAGAAAACGGCCTTCCGGTCACCCAGTTGGAAGCCAGCCGCGAGGCTGTGCAGCTGCTGACCGTCCACGCGTCGAAGGGCCTGGAATGGGACGTGGTGGTCATTCCGGGCCTGAACGAAGGGCAGTTCCCCAATGACCGTGATTCGCGCTGGAGCAGCGGTGAAGGGGCGATTCCCTGGCCGCTGCGCGGCGATGCACCCGATCTTCCGCAGTGGGACTGGGAACAGGAGGATCAGAAGAGCTGGGTGGACAGCGAGAAAGCCTTCAGCGAGGACGCACGCGGGCATGCCGAGCGCGAGGAACGCCGTTTGGCGTATGTCGCCTTTACCCGGGCCAAGTACGTGCTGATCTGCACCTCCAGCGTGTGGGGCGGCGGGCGGTCCAAGCCGACGGCGGTTTCCCGCTATCTGCAGGATCTCTACGACCTCGGCAAAGCGGGAGCCGCAGGCTTCCACCTCATGTCATGGGTGAATGAGGGCGATGAAGGGGACTCCAACCCCGCCAATTCCGATGTCCAGCGCAGGAGCTGGCCCATCGACCCGTTGGGGGAGCGGCGGAGCGGCATGGAGGCAGCGGCGGTCGCTGTCCTCGAAGCGGCGGCCCGGCAGTCGGGCCGCGTGGGACAGTCGGAGATTGACATCCTCACCGACGCTGACGCACTTCCGGAAGAGGAGCCGCAGGAGTCCTCCGGAAGCGTGTTCGAGCCTACTCGGTGGGCAAAAGAAGTGGAGCTCGTCCTGGCCAGGCACCGCCCGCCGAACCAGGTGGTGCAGGTCGAACTGCCCGCCCACATTTCCGCCTCCCTGCTCGTGGACCTCAAAGATGATCCGGAGGAAGTCACCCGGCAGCTGCGGCGGCCCGTGCCGCGGGAGCCGGGCATGGCCGCACGGAAGGGAACGGCTTTCCACGCCTGGGTGGAGGAGTTCTTCGGGACCAGCGGCATGCTGGACATCGATGAGCACCCCGGCGCCGCCGACGCCTACGTGGATGAGGCTTACCGGCTCGAAGACATGATCGCCACGTTCGAGGCCTCACCCTGGGCCCAGCGCACTCCGGCGTTCATCGAGGTGCCGGTGGAAACCCGGGTGGACGCGGTGGTGGTGCGCGGACGCATCGACGCCGTCTTCCTGGACACCGACGGAACCTGGGACCTGATCGACTGGAAGACGGGAGCACCGCCGACCAAGGAAAAGCTGGAAGTCCGTTCCGTCCAGCTGGCCGTGTACCGGCTGGCGTGGGCCAGACTGAAGCAGGTTCCGCTGGAGAAGGTCAACGCAGCCTTCTACTACGTGGCGGCGGACAAGCTGATCCGTCCCTTCAACCTCTTGGGCGAGAAGGAACTCGAGGACATCATCCGGGCGGCAAACTCGACAGACGCCTAAGGTGTGGCCCGGCGGAGGGTCCCGTAGGAGCCGGCCGCCAGCACGACGCCGCCCAAGAGGAGCCAACCAGTCAGCGCGAGAGGCGTCAGCTGGACAAACCAGGCTCCCACCGCTGCCCAGGAGTCCGTCCAGGTGGCCGAAGCCGCTGCCCCCAGCAGGATCACTGCGAACCCGATAAGGGCAACCAGCAGGCCTGTAGTGCGCCACCGCTTGTAGACCGTGGCAAACCAGAAGCCGAACATGAACAGCAGGGTCGACAGCGCGAAGTAGAGCAGGATCTGCGTGTACCAGGCAGACTGCGCGATCCAGGGAATCGCGAAGATGGCGCCGTTCACGCCCCAACCGTTGGTCGCTTCCTCCACCAGGCCGAGGAGCCAGTAGAGCACGCCGAGCCCGAGGGCCATGACGGCGAACAGGCCCAGGGTTCCAATGTAGAAAGAGCGCCGGCTGACGCTCATGGCCTGCGAGAACGGGAAAGTCAGGGTGAGAGCCTGCACGCCGATGCCGAGAAAGTACCACATGACGGACTGGCCGGAGAGCGCCATCCTGGTGCCGCCGGTGTCCGGGATAACCGCCAGAATCGCCACTGCGATCAGCGTGGAGGAGATGAGGATGATCGCTGGGATTCCGAAGTAAATCCATTTGTTGAGCAGCTGCATGCGAGCCACTGCCAGCGGCCGGTTCATCGCAGCACCTCCAGATCCGTGTTGTCGATTTCGTCCCGGAAACCGGGTTCTTCATTTGCTTTGAGGGTTCGCCGGACAATCAACTGCTGCAGTGAGACCGGCGCCAGTTCCAGCCCCAGGGTCCGTGCAAGCTCACGGTCGTCCGCGGTCAGCGGGCTGTCCACAGTCACCGAGGAAAGCGCACCCAGTGAGTCCCGGTGCAGAATGGGCCGTTCACCCACAAACCTTTCCACCGCGGCGGCGGAACCCGCGACGGCGAAGGCCGAGCCCGTGACGGCATCCACCTCGTCATCCATAATGATGCGGCCGTGGTCGATGACGATCACGTGTTCCAGCAGGTTGGCCACTTCATCGATCAGATGGGAGGAAAGGATGATGGTCCGGGGATGGTCGGCGAAGTCGGTCAGCAACCGGTCATAGAAGAGCTGGCGCGCCACGGCATCCAGGCCGAGGTACGGCTCGTCAAAGAAGGTCAGCTCGGCGCGGGAGGCCAGACCGATGATGACTCCGACGGCCGAGAGCTGGCCGCGTGAGAGCTTTTTGATCCGGTGCTTTTTCGGAGCGGGCAACTGGAAGTCAGCCAACAGCACCTCAGCCAGGTCTTTGTCCCAGTTGGGGAAGAACAGCGCCGCTGCATCGAGGGCGTTACGGATGGTGAAATCATCGGGATACTTCTGCGACTCGCGGACAAAGCAGAGCCGGGAGAGGACCTGCTCATTCTCGAACGGGGTTGCACCAAAGATCCGAACGTCCCCGGAGCTGGCGAAGGCCTGTGCGGTGAGGATGGACATCAATGTGGTTTTTCCGGCTCCGTTGCGGCCCAGCAGGCCGTAAATGCGGTTGGCCGCCAGTGAGAGGGTCACGTTGTCCAACGCCAGCTGATCTCGATAGCGTCGGGTGAGGTTGCGGGTTTCTACGACGTTCATGGTGCCGGGGTCCCTTCGTGTTCGACGGCACTGCGGTGGATGAGCTCGGTAAGTTCCTCGGTGCCGATACCCAGCTTTCGCGCTTCATCGGCGACGGGTTGTACATACTCTCGGTAGAACTGTTCGCGGCGCTTGGTCAGGACCACGTCGCGGGCTCCGGGCGCAACAAACATTCCGATACCGCGTCGCTTGTAGAGAAGTCCCTCGTCGACCAGCAGATTGACGCCTTTGGCCGCAGTGGCCGGATTGATCCGGTAGAAGGCAGCGAATTCGTTGGTGGAGGGAACCTGAGCTTCCTCCGGGAGGACACCATCCAAAATGTCCCCTTCGATGCGCTCGGCTATCTGCACAAAGATGGGACGGGTGTCATCGAAAACATTCACGGGTGTGGCCTGCGGATCATGACCTGCCTCGGTTCACAAACGGGGACCGGTGAAAGGCCTGACCCCGGTTGGTTGGTTAGTTGGTTGTGTAACTAACCATAGAACCATTTGGGTGCAGTGACAAGCGCCTCGAGCTCTGGAAATCCAGCCGGCAGAATTTCAGGAGGGCCCGCAGGGCGCCTCTGGGCAGCGGTCTACCAGGCATGGGTGCACCAGGCATGGGCGCACTAGGCATGGGTGCACCAGGGTTGGAAGTGCCAAGGCTGGAAGCACGGGAACCCGCGGGCTGGTGCCCGCGGGTTCCCGTGCCGGCGCGTGGTGTAGGCGCGTGGTGCAGGCCGGGACAGAGGCGTCCCGCGCTTCCTTACTTCTTCTTGATCGGACCAAACTTCTTTTTGGCCGGGACGTTCTTCTGCTGCTTTGTCCCTGATTCGGCATCCGCGTGCGGCACCACGGCAGCTGCATCAGTGTTTGCGGCGGAGGGGGACGCCGCGTCAGGCGCTTTGTCCATCACGGCTTCAGTGGGAGGGACGGTGACCTTCGGCGCGGGAACCACGGCGATGGCACCCGTGGCTGCCTCCGCGGATTTCTGCGGCTCCGCTGACCCGTCTGTTTCACTTTCAAGGGGCTCAGCCTCAATGGGCATGACACTGACGCGGGAAGAACCGGCGCTGACGGCACCGCTGACCGTGGGGCTCTGGGCCGGAGCCGGATGGGAGGCGGGCAACACCACTGAAGGTGCGGCAGCCTGGGCTGAGGCTGAGGCTGAGGCTGAGGCTGAGGCTTGGGCTTGGGCGTCAGCCGCGGCTGCTTTCTCCGCGGCGGCCACCCTGTTCGCCGCGGCGCTTTCGGCAGCAACGGCAGCGGCGTTGTCCTGCTCGGCCTTTTCGGCGGCTTCCTGCTCCAGAATGTCAGCTTCGAGGGTGGCGAGCATTTCCTCAGCCTCGGCAACCATTCCGGGGTTTTCTGCTGCCACGCCCCTCACCAGCCACTGCGCCAGTGCGAACTCCGCCGACAGGGCCGCCCGGCGGATCAGGTGGGGGTCGGGCGCTTCCGAGCGGGCGGCGTTGTAGGCGGCATGCACGGCGTCGGTGAAGGTGGGATCGTTGGCGGCGATCAGCCAGGCAAAGTCATCTGCGGGGTCGCCGATGCGGAGGTCCGTCCAACCCGTCACGGCACTGATGCGGCCGTTGGAAACCAGCAGGTTGTCTTCGTGCAGGTCCCCGTGAACCACCGAAGGGTTGAAGCGCCACAGGGTGACATCCTCGAGGGCATGTTCCCAGCGGCGCAGCAGTACCGGGGGAATCTTGCCTGTGGTGGCGGCTTGGTCCAGTTCGTTGAGCTTGCGCTGCCGGAACTCGTTCGCCGAATAGCTGGGCAGATCGGCGTCGTTTACCAGGTCATGCGGCAGGCTGTGGATGGCAGCCATGGCACGCCCCACTTCGCGGGGCAGCGGCCCGCTCTCGGCCACGAGGGAATCAATGTCCCGGGTGGAACCGGGCAGATGGGAGTAGACAAACGTGCAGAGGTCGCCCTGGCGGACGGTTCCTGCCACGTAGGGGAGGGCGAAGGGGAGCTCCGCGCGCACCGCAGGCACGAAGGCCCGCAGCACCAGAAGCTCGGTTTCCAGCCGCATGCTGGCATCGATGTGCTTGGGCGAACGTACCCGCCACTGCTTTCCGGCTTCGTCAACCAGGATGGCGGAGTCGAAGTCAGCGGCGTCGTCGGGAGAGCCTGCGACGCCGGTGGGGGCGAGCCCGGGGACGGCGGCGCTGGCCATTGCGGCCAATTCCATGGGGGTGCGTTTCACATCTTCAACCGTAGAGGTTGATGTGGCGCGAATAACCATAGGCTGGCGGCGAGTCGCCGGATGCGTGAGCAATAACTCACGTTGCACAGGTAGTCCGGAGCCAACTACAGGTTGGGGGGTGCAAGTCAGTACGGTAGAGACATGAGCAGCCCAGCACCGGTAGCAGTTGTACCCCCTCTAGGATTATTGCCGCTGGCCCGCACGGCAGTGGACCGCGGTTCTGACCGCCGCGTCGCCGCGGACCTCTTTGAGCAGATTCGCACAAACCCGGCCACCCGAGTCATGTACATGGCCGGGGGCAAGGCCCTGATCAACAGCACCGAAGTGGTGCTCGGCCCGGTGGCGGACATCGGTTTTGGGGATGTGCCCATTTATCTTGGCCGCACCCTGGCGGACGCGCAGGAGCCGGCGGGCACCGACGTCGTCCTGGTGACCTTGGCCCAAGAGGATCCGCTGCTGGAGACCGACGGCGCCCGGTGGGCATCGCTGCGCGAAGTTGCCGTCCTGCTGGGCGAGCTTGACGCGGCCCTGTTTGTGGAGGCGGCAGCCATTTCCAATTGGCATGCCGCGCATACCCACTGTCCGCGCTGCGGCGCCGCCACCGTTCCCGAGCAGGGCGGCTGGGTCCGCCGCTGCCCCGAGGACAACAGCCAGCATTTCCCCCGCACGGATCCGGCCGTCATCGTGGCTATCACCGACCCGCAGGACCGCATCCTGCTCGGCTCTGCCGCTGCGTGGAAAGGCAACCGCTACTCCACGCTGGCGGGATTCGTGGAGCCGGGCGAATCACTGGAAGCGGCCGTCATCCGTGAGGTGGCCGAGGAATCCGGGCTGACCGTCCACTCCCCGCAGTACCTGGGCTCACAGCCCTGGCCGTTCCCCTGTTCGCTGATGCTGGGCTTCACCGCCCGCACCGAGGACACAGCGACCACACCCGACGGCGTGGAAATTTCCGACGTGCGCTGGTTCACCCGCGAAGAGCTGGGGGAGGCCGTCGCCAGCGGCGAAATCACCATTGCCAGCGGGATCTCCATTGCCCGGAACCTGATCGAACGCTGGTATGGAGGACCGATCGAGGAACCGGAGCTCGAGGCGCAGGCATGAGCGGCGACTCTGTTGAAGCCCGCATCCTGGCAGGTCTTGATGATGAACAGCGTGAAGTAGCCACCTCCCTGACCGGCCCGCTGTGTGTCCTCGCCGGTGCCGGCACCGGTAAGACCCGCGCGATCACCCACCGGATGGCCTACGGGGTGCACACCGGCGTGTACAAGCCGCAGCGCGTACTGGCAGTGACGTTCACTGCCCGCGCCGCAGCAGAAATGCGCACCCGCCTGCGGGATCTGGGCGCCGGGGGAGTGCAGGCCAAGACCTTCCACGCCGCCGCCCTGAAGCAGCTGCAGTATTTTTGGCCGCAGACGGTGGGCGGCCAGCTTCCGGACCTGCTGAGCCACAAGGCCCAATTCATCGCGGAGGCTGCCCGGCGCCTGCGGCTCTCCACCGACCGGGCCGCCATCCGTGACGTCGCCGCCGAGATCGAGTGGGCCAAGGTCTCCATGCTCACCCCGGAGAGTTATGTCTCCGCAGCCAAGGGGCGCGATGCCCCGGCCGGGTTTGACCTCATCACGATCTCCCGCATCTTCCAGGCCTACGAAGACGTCAAGGTGGACCGCAACGTCATCGACTTCGAGGATGTCCTGCTGATCACGGTGGGCATCCTGCAGGAGGACGAACGGGTTGCCGCCACGGTGCGGGACCAGTACCGGCACTTCGTCGTGGACGAGTACCAGGACGTCTCCCCGCTCCAGCAGCGGCTGCTGGATTTGTGGCTGGGCGGACGCGACGAGCTCTGCGTGGTGGGCGACTCCAGCCAGACCATCTATTCGTTCACCGGCGCCACCTCCAAGCACCTCCTGGGATTCCCGTCGCGCTTTCCCAACGCGCCCATCGTCAAGCTCGTCCGGGACTACCGCTCCACGCCCCAGGTGGTGGGCCTGGCCAACCGGATCCTTGCCGCCCGCACGGCGGAGGGGGAGCGCTCGCGGTTCGCGCCGCCGTGGCCAAAGCCCCTGGAGCTGATTGCCCAGCGTCCGGCCGGCCCCGAGCCCACCTTCACGGAATGCGCCGACGACGACGCCGAGGCCGCCTCCGTGGCAGAACGCATCAAAGCGCTGATCAAGGACGGCGTGAAGCCTGCCGAAATCGCCATCCTCTTCCGCACCAACGGCCAGTCCCAGGCCTATGAACAGGCGCTCGCCAGTGCAGGGATCGGCTATCAGCTGCGCGGCGGAGAGCGGTTCTTTGCGCGGCGCGAAGTGCGTGATGCCATGCTGCAGCTGCGCGCAGCTTCCCGCTCCGTCGGCAATGATCCGGTGCCCCAGCTGGTCCGGGACATCCTGGTGTCCCTGGGCTACAGCCCCGAGGCTCCGGCCGGCGGGGGAGCCGTGCGGGAAAAGTGGGAGTCCCTGGCAGCGCTGGTGTCGCTGGCCGATGAACTGCATGCCAACCGGACGCAGGACCCCGACGCCATCTTCACGTTGATGGATTTCGTGGCTGAGCTCGACGAGCGGGCCGCTGCGCAGCATGCCCCCACGGTCCAGGGCGTCACCCTCGCCTCGCTGCACTCCGCCAAGGGCCTGGAGTGGGATGCGGTGTTCCTGGTGGGGCTGAGTGAAGGGCTGATGCCGATCTCTTTCGCGGATACGCCCGAAGCCGTGGATGAGGAACGGCGGCTGCTGTACGTGGGTATCACCCGTGCCCGGGAGCACCTGAATCTCTCCTGGTCCACTGCGCGCACGCCCGGAGGCCGTGCCAACCGCAAGCCGTCCCGGTTCCTGGACGGGCTGCGGCCGCAGACCACCCGCGACCTGCAGCGGACAGCTGCACCCAAGGCACCTGCCCGGCGCAAGGCCAGCGGCCCGGCCAAGTGCCGCGTCTGCGGAACCCTGCTCACGACCGGTGCCGAACGCAAGGTGGGGCGCTGCGGCGAGTGCCCGGTGACCTATGAGGAAAGCACGTTCGACGCACTGCGGGAGTGGCGCCGCGAAGCTGCATCGGAGGCGGGCATCCCGGCGTTCGTGGTCTTTACCGACGCCACGCTGGTGGCGATTGCCGAGGACCGCCCGCCGTCACTGAACCGCTTGGCCACCCTGCCCGGCGTCGGACCATCCAAGCTGGAGCGCTACGGGGAGGCCGTCCTGCGGGTGCTGGCGGACAACTAGCAGGGTTCCGGCCGCGGCAGGGAGGCGCCCGCCGTCTTCCGGAGGCTGGCCGCCCGCCTGCGTGCGGGCGACGTCGACGGCGTACGGTGCGTGCAGACGCGGGGGGAGTTCGTCAATGGGCTCATTCGCACATCTGCGTGGTGCTGCGGGCTGTGTCCTGTTCCGTGCGACGGGCCCATTCCCCGGACAGCGCGCTGTACCATTCGAGGGCGTAGGCAGATGGAAAATCGGAATCCAGCTGGTGAAAAACCCGGTCCGTCAGGGCCTGCAGCGTTGGGAGAGGAAGGGCTGCCAGAGTTTCGGTGTCCAGCGGGTCCGCCGGCAAATCCGGCAACGACAGCACAGACTGACCTTGGGTGCGCAAATATTCCTGAGTCGGCTGGTTCCTCCGATGCGACGGCTTCCGAGCCGGGCATTGGGGCAGCGGATCCGGGCATTTGACCATGAGTCCGGACTTGCCGAAATCGGTGCCGCTGCGCAGGAAAGCGACAGCTTCCCGCTCGATGTGCCGTGCCTTTGTCAGGTCAACCGTGATCCGGTTTCCGTCCACCAGGGCAGCGGCTTCGCGGACCAGGGGTGGCAGAGCGCGGCAGCTATCGGCCGTCAGGCAGCCCGACACATGCAGGACCGCGTCGCCGGGGTCGGCATCAAGCCGGACGAGGACACGCAGTTTGTGGTCCATGGGTCTCCAAAAGAAGAGTTCCTGGGCACACTGCTGAGCCTCTGCTTTAAGCGTAGAAGCCGGACCTTGGCGGGAGCAAACCGGGAGGACCGGGCGGCTGCGTCAGGAATCAAAGTGCGTCCGTGGCGCTCTTTCGCCCACTGAAGCCACCACCTGTGCCGCCAGGTCCCGCAGCTTTATGTTGCGGCGGCTGCAGGCGGACCGCAGGATGGTGAAGGCTTCATCCTGGCTGCAGCGGTTCTGCGCCATCACAATGCCCATGGCCAGGTCGATGGTGGTGCGGGACTCCAGCGCTGCCCTGAGGTCTGAGGACTGTTCTTCCCGCGATGCCAGGCGTGCGGCGATGCGGAGCGGCTTGAGGATACGGCGGGAGTACGCCTCCGCGCGGGAAACGTCGCCGGCATCGAACCGGTGGGGACGGGCCGAGTACAGGGTCAGCCCGGCCCGCCCTTCGGTGTCGAGGTTCAGCGGAACGAATATCAGGGAGCGAACGCCAAGCCGCTGCGCGACGTCGCCGTAGGGACCCCCGGCGGTGTCGCTTTGAAGGTCGGAGATTTGCACGGCGGCCCCGTCGGTCACGGCCGCTTTCGCCGGTCCCCGGCGAAAGGCATACTCCAGCTTCTCGACGGACGGGGGCGGCTCGCTGCTGAACCCCATGCAGACGGGCTTTCGGTCCCGGAGCAGGGCTATGGCGGTGAGTACCGGGTCCGTGTCCGTCGAAAAGATCTCCGAAGTAAGGACGGCCAGCCTCTGCAGGAATTCCGGGACCGCGCAGCTCGCGAGAATGACGTCTTCCAACCGGTCCAGCAAGAAGCTGTCCAGGGCGTCGGGCGTTCCGCCATGGCTCTCCAGTGCATGCCCAACCTCTGTCTGCATCCCCTGCATCTGTTGCATTTGGTGGTCCTCTCCACCCCTACTGCCAATATTGAGTGTTTTTAACAAGCAGGAACGTCAGTTCAAGGCAACGCCCGAGAAGCCGGACGCCGTCTGCGCACGCAAGCTTCAGGAAGTGCCCGGCGGACAGTACGGTGAAGTTACCGCAGCAATGCAGTACAGCTTCCCATCCTGGAATTCGCACCTGCCCGGCAAGTACCGACGTCTATTTTACGGGATTGCGGCGGAGGAGACGGGGCACGCGCAGATGCTCGCCGGCATGATCGCCCAGCGGCTCGAAAAGGCACCCCTCGGCATCACCGACGACGCCGTCCCGCCTGACCAGGCCATCGCCGGGCTTACCCGCGGTTGCCCTGCCGCCGCCCTCGAAAAAGCGCGCTAGGATGCCTGCGCCGGGGATCCCCTTTGCTGCAGCCTGCAGCCGCAGTCCGGATGGAACGCGAGTTTTTTCAGGCCTGCGTATCCGTCGGCAGCCCGCAGCACCAGCACAGCCGACCAAGTGGCTGGCTGGACCACGCCGTCCAGGAACGCGAGCACCTGCCCCGCGGCAACTCCGGCAGCGGCAACGGCACCGGAGGTTTCCTCTCCGGCCGGTGCCGCTTCAATCTGCCGCCGTCCCAGGGCGTCTGCCGCGGAGTACCAGGTGCTGTTGCCGTCCGCCAGCTGTCGGTCCAGGCACTCCAGACAGGGCGTCAGCCCGGGGACGACCAGCGGGCCGACGTCGACGCCGGTTTCCTGCACAGTGACCGCAAGATGGGGATGTTCGCTTGCCGGGGCTCCGGCCGTGCGTCCGGCAAGGGACGGTGTGCCCACCCAGACGGCCAGGTCCAGATGTGCCCGCTTCGGGCCGGAACCGTCGGCGCCGGTGGCGAGGAGGACCTGGACCGTGGGATCGAGGCGGTAGACGTGCCGTTTCACCGCCTGCGCCCGGCGCATTCCCTGGTCCGTCAGCGGGTAGCCCGGCCCGACGTCGGACGGGAGGACCACCCCCGGATCGGACAGCACCAGGGTTCCCACTCCGGCCCCGGCCAGTGCCTGGGCGAGCAGTGACCCGGTGCGGCCCAGCCCGTTGACTTCAACCGCGCAGCGGGAGCGGCGCCGCAGGATGACGGATCCGTTCAGGCCGTACGCGGCCGAAAGGCGGTCGCTGTCACGGCTGAGGCGTTCAAGGCGCAGCGCCGGGACAGCCGGCTCAGCCGTACCGGCCGCGTCCGGGAAAGGGAGAAGGACCGGGGCCAATGCCTGGAGCAGGGCATGTGCCCGCTGGGCGGGAACATGGTGACGGTGGCCTTCGGCCGCTTCCATGCCGTCCGGAAGGCCCTCGCGAAGGGCGGCAAGGAAGGCAAGATCGGTTTGCTGAAGTCCCCGCAGGACCAGCGCTGCCGGACCCAGCCCGTACTGCCGGGCAGAACCGGAGAGAGCCAGCACATGCAATCCGGGGTTGATCCGCATGGATACCTCCAACACTCCGATGGTCGGTCAACAGCAGGCGGGATGGGCCTGTTGCGCCATCTTGGCACGCGTCCAAATGCGGGGAGAGGTTATCCACAGGTGCGCAGCTGCTGCTCCGCCTCGCCTAGGGTTAAGGCATGCCTTCCGGAGAATCGCCCCGTTTATCGCGCCATCGCCAATCCGCCGGAACCGCTGTGCCGTCCGTGACCAACTCGGGAATTCCCATTGAAGTGCGCCGTTCAGCCAAGCGCCGGCGAACGGTAAATGCTGCCTTCAGGGACGGAAAAGCAGTCATCTCGATTCCCGGACACTTCACTACTGCTCAAGAAGCAGAATGGGTGCAGCGCATGGTGGCGAGGCTGGAACAGCGCACGGCCCAAACCAAGCGTCCGGATCCGAAGGCCGGAACGGATGAGCTTGCCGGCCGTGCTGCGGAGCTGTCGAGGCAGTACCTGGGCGGCGCCGCCCGGCCGGTCTCGGTGCGGTGGGTCAGCAACCAGAATTCGCGCTGGGGTTCGGCTACACCGGCACGCGGGACCATCCGGCTTTCCGACAAGCTGCAGGGAATGCCCGGCTGGGTGGTTGACTATGTGCTGCTGCATGAGCTGGCCCACCTCATTGAGGCATCCCACTCGGCAGCCTTCTGGCGCCTGCTCGATGCGTACCCGCAGACCGAAACCGCCAAGGCCTACCTGCAAGGCGCGGCCTTTGCCTCCGCTCGGGGACTCGACGGCGCCATGGGGGAGGACCAGGGTGCCGACGATCCGGACGCAGAAAGGCCGGGCAGCTAGCCGCACCGGCTGGCTGCCCGGCCTTCGCCGGAAGCTTGGTCCCTGTTCGGGAACGCTAAGGCTTGGGGGTTCCGCCGTCGCTGTCGCCGGAACCGTCGCTCTCTCCGTCGCTGTCCGTTGAATCGTCGCTGTTCCCAGCGGTCTCCTCGGGCGTGTCAAACCCGCCCTCGAGCAGGCGCTGCAGAGCGGCGTCGACGTCGGAATCCGAAGCGTCCAGCAGCTCACGCCGCTTGCTGAAGCCCTGCGGGTCGTCGAGGTCCTTGGAAGTGGGAATGAGGTCCGGGTGCTCCCACACAGCGTCGCGGCCTGCAACGCCGCGTTCTTCGCGAAGCTGCGACCAGAGGGCGGCAGCGTCGCGGAGCCGGCGCGGCCGCAGTTCCAGGCCCACGAGCGAGGAGAAGGTGTGCTCTGCGGGGCCGCCGCTGGCACGGCGCCGCCGGATCATCTCGCGCAGGGCGCCGGCGGAGGGCAGATTGACGGTGGCGGCTGCGGTGACCTCGTCAACCCAGCCTTCCACGAGAGCCAGCGCCGTTTCGAGGCGTTCCAGTGCTGCGGCCTGGGCAGGCGTTTGCTCCGGCTGGAAGACGCCGCCGGAGAGGGCCTCCTGGATGGACTCGGGGTTGGACGGATCCAGGTCCCGGGCCACCTCCTCGATCTTGGAAATGTCGATGTGGATGCCGCGCGCGTAACTCTCGATGGTGCCGAAGAGGTGGGCACCCAGCCACGGCGCATGGGTGAAAAGGCGGGCATGGGCTGCTTCGCGGACTGCAAGATACAGCCGGATTTCAGTCTCGGGGATGTCCAGGCCTTCACCGAATTTGGCAACGTTTGCCGGCAGCAGCGCCATGGTTCCGCCAGCCAGCGGAAGGCCGATGTCGGTGGAGCTGACAACTTCCTTGGAGAGGGCGCCAACGGCCTGGCCCAGCTGGATGCCGAACATGGCTCCGCCCATATTGGCGAGCATGGAGGAAGCTCCACCCATCATGGCCTTCATCTCTTCGGGCATCTGGGTGGTGATGGCGTTGGAGAGGGCCTGTGAAATGCTGACCGCCACCGGCTCCGTAAGCCGCTTCCAGGAGTCCATGGTGGCTTCGACCCATTCGGCCCGGCTCCATGCCTGACCGAGGGAGGAGATGGAGGCGAAATCCGTGACCGGGTCCAGCCAGAGCTGAGCGAGGTGCAGCGCCTCGTCCACTTCGCGGCGCTGTGCCGGCGACACCGAGGGATCGCTGTCCGTCGCGGCAACACGGCGGGCATTGTCCTTGGCCAGCTGCCAGTTAACCGGGCCCTCGGAGGGAGCGCTGAACATTGCCTGGACCTGCTGGAAAATCATGGCCATCGCATTGGGGTCCGACGGAAGTCCTGCCGCCTTTGCCAGTTCAGAGGGATCCATGCCGCCGGCACCCGCTCCGCCAAAGAGCCGGGCAAGCATCTCGGAAAGCGGATCCTGGGGTGTATCCCCGGAGTCGGAAGGGTTGGAGCTCATGGATACCACCGGTCCTGTGGAAGATTGACGTGCATTGCGCGAAGCAGGAAGGTCAGCCGGCCGCCGGCCGGCAACTGCTCCGGGCCATGGACCGCTGATCAGCGACCATGGTTTCCTTACGTTACCGGCATGCCGGGATGCCTGTCCCGCATTCTCCGATGCGTTCGCTCTTGGCAAAGCGCCTCCGCGTGCAAATGTCCGCGGGTTTTGGCGTCGCGGCGTAGGCTGGGTGGCAGTCTTCACCGTTCAGCCTCAGTGGGTTGCATCGGGTTCCCATCTCAGAAAAGGGTTGGCCACTTGCGCCCCTCAGATAATCCGTACGACCCCCCTGTACCTCCGCACGACCCGGCTGCCTTCAACGCTCCGGTGCCCGGCCAAAGCCCTTCCCTCCACCGCACCGACCCGCGCTCACGCGCGCTGGTGATTTCCGGGGCGCTGACCCTGGCATTGGGAGCCGTTGCTGTCTTCCTGCCGGCGCCGTATGTCGTGGAATCGCCCGGACCCACTTTCAACACCGTGGGGACCGTGAAAGGTGAAAACGGGGAAGACACGCCCCTCATCGAAATTGAAGGGTCCCAGACCTATCCCACGAACGGTGATCTGGACCTTACTACGGTCTATGTCTCGGGTGGCCCGGGCAGCGCCATGAGTTTCCTCGAAGCCGTTGGCGCCTGGCTGAATCCGGAAGACGCCGTCGTTCCCGAGGAATTCGTCTATCCGCGCGGAACCACAGGCGAACAGGTCGATGAGCAGAACGCAGCAGCCATGACTTCCTCGCAGGAAGCAGCCGTCGCGGCGGCGCTGCGCGAACTGGACATCGCCTTCACGGAAGAGCTTGCCGTGGCGGACCTGGTGGAGGATTCGCCCGCCTCCGGTGTGCTGCAGCCCGGAGACACCCTCATCAGGGTGGACGGCACGGACATCAACGGGATCGACACCCTCCGCACCAAACTGCAGGAGAGCGGCGGCGACCCGGTGGAGGTCACCTACCGGCGCGACGGCGAGGAACAAACGGCGGCGCTGACTCCCGTTCCCGGCGACGCCGGTTCCTACCAGCTGGGAATCTACCTGGCCACCAGCTTCGACTTCCCCTTTGATGTCAGCATCGCTTTGAACAACGTGGGCGGCCCCTCTGCGGGCATGATGTTCGCCCTGGGTATCATCGACCGATTGACTCCCGGAGAACTGACCGGAGGAAAGCACTTTGCCGGAACGGGGACCATTGATTCGGCTGGAAACGTCGGGGCCATCGGCGGCATCGCCCAGAAAATGGCGGGCGCGGCCGACGCCGGCGCAGAGTTCTTCCTCGCACCGGCGGACAACTGTGGTGAAGTGGCAGGCAACATCCCGGACGGGCTCGACGTCGTCCGGGTGTCCACACTGGACGAGGCCCGCAGCGCCGTTGAAGAGCTGGCCGCCGGGTCGGACCCTGCAGGGCTCGCGCAATGCACGGCTGACTAGGCGTTGCCCCGGTGACATGGCAGCCCAAGCCGGGGGAGCAGCCGCCTAAAAAGGACGCCAAATGGTGCCGGCCGCGCCGGCCGGCCGATCACGATCGTGAAAAGGTTCTTGCCGATGGGCACGGCAGGTGGCCCGCCGCAATAAAGACAAGGCAGAATGAGAAAGCACGGCAACTTGCAAAGGGGACGAAAAAATGTCCTGTAATACCCGTTGCAGGCGCCGTGGACCGACGCACCGAACGATGAGGTAACAGTGACTTCCGGACCTAATGGCCCATTTTCCCGACCCAGCCCCAGCGCGGGCGCCCGCCCCGGCAAAAGGCGCGGACCGAGCCCGCTGATTGCCACCCTGATTGTCGTGGCGGTCCTCGTAATTGGATTCGTCTATTTTTCCCAGGTCTACGCGGACGTCCTCTGGTACAACCAGTTGGGCTACCTCGAAGTCTTCGTTAAGGAAAACCTGACGCGGATCGCGATGTTCCTCAGCGCCTTCATCGTGATGGCCCTGTGTGTCTTCCTGACCATCAGGGCCGCCTACGCCTCGCGGCCCGTCTATGCTCCGGACAGCGCCCTGCAGGACAACCTGAACCGCTACCAGGCCCAGCTTGAGCCCGTCCGCAAGCTTCTGATGATCGGCATCCCCATCGTCGTCGGCGGGTTTGCCGGCACCGCGGCCATGTCCATGTGGCAGCAGGCGCTGTTGTTCTTCAACAGCCGCAACTTTGGCCAGCAGGATCCCGAGTTCGGTCTGGACTTCAGCTTCTACCTCACGCAGCTGCCGTTCATCGGCTTCATCGTCGGCTTCCTCATCAGCGTCGTGGTCATCTCGGGCATCGCCGGGCTGCTGACCCACTACCTTTACGGCGGCATCCGCCTGGAGGAAAAGGGCATCTTCACCTCCCGCCAGGCACGGATCCACATTGCCGTCATTGCGGCAAGCTTCCTGCTCCTGCAGGCCGCCAACTTCTGGCTGGACCGCTATGACACCCTGCTGAGCACCTCGGGAACCTGGACCGGTGCCCTGTACACCGACGTCGAAGCCGTCATCCCCACCAAGACCATCCTCGCCGTTGCCTCGGTGATCGTGGCGCTGCTCTTCATCGTGTCCGCCGTCATCGGCCGGTGGCGCCTGCCGATCATCGGTACGGCCATGCTCATCATCACGGCCATTGTTGCCGGCGGCGTTTACCCGTGGATCGTGCAGCAGTACCAGGTAAAGCCCTCCGAGCTGAGCAAGGAAGAGCCGTACATCCAGCGCAACATCGACCTCACACGTGAGGCCTACGGCCTGGATGAAACCGAAGTCATTGACTACAAGGCCACCGTTGAAGCAAATGCCGGCGCGCTGGCAGCCGATTCAGGCACCACTTCCAACATCCGCCTGCTGGATCCGAACGTCGTGTCCCCGGCCTTCTCGCAGCTGCAGCAGTTCCGTCAGTACTACCAGTTCCCGGAAACACTGAACGTGGACCGCTACGACATCGACGGCGAAACCCAGGACACGGTGATTGCAGTCCGTGAACTGAACATCGACGGCGTTCCCGACGGTTGGGTCAACGAACACATTCTCTATACGCACGGCTACGGCGTCGTCGCGGCCCGCGGATCAACGGTCCAGGCCGACGGCAAGCCCAGCTTCATGGAATCCGGCATCCCCTCCAGCGGCGTTCTGGGCGACTACGAACCCCGGATCTACTTTGGCGAATCATCACCTGACTACTCGGTGGTTGGTGCACCCGAGGGTTCGGCACCGCAGGAAATCGACCGCCCGCAGACGGGCGACTCGGACACCGAGTCCCAGACAACGTTCGACGGCGACGGCGGACCCAGCGTGGGCAATCTGTTCAACCAGCTGGTCTACGCCATCAAGTTCCAGTCCACCGAAATGCTGCTCTCGGACGCCATCAACCCCGAGTCGCAGATCCTCTACGACCGCGATCCCCGCGAACGCGTCGAAAAGGTTGCTCCCTACCTGACAGTGGACGGCAATGCCTACCCGGCCGTTGTCGACGGCCGGGTCCAGTGGATTGTGGACGGCTACACCACCAGCAAGTATTTCCCGTACTCCACCCAGCAGGAACTGCAGGCAGCCACCACTGACTCCCTCACCACGGGTGCCGCAGCCCTTCCGGCGGACAAGGTGAACTACATCCGCAACGCGGTCAAGGCCACCGTTGATGCCTACGACGGTTCCGTCACCCTGTACGCCTGGGACGACCAGGATCCGCTCCTGCAGTCCTGGCAGGCAGTCTTCCCGTCCACGCTGAAGCCGTACAGCGAGATGTCCGCCGAGCTGATGTCGCACGTGCGCTACCCGGAGGACCAGTTCAAGGTCCAGCGTGAGCTGATGGGCAAGTACCACGTCACCAACGCGGACTCGTTCTTCAAGAACGACGACGCCTGGTCCGTGCCGAACGATCCCACTGTGGCCAACGCCGAGGTGAAGCAGCCTCCGTACTACCTGTCCCTGCAGATGCCGGGCCAGGATGACACAGCGTTCTCCCTGACCACTCCGTTTATTCCGTTTGTCTCGCCCAACGGCGAAGCCCGCAACGTGCTGTACGGCTTCCTGTCAGCCGAAGCGGATGCCGGAACGGGCGAGGCCGGAGTGAAGAGCGAGGACTACGGAAAGCTGCGGCTGCTGTCGCTGCCCACCGACACCGTGGTCCCCGGTCCCGGCCAGGCCCAGAACCGGTTCAACTCGGACCCGACGGTTTCCAACGCGTTGAACCTGCTGCGCCAGGGTGCTTCCGAGGTCATCAACGGCAACCTGCTCTCCCTGCCTGTGGGCGGCGGCATGCTCTACGTGCAGCCCGTCTACGTGCAGTCTTCCGGTGACGCGTCCTACCCGACGCTGCAGCGCGTGCTCGTGAACTTCGGCGAGACGGTCGGCTTCGCTCCCACGCTGGATGAAGCCCTGAACCAGGTCTTCGGCGGTGACTCCGGTGCCATCACCGGCGACTCCGAGAACGTAGGCCAGACCCCGGACACCGGGACCGGCGAGGTACCGGGTGACACGACGGCAGCCGCTGACCTGGCCGCTGCGCTGGCCGATGCCGGAGCCGCGATCCAGGAAGGCCAGACGGCGCTGGGAAACAATGACTTCGCCGCCTACGGTGCGGCGCAGGACAAGCTCAACACCGCCATCCAGCGCGCCATCGCCGCGCAGGAAGCCATGGACGCCGCTGCCGGGGAAACCGGCGGCGGAGAAACCGGTGCCACGGAGGGCGCAACTCCTGCCCCCACCGAGGGTAACTAACGCGTTGAGGCTGCGGCCCGGCTGCCGATTTGCAGCCGGGCCCCGCGGCGGGTAGAGTTAACTATCACGCCGCGGGGTGGAGCAGTTCGGTAGCTCGCTGGGCTCATAACCCAGAGGTCGCAAGTTCAAATCTTGCCCCCGCAACCACGTAACACAGCAACACCAGAGAATCCCGGTTGACAGAAAATGTCAGCCGGGATTCTCTGCGTTCCGGGATGACCCGCTCTCCCTTGCACTGCCGCTACTAGACTCGCGGCATGGGCAATCGGGCACGGCCGGCCCGCTGGCGTGTTGCTCCTCGTGCTGTGGGTTCTGCTGCCGCTGGGCCTCCGACGGCGCGCGCTTCACCGTCGGGGGCTTAGCTGAGCGCCGGCTTCGGGGAAGGGGACGCCGGAAAGCGTCGCCGGCAAAGGATAAGGGCGGCACTCCACAGGGGAGTGCCGCCCTTAGTCGGCAGCGCCGGCGAGCAGCGCCGCTTAGTGCTTACTTCTGGCCGATCGCGGACTGTCCTGAGCCGGAGCTCTTCAGAGCGGCCAGACGGGCCTCAACCTCAGTCTGCTCGCCCAGGTCTTCCAGGCTCTCAAACTGTGCATCCAGACTGGACGCGGCGAGCTCGTTTGCGCCGCGGACGCGGGCTTCTTCGCGGCGGATCTTCTCTTCGAAGCGGCCAACCTCCGAGGTCGAATCCATAACGTCGATGCTCTTCATGGCTTCGTGCATCTGGGTCTGCGCATGCGCGTTGCGGGCGCGGGCGATCAGCTCGTCGCGCTTGCTCTGCAGCTGGTTGAGCTTGCCCTTCATCTGGTCCAGGCCGGTCTTGAGCCGTTCCACGATCTCTTCCTGGGAAGCGATCGTGGGCTCTGCACCCTTGGCCTCATTCTCGGAGGCCATCTGGCGCTGAATGGCGACCTTGGCCAGGTTGTCGAACTTCTCTGCGTCTGAGGCGTTGCCGGACGCGCGGAACTCATCGGCCTTCCGGGATGCGGCCAGGGCCTTGTTGCCCCAGTTCCGGGCATTCTGGATGTCCTCGTTGTAGTCATCCTGAAGCATGCGCAGGTTGCCGATGGTCTGGGCAACGGCGCTCTCAGCCTCGGCAATGTTGTTGCTGTAGTCCCGAACCATCTGGTCCAGCATCTTCTGAGGATCTTCGGCCTGATCCAGGATGGCGTTGATGTTGGCCTTGGCCAGCTGGGTGATGCGTCCAAAGATTGACTGCTTTACCACGGTGTCTGCCTTTCGGTTTGTCGAACTGAATCTGCTGAAAAAACTGATGGTGCACCTTCATCTGATGTTGCGTCCTGCTGGGACCGGCTGTGCTTGCGGCCTGAATTTAGAAGCTGGTGCCGCCGCCGCCGAAACCGCCGCCGCCCCCGCCGCCGAAGCCACCGAAACCGCCGCCTCCCCAACCGCCGCCGCCGCCGAAACCGCCGCCTCCGCCGCGCAGGATGGAATCGATGAGGATGCCGCCCAGGATTGCTCCGCCGAGGCCTGAGCTGCCGCCACGGCCGCCGTACATGCCGCCCCCGCCTCCGCCGAAGCCGCCGCCGAATCCGTCGACATCCTGCTGGGCCATCTCAGCTGCCTGCGCGGCCAAGGCATTGGCCTGCTGGGCGTAGGCCAAAGCGCTGACCGGATCGGACGACTGCAGGGCGATGGCCTGCTGGAGGTTGCGCTCCGCTTCGGCAAGCCGGGTCCTGGCCTCACTGCCGACACCGCCGCGCCGGGCACGGATGTAGTCGGAGGTGCCGGAAATCTGCGCCTGGGCTGACATGACGGCGTGCTGCAGGGAGTCGCGTGCACGGCGTTCCTGTTCCTGCCGGTCCCGGATGCCCTCGAGTGCGTTGTCGAGCTGAGCGTTGGCCGTCTCAAGGCGCCGCAGCAGGTCCACTGGATTGTTCCGAACCGAGGACTCACGCTCAATGGCCGTCAACGCGGCTTCCACACCGGCTACCGGTCCGGCCAGTCCGGCGTTGGCGCCGTTCGCTGCAAAGGCCCGGGCCTGGGCCAGATCCTGCCGGGCATCTGCGACGGCACGCTGCAATTCGTTGCGCGCTGCGTCGAGTTCATGTCCGGTCTTCTCGATGGCATCCAGCAGGACGTTGGCCTGGTGCACGCTTTCCTCTGCGGCGCGGACGGCGACGACGGCGGAGGCTGTGTCGCCCTCGTCAAGCTTGGCCTGGGCTGTTTCTTCGGCGTTATCGACAAACTCGAGCCGCTGGCGTGCCTGTTCGATGTTGTCCGAGATCTGGGACAGGGCGGAATCGGCGTAACGCTGGCGGAGCCCGGCGATGGAGGCCTCTGCTGCCTCCAGGCGCCCGCCCGCCGACTGTGCGCTGCTGCGGGCCGCGCTCAGCGCAGCGGGTGCATTTTTCTCCAGTTCGCGGAGCGCGTCAAAGTCTTCCTTGTGCGCCTGGAGGGACTCATTGACCGCCTCGCAGCGGCGGATGATGTCCTTGAGCCAGGTGCGCTGCTGGGCCTCGGTGTCCGGAATATGGTCATCCAGCTGCTGCTGCATCTTGAAGGATTCGCTCATGTGGTTCTTCGCTGCTGCGAGGTCCTCAGTGAAGGTCTTGACGGCGTCGTCGCCGTAGGAGGCCATCGCGAAGGCCAGTTCCTGTTCACTGGACTTGATGGCGTCGTCGGCGGCTACAAGAAGGCTGCCGGCGCGCTTGCGCAGATCCTCCACGCTCATCTCGTCCAGTGGGTCGACCGGCTCCTGCGGTCCTGAGTTGGCCGGTCCGGCTGTAATGGCACCCTTGCGCCGGCTGCGGACAAACAGGAAGGCCGCGCCGCCGCCAAGCAGGATGATTCCGCCAATCAGAATGACCGGAGCAAGGCTGGCGCCGGAGGACGACGACGAACCGGTGGAAGTGCCGCTGCGGCCTGAGGCGAGCGTGTCGGCGGCGCTGACGGCTGCTTCAGCCCAGTCCTCGGAGGTGAAGCTCTCTTTGCCAACCAGCGGATCGGCGGCTGCATCGATAACGGCGTCGCCCTGTTGCTGCGTCAGCGGACTGTTTGCAGCAACTGAGACATTGATCTGTCGGCTTTGCGTGGCAATGCTCAACAGCACGTCCTGAGAGTTCATCCCCTTCTGCTTCACGACTTGGTCTCCCCAAGCAACAGGGTCCGAAGGGTTCGTGAACTCATCCACGTACACCACAAAAAGGGTGTACCGGCTTTCATCACGCACCTCCGTGATGGCTTCCCTGACTTCGCCGGCATCCGAGCCCAGGACACCGGCGTCATCGACCAGGAATTGTCCGGGCGGAATGGTCACCGGGGGAACCGCGGAAGCGGCCGTGGCCGGAACCATCAGCGCCGTGACACTCAAACCGAGCACGGCAGCTAGCCGCATGGTCTTCAACCGCATAAATTTGTCCTCAGGATTGTCATGGTGCGTGGCTGTTCGGCGTCATTCCGCCGGATCCGTGAATTCTGCGGGCGAGCGGCCGGCACTTGGTTCGATTCTATGGTTCGCCGGATTACCAGTCCACCATGGGGAGGGCTGCATGTCTTTCGGCAAACTGTCAGGAAGTGTTCAGGAACCTTTGCCAGTCGTCACAGAAAGTATTGTCATAGTTGAGGAAGCCTCACACTTCCACGGGCACATTGATTTGGAAAGGACTGCACATGTCTGAGCAATACGGGGGCACCGAGGGGCCGCAGCGTCCGCTTCCTCCCCGTCCGCCTGCCCCGCCTGCTTCTTCTGAGGGCGTAACTGCGGATGAGGCCCGTGAAGGCCAGACGCAGCAGTTGCCCGATGCGGCGGCCCAGCAGTCCGCTTCCTACGGCAGCACTCCTCCGGAGAATGTTCCGGGCGCCGTGCCGCCGCCTGCACACACGCCTTCTGCGTCAGGCAGCAGCAGTTACGGTGCCGGCAGCTACGGGGCCGGGGATTCGGGCGGCGGTTATTCCGGAGGTGGCTACGGGCAGGACCCGTACAGCGCCGGACCCCAGCCGACCCGTCCGCCCGCCGGGCGCAAGTTCGGAGCCGGCACCCTGGTTACCGGCATGGTTCTGGCCGGGCTCCTGGGCGGGGGCGTGGCCGTGGGCGCCAATGCGCTGATGGACAACGACTCGACTCCCCAGAGCACGGGCCAGGCACAGACTGTCGTCGTCAACAACGATGAGAGCGTCAACGCGGTGACTGCCGCCGCGGTGAAGGCCTCACCCAGCGTGGTCACCATTGACGTGGCGGCGAGCGGCAGTTCAGGAACCGGCTCCGGAATCATCCTCGACAACGACGGACACATACTGACCAACACGCACGTCGTCACCCTGGGAGGCACCGCCTCCTCCCCGTCGATCGAAGTGCAGACTCATGACGGCCGCGTTTTCTCGGCCACCCTGGTGGGCACTGATCCTGTCTCGGACCTGGCCGTTATCAAGGTGGATGCCACTGACTTGACCCCCGCCACGCTGGGAGACTCGGACGAGCTCAATGTCGGCGATACCGTCATTGCCATCGGAGCCCCGCTGGGACTCGCCGGCACAGTCACCGACGGTATCGTTTCGACCCTGAACCGGACCATCAGCGTTCAGTCATCCGCGGCGCCGGAGTCCCAGTCAGACGGAGGGACAGGCCAGCAGGATGACGGCAACGGCTTCCGCTTTGCTCCGCCGGACGGTTCGAGCCAAAGCCAGACCACGGCCCAGAGTTCCATTTATCTGGATGTGATCCAAACCGATGCAGCCATCAACCACGGAAACTCCGGCGGTGCGCTGGTGAACACAGACGGCGATGTCATCGGCGTCAACGTGGCCATTGCCTCCGCCAGCGAGGAAAGCGGAAGCATTGGTGTCGGCTTCGCCGTTCCCATGAGCTACGCCGAACGGGTGGCCAACGAGATCATCGCCGACGGCTCCGCGTCGCACGGATTCCTGGGTGTTTCAGTGACCCCCGCGGCGGCGTCCGACTCCTCATCCTTCACCGTGGGTGCGGAAGTTGCCGAGAACCCGGCGAGCGGAACTCCCGCAGCACGGGCAGGCCTGAAGCAGGGTGACATCATCACGGCGGTGGACGGAATTCCCGTCACTGACGCGCAGTCGCTGACCGCCGCCATCCGGATGCAGGCCGCGGGCAGCAAGGTGACCATCGATTACACCAGCGGCGGACGGACGGACAGCACGGATGTGACGCTGGGCAACTCCGCCGATCAGTAACATCGCCGGTCAGTAACCTCGCACATCAGCAACTGCCGGCCTCCATAGGGCCGCAATCAAAAAACGGCTGGGGCTCCCCTTTCTCTCAGGGGGAAGACCCAGCCGTTTTTGGCGCCGGTACGTGTCAACCGTTCAGTGTGATTAGCTTAAGTTTGCCGCTGCGGCGGCTGGTCCCGGACCCGGTGTTGCCGCGCCCGGAAGGATCCCACACGCAGAAAGGTTCCGCATGCAGGAATCAGCCGACAGGCCGCTGAACATTGTTGTCCTGGTGAAGCACGTGCCCGATGCCCAGTTTGACCGGCACCTCACAGGTCCCGGCCACACCCTGGACCGTTCCGAGAGCATTCTCTCGGAACTGGACGAGTACGCTCTTGAGGCGGCACTGCAGCTGGCCGAGGCCCGCGGCGGGCAGGCGGCCGGCAACATGGTGACTGCGCTGACCATGGGACCGGACGCGGCCGTCAACGCCGTGAAGAAGGCCCTGCAGATGGGTGCCTACCAAGGTGTCCACGTGAATGATGAATCGCTGGCCGGCTCAGATGCGGCAGCAACCTCGCTGGTGCTTGCCGCTGCCGTGCAGCACGCCGCCGGGGCCCAGGGCGCTCCCGCCATGCCGGATCTGGTGCTGACGGGCATGGCATCCACCGACGGCGAAACGTCCCTCGTTCCGGCACAGCTGGCTGAACGCCTCCAGCTGGCACAGATCACCTTCGCCTCCGAGCTTGCCGTGGAGGACGTGGACGGCGCCGCCGTGGTTCGTGCCCGCAGGGACGGCGATTCCTACTCGGAGACCCTCGAAGCGCCGCTGCCGGCGCTGGTTTCCGTCACCGATCAGGCCAACGAACCGCGGTACCCCAATTTCAAGGGCATCATGGCGGCCAAGAAGAAGAGCATTGCGGTTTTGTCGCTGCAGGATCTGGGCATCGACCCGGGCGCCGCGGGACTGGCCGGGTCCTGGACCACGGTGGCTGCCTCGGCGCCCCGCCCGCCGCGTTCAGCGGGAACCATCATTACCGACGACGGCAGTGCCGGGGTTGCGCTGGTGGACTTCCTGGTTGCCTCCAAACTGATCTGATCATCCTTTCACCGGCGTTGCCCCGGCCGCGCCCGAAGCACTAAGGAGAGCCCACCATGGCCTCTGTCCTCGTCTTTATCGATGTACCGGGCCTGCCGCTGCCGCGCGCCAGCCGCGAACTGCTGACCATCGCCCGCGGGCTGGGGGAGCCGGCTGTCGCCAGCCCCCGCGCCCTCAGCGACGAGGCCCTCCAGGCGTTGGGGGAGTGCGGCGTCGCAGCCGTCTACGAACCAGCGGGTGATCTGCCTGACGTCCTGGTTGCCGCCAAAGCTGCATTCCTGGCGGACACCGTGCGGGCGGCGGCGCCGGCAGCGGTGCTGCTCGGCAATTCCTTTGAGGACCGCGAGGTGGCTGCACGCGTGGGGGTGAAGTTGGGTTCCGGCGTCATCACGGATGCAGTGGCCGTTGCCCCGGACCTCTCAGTGACCAAATCCGTCCTGGCAGGCTCTTACACCTCAACCTGCCGGGTGCAGGCCGGAATCCCGGTGATCACGGTCAAGGCCAACAGCGTTGAACCCGTTCCGGCCGCCGCTCCCGCAGCCCCGGAACGCCACCGGGTTGCCGTCTCCGACGCCGGTCCTGCGGCACGCGTTACGGCGCGCACGGAGAAACGGGTCAGCGGCCGTCCTGAACTCTCCGAAGCGCGGGTCATCGTGGCAGGCGGACGCGGAATGGACGGGAACTTCACACCGGTGGAGAATCTTGCGGACGTGCTCGGCGGTGCCGTGGGCGCTTCCCGTGCCGCAACGGACGCAGGGTGGATTGAACACTCCGCCCAGGTGGGCCAGACCGGCAAGACCGTCTCGCCGCAGCTGTACATTTCGGCCGGCATTTCCGGTGCCATCCAGCAAAAAGCCGGCATGCAGACAGCAAAGGTCATCGTGGCAGTCAACAAGGACCCCGATGCGCCCGTGTTTGAAATTGCGGACTTCGGGATTGTGGGGGACGTGTTCTCCGTCCTGCCGCAGGCTACCGAAGAAATCAAGAAGCGCAGGTCCTGATCCATGGCCCAGACGCAGGCACAGGCACAGACACCCCCCGGCGTACGGCGTGTGCTGGCATTCGCCGCCCATCCGGATGACATCGACTTCGGTGCCGCCGGAACCGTGGCGGGCTGGACGGCGGCCGGCGTCGAGGTCACCTATTGCATCATGACTGCCGGCGATGCCGGGGGCTTCGAACCGGGGGACCGGGACAGCGTCTCGCAGGTGCGGAGCAGGGAGCAGCAAGCCGCTGCCGAGCTCACGGGGGTGCGGGACATTCACTTCCTGGGTGAACGGGACGGTTTCCTGGCCGTGACTCCTGAAGTGGTGGAAAAAGTGGTGGCGCTGATCCGCGAAGTGCGCCCCGACGTCGTGCTCTCCATGCATCCCGAGCGCAACTGGGACCGGATCCAGGCCAGCCACCCCGACCACTTGGCATGCGGTGAGATCGTTACCCGCGCCGTTTATCCGGCAGCCGAGAATCCCTTCGCCTTTCCCCGGCTGGAGGAACAGGGCCTGGAAGCGTACAAGGTTCCGTGGCTGTGGTTCTACGGCGCTCCGCGGGAGCGCGAAAACCATGCCGTGGATGTCACCGGAGCAGTGGATACGAAGCTGGCGGCGATCCGGGTCCACGCGAGCCAGCATCCGGACATCACCCGGATGGAGACGGCCGTGCGGTCGATGCTTCAGGACAACGCCCGCCGTTTCGGGCTGCCCGGCGGCGCCAGCGCCGAGGTCTTCCACGCGGTGGGCGTCAACACCGACCAGACGATCGCGGGATTCTAGGCGCCGGAAGCCGGATTACCGCAGGTTGGCCTCGGCCCAAACCTTCATCGCTTCGGCGAGGTAGGCCGCCAGCCCGGGGATTTCGCTGTCATAAAAGACGGTGAACCGCGGGTCCTGCACATACATGGTCCCCAAACCGACGTAGCCGGCCTTGTCCGGAGTCCACCCCGCGCAGACCCACCGGTAGTGGCGGGCGACCGCGGCAGACACCCGCGGCTCCGACGGCGCCAGTCCCGCCTCCAAGCAGGCCGCAAGCTCAGCGTTGATGGCCCGGGCTTCCTGCATCAGGTCCTGCCGCCCGGCGTTGCCGAGAGCCGCCAGCTTCTCCTTGCTGGAATCGACCCGGGCATCGCCCCAGCGCTGCCGGGCTTCATCCTCGTACGGGTTCTCTTCGAATCCCCGGAACATCTTCTGTGCATCCATGGCTTCTCCTCTTTTCAGGGTCTCCAGTGTGGCGCTGACAGTCGCCGCCATCTGAGCAAGCCGCCGGCTTTCCTCCTGCAGCCAGCGGTGGTGGACCGCCAAGGCCTGAGCCTCATCGGTTTGTCCGGCGAGAATGGCTGCGATCGCCTCCAAGCCCAGACCCAGCCGGCGCAGCAGAAGGATCCGCTGCAACCGCCGCAACTCCGTCATCCCATAGAAGCGGCAACGGGCAGGCTTAGGCCGTGAAGGGAATGACCATCACGATGGGCAGCGTGGGGGTCGGGGAACCGCCGTCGGGCTCAATCGTCAGCGCCACCGCACTGTAGGGATCAATGTCCGTCAGTTCCGTGGCCTTGGTGCCGGAGACTTCCTCGCCGGTCATGACGCCCACCGACACCGGATCGGATCCGTCGGCCGGGACGCGCCACATCTGGTAGACCGATCCTTCCGGCGGGGCGGGGACTCCGCTGAGCGTGACGACGGCGGCGTCCTCGCCTTTGGAAGTGGCCACTTCTGCGGTGCCGCCGGTGGGCAGCTCAACGGTGCGCTGCTGCACGTCGGAAGCCTGAAGCACTTCCTCCCGCACCGAATCCGGTCCGCCCAGGTTGCTGCCGATGGCAACGCCGCCCACAACGATCGCCGCTGCGGCCGCGCCGGCAAGAATCCACCGGCCGGCGGTGCTCCGGAGGGAGCGGCGGCTGCGGCGGGCGGCCAGCTCGTCGCCGGTCCGCGGATCGGGTGCGGAACCCTCCTGCTCCGGCAACCGGGCCATGATCCGCTCCAGAAGGTCCTCGGGCGGAGCTGCTTCGGGCCGGTAGCCTCCGGCCAGTGCTTCGCGTGTGGCCCAGACACGCTGGAGGAAGGACCGCCGGACACTCGGCTCTGCCTTTTCCAGGGCGGCATCCACCGCCTGCCGGTCATTGTCGGGAAGGGCGTTCAGGGCATACACCTCAGCCCATTCCAGCAGCCGGCCGTCGGCCAAGTCCGTGTAGAGGGCATCCGAGGAGGCATCAAAGCTGTTTTCAGGCATTTGCGGGCACCCCCAGGCAATTCTTCAGTCGGATCAATCCGTCACGGATCCGCGACTTGATGGTTGGCACCGCGGCATTGAGTTTTTCCGCGACCTCGCGGTAGGTCAGTCCGCCGTAGTAGGCGAGGCGAACCGATTCCCGCTGGGTGTCGGTCAGCGACTCCAGACACTCCACCACGGCTTCGGCGTCGAGCCGCTGGGCAACGGTGTCCGCCACATTGTCATAGTCCGGTTCCTGCATGGCGGCGCCGAAGCGGGCCTCCCGGTTGGCGGAACTCTGTTCGGAACGGACCCGGTCAACGGCGCGGCGGTGGGCGAGCGTCAGCAGCCAGGCCAGAGGTGAACCGACGGCCGGATCAAAGCGCGAGGCGCTGGTCCACACCTGCAGATAGACCTCCTGGGTGGTGTCCTGGCTGAGCTCGGCATCAATCAGCACCCGGCGGGCCAGCCCGTACACGCGGCGCGAGGTCAGAGCGTAGAACTGCTCGAAATCATCACGGCTGCCGCCGGCAATCCCCGCCAGAAGCGCCTGAAGCGAGGCAGGGGGAACGGGCTGTTGCCCGTGGTTCTGGTCGGCGTCGGCGGCGCTCTCCGGAATGGAGGCCTGCGCGGCGGAGGGCCGTCCCTGGTGCGGCTTGTCCATAGGCTTCCAGCATAGGGGGAAACCTGCGGCTGCGGCTGCACCGGGGCGTGGCAAGTCCAGAGTTTCCATGCCCCCTATTCGTTAGCGGCGGCGAAATGGATGGGGTCGTGCCCCGTGACGGCCCCCGAGGGGCTCTTAGGGGCGGCGGGCGGAGGCGATCAGCGTGTCGGCATTCAGGTTGTGCTCCTCACCCAACTGCGCCAGGAACGCTGCCTTGACCCGGTCTGCGGCTTCCGGATCTCCGGGCAGGAGGAAGCGCAGTCCGCTGCCCATGACCAGCGACCAGGCCAGGGACGGGCTGAGCTGGACCTGTGCCGGCGTGGAGAGGACCTTGATGTCTTGAAGTCCGAGACCCTCGAGCCAAGCGGTGAGTTTCTCCGGCGTGTTCAAACGTTCGGTGTTGTCCCGTGCCCCGGAAAACAGGCCTGTCAGTTCGGGTCGTTCGCGCCGGCACTCCTGCACCAGCAGCTCAGTGAAATGCTTCAGGGCACCGTCAGCCCACGTGCTCAGGGCCAACCGGCCGCCGGAGCGCAGGTTCGAGATCAGGTGCGCTGCTCCCTTGTCCATGTCCGGAAGGAAGAAGATTGAGTACGCGGAGAGCACGACGTCGAAGGGCTCGTCGCCGCTCCACCCGGAGATGTCATCGACATGCAGGACGACGTTCTCCAGGGACAGGGTGCTGGCTTTCGCCTGCGCCAGGGCCAGCATCTGTGCTGAAAGGTCCACGCCGTCCACCCGGCCGCCGGGGCCGGCGTACTGTGCCGCCGGGATGGTGGTGGCTCCGGTGCCGCAGCCCGCATCCAGGATGGTGTCGCCAACCTCAATTTCCGCAGCAGCCACCAGGGCGTTGCCCATCGGGTTCCACAGCGAAGGCGCCAAGCGCTCAAAGTCGGCGGCGCCGTCGTCGAACGCGGCGCCGATATTGGATTCGGGCATGGGAGTCCTTAGAGCTGGGCACCTGCGAAGCCGTGCTGGCGCCAGGCTTCGTAGACGGCGATCGAGGCGGAGTTGGCAAGATTCAGGGAACGCAGGGACGGCAGCATGGGCAGGCGGACGCGCGCCGTGACGTGCGGATCCTGCTTGACTTCTTCGGACAGGCCTACGGACTCGCGCCCGAACATCAGCACGTCGCCGGGCTGGTACGCGATGTCCGTGTAGGACGTATCACCGTCGGAGGTAAAGGCGTAGACCCGTTCCGGAGCGAGGGCCTTCCATGCAGCTTCGAGCGTGGGGTGCACGTGGAGGACCGCGAGGTCGTGGTAGTCCAAACCTGCGCGCCGCAGCTTGGAATCCTCCAGCTCAAAGCCCAGGGGCTCAACGAGATGGAGTTCGGCTCCGGTGATGGCGGCAAGGCGAATCGCGTTGCCGGTATTGCCGGGAATTTCAGGGGTGTGGAAGAGAATGCGGAACACAACCCCATCCTAAGCCCGGCAGCTAGCGGACGGTTGCATCAAGGAGTCCGCCCAGCACGGGAAGCTGGACGGCATTGGGCTGCGGTCCGTCGCTGAAGAATCGCTTGAGTTCGCGCTGGACGGTTCCGGCATTGGCAACATGGATCATGGCCGGGGCGCTGCGGCTGAGGGACGGCGGATAATCGATCACCGGCTCAAAGGGATTGCCGTTGGGGCTGTGCAGCACCACCCAGCCGCTGACGTTGCATTCCGGGAACCGGTCCTGAAGCGTCCGCACGGCATCGGGAAGCCGGCCGATGGACACGTCGCGGCCGCGGTAGCGCAGGTGCCGGCCGTCCCAGCTGTAGTTGCCCGGCGAGGCCACCTGTGATTCCAGCACAGCCATCCGGTATCCGCCCAGCAGGACATGGCCCACGTCGAGGTTGCCGCCGCGCGGAGAGCGGTCCGGCATGTGCAGTCCGTTGACCAGCCGCCCCGCGGGATAGTCCGGCAGCAGGGTGCGCTCCAAGAGATGAATGGTGAGGTTTTCTCCGTCATACCGTGCGCCCGCGCCGGAGCCCAAGCGCGCCATGAACCCGGGCTTGCGGGGGGCCCCATGGATCTGCTGGCCGGCCAGCGTCAGCGGAAGCACCGGCGGGGAACCGGGGGAGAAGTCGGGAATGAAGTTGGGCGCCCTGCCCAGGACCTCATCGGCGGACGCGGACCCCGCGGATGCTGATCCCGTGCGCGCATAGCCGGTGCGGGCGGAGGACGTCTGGGCGGAGGAGGTTCCCGGCCGTCCCGCGTTGCGCCCCAGGCTCAGGTCATACGCTGCTTTTTGGGCCGGGTTGGAGAGCACCTCGTAGGCCTCGGCGATGACATGGAACGTTTCGGCACTGCCCCCCTGATCCGGGTGGGTGGCCCGCGCGGCTTTCCGGTAAGCCGTTTTGATCTGGTCCATCGTGGCCGAGGGGGCAAGACCCAAAACCTCATACAGCGTCTTGGGCGACGGGCTCACAGCGGTTCCTCTCATTGGGCCACGGAGGCCCGGCAGGCGCAGCGCACGTTCGGCGCCGCGGGTTGTACAGCGGTTGCATTCTCGCAGGTCTGCAGCTGCAGCCGCCAACCGGCAGGAAGTTCCTGCACCAGCTACAACGCTGCACCGGTGAACTATGTTTCCGGCGGATACCCGGCGCGGTAGCTCGCGGCACGGCCGGGGATGATTCGGGGGCGGTCCGGATCAGTGTTGTCCACCACGAGCGTGGCCCGGGCGGCAGGATCCGTATCAGTGAAATACAGCCGCTGGCCGCCCACGTAGCGGTGCATGGCAGCATCATCCGGATCCGCTGGAGTGCCGTCGCGAAGAGCCATCCGGGCTGCGGTCACGGGAAACGGGACGTCGAGGAACAGCGAGAAATCCCATTCCGCGGCCAGCTCGCGGCGGTGCAGGAAGAGTCCGTCCACCAGCACCACGGCGTTGGCGGGGACGGGCAGCGCGGGCGGAGACAGCACTGCATCGGTGTGGACGTCGTGCCCGGTGGGCCGGTAACTTCCGCTGCCTCCGGGTTTCAGCGGTTTCAGGACATAAGCGCGAAACTGCTCCACATTGTAGGAATCATGGCGAAATCCTGCCGCCGAACCGCGGCCGCGCCGATACCGGACGTCGCGGCGGTGATGAAAGTCATCCAGGGACACCCGGACCACCGGCCGGGGGACCGCCGCCCCGGCCAACTCGGCGGCCAGGGCATCCGCAAAGGTCGTCTTGCCGGAGCCGTCAACACCGTCGATCGCCGCGAACATCCGGCGGCCGGCGGACAGTCCGGTCATGCTTACCGCCAGTTCCTGCAGCAGCGCAGCCCGGGTGCCAGGCACAGGAAAGGCAGGAAGCGCAGGCGGGGGAGGAGGCATGGTCACAGGTGGCATTCTGCCAGCATCGACTGCGCCGGTTGCGATGCCCGTTAGAATAATCAGGTGCCCGTGTACCTAGATCACGCGGCGACCACGCCTATCTCGGCCTCGGCCCTCGCCGCACTCACGTCAGAACTCAGCCGCAGCGGCAATCCGTCCTCGCTGCACGGCTCCGGCCGGCGCGCCCGGATGGTGGTGGAGGAATCGCGCGAAGCGCTCGCCGCCGCCGCAGGCTGCCACCCCTCGGAAATCATCTTTACCTCCGGAGGAACCGAGGCGGACAATCTGGCCGTCAAGGGACTGTACTGGTCCCGCCGCGAGGCGGACCCGGCCCGCACCCGCATTCTGTGTTCCCCGATCGAGCATCATGCAGTGCTTGACACCGTCCAGTGGCTGGAAAAACACGAGGGCGCCACCGTGGTGTGGCTGCCGGTGGACGCCGACGGCGTGGTCTCTGCGGAAGCCATCCGTGCCGAGCTTGCTGCCCACGCGGACACCACCGCGCTGTTGACCGTCATGTGGGCCAACAATGAGGTGGGCACGGTCCAGGACATCTCCGCCCTCACCGCGCTTGCCCACGAGTACGGAGTGCCCGTGCACACGGACGCGGTGCAGGCATTCGGCGCACTGCCGGTGGATTTCCGGGCCGCCGGCGTGGACACCATGGCCATCAGCGGCCACAAGATTGGCGGACCGGTGGGCATCGGGGCACTGGTCGTCGGACGGGCCGTGAAACTCACGCCGGTGATGCACGGCGGCGGGCAGGAGCGTGACATCCGCTCCGGCACCCTGGACACCCCCGGCATAGCCGCCTTCGCCGCAGCTGCCCGTGAGGCCACAGAGAATCTTCCGGCCGAATCGGCCCGCCTGCGGGAGCTGCGCGACACACTGATCGCCGGCGTCGAGCGCTTGATTCCGGACGCGGTGCTCCGCGGCGTGCGGGAGGAGAGCGTCCCGGGCCACAGCGTCCAGGACGGGACGGCCCGCCGGTTGCCGGGCAATGCGCATTTCACCTTCCCCGGCTGCGAAGGCGATTCGCTGCTGTTCCTGCTGGACCTCGCCGGAGTGGAGTCCTCCACCGGGTCGGCGTGCACGGCGGGAGTTCCCCGGCCCTCCCACGTCCTGCTGGCCATGGGACTCACCGAAACCGAGGCCCGGGGAGCCCAGCGTTTCAGCCTCGGGCATACAACCACTGCCGCAGACGTTGACACCTTGTTGAGAGCACTTCCCGAAGCCTATGAACGGGCGAAAAAGGCCGGAATGGCCTCCCACGTCAGCAGCATCCAAACAGCAGGAACAGGTTTTACTTCATGAAGGTATTGGCAGCAATGAGCGGCGGAGTGGACTCCGCGGTAGCAGCAGCACGGGCAGTGGAAGCCGGGCACGACGTCGTCGGCGTCCACTTGGCGCTCTCGCGCATGCCCGGGACACTGCGCACCGGCAGCCGCGGCTGCTGCACCATCGAGGACTCCCGCGATGCCTGGCGCGCGTGCGACATCCTGGGCATCCCGTACTACGTCTGGGACTTTTCCGAGCGGTTCAAGGAAGACGTGGTGGATGACTTCATCGCCGAGTACGCCGCCGGCCGCACGCCCAACCCGTGCATGCGCTGCAATGAGCGGATCAAGTTTGCCGCACTGCTGGAAAAGGCACTCGCCCTGGGCTTTGACGCCGTCTGCACCGGCCACTACGCCAAGGTCATCACCGACGCCGACGGCAACCCCGAGCTGCACCGGGCGGCCGACTGGGCCAAGGACCAGTCCTACGTGCTGGGCGTGCTGACCCACGAACAGCTCAAGCACTCGATGTTCCCGCTGGCCGAAACCCCGTCCAAGGCGGAGGTCCGGGCCGAAGCCGAGCGCCGGGGACTGTCCGTGGCCAACAAGCCGGACAGCCATGACATCTGCTTCATCCCCGACGGCGACACCCGCGGCTGGCTCGAAGAGCGCATCGACATGACGGAGGGCGACATTGTCGATTCCTCCGGCGAAAAGATCGGCACCCATCCCGGAGCCAACGCCTTCACCGTGGGCCAGCGCAAGGGCCTGAAGCTGGGCCGCCCGGCCGACGACGGCAAGCCCCGCTTCGTGTTGGAGATCCGGCCCAAGGAAAACAAGGTGGTTGTGGGGCCGGAGAAGCTGCTGAACATCGACCAGATGCGCGGCATCAAGATTTCCTGGGCCGGCCTGCCGATCCCCGAGATTGAGGCCCGCACACAGTTTGACTGCATGGTCCAGGTCCGGGCCCACGGCGATCCCGTGGCGGCCCGCGGCTGGATGGAGGACGTTGCCTCCGATGAGGCCGACGGCGGCACCCGCGAGGAGCTCGTGGTCCGCCTGAACGAACCGATGCGCGGTGTTGCTCCGGGCCAGTCCATGGTGGTTTACCAGGGCACCCGTGTCCTGGGGCAGGCCACCATCGATTCCGCGCGATCACTGGAATGGGATCCCGCGGCGGTGTCCTGAGGCCTGTTGATTAGGCGTAACGTACGCTGCCGGGGCGGTGCCGGACCCTAGACTGGGTCCATGACTGAAACACCCACAGACGAGTTCGACCCCACGGCCAGTTCCCTCGCCGGGAAGGTTTCCGACGACGTGATGCAGGAGCTGCTGGCCGTACGCAGCAGCATCGACAACATTGATGCCACGCTGGTCTATCTGCTGGCTGAGCGGTTCAAAGCAACTCAGCGCGTGGGGTTCCTCAAGGCCGAGCACAGGCTTCCGGCGGGTGACCCGGGGCGTGAGGCCGCGCAGATCGCCCGGCTGCGACGGCTAGCCGAGGACGCCCATCTGGACCCGGCATTTGCCGAAAAGTTCCTGAACTTCATTATCAGCGAGGTCATCCGGCATCATCAGGCGATCTCCGACAACCACAACGGCGGCAACAGCAATGCAGCAGGACTCTAAGCAGACGGACTCCAATCAGTCGGAATCCAACCCGTCCGAAACCAGCACCGTCACGGCCACTGCTTTGGGCACCTGGCCGGGCAGTGATCCGGTGGAGGCCACCCGCATCATCCGCGGCGAGCTGGGAGACCCGCACCTTCCGTTCCTGGTCCAGCTCCCGGCCCGCGGCCCCGGTGCCGATGCCCTGGGCCGGACTGCGGCGCTGCTGGTGGACCTGGCCGTGGATCTCCAGCCGCACGGCTGGCGGCTGGTTCCCCGGCCGGGAAAGGACCACCGGCGGGCGGTTTCGCTGCTGGGCCAAGACCTCAACGCCCTCGCCGATGTAGTGGGTGCGGAAGAGTCCCCGGGAAAGCAGCTGAAGATTTCGCTGCGCGGTCCGCTGTCCCTGGCCGCTGGGCTCTATCTGCACAACGGCGAACGGGCCCTTTCCGACGCCGGTGCCCGCCGCGAACTGCTGCAGTCCCTGACCGCGGGTGCGGTGGACTTCGTGGCCCGCGCGCGGACGGCGGCGCCGGACGCCGGCATCATCGTCCAGCTTGATGAGCCCGACATTGCCGATGTGCTCGGCGGGACCATCCCCACCGCCAGCGGCTACCGCACCCTGCGCTCGGTTCCGGCCGCCGAAGTGTCATCCGCCTGGGCGCAGATCGTCGAGGCGCTGTCCGGTGCCGGTGCCGAACAGGTCATCCTGCGGCTGCCGGAGGCTGCACGTTCCGCAGCATTAAGGCCCGGAGCCCAAACGCCGTTCGCGCTGGCCCTCGGTGCCGGCGCTTCCGGAGCCGCCCTGCCTGCAGCAGGACTCACCGGGGCGGACTGGGAAGCGATCGCCGAAGCAGTGGAAAACGGAAAAACCCTGTGGCTGGGGATCCTGCCGGAGCCGGTGGGGAACGAAGAGCCGCGGCAGGTGAAAGCACTGGTGCAGGACGTGCTGCGGCCGTGGACCAAGATCGGCCTGCCCGCCAACGCCCTGCCGGCGCTGCGGCTGACGCCGGCCGCCGAGCTGGCGGAGGCATCGCCGTCGTCCGCCCGCAAGGTCCTGGGTCGACTGACGCAGGCCGCTGAAGCCCTGTCCCAGGTGGCGGCGGAGAGCTAGGCTCCCGGCGGCTGGACGCGCTTAGACGCGCGGCTCCCAGCGGGCAGGCACAACCTCGGCCGGAAGCTGTCCGTTCCAGGGCTGCTGCCGGTATGTGAAGCTTCCCTCGTACACGAAGATGGTTCCTATTTGCCGCTGGACCACGCGCGTGCGGATACGGAAGACACCGGCGTCGTCGTCGTACCACTGCTCCACGTGGGCGTCCGCAGCCGCAAAGCCCGGGAGCGGAAGCCGCAGCGGACCCAGGAACAGCCGGCTGCGGGGAGAATCCATGAGCAGATGGCCGTCGCCGGTCACGGACAGCACCAAATCGGTGGCGAGGTTCCGTTTGCGGCCCAGATAGTCCGTCAGCTGCCCGGGACCGGTCAGACTGGTGGTGTCCTCGAAGATCCGGTTCCTGCCGGGAAACCGGAAGGTCCGCACCGCGGTCAGCGACGGCCGGTTCTGCGGATCCCGGTGCGTGTAATTGCGGATGGTGAAGGGGATGTTGGTGCCGTAATCGGGGAAGAACGCATTGGAGACCGGAACCAGTCCCAGCAGCGGCCGAAGCCAGGGCCGAGGACACCCGGCAGTCTCGAAGATCCCCTCGCCCTCGCCGTACACGCCGTCGTCCGGGACTGCGGAAAAGTATGCCTGCAGCGCGGGCTGCAGGCGCTCGAAGTCCGTACCGAGGACCCGGCGGTAGATGGAGAGGGGAGGAGCTGACGGTTCAGTGGCGTCCATCATCACTTACAGCCTTCCCGAAGCCTTGAGCCGAATATACAGATCAGCGAGCTTGGGCGGGAGCTCGTGCGGAGTCTCGTCAACCACTTCGGCACCCATGGACCTCAGCTGGGCCGTGACCGCAGCCCGGTCCAGCAGCGCACGCTCTGCAGCGGCTGCCCGGAACACGTCCGTGGCCGAGGTCCGCTGACGCCGCAGTTCCTCGAGTTCGGGGTCCCGGACGGAGGCAACCACCACCACATGTTTGTCCAGCAGCTGCGGCAGGACCGGCAGCAGCCCTTCTTCGAGGGCACCGGAATCCAGTGCGGTGATCAGCACCACCAGGGACCGGCGGGTGGAAACGGACTGGACGGCGCCGGGTACCAGGGAAAAGTCCGCCTCAATCAACTCGGCGTCCAGCGGGGCAACTGCTGTGACAAGGCGGTTCAGGAGGTTGCCCTTTCCGGTGGATTGCACCCGTGCCCGGATCCTCCGGTCAAAGGCCAGGAAATCCACGCGGTCCGCGCCGCCGGAGGCCAGCATGGCCAGCAGCAGTGCCGCCTCGATGCCGGTGTCCAGCCGGGGTTCATCGGCGATCCGGGCGGCCGAGGTGCGCGAGGTGTCCAGCAGCAGCACCACGCGCCGGTCCCGTTCCGGACGCCAGGTCCGCACCACGGTGTCCCGCCGCCGGGCAGTGGCCCGCCAATCGATGGACCTGACGTCATCCCCGCGCACATAATCGCGCAGGGAATCGAATTCGGTTCCCGCGCCCCGCATCTGCACGGTGGTGTTGCCGTCCAGTTCCCGCAGCCGCCGAAGCTTGGACGGCAGGTGCCGTTTAGCGTGGAACGGCGGCAGCACGCGCAGCAGGGCAGGACACGGCAGGGTGCGCTGGCGGGCAGCGAGGCCCAGCGGACCGAAGCTGCGCACCGTGACGGATTCACTGCGCAGATCACCCCTGCGTTCGGGGAGAAGCCGGACCTCGAACCGGCGGGCTTCGTGCCCGGGGATCCGCAGGGACTGGACCGGGTTGAGCGCCCCGGCCGAGGGCTGCCAGCCGTCCCGGAAGCTCCCGCGAAGGGTCCGGGCACCGGTATTCCGGATGGTTAGGGCCGCGGCGGTGGGCTCGGTCAGCCGGACGCTGCCGGGAACGGTGCGCTCCAGGATCAGTGCACGCGGTGATGAGGCCGCCAGCAGGTCAAGTCCCGCGGCCACGCACAGGAACGCCAGCCACAGCCAGATCGCTGCGCTGCCGGGAAAGAGCAGGACCGCCGCACAACCCGCTGCGGCAAGGATGACCAGCCGGCCGGAAATTGCCATGAGATCCCGGCGTCCTAGCGCGGTACCGGGACGGTGGCCAGGATGCTTCCCAGCACATCATCCACGAAGACGCCGTCCATCTGTGCTTCGGGGCGCAGCGAAACCCGGTGCCGGAGCGCGGGCAGCGTGAGCGCTTTGACGTCGTCGGGGGTGACGAAGCTTCGCCCGGAGAGCCAGGCCCAGGCACGGGAGGTGTTCAGCAGTGCCGTGGCGCCGCGCGGGGAGACACCAAGCTGGAACGACGGCGCCGTCCGGGTTGCCCGGACCAGGTCCACGATGTAGCCGAGGACTTCGGGGGACACCTCCACCTCGGCGACGGCCAGCCTCGCCTTTTCCAGATCCGCAGCCGAGGCAACGGGACGGACTCCGGCGGCAGCCAGGTTCCGGGGGTCGAAACCGCCGCTGTGCCGGCGAATGATCTCAATTTCCTCGTTGCGTCCGGGCAGATCCATGGTCAGCTTGAGCAGGAACCGGTCCAGCTGGGCCTCCGGCAGGGAATATGTCCCTTCGTACTCCACCGGATTTGAGGTGGCCGCCACGATGAACGGATCGGGCAGCGGGCGCGACAGTCCGTCTACGGAAACCTGCCGTTCCTCCATGGCTTCGAGCAGGGAAGCCTGGGTCTTGGGCGGGGTTCGGTTGATTTCATCCGCCAGCAGGATGTTGGTAAAGACAGGTCCTTCCCGGAAGGAGAACTCCGAGGTGCGGCCGTCATAGATCAGCGAGCCGGTGACGTCTCCGGGCATGAGGTCAGGGGTGAACTGCACCCGCTTGGTGTCCAGGTCCAAAGCAGCGGAAAGGGACCGCACCAGCAGCGTTTTTGCGACACCGGGGACTCCCTCCAGGAGTACGTGTCCTCGTGCCAGCAGTGCAATGATCAGACCCGTCACGGCCGCGTCCTGGCCCACCACGGCCTTGGATACCTCTTTGCGTACATCAAGGAGCGCCTGGCGCACCGGATCGGTGCCGGGCATGCCAGGGGTGCCCGTGGCGCCGGTGCCGGCCTGCTGCGGCGTGCTGCCCGCCGGTGCTTCTTCGGCGCTGAAACGTTCCGGGGGCGCCGGCGCGGAACCGTGGGGCTGCGGCTGGTACTGCTGGCTCATGATGCGGTGACCTCTTCCTCTAGGGCTTGCAAATCCTGGGACCACTGCACGAGCGCGGCATCGCCGTCCGGGAGTGTTCCGTTCAACAATGAGTTGACCTCGTGCTCGGGCCGTCCGGTCGACCGGGCGACTGCCCGCACCACCATGTCGGTGCTGCTTCCGGGGCCCAGCCGCAGCCGGACGGCCAGGCGGGCCAGAGCGGCGGCGCGAAGCGTTGCGGCCGCACGGTCCGTTGCATGGGCGTCCTGGTACAGCCGGGCGCGGCCTTCTGCTGTCTCTGCGGACCGTACCACCACGGGCAGGGGGTCCGCGGCCAGCGGGCCCAGCCGGCGCCCGCGCCACAGCATTGCCAACGCCGCGATGACAAGCAGCCACAGCAGCAGCGGATCCACCCAACCGGGCAGCAGCGTGCGGGGGTCCCCGGGAGCTTCCGCGGCCGGGACATCCGAGACAGTGGGCAGGTACCACACGAGGGTGTCTGTGGAGCCCAGGGTGCGCAGGGCAAGTGCCGCGTTGCCCCGGTTCGCGAGGGACTCATTTGCCAGCAGCGCGGAATTGCCCAGGACGACGACGCTGCCGTCGCCGTTCGCCGCGTACGCGCCGCCCGCTGTGCCGCCGTCGGACGCCGGGAAGCAGATGACCGGCGCCCGGTACGCGAAACCTCCGGCGTCGATGCTCTTTGCCGCCGCCGCATCGGGTGACGAGCATTTGGCGTCCAGCGGGGTGTCCTGCTCCGGGAACACGCCGGCGGAGCGGATGTCCGGAGCGAGCTCGGCGAGCTGGACAAAGTCGGGTTCCACCAGCACCTGCCGCGCGGCGAGGCCGAACAGGTCCGCCAGCTGTTCCGGTCCCAGGAAGCCGCTGGGGTCATGCAGGAACAGGGTTGACTGGTCTCCGCGCTCCTCCAGCAGCGCCAGGGCTTCCTCATAGGAACCCGGAGTCCGCACGTCCACGCCCTGTTCGCGCAGGATTGTTGCCGCCGCCATGGCACCGCCGGGGGCCGGGTTTGCGGGGGACAGCGCCGCGTCGTCATCGCCGGAGCTGCCCAGGATGCCCAGGACGACAACGAAACACAGCACCAGGGCCAAGATGATCCACAGGCGCCAGGCCCGCAGCCGGGACCGTACGGTTGTCCAAATACCTGCCGGCGCTGACGGGCCGCCGTCCGGGTGGGCGCGGCCGACCAAAGGTCCGGGCGGGAGCGGAACGGTTTCAGCGGCAGCGATGCCGGAGTCCGGGGCGCTCACCGCGGCACCGCCAGCGTTTCATTCGACAGCGTTTCATTCGACAGGGGAGACGTCGAAGGAGACAGGCGTTCCAGCAGCACATCCAAATCCGCGGCGCGTTCGGCGTCGCTGAACGTGGCCGGCAAATGGCCGTACCGGATCTCGTCGAACCGACGCGCCAGCCAGATGATCTCATCCGCGGCCGCGGGAAAGGTCGCCGCCAGGCTCGATCCGGCCTCTGCGGCGGTGCGGCCGGACCGGGGCTCGAGGAGCACGCGCTCCTCGGCGGAGCGGATCACGGCGCGCAGCCGCTCAGCCACGGCCGTGTCCCATTCACCGCGTGCGGCGGCCTCCCCGGCAAGCCGGCGGTGGTCCACCGCCACCCGGGTTTCCGCTGAGTCGAAAACGTCCCTGCGGCGCCGCGCATTCAGTCGGGGCCGGACCAGGAATAGCGCTGCTGCGAGCACGGCCGCCGCACCGACAGCCAACAGCACGACGCCGATGGTTGGATCAAAACCGGCAATGCCGTTGAGGAGCTCGGCAAAAAAGTCTCCGACCCACTGCCAGAAACGCTCCAGCAGGGTGGGTTCGGCTGCTTGGTACGCGGGCCTGGACAGCTCCTGTTCTGCCCACTCCCGGGCTTGGTCGGCGTCTGGGAGGACCGGAACATCCCGCCCGGGAGCCGCTGCCGGCAACAATTTCATCCGCCGTAGCCCGGTCCGGGAGGTCCGCCGTAGGGCGCCGGTCCCGGGGGTGTTGCTCCGCCTAAGTCAGGTCCGGGCTGGGCGCTGCGCCGCCCCGGCACCAGATCGGGGTTGACGGCGGCCGTCTCCTGCTCCTTCATCAGCGTGAGGTCGAAACCTTCACGGCGAATGCGGAGATCCACGTACAGCAGCGACGTCACGGCGGCCTGAAAGGCATATCCGATGGCGGTGAAGAACGTCGTGATGGCAACGTTGAGGCCGAAGAGCGCCACCGCTGCCCCGGCATCGGCGGGGTCCGGGCCGCTTCCTACGGCCGTGACAAGGCTGGTGATGAGGACAATGGGAACGCTGATGACTGAGGAAATGATGGAGACGAGGATTGCCGTCAGCGCGAGGATCCCGAAGCAACGCCAGAAGTTGCGGTTGGTCAGTTGCCAGGAACGGCGCAGTGACCGGAAGATCCCTGCCGGTTCCAGGACCAGCGCGGCGGGGGCGAGGGAAAGCTTCACGCCCACCCAGACGAACGCGGCGATCAGGCCCAGGATGCCGATGATGAGGACCGGAATTCCCGCCGAGCCCAGGGCACTGACCAGCAGTCCCAGCAGCACACCGAAAAGTATGAGCCCAACGACGAAGGTTACCGTCAGCAGGAGGCCCATCCCGGCCAGCGCCAGCAGCCGGGAACGGCATAGCTTCCATGTTTGCGCGAAGCCGGTTTTGAGATTCAGGATGGACCGCGCAATCGGTACCACCAGCACGCCCTGCAACAGCAGAACGCCCACAACGGAGATTACGCCCAAAAGGGACAAACCGGTCAGGGACCAGCCTGCGTTGGACTCGACGGACTCGAAGTCCGACTCGTCGAACTCTGAGCTGAACAAAGCTGAGGGCACGAGGCTGCCGACAAACAGGAATGTCAGCAAAGAGATGACGGCCTGGATCAGCAGGGCCGTTCCGAAGGTGGCTGCGGGATTTTTCCTGCACGCCTGGAAGGCGCCGTCCAACAGTTCGCCAAGGCCCAGGGGCCGCAGCGGAATGATGCCCGGCTTGGGCGGAGGCGTCCAGCCTCCCTGGGGCAGCTGTCCGGGGAAACCCCACGGCTGGGGCGGCGGTCCGGGCTGGGAAACACCGGGGTTCCACTGGCCACCCGGCTGGTTCCACGGATTCTGCGGTTGCTGACCCCACTGCTGGGGAGGCTGCTGTCCCCACGGCTGCGGTGCCGGCGGAGGCTGCTGTCCGGGGGAGCCCCACTGCTGCTCCTGCGGGTCCCCGCCGCTGTGATTGTCCTGACCCAAGGTGTCCCCCCAAAAGAGTTGTTTGCCCTTATCCCACCATAGTTCCAGAGCAACCCGGCCGGCCCCGGCAGAAATCGCCGGATTCTCAGTCCTCTAGGATGATAGGGATATTGCCAGCTGTCGCGGTGTCCCGGGACACACCGGGTAGGCCACCATTTCCGGACAGCGGGTCGAATGCTCGGCTCAGACAGCCGGGCAGCCGGAAATCCGTCCGGCACCGCAACGAGGAACCGGCCTGAGCAGTCAACCGGGGACAGGGAGTTATGAAGGCACGCATACTGGTCGTGGACGACGACGAAGCACTGGCCGAGATGATCGGCATTGTGCTCCGCAACGACGGGTTTGAGCCTGTCTTCTGTGCGGACGGCTCGAAGGCACTCGAGATCTTCCGCAGCTCCAAGCCTGATTTGGTTCTGCTGGACCTCATGCTGCCCGGAATTGACGGCATCGAGGTGTGCCGGCAGATCCGCGGTGAATCAGACGTTCCGATAGTGATGCTGACGGCGAAGTCCGACACGTCCGACGTCGTGCGCGGCCTGGAATCGGGAGCGGACGATTATGTGCCCAAGCCGTTCAAGCCGGCAGAGCTCGTAGCCCGCGTCCGTGCCCGGCTGCGTCCCGGTGATGCCAAGTCCCCTGAAACGCTCAGCATCGGCGAAGTTACCATCGACGTCGCCGGACACGTGGTGACGCGCGGTGCGGACACCATTTCGTTGACCCCGCTGGAATTTGACCTTCTGGTGGCACTGGCCCGGAAGCCCTGGCAGGTTTTCACGCGCGAAATGCTGCTGGAACAGGTGTGGGGCTACCGGCATGCAGCGGACACCCGGCTGGTCAACGTCCATGTGCAGCGGCTTCGTTCCAAGATCGAACGCGACCCCGAAGCACCCGAAATAGTCCTGACGGTGCGTGGTGTCGGTTACAAAGCCGGTCAGAGCTAGGCGCTCGCGGACTGCGGTCCTTAAAAATGACATCCTGCCGGCGGTGATGCGGACGCTCCGGCGGCTTCGCAACGGCCTGCGCAAAGCGACCTTTCATCGGATTGCCCGTCTCTGGCGGCGTTCGCTGCTGTTCAAGACCGTGGTCTCCACGCTGCTGCTGGTGACCCTTGCCTGCGGTGTCGTGGGCGCGTTCCTGTCCCACCAGATTGCCGGTGCGCTCTACGAGGAGCGCCAAAGCCAATTCCAGTCCGAAGCCACCGCAGGTCTCATTTCGGCCAAGGAAAACTTCCGGACCACGGCGGCAACCGACCGTGAAGGAACCGAACGGCTGGTCTCCAACACCCTGTCCCTGCTTGAGGGACAGGGTGCCGATGCTCGCCGCCTGTACCTGCTGACGCCGATTCCGGATCAGGAGCAGGATCTGTTCGTCTCCCAGACGCTGGGGGAGGGGATCACCGCCGGGAGCATTCCGCTGGTGCTGAGCGAATCAGTGCGCAGCATCAGCGTCAATGAGGACCAGAACACCATCCACTGGTCCCCCCTTGCGCTGGCCCACGGCGAGCCCGGACTGGCCTTTGGCACCAAAGTCACGCTGCCGCCGGACAGTGCCGAGTACGCGCTCTACCTGATCTACGATTTGTCGTCGATGCAGCAGACACTGGATGACATCCACCGCATCATGTGGATTGCCGGGGGATTGCTCATGGTCATCATCGGAACCATCGCCTGGCTGGTCACCAAGGCCGGTGTGGGCGCCGTCAGTGACGCCGCGGCAGTGTCCGAAAAGCTGGCTGCCGGCCAGCTTCAGGAACGCATGGTGGTCAAGGGTGAGGATGACGTGGCGCGTTTGGCTGCGTCCTTCAACCGCATGGCCGCCACCCTCCAGGACCAGATCACCCAGCTTGCACAGCTCTCACGCATGCAGCAGGTCTTCGTGTCCGATGTTTCCCACGAGCTCCGCACCCCGCTGACGACGGTGCGGATGGCCGCTGAAGTGCTTTACGACGCCCGGGACGGCTTTGATCCGATCAGCAAACGGTCCACGGAGCTGCTTTACCATCAGGTTGAACGCTTCCAGGCCCTGCTGGCGGACCTGCTGGAAATCTCCCGGTTCGACGCCGGTGCCGCGTCACCGGATCTGGAACCGACTGACATTTTCACGGTGGTCCGCGATGTCATTGACGCCACGGAACCGCTGGCCCTGAATATCGGTTCTGAAATCACCGTGGTGTCGAAGGAAGTCAGCTGCATGGTTGATGCGGATCCGCGGCGGATTGAGCGCATCATCCGCAACCTGGTGGTCAACGCCCTGGAACACGGGGAGGGGCAGCCCATCGAGATTGCCATCGGTTCCAACGTCGACGCGGTTGCGGTTGCGGTGCGTGACCACGGCATTGGCATGACCGACGACGAAGCCTCCCGGGTGTTCGACCGTTTCTGGCGCGCCGATCCGGCCCGCGCACGGACTACGGGCGGCAGCGGACTCGGTCTCTCCATCGCCGTCGAGGACGCCCTGCTGCACGGCGGCCTGCTCCAGGCGTGGGGTCGGCCCGGCGACGGAGCCTGCTTCCGTCTGACGCTGCCGCGGCGGCACGGAGTTCCGTTCTCTGATTTTCCGGTGCCGCTGTCACCGTACGACGGCGCACCCGGTCCCAGGGCACTGGCGGCGCCGGCAGCACCAATACAGGAGATGAGTGATGAACGGTAAGAGTCCGGCCCCCGTGCGGCCGTTCGCTCGGGTGGTCCTCATGGCTGCCCTGGTGCTGGCAGTGCTGTCCGGCTGCTCATCCATTCCCACCACGGGTCCGGTGGGCACGGCCTCTGCGGACAGCGGCGGCAGTTCGCTGGTAGACACCTTCGCCGTGGCTCCGCGCGGCCCCAGCCAAAACGGAGGAGAAACGCCGGAAGAAATCCTGCAGGGCTTCATCACTGCGGGAACGGGCGCCGCCGACGACTACAGTGTTGCCCGCGAGTTCCTCACCGACAGCCTCGCCTACACCTGGACCCCCACCGAACGCGTGCTGATCTACGGCGCGGACCCAAACATCGTGGCCGCGCCGGACGGCAACACCTACTCCATACAGCTCGAAGTGGTTGGCGCCCTCGATACCCGGGGAATCCGCACCGACAAGGCATCGGGAACCACGGAAACGGTGTCCGCCTCCATGGAGCAGGTGGACGGGCAATGGCGGATCAGCGCGATTCCCAACGGAATCATGATCTCCCAGGTCAATTTTTCCTGGCTGTTCCTTTCCCACAACCTGTACTTCTATTCGAGCACTTTTGAGTCCTGGGTGCCGGACACGCGCTGGTTCGTGCAGAAATCCGGAATCGCCGCCAACGTGGTCAAAGCAATGCTCGAGGGCCCGGCCCCCTACCTGCAAGGTGCAGTGAGCAGCGCATTCCCCGCCGGCACCGCCCTTGCCCGGGATGCTGTCCCGGTGGTTTCCGGCGTGGCAACAGTGGACCTGTCAGCGGAAGTCCTGCAGGATTCCAGCGACCTGAACCGGCAACAAATGGCGCTGCAGCTGCGGCAAAACCTGACGCATCTGAACAACGTGAACTCGGTCAGTATGACCGTCAACCAGCGTGAAGTTGATTTGGGCAAGGAAAGCAACGCCCTCGTCGACGCCGTTGCCGACCCCGAAGTGGGCAGTACACAGATTGCCGTCTACCAAAACGAGCTGGCCTACTTCAAGGGAGTGGAGCCGCAGGCGATTGAGGGCATCCCGAGCGTTGCGGAGTACGGTCCCCGTGATCCGGCCCTGTCGCTGGACCTTGCCACCATCGCGTTCCTCAACGGGGACCGGACGTCGCTGTTTTTGACCGGGCCCAATCAAGAGGTCCGGAAAGCGGTGGACGGTGCATCACTGACTGCACCCAGCATTGATCCCGAAAAGTGGACCTGGACTGCGTCGAACTCCGGAGCGGGTGCTCAAATCCTGGCCCTGCCGCCGGGCGGCGAGGCGGAGCAGGTCCTCTCGCTGCCGGTTCCCTGGCTGAACGAGGCCAGCATTTCCGAGCTCCGGATTTCACGCGACGGTGCACGTGCGCTGCTGATCACCAACTCGGGCGGACGCAGCCACGTGCTGGTCGCCGGAGTCGTCCGGGACGCGAACGGGATCCCCAAGACCCTGACAACGCCGCTGGAACTCGCCGTCACCACCGACTCGGGATCGGGAATTCCGGAGACGGTTCCCGTGAACCGCGCCAAGTGGGTCTCCGAGGATGCGGTTGCCGTCCTGCAGACCTCAGCCGAAGACCAAGTGACTCCGGTGATTCTTCGGCTGGGAGCGGACCCGGAGCCGTTGGCCGGCCTGACCGCAATCACGGGTCTGAGCGTCGGCAAGGGCGAGCAGGAGATCTATGCCCAGACCCCGTCGGCCATGTACAAGCGGATGGGCAACAGCTGGTACGAGGTGGGCAAGGGGCTGCTCGACCCGGCGTTCCCCGGGTAGGACCGTCCTGCACACCCTGACGGCCGCGGCACTTTGTCCCCGTCCGGGGCGGGACCGCAGGACGTCCGGCAGATCCTGCCGGAAGCTGGGCGCATGTGGTTGCTTCCCTCGCCCTTCCTTTCCCCGCTGGCCCGCAGCGCCGACCGGTGGCGGCTCCATCCCTGGGCCGCCGCCGCCGGCGCCGCATGGGCCGACCTGCTGGCGGTCCTCCTTCCGACGTCGTGCGTGGTCTGTGGAGCTGCGGACGTTTCCCTGTGCCCGGGTTGCCGGAGCCGGGTCCGCCGCAGTGGAACCCGCCCCTTCTATGCGCAGGAAACGGCGGAGCTGCTGCCCCGCAGCGAAGATGCGGGTGGCCGCGGTAACGGCACGGAGGGAGAAGAGCTGCCCCTGCGCGTGCTCTCGGCAGGCCGCTATGCCGGCAGCCTGGCGAGGGTGCTGCTTGCCTACAAGAACCACGGACATACTGACCTTGCCTCCGTGCTGCGGCCGGTGCTGGCCGGCGCACTGCAGCAGGCCGTTGACGACGTTGAAGGCGGCGGGCATGGCAACGGCCCGGGCGTCCCCGCCCTCGTTCTGGTTCCCGTGCCCGGAACTGGACGTGCACGCCGCCGGCGCGGCTACCACCCCCTGGGCCTGCTTCTTTCAGCCCTTCAATCCGGCAGCCTGCTGCCCGCCGGGACGGTGCTGGAACCGCTGATCAGGCCGGCGAGGCGCAGCGGGCGGGAGGTCCTGCATCCAGTCGCCCTGCTTGCAGCGGTTACCGGCGGGCGAAGCCAGAAAAGTTTGGGACGCAGCGGGCGCCGCAGGAATGTTTACGGAACTATGACAGCCGGGGAGCCGGGGACGCTTGCCGGAATCCGGTGTCTGGTGGTTGACGATGTCCTGACCACCGGGGCCACCATAGCCGAGGCCACGCGCGCCCTGAGGGCGGCAGGGGCGCGGGTCGAGGGAGCCGCCGTGATGGCCGCAACTGCAGCTCCTGCGTGTGACGCATCTAACAGGGACGCGAATCCTAATCCACTTTGAGTGTCTTGGATAATCGGAATGTCCGGAGGTGAATAACGCCGGGCAGTGATCTAACGTGTTGGTATGGACAGCTTCAAGAAGCGGAGCTTTCCTGCGGCAGCGGTCGCAAGGGTTTTGGCAGCGGCCGTTGCTGTGTCAACGAAATCTATTGGAGGGCACCATGGAATTCATGATCAGCGGACGCAACGTTGCAGTATCCGACAGGTTCCGGGAATATGCCGAAGAACGCATCGCCAAGGTGGAGAACCTGGCGAACAAGGTCCAGCGTGTTGACGCGCGTGTTACCAAGCAGCCCAACGTCCGTGAGGCCGACAGCTCTCTTACCGTTGAATTGACCGTTGTAGGCCGGGGACCCGTGGTGCGGGCCGAAGCCACTTCAGGGGACAAGTTCGCAGCCTTCGACCTTGCCTACGCCAAGCTCATCGAACGCCTGCGCAGGGCCAGCGACCGCCGCAAGGTCCACCATGGCCGCCACACCCCGGTAGCGGTGCGGATTGCCACTGCGGACCTGGACACGGTCAGCACCAGCGAACCCCTCCACGTCCAGCTGGAGAAAACTGCCGCTGAAACCGAGGCTTCGACCGATACCGGCAATGAAGAGATCGACGCCGCAGAAGCTGCGGAGGACTGCCCGGTCCTGATCCGTCGCAAGGTTTTCCCGGGTGCCCCCATGAGCCTTGACGATGCCGTGGACAACATGGAGCTGGTCGGCCACGATTTTTATCTCTTTGTGGATTCCGCAACCGGAGCACCGTCCGTGGTGTATCGGCGCCGGGGCTGGACCTACGGCGTGATCACCCTCGATTCCCGGTGCGCCGAGGGGACTGAGGACATCAAGGAGGAAACCCGGCCCTACCGGGCGTCCGAAGGCTCTGCCGCAAAAACCGCATGATGCGGCCGGCGCCTGACCGGCGCACCAAGCCCTAACCCAGGAAGGCCTCCGGAGCAGATGGAGCATCATTTGATGGTCCACCCGCCCGGAGGCCTTTTGCTGCCGGCAGTCTCTTCCTGCCACGGACCTAGGATGGGCGTATGAAAACGACGCTCACCCTCAGGCAGGCCCGGCTGACAGCGCTCGGGGCGCAGGGGCTGGTGAGGGGGCGGCCGGAAAGCCCGAGCAGCAGATCCGTGGCCCGGACGCTGCAGCGGCTGCAGCTGCTGCAGATCGATTCCGTGAACGTACTTTCCCGAAGCCACTACCTGCCCCTTTTCTCACGGCTTGGGGCCTATGACACCGCCATTCCGGACAGACTGGCCTCCAGGGCGCCGCGACGGATGGTGGAGTATTGGGCCCACGAGGCCAGCTATATCCGCCCCGAACTTTTCGCGGATCTGCGGGCGCTCCAGTGGCGCGTTTGGATGACGGCGCACTCCCTTCCGACCGAGGTGCGGCACAGGCTCAGCGAAGAAATTATGGCGGTCCTGAACGGCGGTCCGCCGCTGACCTCCAGGGAGATTGCCCTCCGGCTCGACGGAGGGAAAGCCAAGGACTCCGGCAACTGGGGCTGGAACTGGAGCGCGTCCAAGCGGGTGCTGGAGGACCTTTTCGCGGCCGGAACCATCAGCTCTGCCGGGCGTACGCAGCAGTTCGAGCGGCAGTACGCTCCCACGGCCTCAGTGCATCCCGCAGGAGAAGCTGCGCTGGAAGCCTCCGATCCGCAGGAAGCGGTGCTGCGTCTGACCGAGCTGGCGGCCCGGGCGCACGGCGTGGGCTCCGTGCGCTGTTTCGCCGATTATTTCCGGCTTCCGCAGCGCGACACCGCCACCGCCGTCGCTGACCTTGTGCGTTCCGGGACGCTGCGCCCGGTGCAGGTGGCGGGCTGGAACACGCCGGCCTACCTGCATGCGGACACTGTCATTCCGCGCCGCTCCGCAGCCCGTGCCCTCCTGAGTCCCTTCGATTCCCTGGTGTTTGAACGGAAACGGCTCGAGGCGCTCTTTGGCTTCCGCTACCGGTTGGAGATCTACACCCCGCTGCCCAAGCGCCGGTACGGCTACTACGTGCTGCCGTTCCTGCTGGGAGAGCAAATCGCGGCCCGGGTGGATCTGAAAGCGGACCGGGAGAGAAGGGTCCTGCTGGTGCAGGCTGCCCACGGGGAAGCAGACGCTCCGGCGCACACGGCCGTTGAGCTTGCCGCGGAACTACGTATGATGGCAGATTGGCTGGGGCTGGGGGACGTTATGGTGAAACCGTCGGGGAATCTGGCGGAGGCGCTGAAACTGGCAGTATGCCGGGAATAGCCCCGCAGCGGGAACACCGGCACTTAGCCGAACGTCTCTCACGTAGACTGGGGACGCCAGAATTAGGCAACACTAGATTGGGAGCAAATCAGTGGCATCACTACTCGAACGGGTTCTTCGCACAGGCGATAAGAAGACGCTGAAGACGCTGCGCAACTACGCCGATGCGATCAACGTGCTCGAGGACGAGTACCGCGGCATGTCGGACGCCGAGCTCCGGGGGGAGACGGAACGCTTCAAGGAGCGGTATGCCGACGGCGAGAGCCTGGACGACCTCCTGCCCGAAGCTTTTGCCGCAGTGCGCGAAGCCGCGGGCCGCACACTGGGCATGCGCCACTTCGATGTTCAGATGATGGGCGGCGCTGCCCTGCATCTGGGGAACATCGCCGAGATGAAGACCGGTGAGGGTAAAACCCTCGTCGCGACCGCTCCGGCTTATCTCAACGCACTGACCGGACGCGGCGTGCACATTGTGACGGTTAATGACTATTTGGCGGAATACCAGTCGGACCTGATGGGCCGAGTGTTCCGCTTCCTGGGTATGACCAGCGGCTGCATCCTGTCCAACCAGGATCCGGCCACGCGCCGCGAGCAGTACAACGCGGATATCACCTACGGCACCAACAACGAGTTTGGGTTCGATTACCTGCGGGACAACATGGCCTGGAGCGCTGCCGAACTGGTCCAGCGCGGACACCACTTCGCCATCGTGGATGAGGTCGACTCCATCCTCATTGACGAAGCGCGCACGCCGCTGATCATTTCCGGTGCCGCCAGCGGCGACGTCAACCGCTGGTACACCGAGTTCTCCAAGGTGGTGCAGCGCTTGAAGCTGGACACCGACTACGAGGTGGATGAGAAGAAGCGCACCGTCGGCGTGCTGGAATCCGGGATCGAGAAGGTGGAGGACTACCTCGGCATCTCCAATCTCTACGAGTCCGCCAACACCCCCCTGATCGGTTTCCTGAACAACGCCATCAAGGCCAAGGAACTGTTCAAGCGCGACAAGGACTACGTGGTCCTCAACGGCGAGGTCATGATCGTTGACGAGCACACCGGGCGAATTCTCGCCGGCCGGCGCTACAACGAAGGCATGCACCAGGCGATTGAAGCCAAAGAGGGCGTGACCATCAAGGCTGAGAACCAGACGCTGGCGACGGTGACGCTGCAGAACTACTTCCGCCTTTACGAGAAGCTCGCCGGCATGACCGGTACCGCCGAAACCGAAGCCGCGGAATTCATGAGCACCTACAAGCTTGGCGTGGTGCCCATTCCCACGAACAAGCCGATGGCGCGCATCGACCAGTCCGACCTGATCTACAAGAACGAAATTGCCAAGTTCGACGCCGTGGTCCAGGACATCGCCGAGCGCCACGCCGCGGGACAGCCGATCCTGGTGGGCACCACCAGCGTGGAGAAGAGCGAGTACCTCTCCAAGCAGCTGGCCAAGGCCGGCATCCGCCATGAGGTCCTCAACGCCAAGAACCATGCGCGGGAAGCTGCCATTGTGGCCCAGGCCGGACGCAAGGGCGCCGTGACCGTGGCCACCAACATGGCCGGACGAGGCACCGACATCATGCTCGGCGGAAACGCCGAGTTCAACGCCATCGCGGAGCTGGAGCGGCGCGGCCTGGATCCGAACGAGAACCCGGACGAGTACGAGGCCGCCTGGCCGGATGCCCTCGAGAAGGCACGCGAAGCCGTTGCCGCCGAGCAGCAGGAAGTCATCGAACTCGGTGGCCTCTACGTGCTGGGCACCGAGCGGCACGAGTCCCGCCGTATCGACAACCAGCTGCGCGGACGTTCCGGCCGCCAGGGCGACCCGGGGGAGTCACGCTTCTACCTGTCGCTCACCGACGATCTGATGCGCCTCTTCAACTCCGGTGCCGCTGAGCGAATCATGAACAGCTCCACCATGCCGGACGACGTCGCGCTCGAATCGAAGCTGGTCTCCAAGGCTATCCAGAACGCACAGGGACAGGTCGAGGGGCGCAACGCAGAGCAGCGCAAGAACGTCCTGAAGTACGACGACGTCCTGAACCGCCAGCGCGAAGCCATCTACGGCGACCGCCGCCGGATCCTGGAGGGCGACGACCTGCAGGAAAAGATTGGGTTCTTCCTCGAAGACGTCGTCACCTCCATCGTCAACGAAGGCACAGCCGAAGGCCACGGGGACGACTGGGACTACGAGCAGATGTGGACCAACCTCAAGACCCTTTACCCGGTGGGCCTGACGATTGACGAGGTTATCGAGGAAGCCGGGGGACGCTCCAAGGTCACCCGGGAATTCCTGCAGGAAGAGATTCTCTCCGACGCCCGACTCGCGTACCAGGCACGTGAGGAAGCTCTTGGGTCACCCGCGATGCGTGAACTCGAGCGCCGCGTGGTGCTGTCAGTGATTGGCCGCAAGTGGCAGGAGCATCTCTACGAGATGGACTACCTGAAGGAAGGCATCGGCCTGCGCGCAATGGCCCAGCGCGATCCCCTGGTGGAATACCAGCGTGAAGGTTTCGTCATGTTCCAGACGATGACCGAGGCGATCCGTGAGGAGAGCATTGGGTACCTGTTCAACGCCGAGGTGAAGGTCAACCAGCCGGCAACAGATGTTCCGGCGGCGCTGGCCGGACTCAAGGACGGGCGCGGCGTCGTCGGGCAGCCCACCATCACCGCCGCCGGCCTGGAAGCGCCGCAGCGGCCTGCCAGCCTGCAGTTCTCCGCGCCCAACAGCGAGGGTGGAGTGGAAACCCGGGTGGAACGGGCCACCTCGGACAAGCCGGCGAAGCCCAGCCAGCAGCGGAAGGGCGCGAACTCCGCTCCGAAAAAAACCAAACGCCGCAAGTAGGCAAAAGGACCGCCGTGGTGGCGCTTAGGCGATCTCCAGGGCAGTGATTTTCCAGAGTCCGCGCCGCAGCTCAATTCGCAGAGCTGCGGCGCGGACTCTGTTGTGTTCAGCTGCTGCAACCGAGGCTTCGTAGACGCCTTCCGAAACGGGGCATATCCGGCAGCAGCGGATAACAACCTGCCGGTGGAGCAGAAGCGGCGCGGGAGCCGGGGTTCCTCCCGGTACGCGCCCGCCGTTCTGTGCTGCGTTCCTGCTGCGCACCAGGTTCGCCCGCAGTTGCAGCCGTTCGAAGCTCACGGGATCCAGCCACCGCACCATTTGCTGCAGGGGCCGGGTCCCGCCCAGTACTTCCAGTGCTGCCTGGGTGACGGATCTGGCGATGGCGTCCACCCGGGCATCGTCTCCGGGGTCGCTGTGCCAGTGGAGCTGCTCCGAAGCCCCCGGTGCGGCCGCTGCCTCGGAGTCGGCAGGCTGGGGGGATGGACGCGGACGGAGCTTGACCGGCGGCGCCCCGAGCGGTGCATAGCCGGTAACGGGGATCCGGTGCACGGTCAGCGGACGAGGAGCCCCCGAAGCGGCGGCCAGTTCATCCGCGTCCTCTTGAACGGGAAACGTGATCACGGTGGTCATGGTGACTGTCCTTTCCTGCAGGCGGCTCCGAAGGAGCGGCAGTTATTGGATATTCGTCAAGTGATGGAACAAACCGTGCTTACCGGGTCACGGCCCGGGAACTTCAGGGGCCCCGGGAACTTGAGGTGCCCCGGGAACTTGAGGTGCCCCGGGAACGTGAGGCACAGGGGGGACTTCAAGGATCTGGCCGGGGAGGATCAGGTGCGGCTGTTCGCCGATCACCGTCCGGTTCCGTTCGTACCAACGGGGCCAATGGGCAGCGACTTCGGCGTCAGTGGCCTGCGGGCCGAGCTGTGCGGCGGCCAGGCCCCACAACGTGTCGCCTGCACGGACCACCGTCTGAGCCGCCGCATCCGACCGGCCGGGACGGATGAAGACATTTTCAGCGGATGGCGACGTCCGTGGCTTCCAATGGGGAGACGGCGGCCCGCTGTCCCGGTCTTCATCTGCTGCAGCCGCCAAACGGTGATTCTGCTGCTGGTCTGTTCCTGTCCTCAGATCAGCGGTTGGTTCCCACTGCGGATGAACGGCGGCATCCGCCGGCCGCTGCAGCGCGGAAATACTCTGGGGAGGGCTTTCGGGGGAGAGCGACTCTGCTGCCTGGGCTGCTCCCATGCCGGAGACAAGGTTCAAACCGATGGCTGCAGCAGCAATGCGCTTCATGAAGACGGGAGCAAAAGCGCCCGCCGCCGCAGAGGCTGCAGCATGCCCTGCTTTGTGCAGGGCGGCGGACAAAACCGCCAGGGTCATTCCGATGCTCCACCACAAGGCGATGGCCAGTCCGACTGCGGCGGCGGCAAATCCGGCCGCGTCCTGGAGGGACGAGACGGACCCCCGGAACATCGTTGCCGGGTCCGGTCGGGTCGCCAATCCAGCCCACAGCAGTACCGCTGCCGCAGCAACGCCGGCCGCCAAGGTCAGCAGGTCCTTTCCAAGATGCTTCATGGTCCTGCCTCCTCCCGGACGAACGTGCATTTAGTAGCGTTTGGTGTCATTTGGTGTCATTTGATGCGGTTTGAACCCAGTAACTTCGTTTGGTGGGACTTGTCTACATGCCGGTCATGGATGTGTCTAGGGTGATTTTGAGATTGTTTGTCTCGGTCGGTACTACCTGACGCCGATGGCACCCATTAGCCTGTGCACATGCGATGGGATGCTCTTTTTGCCGACATGGAGGCCCAACTGGCCGCCGCCCGTGAATCGGTGCAGGAATCGGAGGTCTCAGAACGGCTCCGGACGGACTTTGCCGGGATGGAGCTGGCCGGGCGGCTGCACAGCCAGGCGGGCAGGCTGCTGAAAGTTGATCTGGGATTGCCCGGATCCTTCGAAGGGGTGCTGACGCATGTGGGCCGGGGCTGGATAGTCCTGGAAAGCGGTGGACGCTCATCCGTCATTGCCCTTGACCATGCAGTGTTCATCGCCGGGATGGACCGTTTCTCCGCAGCCGGAGCACCCGCCGCGAGGCTGGGCCTTGCATCAGCGCTGCGGGGGCTTTCCCGCGACCGAGCGGCCGTGCGGGTGTATCCGGCAGGGCAGCAGGCAGCTGCTGCGCTGGACGGCAGCGTGGACCGGGTCGGCAAGGACTTCTTTGAACTGACACTGATACCCCGAGGTGAACCTCGCAGGCAGGGGAACGTACGCGGCGTTTATGTGCTGCCGCTGCAGTCGGTCGCGGCGATCTGCTCGGTGCTGTAGGAAGCGAACGATTTCGCCCGGCTAGTGCTTGGCAACCTCATCCGGAGATGCTTCCTCACGCAGGCCGGAGGCCGAGCGGCGGTATGCGTCGGCTATGAACTCCTCCAATATGCGGGCTTCCACCCGCCACTGGCCGCGGCCTCCGATCTGGATGGCCGGCAGCTCCCCGGAACGCACCAAGGCGTACGTCTGTGACGAGGATATGTTTAGCACCTCACCGACATCAGCCAGAGTCAGGAACCTCTTTTCCACGTTTCCACCTCTGTATCACTTGGGCGCGTACCCATCAGCCAGACTGTCGCAATCAGTCTCCCATTTCAAGCGCTGTGCCGGGCGGGTTATCCACACTTTGAAGTTTTTGAAAAAACACCGTTTCCTTCCACGGATTTGTAGTCAACAATGACAGCGATTGCCAATCCGGAGCCCTGCAGTTCCGGATTCCGGTGCCACCAGGGGGAAGAATGAGTCTCGCAACAAGCATGCAGGCGTCCGCGCCGCGTCTAAAAAAACCGTCGTGGAAGGACCCTCGTCTCCTGCTGGGAATTCTGTTGGTGCTCGCCTCCACCGCAGGGGTCGTCGCGCTCGTCGGTTCAGCGGACCAAACCACCGAGGTTTTCGCTGTCGACGAGGCAATTCCGCTGGGAACGCTGGTCGCAGCCGAGGACTTCGCCGTGGTGCAGGTGCGCCTCGGCGATGTTTCTGAGACCTACCTGCCGGCGTCGGAGGGCATTCCCGAAAACGCAGTGGCTTCGTCCCTGCTGAGGAAAGGCGAACTGCTTTCCCGGGCGGACCTGGGAAAGGCGGATGAGCTGGACAGGAAGCCGGTTGGCCTTCGCGTCGATGATCCGCTGCCGGCCGAAACCGAGGCCGGCTCGCGGGTTGATGTGTGGATGTCCATGCCGGATGAGCGCAATGGATTCAAAGAACCGAAGCAGATCCTGACGGCAGCCGAGATATCCGAGCTGACGATCGACGAATCCGTGCTGGGAGCCAACCGGGCCACGCAACTCATGGTCCTGGTGGAGGACGGGGACCTGGCCACGCTGCTCAATGCCCAGTCCAACGGCGCCAAGATTGCGGTGGTCCTGAACCCGGCCGCAGGCGCATGAATATCCCGGTAGTGACCGTCGGCAGCGGCGTCGGGAACCTCGTCCAGGATTTGGAACGGCTGCATGGGCCGGTCACTGTGGTGCGCCGGTGCGCGGAGATGCCCGAGCTCATTGCCGCGTGTCAGAGCGGCATAGCGCGCGCAGCCATAGTGGCCGACGACGCCGGTGAGGTCACCGCGGCACTGGCAGAACGGTTGGCCGCTTCGGGCGTGGCGCTGCTGGTGCTGGCTGACGAGGAGGGTGTCCTGCGCCGCCTTGACGCATTGAACATCGTCCACGCTCCGCGGGGTTCGGCGCCCGAGGTCCTTTCGGACCTTGTCTCCGATGCGGTGGACCGGATGAAGACCGGCCCCGTATCCGCTTCCACTGCAGATCCGGCAGCAGCTCTGGACGGTTGGGCAATGGAAGCGGACGGCGGATTTCGCCGCCTGGGGGAAGCCGGCGGTGCACCGGGGGAACGGCCAGCGGTGCAGCGCGTATCGGGACGTGGGGCGGAAAACGGGTCGGAAACCGGCTCGGGCGGCAGCCGTACGGACGGCTCCGTCATTGCAGTCTGGGGCCCGGCAGGGGCTCCGGGCCGGACGATGCTTGCCGTCAACTTTGCAGCGGAAGCCGCGGCGGCAGGAAAAACCGTGCTCCTGATCGACGCGGACACCTATGGATCCTCCGTGGCCGCACATCTCGGTCTGCTTGACGAATCCGCAGGCGTGGCCCAAGCGTGCCGGCTCGCGGATCAGGGACTCCTGGACACGGATTCCCTGCTGCGCAGCACCCTCAGCGTGTCGATCAAAGGGGAGCGCCTGCTGGTGCTCACGGGAATCACACGCTCAGACCGCTGGATCGAGTTGCGCCCCACAGCCCTGGGACTGGTGGTGGAGCAGGCGCGGAAGGCGGCGGATCTGATCATTATCGACTGCGGGTTCAGCCTGGAGGCAGATGAGGAGCTCAGCTTCGACACCATGGCCCCGCGGAGGAACGGCGCCACGCTGCGGGCCCTTGAACTGGCTGACACGGTGTTTGCCGTGGGCTCAGCAGACTCAGTGGGGGTTCCCCGCCTCGTCCGTGCCCTTGGCGAACTGGAATCCGCTGTTCCCGGGTCGGCGCCGAAGGTCGTGCTGAACAAGGTCCGGAGCTCGTCCGTCGGGCGCTCCCCGGAGCGGCAACTGCGTGATGCCTGGGAACGCTTTGGCCCTGGAACGCCAGTGACAGCTTTCCTTCCGGCTGAATTCGCCACAGTTGATGCGGCTCTGCTGGCAGGGTCCGCGCTGCTGGAAACGGCACCCGCATCGCCGCTGCGGCATGCGATAGCGGCGCTCGCCAACGTGCGGGTCTCCACCCGGCGGCGGGTCAGGCGGGCGCAGACTGCTGCAAAGTGACCTTTTCATTCTTGCGGGATAGGCTCGAGTAAAGCCATCCGCAAAGAAGCGGGTCGCAAAGAAGGCTACAACGGAGGCGTATTACATGTCGTCTGGATCCCGCATTCCGGATCTACCAGGTACCGACGATTCCCTGGATGAATTCATAGGGAACTACTACGAACACCTGGCGGGGGAAGACGCAGACGGATATCCGCCGTCGGCACTGCATGAACGGGCGGAACGCCACCGTGCCCTGGGCGCGGTGCGGCCCGAGGGCCATGCGTCCGTCGACATTTTCGATCAGGCTGATGCCAGCATCATCCTCATCGTCACCGACGACATGCCGTTCCTCGTCGATTCCGTGACGGCCGAAGTGGTGCGCCGCAACGCCGCCATCCGGCTCGTGGTCCATCCGACTTTCCTGGCCAGCCGTGACCGGGAGACCGGAGAGCTGCAGTCCGTGCACCGGGTTCCTTCCGCGGCCGGCGTCTCCAGCGGGGACACCGCCGCGCTGCCCAACCTTTCCAGCCTCCTCGGAAGCTCGGGCGAGACCACCCGGGTCGAGTCCTGGATTGCCATCGAAGTTGGCCGCGTCACCGACGAAGCCCAGCGCGCGGAGCTTTTGGACGGACTCCGGAAGGTGCTGGAGGACGTACGCCTTGCCGTCACTGACTGGCCGGCCATGCGGGCGAAAGTCCATGAGGTATCCCGCTCCCTGGAAAACGCCGCGAACGCCGCCAGCATCCCCGATCTCCAGCAGGCCCGCGAGCTGCTCTCCTGGCTGGACAACGGCAACTTCACCTTCCTGGGCTACCGCGAATATGACCTCATCACCGAGGACGGCGAGGACCTGCTGCGCGTCAGCGAGGACAAGGGCCTTGGGCTGCTGAGCCGCGCCCCCGGCGCCCGCCGCGTCCAGCACCTGACCACTGCGGGCCGGGCCAAAGCCCGGGAAAAGCGCGCACTGGTGATCACCAAGGCCAACTCGCGCTCCACCGTTCACCGTGCCGCATACCTGGACTACATCGGCGTCAAGCGTTTCGATGCGCAGGGGAACGTCAACGGTGAGCGCAGGTTCATTGGGCTCTTCTCCACCGGCGCCTACACCGGTTCGGTGCGCAACGTGCCCATCGTCCGGGACAAGGTCCGGGAAGTCATGCGCCGGGCAGGTTTTCCCGCCGACTCGCATTCGGGCAAGGATCTGCTCTCCATCCTGGAGACCTACCCGCGGGATGAGCTCTTCCAGATCGATGTGGAGACCCTGCTGGAGACCGCCCAGAGCATTCTCCGGCTGCAGGAACGCCGCCGTACCCGGCTGTTCCTCCGCCCTGACGTATACGGCCGGTTCATGTCCGCGCTGGTCTTCCTGCCGCGGGACCGGTACAACACCTCGGTTCGCCTGCGCATCCAGGACGAACTGCGCTCCAGCTTCAGCGCCGAATCCATTGACTTCGAAGCAAGGCTGACCGAGTCCGCACTGGCCCGCCTCTTCTTCCGCATCCGGTTGCCGCGCGGCGTCGAGATGAAAGACATTGACCCTGCTGCGCTGGAGCAGCGGCTGGTCAAGGCTGCCCGCTCCTGGAGTGAAGGCATCAGCGAAGTGGTCCGGGCAAAGTACGGCCGGCGCGACGCCGAAAAGCTGGCAGGACTCTGGGCTGAAGCCTTCCCCGAAAACTACCGGGTGGGCTATGAAGTCGAAGACGCGCTGGAAGACATTGCCCGCTTCGAAGCGCGCCTTGCGGCGCCCGCCTCAGCCCCTGAGCTGTTTGTGTACGTCCCCGAGCGCACAGGCGTCACCGGAGGCGAAAATGCACGGCTCAAGCTGTACCTTCTTGAGCCGCGTTCCCTGACCCAGCTGCTGCCGACCCTGCACAATTTGGGACTGGAAGTGCTCGACGAACGTCCCTACGAAATCCGCAGGGGAGACGGGACCTCGCTGTTCCTGTACGACCTGGGGCTAAAGTACCCCGCCGGAATGGACCCGGTGAAGACCGGCTCGCTGCTGGCCGAGGCCTTCCGCGCCGGCATGTCCGGGGCCAGCGAGTCGGACTACTTCGACCGGCTCATCCTCGAACAGGGCCTGTCCTGGCGTCAGGTGGTCATCCTGCGCAGCTACGCCAAGTACATGCGCCAGCTGGGCAACACCAATTCCTACGGATTCGTGGCCGGCACGCTGCGCCGCAATCCGGACGTGGCACGCGCCCTGGTTGCGCTCTTTGAGGCACGCTTTGATCCGGACCTGACCGAGGACGAAAGGACCGCCGCCGAAGAAGCTGCCCGTGCAGCACTGGATGCAGGGCTGGAACAGGTTCCCACGCTGGACGCGGACCGGGTCCTGCGCACGATCGCCAACCTGATCAACTCCACCCTGCGCACCAACTTCTACCAGGACAAGCCGTACGTCAGTTTCAAGCTGAACACGGCTGCCATCGAAGGCGCTCCGTTCCCGCGCCCGAAGTATGAGGTCTGGGTTTACTCCCCGCGGGTGGAAGGCGTGCACCTGCGCTTCGGCGAGGTTGCCCGCGGCGGCCTGCGCTGGTCTGACCGGCGCGAAGACTTCCGCACCGAAATCCTCGGCCTGGTCAAGGCGCAGACGGTGAAGAATGCCGTGATCGTGCCAACCGGCGCCAAGGGAGGCTTCTACGCCAAGCAGCTGCCGGATCCGGCCGTTGACCGTGCTGCGTGGATGGAAGAGGGCAAGGAAAGCTACCGCACCTTCATCCGTGCCCTGCTGGATATCACCGACAATCTGGTGGTGTCCGACGACGGCGAAGAACAGGTGGTTCCGCCGCAGCGCGTCGTCCGTCATGACGGCGACGACAGCTACCTCGTGGTGGCCGCAGACAAGGGCACTGCCTCCTTCTCCGACATCGCCAACGCACTTTCCGCCGAATACGGTTTCTGGCTGGGAGACGCTTTCGCCTCCGGCGGCTCTGTGGGCTATGACCACAAGGCCATGGGCATCACGGCCCGCGGCGCCTGGGAATCCGTCAAACGGCACTTCAGCGAGCTGGGCGTGGACACCCAGACCGAGCCTTTCACCGCCGTCGGCGTGGGAGACATGAGCGGCGACGTCTTCGGCAACGGCATGCTGCTGTCCGAGCAGACCAAACTGGTGGCGGCCTTTGACCACCGCCACATTTTCCTAGATCCGAATCCGGACCCGGCTGCGTCCCACGCGGAACGCCGCAGGCTCTTTGAACTGCCCCGTTCGTCCTGGGCGGACTACGACACATCGCTGATCAGCGAGGGCGGCGGAGTCTTCCCGCGTCAGTCCAAGAGCATTGCTCTGAGCCCCCAGATCCGCGAGGTGCTGGGACTGGCGGACACCGTCACCAAAATGAGCCCGCCGGACCTGCTGCGGGCCATCCTCAAGGCTCCGGCCGACCTGCTCTACAACGGCGGCATCGGCACCTATGTGAAGGCCTCCACGGAGACCAACACCGAGGTGGGGGACAAGGCCAACGACGCAATCCGCGTTGACGGCCGCGACCTGCGGGTCAAGGTGGTCGGCGAAGGCGGAAACCTGGGCATGACCCAGCGCGGCCGGATTGAAGCCGCCCGTGCCGGAGTCATCCTCAACACCGACGCGATCGACAACTCCGCAGGCGTCGACTGCTCGGACCACGAGGTCAACATCAAGATCTTCGTGGACCGGATGGTTGCAGCCGGACGGCTGGACCCGGCGGAACGCGCTGAATTCCTGCATTCCATGACGGACGAAGTTGGGCACTTGGTCCTGCAGGACAACAAGGACCAGAACATGCTTCTGCTCAATGACCGGCAGCACGTCATCGAATGGAGCCCCAGCTTCGAGCGGCTGATGGACTGGCTGGAGAAGCATGCGGACCTGAACCGCGAGTTGGAGGCGCTGCCCACCAATGAGGAGCTGCGTGCCCGGGTGGCGGCAGGCGAGGGCCTGACCTCGCCGGAACTGTCTGTGCTGGCGGCCTATGCCAAAATCGAGCTGACCAAGGCCCTGACCAAGTCCGACCTTGCCGATGACCCCTACTTCCGCGGCACGCTGCGCCGGTACTTCCCGAAGCAGCTTGTGGAGCGGTTCGACGACCAGCTGGATACCCATCCGCTGCGCCGGGAAATCATCTCCACCATGGTGGCCAACGACATCATCAACATCGGCGGGATTACCTTTGCCTTCCGCGTCATTGAAGAGACCTCGGCGACCGAGTCCATGGTGGCGCGGGCGTTCACGGCACTGCGGGAGATCTACGAGATCGACGGCGTCGTGGACCAGCTGAACCATCTGCCGGCCAGCTTCCCCACGGAAAACTGGACCACCATCCACTTGGACATGCGGCGGCTGCTGGACCGGGCCGTGCGCTGGTTCGTCAACCATGTGGGACGCGGAAGCTCCATTGACGAGGACATCGAAGCGTTCAAGCCGGTTATTGGCCCGCTTCGCGCCGACCTGCTCGACTACCTCAAGGGCGCTGACCGGGACCGGTTCCAAGCTGCCCTTGAACGCTCCCGCGAGTGGCAGCTTCCGGAAGGGCTGGGCACCTACTGGGCCGAACTGTTCGAGAGCTTCGGCCTGCTGGACGTCGCACTGCTGGCCGCCAAGCGGGTGGACGAACCCGCCGCTAACGTTGCGGGCGTGTACTTCGCCCTCTACGAGCGGTTCGGCATTGATGACCTGCTGGAACGGATCACCAAGCTGCCGCGCGGGGACCGCTGGCAGGCGCTGGCCCGGGCTGCGCTGCGCGATGACCTTTACTCGACAGTGGCTGACATGACGGTGGCAGCGCTGACGGCGACAGGCGCACAGGCGGGCGAGAGCCCGCTGAAGCGTGTCGAATTGTGGGAAGAGCAGAATGCCGACAATTTGGAACGTGCCCGTGCCATGTTCGAAGATGTGAACAAGCTCGAGCACGAAGACATGGCATCCCTCTCGGTTGCCCTGCGACTGCTGCGCTCCATCGTTCGACGCTAGATACGAAAAGAAGACGAGACCGTGGCGATTTTCACCGACCCCATCAAGGACCATGCCGACTTTGGGCCGGGGGACGCGGAATGGCTGCACCTCCTGGTCGGCGACTGGCAACTGGTCGCCGACCTGGCGTTCTCCGATTTGGCGCTCTGGTTTCCAGTTCCAGACGGCAGCTACGTGGCTTTGGCGCACGCCCGCCCCTCGACGTCGCACACTGTCTTCCACAGTGACTTCGTCGGGGAGCGGATCCGTGCCGATCTGCAGCCACTGGTGGACAAGGCCTGGACCAGCCAGGTCATCGAACGTTCACCCGAAACAAACTGGACGGCCGAGACAGCCATGCGGGTGGAGGCCATTCCGTTTGTCCGCAACGGCAGAACCCTTGCCGTGGTCACCAGCCACATGGATTTGTCCTCCTCCCGGATGCCTTCGCGCCTGGAACTGACTTATCGGCAGTGTGCCTATGACCTGCTGCGGATGGGCACCCTGGGGCTCTGGCCGGATTTCGCCACCCCCACCGGCTCACGCCGCGGCGCCCCGCGCGTCGGGGACGGACTGATCCGGATGGATGCCGACGGCATTGTGCAGTATGCCTCACCCAATGGCGTCTCTGCCTTCCGCCGGCTGGGGGAGATGGAGAGCCTGGAAGGCCGTGCCCTGGCCGAAATCACCACCGCATTGCTCAAGGACCGCCGCATGGTGGACGAGACCCTGCCGCTGGTGGTGACCGGCCGCATGCCGTGGCGCACCGAGATTGAGTCGCGTGGAGTAAGCCTCTCCCTGCGGGCCATCCCGCTGCGTGACGAGAAGGAACGTTTCGGTGCCTTGGTGCTGTGCCGGGATGTGTCCGAGCTGCGCCGCCGGGAAATGGAACTGGTGTCCAAGGACGCCACCATCCGTGAGATTCACCACCGCGTCAAGAACAACCTGCAAACCGTGGCGGCCCTGCTGCGGATGCAGTCGCGGCGGATGGAAAGCGAAGAGGGGAAGCAGGGGCTGGCACAGGCCATGCGGCGGGTGGCCACCATTGCGCTGGTTCACGAAACGCTGTCCCAGGGACTGACGCAGAACGTGAACTTTGACGAGCTCATCGACCGGCAGTTCCGGCTCGCCGCAGAAGTCGCTTCGCCAACCCAGGAGGTGAGCACCGAAAAGGAAGGATCATTCGGAGAGCTGCCCAGTGATTTTGCCACGCCGCTGGCGCTGGTGATCAATGAACTGGTAACCAACGCCGTCGAGCACGGACTCTCGGACCGCAAGGGCACGGTATGGCTCAGCGCCGCTCGGCAAAGGGGAGCCTACGCCGAGGAAATCCTTACGGTCACAGTGGCCGACGACGGCGCCGGGCTGCCGCCTGAACCGCGGCGGGAGGGGCTGGGGCTTCAAATTGTGCGCACTCTGGTCCAGAGCGAGCTGGACGGCACCATTGAATGGTCTGCGCGTCCGGGCGGAGGCACTGAAGTCCGGATTGAAATGGGACTGGACAATGAATCCCGCAGGAGCTGACCCGGCTTTACGCGGAAATGGGCGCGAAAGATAGACAAGAAGGGCCGCTGCCCGTGGCAGCGGCCCTTCTGAAGTCTGGAGGACGGAGTGAGATCCGTTGGATCACAAGTGTCCGGTCTGAACTACGAAGCGCGTCGTGCGCGTGCGGCACGGCGCTTCAGCGCGCGGCGCTCGTCTTCGCTCATGCCGCCCCAGACGCCTGCGTCCTGGCCGGTTTCGATGGCCCACTGGAGGCAGGTATCCATAACCGGGCATCGCCGGCACACACTCTTGGCTTCTTCAATCTGAAGAAGAGCCGGGCCGGTGTTGCCCACAGGGAAGAACAGCTCCGGATCCTTGTCCAGACACGCTGCGCGGCTCCGCCAATCCATGCTAATCACAATCTCCTCTAAATAGTTGTCTCCCACGTGTTTGTGAAAACATTCACGAGCAACTTCAAACGAAAGGGGCCGGCTCCGGCCCCTGATTTCCCCAACTACTAGGATTCCACGTTACGGAAACTCAGACAAGGGTTAAGTGGTCACGAATGTGGCCAAAGTGGTGAGGGATGCATCACAACATCCGCTGTCCGGAACCCATGGGCCGGACGCTCTCCGACTATGTCCGGTAGTGTGCCAGTGTGTCAAGACCTCAAGAACCGCAGCCCCAAGCCGGACGTCCGGCATCCGTTCCGGCGGCTGTCAAAGTTATTTCCGCAGTCCTCGTCCTGGAAGCAGCAGCCCTGCTGGTGCTGGCAGGCTGGTTTGTCTACAACCTCTTCACTGCAACGGCCGCGTCGCTTGGCGGGGCAGTGTTTACCGCAGTCCTGCTTGCTGCTGCTGGCGTATGGCTGCTGATCCTCGGCCACTTCTTCTTCCGCGGGTTCCGCTGGACCCGTGCCGGAGCGCTGGTCTTCCAGCTGTTCGCCATCGTCCTTGCGGTTCCCACGCTTCAGGGCGGGATTGTCCTGATTGGGTTGCTCCTGCTGCTGCCTGCCGCAGCCGTGCTGCTGCTGCTGTTCACCCGCCCCGTGCTCGAACACACCAGCAGGATTTCGGGCGAGCCGAAGGCTTTCTAAAGACTGATCCAGCGGGGCGGGGTGGGCTGCATCCACCGCGAAGAGCAGATAAGTTCGGTACGTAAAATTGGAACCGGGGGGTCCGAGGACGTCCTCGCTGCAGCCGCCCGAAGGTCCTGCCCAAGGTTGTGGGGGTAAAGTCTATGGCTGGATTGCCCGTTCCAATGAGAGGTTTATGTGTCGCAGCTACAATCGGAAGCCCCCAGGGCCGCCGTGGGCGGTGCCCCTCTTGCCGAAAAAACCGCTCACCGACCTGAGGTTCAGGGTCTGCGGGCGCTGGCGGTGCTCATGGTTGTCACGTATCACATCTGGTTTGGGCGTGTTTCCGGCGGAGTGGACATCTTCCTGCTTATCTCCGCTTTTCTCCTGACGCTCTCTTTCGTGCGGAAAGTTGAAGCCGGGGTTCCGCTGAAGCTTGGCCGTTATTGGCTGCGCCAGTTCAAACGGTTGTTGCCTCCGGTTGCGGTGGTGCTGCTGGGAACGCTGACAGCAACGGCGCTGTTCGTTCCCCGGAGCCGCTGGTCTGAGATTCTCTCGCAGAGCTGGGCTTCGCTGCTGTATTTCCAGAACTGGGTGCTGGCCGGTGAGTCAGTGGACTATTACGCTGCAGACCACAGCACAGCGAGCCCGCTGCAGCACTTCTGGTCCCTCTCCATCCAAGGACAGGTCTTCATTCTCTGGCCGCTGCTGCTGGCTGCATCCGCCCTTCTGGCCCGCATGCTTCGGGTTCGCTTCCGCCTAGTGGTCCTGGCCGTATTTGGGGCAGTCTTCGTTGCCTCCCTCAGCTTCTCCATTGCGGAGACCTATGGGAACCAGGCCCACGCCTACTTCGATACCCGAACCAGGCTCTGGGAATTCGCCCTGGGAACCCTGCTTGCACTGGCATTGCCCTATCTGAAGCCGCCGCGCTGGATGCGGGTCGGGATGGGCTGGCTGGGGCTTGCCATTATGCTCAGCGTGGGCTTTCTGTTGGATGTTCAGGGACAGTTCCCCGGTTATGTGGCGCTTGTACCGCTGGTGGCGGCATCGCTGGTGATCGTGGCCGGGCAGACAGGCAGCCGCATTGGCGCAGACCGGTTCCTGTCCTGGAAGCCGTTGATGCGTCTTGGCGACATGTCCTACGCCTTGTATCTGTGGCACTGGCCCGTGCTGGTGATCTACCTGATTTGGCGGGACCGCCAGGAAGTGGGACTGGTAGGCGGAGCTGCGATCATCATGTTCTCCCTTGTCCTGGCCTACCTGACTACCAAGCTGGTTGAACGCCCGCTTCGTTCCTCGGCCTGGGTCAATCGAAACTCGGTGCGGGCCGCCGTGGTGATTGGCCTGTGCGTTGCCGTAGCGGCGGCCCCGATAGCGGGCTGGCAGTACGGGCTCAAAGTCCAGGCCGAGCGGCTTGAAGCCGAGGCGCTCCAGAACAATCCCGGGGCGCGTGTGTTGCTGGCAGACATGAGTACTCCGGATGCCCAACCCATTCCGTTGCTGAGCTCGCTGGGCAAAGAATGGGGTGTCCTGGAAACCGACTGTTCGGACCTAGATACACGGCCTTCTGATCCCGTGCTGTTGGACTCGTGCATGGCATCGGTGACGGAGGGCGAGGCAGAGAAAACTGTTCTTGTCATCGGGGATTCCCATGCCGAGCAGTGGCTTGGGGCACTGGAGCCGATGGCGAAGAAGCTCAACTACCAGCTGATCTCTCTGCTGATGGGTGCCTGCTCATTCGGGGAGCCCTCCGAGGGGCGGAGCCCTGGATGCAATGACTTCAACGCTGCAGCGCTGGACTACGCACTGGAACTGAATCCCGACGCCGTCTTCACCGTGGCGACGGCCGCTCGCCCGGTGGAGGCTGCCGATCCGCCCGTCGACGGGCTGCCGGAAGCATCCGAGGTGCTGCGGCAGGCCGGGATTCCAATGGTGGGCGTCCGTGACAATCCTCGGTATAGCTTCGATATGCTCCGATGCGCCGAGGCCAATGGCCCGTACTCCGAAGAATGCAGCACCGATGTGAGTGAGAAACTCTCAGATCCCGTCTCCATTGCGTCCTTCTTCGCATCGCTGCCGGGGGTAGAACTGATGGACATGACGGACCTGATCTGCCCCTACGGCACCTGCGTCCCAACGGTGGGCAACGTCTACGTCTATCTGGACGACAATCACCTCACAACCACCTACACCGCCTCAATGATTGACGCATTCGAGAGCCGATTCCGTGCAGCTGTGAACTGGTAGAGCCTGAGTCGTGTTGCCAAAAAGTGCCGGTGTGCCGATTCTCGGATAACCTAGACCGTCGGGTCCGTGCCCGCATGGGCAGTACCGAAACAAACAGGAGAAGCAAGTGAACGTTGACCTCGTCGTCGTTGGATCGGGATTTTTCGGTCTGACCGTAGCCGAGCGCGCTGCAAAGGAACTGGGCCTTAAGGTCGCTGTCCTGGACCGCCGCCACCACATTGGCGGCAACGCCTACAGCGAAAAGGAAACTCAGACGGGCATTGAGGTGCACCGCTACGGAGCGCACCTCTTCCACACGTCCAATGAACGCGTCTGGGAGTACGTCAACCGGTTCACCGAGTTCACCAACTACGTTCACAAGGTCTACACCAGCCACAAGGGCGAGGTGTACTCCATGCCCATCAACCTGGGCACGATCAACCAGTTCTTCCGTTCCTCCATGGGCCCCGCCGAGGCGAAGGCCCTGATCCAGGAGCAGGCCGGCGAACTTGCCGGAACTGATCCGGCCAACCTCAATGACAAGGGCATCCAGCTGATCGGCCGCCCGCTGTACGAGGCGTTCATCAAGCACTACACCGGCAAGCAGTGGCAGACCGATCCCAAGGACCTGCCGGCCGAAATCATCAGCCGCCTGCCGGTCAGGTACAACTATGACAACCGGTACTTCAACGACAAGTACGAGGGCCTGCCCGTTGACGGCTACACGGCCTGGATCGAGCGGATGGCGGACCACCCCAACATCCAGGTGCACCTGAACACCGATTTCTTTGACGCCGGACATGAGTTCTCCCGCGACGCCACCCGGGGCCAGGTGCCGGTCATCTACACCGGTGCCGTGGACCGCTACTTTGACTATGCCGAGGGGAACCTCTCCTGGCGCACCATCGACCTCGAAGAAGAGGTCCTGGCGATGGAGGACTTCCAGGGCACCTCGGTCATGAACTACCCGGATGAGGACGTTCCCTACACCCGGATCCATGAGTTCCGTCACTTCCACCCTGAGCGCGACTACACCAAGGACGCCACGGTCATCATGCGCGAATTCTCCCGGTTCGCGGAGAAGGGTGACGAGCCGTACTACCCCGTCAACACGGCGGAGGACCGGGCCAAGCTCCTGGCCTACCGCGACCTTGCCAAGGGCGAAAAGGAAGTCCTCTTCGGCGGACGCCTGGGCACCTACAAGTATCTGGACATGCACATGGCGATCGGATCGGCATTGTCGATGTACGACAATAAGATTAAGCCCCACTTCACCGGCGGGGCAAAGCTCGAAAGCGGAGGAGTTGACGCGTGAGCCAGCTGAAGACTGAAGAAAAGCAGGGCACCATCGGGGAATCGGAGCAGTGGCATACACTGCAGCGCATCATTTTCCCGGACCAGAGCCAAATGGACACGGCACTGCTGTACGTCGACAGCGGCTCTGCCATGGGTGCGCAGTTCAACACCATGGACGGCTCCATGATGAAGTCCACGAAGACGCAGAGCACCGAGGCCGCCGCGTCCGGCGGTGAAGTGCATGTGGAGGACTTCCTCTCCCGCACCGGCACCATTGCCCGCCCCGGGCAGCGTCTGTCCTTCGGCACTTATTTCAACGCCTTCCCGGCGAGCTACTGGCGCCGCTGGACCGACGTTGAAAGTGTCCGCCTGCATGTGGAAACCAAGGGCGCCGGCGCCGTCAGCGTCTACAAGTCCAACGCTCGCGGCTCCCTGCAGCATGTGTTGACCCGGCGGGTTGACGGTGACACGGTTTCCGACTTTGACCTCACGCTGAAGCCCTTTGGCGACGGCGGCTGGTACTGGTTTGACCTGGTGGCGGGCGCCGAGCCCATGGCCCTTGTTGAAGCCAACTGGATGGCCGAAGGCGAGGCACAGAAACCCGGTTCAATCACGCTGGAAATCACCACGCTGAACAAGAACGAGTTCTGCCTGAACAACCTCAAGATTCTGGCGGACAATCCCGAGGCACTGGAAAACGTTGCCGAGGTGCTGATCGTTGATCAGGGGACCAAGAAGCTGGTTGACGCCGAAGGCTTCGCGGAAGCCGAAGCCGCACTTGGCGGCAAGCTCCGGATGATCCACCAGGGCAACCTGGGCGGTTCCGGCGGTTTTGCCCGCGGCATGTATGAAGCCGTGGAAAACGGCAGCGACTATGCGCTGTTGCTCGATGATGACATCGTCATGGAACCGGAGAGCATCACCCGGATGCTCACCTTCGCGGACCACTGCAAGACGCCCACCATCGTCGGTGCGCACATGTTCGACCTGTACAACCGCTCCGTCCTGCACACCTTCGGCGAGACGGTCAACGTTTTCCGGTTCCAGCCGGACCATCCGTTCAAGGAACAGGTCCTCGGCCACGACTTCGCGCGCACCAACCTGCGCACCACCTCGTGGATGCACCGCCGCGTGGACGTGGACTACAACGGCTGGTGGATGTGCATGATCCCCACCGAGGTTATCCGCAACATTGGGCTTTCCCTGCCCGTGTTCATCAAATGGGACGACGCCGAATACGGGCTCCGCGCCAAGGCCGCCGGTTACAACACCGTCTCGCTGCCCGGTGCCGCCGTCTGGCACATCACCTGGGCTGACAAAGACGATGCCGTGGACTGGCAGGCCTACTTCCACAGCCGGAACCGCATCATCACCGCCCTGCTGCACAGCCCCTATCCGCGAGGCGGACGGGTGGTGCGTGAGGGCAGCTTCATTGATATCAAGCACCTGATCTCCATGCAGTACTTCACGGCACAGGGACGCGTGATGGCGCTGAAGGACCTGATCGCCGGTCCGGAGCAGCTCCACGACATCCTGCCCAGCCGGCTCCCTGCCATTCAGGCGATGCGCAAGGAATATTCCGAAGCACAGTTCGAAGCCGACCCCGAGGCGTTCCCCCGCCCGGGCATGGTCAAACCGCCGCGCCACGGACAGGGCTTCAAAGCACCGTCCTACGTCACGCTCGTGCCCTGGGCAGCCAAGACCATTGTCCGGCAGCTGACCAAGCCGGTGGCGAAGTCCAGCATCGAACGGCCCCAGGCCCGGGTTGCCCACATCGACAACCGGTGGTGGCGCATGTCGCAGTATGACAGCGCGGTGGTCACGAACGCAGACGGCACGGCAGCCTCGTGGTACCAGCGGGATCCAAAGAAGCTGCGGAAACTGCTGGCCGAGGGAGCGCGCTTGAACGCAGAAATCCTGAGGGACTGGCACAAGCTGAGCCAGAAGTACCGCAAGGCGCTTCCGGAAATCACGTCCATGGAGGCCTGGAAAGCGACCTTCGAAAAGCACTCGGAAGAGAGTAAATAAGCTTGTCCACCGGCGCGCTCGAAACCCCGGGGCGGGGAGCAGGACTGGCGGATATCTTCCGGTCCCGCTTCCTGCTCAAGCTGCTCGTTTCCAAGGAACTCAAGGTCCGTTACCGCGGGTCGGTACTTGGGCTCCTGTGGTCCTATGTAAAGCCCGGCGTTCAGTTCGTGGTCTTCTACATTGCCCTCGGCATCTTCCTGAACCTGGAGCAGAGTGACCGCAATCCCAGCGGGCTGCCGAATTACGCGATCTATCTGTTCTCCGGCATTGTCCTGATCAACTTCTTCACTGAAGCGCTCGGGAACGCGTCCCGCTCCATCGTGGGCAACGGCGGCCTCATCAAGAAAATCTACCTGCCGCGACAGCTTTTCCCAGTGGCCTCGGTGTGGGTGTCCGCGGTGCATTTTGTTCCGCAGATGATCATCCTTCTGGTGGCCTGTCTGTTCAACGGATGGCGCCCTTCGCTGCTCCAGCTGGCGGCAGCGGTGGCGGGGTTCATCATCGTTGCCCTGCTGGCTACGGGACTGGGCCTGCTCTTTGGGGCAGTGAACGTCTACTTCCGGGACGCGGAGAACCTTGTGGACATGCTGCTCATGATTGCCACTTGGGCCTCCCCGGTGCTGTATTCATGGGACATGGTGCAGGAAAAGCTGGGGGAGACCTTCTTCACCCTTTACCAGCTCAATCCGATTACCGTGGCCGTGGAAACGTTCCACTTTGCGTTTTGGCTCCCCACAACGGACGGCGCCGAGGCAATTCCGCCGAACCTGCTGTCCCTTTGGATTCCCGTCGCCTTGGCCATATCCGCAGCTGTGCTGCTGATTGGCCAGCTCGTCTTCCGTCGCCTTGAAGGCCGTTTCGCGCAGGAGCTGTGAACCGTGGCAAATGCCATTGAAGTACGCAATATCAACAAGCAGTTTGTCCTTCGGCATACGCGCTCCATGAAGGAGGCGTTTGTCTGGCTGGTGAAGGGCCGCAAGGGTGACCTCTCGGAAAAGTTCCACGCCCTCAAAGGTGTCTCCCTGGATATCGAGCAGGGGGAGACGGTTGCGCTTCTGGGCCTGAACGGGTCAGGCAAGTCCACGCTCCTGAAGCACATCTCGGGCGTCATGCGCCCCGACACCGGAACCGTGGGAACCAGGGGGCGGGTGGCCGGTCTGATCGAAGTGGGTGCAGGATTCCACCACGACCTCAGCGGCAGGGACAACGTGTACCTGAACGGTGCCATCCTGGGCATGACCGAGCAGGAGATCGACGAGAAGTTTGACTCCATCGTTGAGTTTTCGGAGATTGGCCAGTTCATCGATACCGAGGTGAAGTTCTACTCCTCGGGCATGTACCTGAGGCTGGCATTCTCCGTGGCTGTCCACACCAATCCCGAGGTGTTCCTCGTGGATGAGATCCTGGCCGTGGGCGATGAGCCGTTCCAGAAGAAGTGCATCGCAAAAATCCGTGAGCTTGCCGACGAAGGCAAGACCCTGGTTGTTGTCAGCCATGATCTGGATCTGGTGGCGAAGATTTGTGAGCGCGGTGTGCTGCTCGAGCACGGGCAGGTGGTCATGGACGGCCCGGTAATCGACGTCGTCGCCCGCCTGCGTGGCCAGGGCTAGGGAAACCGGCAGACAGTGAAAAGGGCGGACCCGCTGGGTCCGCCCTTTTCACTGCCCCGGTGGAAGCGCCCTACCTCATACCAGACTCGAGCAGGGAGAGCAGGTAGTCTCCATAGCCGCTTTTTACCAGCGGCTCCGCCCGTTTGCGCAGCTCATCGTCTGAGAGGAACCCCAGCCGCCAGGCAACTTCCTCTGGAGAACCGATTTTGAGCCCCTGCCGGCTCTCCACCGTGCGGATGAAATTGGAAGCGTCATTGAGCGAATCGAACGTGCCGGTGTCCAGCCAGGCGGTGCCGCGGGGGAGGATGTCCACACGCAGCTTCCCGCGTTCCAGATAGACCCGGTTCACGTCAGTGATTTCCAGTTCCCCGCGGGGAGAAGGCTTGAGCGATTTGGCAATCTCCACCACGTCGTTGTCGTAGAAGTACAGACCCGGGACTGCGTAGTTGCTCTTGGGATGTGCGGGCTTCTCTTCCAGGGACAGTGCCTTGCCGGCGGCGTCGAACTCCACCACGCCGTAGGCGCTGGGGTCCTGGACCCAGTAGCCGAAGATGGCTCCGCCGTCCACGTTTTCAAACCGGCGCAGCTGGGTTCCCATACCGTGGCCATAGAAGATGTTGTCTCCAAGGATCAGGGCCACGGATTCTCCGCCGATGTGTTCTTCGCCAAGGACGAAAGCCTGGGCGAGGCCGTCGGGGGAGGCCTGCTGGGCATACGTGATGCTGATCCCGAACTGGCTGCCGTCTCCGAGCAGCCGCTCAAACTGATCCGCATCGTACGGGGTAGTAATGATGAGGATGTCGCGGATGCCGCTGAGGATAAGCGTGGAGAGTGGGTAGTAGATCATTGGCTTGTCATAGACAGGTACAAGCTGTTTGCTGATGCCATGGGTGATGGGGTGCAGCCGGGATCCCGTGCCGCCGGCCAGTATTATTCCGCGCATGGAATCATCTTCTCCCAGCCCGTGGCACCGGCAAAATCACAGACCGCGGACGCTCTTCGGTATGTCGAGCGCAGAGCGGGCACTGGACGCAATGTACCCGGGGTGAAGCTCCGGTAGGGTTGATCAGTGGGAGTTTTGTCTCCGGGGCGGCATCCCTGCCCGGCATCCTCCGCATAATCCTCTCCGTCCCGCTGCCGGCCGGAAGGAGTGGCTGACACGAGGTGAAAAGCAATCAGATTCAAGTTGGGTAAAGCTAAGGGGGCTCAAACCCCTGAAAAGGGCATGGGCCAGGCTTCGGCCGCCGGCGTGGGAGCCGCCTCGCTGGCCTCCGCAGCCGTGGGTTACGTCGTGATCGTGGTAGCGGCCCGCACGCTGGACAAGCAGGACAACGCCGCCTTCCTGACCTTTTGGTCTGTGGTGTTCCTTGTCATCGGGGTGCTGGGCGGCATCGCCGTCGAGACTACCCGTGCCGCCAAGACCGCACGCAGCCTGGAGGTTTCCGGATCCGCGTCGGTGCAAACGCCTGATGAGCGGCGCCGGCCCCGCATGGGCCCGGCTGCTCTGGCAGTGGGTCTGGGGACAGGCCTTGTCATCGCCGGAGCGTCCCCCCTGTGGGCACCGCCGATCTTTGGCACCTACGCCACCGCACTCGTCCCTGTGGTCTGTGTGACCGCTGTCTTCTACTCCGGTCATGCGGTGATGATGGGGCAGCTCGGTGGCCTGGGACGCTGGGGGACCTACTCGAGAATGATCGCCTCCGAGTCTGCGGTCCGTCTCGCCGTCCTGGTTGTAATGGTGCTGATCGGGGCGACAGTAGCGGGACTGGCCTGGGCAACCGCCGCGGGCACCGCTGCCTGGCTGCTGTTTATGCTCCTCTCACCCCAAAGCCGCAGAGCCTTCTTGCATCGGTCCGATACGAGCCTGCGGCCCTACCTGCGGACCGTGTGGCATGCCTGCATGGCCGCGGCGGCCAGTGCGTCACTGGTGGTTGGCTTTCCCGTGCTGCTGCGCCTGACCACCACGGATTCCGTGTACCTGGAATCTGCTGCCCTCCTGATGGCGCTGTCGCTGACTCGTGCACCGCTCATGATCCCGCTGCAGGCCTACCAAGGCGTCGCCATCACCCATTTCATGTCCCGGCGATCGGAGGGACTGAAAGCAGTGGCTCCCATTTTCGGTTTACTGATTGGAGTCGCCGTGGTGGGTGCTGCTGCGGCGTGGCTTCTTGGCCCCTGGCTCATGGTGGCCTTCTTCGGCGAACACTATGACATGTCCCCGGCGGTCCTGGCCGCACTGACGTTCGACGCCGGATTCCTGGCGCTGCTCACCCTGACCGGTGCGCTGACCATCGCCAGTAACCGGCACCGTGCCTACTCGCTGGGCTGGGTTACAGCCTGCGTGGTGTCCTTTGCCCTGCTGTGGCTGCCGCTGGACATCGAGACACGGACGATTATCAGCCTTGCCGCAGGTCCGCTCTGCGGCATCGCGGTGCACCTGTGGGTCATCCTTCGCTCATCGCCCGCATCCGGTGCCGCCGGCGGCACCAAGCGCAGCATTGCAGCCCCCTGAGCGAAGGACTGCCGGCCGGTAGGGACTCGGACAATGGTGCCCTGACGGACAGGTAGGGTTAAAATCATGCAAAAACTTCTGGTGACCGGCGGAGCCGGTTTTATTGGGTCTAACTTTGTCCATTACGTCCTGGAGCACACCGATGCGCAGGTTACGGTGCTGGACAAGCTCACCTATGCCGGCAACCGTGCCTCCCTGCAGGGCCTGGACCCGGCACGGTTCACCTTGGTCGTGGGCGATATCTGCGACGCCGCTCTGGTGGATCCGCTGGTGGCTGAGGCCGACGTCGTGGTGCACTACGCCGCTGAGTCCCACAACGACAATTCGCTGCATGACCCGCGCCCGTTCCTGGACACCAACATCATCGGCACCTACACGCTGATCGAAGCGGCACGCAAGCACGGCACCCGGTTCCACCACATCTCCACGGACGAGGTCTACGGCGACCTGGAACTGGATGACCCGGCACGGTTCACCGAAGCCACCCCGTACAACCCCTCCAGCCCGTATTCCTCCACGAAGGCCGGTTCGGACCTTTTGGTGCGCGCCTGGGTGCGGTCCTTCGGGCTGCAGGCCACCATCAGCAACTGCTCCAACAACTACGGCCCGTACCAGCATGTGGAAAAGTTCATTCCCCGCCAGATCACCAACGTGATCGACGGCGTGCGGCCCAAGCTCTATGGTGCCGGGGAGAACGTGCGGGACTGGATCCACGCCAACGACCATTCCTCGGCCGTGCTGACCATCATTGAAAAGGGCGAGATCGGCCAGACCTACCTGATCGGTGCTGACGGGGAGAAGAACAACAAGGAAGTTGTGGAACTGATCCTGACGCACATGGGGCTGCCCGCGGACGCCTACGACCAGGTCATCGACCGTCCCGGCCACGACCTGCGCTACGCCATTGATTCCTCCAAGCTGCGCTCCGAGCTGGGCTGGGCTCCGCAGTTCTCCAACTTCGAGCAGGGACTGGCCGATACCATCGCCTGGTACCGGGAACATGAGGAATGGTGGCGGCCCCAGAAGGACGCCACCGAAGCCAAATACAAGGTCCAGGGCCAGTAACGCCATGACCGTAGAATTCTCCAAGCCCCTGGCTGCCCGCCCCACGCCCATTCCCGGCGTCGTCCTGTATGACCTTCCGGTCCACGGCGACAACCGCGGCTGGTTCAAGGAAAACTGGCAGCGGGAAAAGATGCTTGCGCTGGGACTGCGGGACTTCGGGCCGGTGCAGAACAACATTTCCTTCAACGAAAAGGCCGGCACCACCCGCGGCATCCACGCCGAGCCCTGGGACAAGTACATTTCCGTGGCCACGGGCCGGATCTTCGGCGCGTGGGTGGACCTGCGCGAGGGCCCGTCCTTCGGCACGGTCTTCACCGCCGAGATGGGCCCGGACACGGCCATCTTCATCCCGCGCGGGGTGGGCAACGCCTTCCAGACCCTGGAGGACAACACCGCCTACACGTACCTGGTCAATGACCACTGGAGCGCCGATGCCCAGGGGCAGTACACGTTCTTGAACCTCGCTGACGAGACCGCGGCCATCCAGTGGCCGATCCCGCTGGAAAAGGCGGAGCTCTCGGACAAGGACAAGGCCCATCCGCGGCTGGCCGATGTGGTGCCGATGCCGCCGAAGAAGATCCTGGTCCTGGGCGCTGACGGGCAGCTGGGCCGTGCCCTGCGCGCTGAGTACGACGGCGCCGGGAACGTTGAGTTCGCTGCCCGCACCGACTTTGACCTCACCGATCCCGCGTCCTTCGCGTCACGGAACTGGAAGAACTACTCAGCCGTCATCAACGCGGCCGCGTACACGGCCGTGGACACCGCTGAAACAGCCGAGGGCAGGGCGGCGGCCTGGGCCATCAACGCAACCGCCGTGGCCCGGCTGGCCCGGGTTGCGGCGGAGCACCGGTTCACCCTGGTGCAGGTTTCCTCGGACTATGTTTTTGACGGCACCGCACCGCTGCACGATGAACAGGAGCCGTTTTCCCCGCTGGGCGTGTACGGGCAGTCCAAGGCTGCCGGCGACACCGTGGTGGGGGCCGTGCCGGCGCACTACATCGTGCGCACATCCTGGGTGATCGGGGACGGCAGCAACTTCGTGAAGACCATGGCCTCACTGGCCGCCCGGGGGATCGCCCCGTCGGTGGTGGATGACCAGATCGGCCGGCTGACCTTCACCGAGGACCTGGCAGCGGGTATCCGGTATCTGCTGGAATCCGGTGCCCCGTACGGCACGTACAACCTCACGAACACCGGGCCCGAGGCTTCGTGGGCTGAGATCGCCCGCGACGTGTTCCGCCTCTGCGGCGCTTCGCCGGAGTCCGTCACGGGCGTGTCCACGGCGGAGTACTTCGCGGGCAAGGAGGGCGTGGCTCCGCGGCCGCTGCGCTCCACCCTGGACCTGGGCAAGCTTGAGGCGGCCGGCTTTGTGCCCGAGAGCGCGGCCAAGAGCTTGGAGAGCTATGTGCGAGATTTGGGAGAAAAATCATGACAGCAGAGCCGGAAGTGCTGGGCATTTACATTCCGTTCTGGGGGGATCTTGGCTATTTGCGGACCGCGGTGGAAAGCGTCCGCAGCCAGACGAGCCCCCATTGGCGCCTGACAGTTATCAACGATGCTTATCCGGACCGTGCCGTTGACGAGTACTTTGCCGGACTGACCGGGGAACCGCGGATCCGATACATCCGTAATCCGGAAAACTGCGGCATCACCGAGAATTTCCGTCGGTGTGTGCAGATGGCCACCGAGCCGCGGCTGACCATTATGGGCTGCGACGACTTCATGCTGCCCGGCTATGTCGAGACGGTGATGGCGGCCCATCGCACGGCTCCCCGTGTGGGGATCATCCAGCCCGGGGTCCAGGTGGTGGATGAGCACGGTAAACCGTCAGTCACGCTGACGGACAGCGTTAAGCAGAAGATGCTTCGCCCGCGGACTCCGCCCATCCGTACGCTCGACGGAGACCGCCTGATGGCGGGCCTGATGCATGGAAACTGGCTGTACTGGCCGTCCCTTGCCTTCCGGCGGGACGCTATCCAAACCCATGATTTCCGTGACGACTTTTCCGTGATTCAGGACCTTGCCCTGATTCTGGACCTGATCCTGGACGGCGAGGACCTGCTGGTCCTGTCGGAGACCGTCTTTTGCTACCGCCGGCACAGTTCCAGTGCGTCTTCCCTGGAATTGGTGGACGGGAGCCGGTTCGAGGGCGAGCGCCGCTTTTTCCGCCTCGCGGCCACTCTCGCTGGCGGGAAGGGATGGGGGCGCACCCGTAGGGCGGCAAAACTGCACGTGACCTCCCGTGCACATGCGCTGGTCCTGGTTCCGGGCGCTCTGCGTTCGAAAAACTTCAGTGCGGTGCCGGTTCTTCTGCGGCACGCCTTCGGCAGCTGATCCGCCCGGTCCGAATACCTGAAACGACGGCGGCCGCCCCAATGGGGACGGCCGCCGTCGTCGTTCTGCAGGTGTCAGCGCGTGCGGGCAGAGTCAGCAGCCGACGAATTCGTAGAGCCGGACGTCACCGACGCTGCTGATCAGCTTGAAGTCATCGTCGGTTTCAAGCTCATCCAGTCCGGGGTAGGGGTGGTCGCCGCCGTGGACCTCCTGGTCACCGAAGTCCAGGACATACCCAACGCCGGTTGCTTCGACTGCTTCGCAGACGCCCGGGGTATCTCCAGCGTCCTTGAGGCTGGCGTCGATGATCTCCAGCTCCGGGGTGCTGGTGGAGAAAATGTGCTTGTGGGTGGTTTCACGGTCGCCAAGGGCGTACGCCAGTGCTCCGCCGGTCCAGGGGTTGACGGCGATGACCGCGTCCTCGGGAGTGAGTTCGTCCAGCTCGTCAATCATTTCCAGCTCATCATTGGTGAGCAGGGAAGCCGTGTCGGTAGGGATGTAATTGACGCGCGCCCTGGCAATTTCAGTGTCCATGCTGTTGCCCTGGGTCAGAGGGAACAGCATCAGCGCGGGAACGACGGCAAGGACTGCCGACGTTGCTGCCGCGGCAGTGCCGCTCATCCGGCTGCGGCCGATGGCAGTCCCGGCGAATACAGTGAGCGGCTTGAGAATAAGGTTCAGTCCCAGCACGGCCAGCGGAGCGGCGGCGAGCGGGAGGACAGCAGCGAGCCGCTGGGAGTCGTTGTACCAGACGCCGGTCAGGAACATGCGGGTGTCCGAGATGGGAGTACCGGAGGACACCGCAAAGAGGGCAACGGCAACCGCAAACGAGCCGGCCACCCACAGCAGGCGCGGCTGTCGGAAGCAGGCCACGATACCCACGATCACGAGGATGCTAACCGTCCAGGCAGCCGGCGCGCCGAGGGGGCCCAGCAGGAGGGCCTCACCCACGGCGCGGGGAACCGTTTGTACGTTGCCCCAGAAAGCGTCCTCGGGGGCGGGACGGACGACGTTCCACAACACGATAACGATGCCCCAGGCGGCGGCAAACAGAACCGTCGGAAGGACGTAGCGGGCTGGTGTGGCCTTGGACGTGGCCAGATCCCGGAGATGGAAAACGTAGGCTGAGACAAGGACCGGCAATGCCAGGGCGATCAGCGTCATGATGCCGTTGGGGTGGGACACCGCAATGCCGGGCAGGGTCAGCGCAGCCAGCAGCCAGGCGCGCGGCGCATCCAGCACTGCTGCCGGGGCCTGCTTCAGCACGATGGCACCCAGGGCAAGACCCGCCGGGACCATCGCCAATGACAGGAGGTTGGGATAAAGGACGCCGAAGTCCAGCAGCAGAAGGGGGAACGCGGCGAAGCTGCCGGCAAGGATACCGGCGCCCAGGACGGCAGCGGGGACCAGCCGGGCGAGCTGACGGACTGCGAAGAGGAGGCTGAGTGGCCAGACGGCAGCGGCTATGGCAATGCTCACGGCGCTGACTCCCACAGTGAGCTGTGCACCTGACAGCTGGATCACCAGCGCAGTCAGCCCGTGCCAGGCAGCGGGGTAGAACGTTGCAGGCTGATCACCGGAAGTCATGGAATTTAGGGTGAGCGAGGACGCGTCGGCAGTTTCCAGCACGTAGCGCACTGCGTTCAAATGGAAATTGTTGTCAAAGGTCTGGGAGAAGTTTTCCGGCACGCCGATGACGCGGGCAACCTGCCAGCCAATGAGCAGGAAGGCTATCAGGGCAGCGCCGGCATACAGCAGTTCACGGGAAAACGGAGTTTCCTGCCGGGTGCGCGGCGCCGGCCGCAACCGGCCTTCTGCCAGCCGGAAAACGAAGGCGATCAGCAGGGCCACAACGGTGGCTGCAGCAACGACGCCGATGTTCCAGGGAAGTCCAATAATGGACGCTACAATGGCCGAGAGGCTGATGAGGGTAACCGTAATCAGTGGCGCCAGCGCAATCGCGTCGAAGGTCCGGATGCGAAGCACCAGCCCGACAGCGAATCCGGGGATAATCAGGATGAGCAGGGCGATCATCAGGGCGGGTGCGGCGCTAAGCCAGTCCATGTAGGAGCCTCCGGGGCGTTGACGGTGGGCCATAGGGCCGCGACCAATTCTAGCCTTTGGCGCGGTGAATCCCGGTATTACGGGTCAGCGGCACCGGTTGCCCGCCTCCAGGCAGTTGAGCAGCAGGTTCCGGTTCGATCGATGCAACACATTCCGGTGATGCCCGATCTGCACGATGCAGCGGGCCTGAGATACTTTAGTAAGGACGCCGATATTTTCCCGGAACACAGCGGGGAAGCGCCACACTTTCAGCACTACGTAGGAGTTGGAACCACTGAGCGGGCACAATATGCACGAGACAGCCTTGGGCGGGCTCGGGCTCCCTATCGTTGAAGACCGTATTCTGGTCATCATGCCGGCGTGGAACGAGTCGGAGTCCGTCGGCAACACAGTGACGGAAGTCCTGGGAGCCGTCCCCAACGCCGACGTCCTCGTCGTCGATGACGGGTCCTCCGACGGCACAGCCGACATAGCAGAAGCTGCCGGTGCCACCGTGCTGCGCCTGCCGTTCAACCTCGGCGTGGGCGGAGCCATGCGGGCCGGCTTCAAATATGCCAAGAGACACGGTTACGAACGGGTCATCCAGGTCGATGCAGACGGCCAGCATGATCCCAAGGACCTGATCAACGTTGTAGACGGGCTGCAGCACGCGGACATCTCCATCGGCGCGCGGTTTGCGGACAAGGGCAGCTACGAAGTGCGCGGCCCGCGGAAATGGGCCATGTCATTTCTCGGGTGGTCCATCTCCAAGATCGCCAAAACCCGCCTCACCGACGTCACGTCCGGATTCCGCGCAGGCAACGCGCGCGCCATCGAACAGTACTGTGAGCATTATCCGGCCGAGTACTTGGGGGACACGATTGATTCATTGGTTGTCGCCGTCCGGTCCGGACTGACCGTTACCCAGGTGCCGGTGGAAATGCGGCCCCGCCAGGGCGGCCAGCCCAGTCACAACCCGGCCAAGGCGGCCATCTACCTGGCACGCAGCGGCTTCGCCCTGCTGATTGCCATATCACGCAAGAAAACCAGCGTCGGAACCGACCGGAGCGCAGCGAAATGACCACCACCCTCTTACCATTCCTCCTCGCCCTCGCGGTGGTCTGCTGGGTGGTCCTGCTTCTGCGCCAGCGCAAGCTCAAAGAAAAATACGCTGTCCTTTGGGTCATTGTCGGCCTGCTGATCATCGTCCTGGCAGGCTTTCCGCAACTCCTGGGCTGGGCATCCGATCTGGCCGGGTTCGCCATTCCGGCCAACCTCCTCTTTACATTGGCGATCTTCCTGGTCCTGGGCGTGTGCCTGCACCTGTCTCTGGAGATTTCGGTTGTCGAGGACGAAACGAGGGCGTTGGCCGAAGAGGCAGCCATCCTTCGAGCCGCTTTGGACAAGCTCACCGCCCGCGTCGAAGCACTGTCTCTGCCTTCTGACCAGGATGGGAATGCGGACGGAAGTTCACCGGCGCCTCATCACGGTGACGGGCTGCAGGGACCGCGCCACGGCTAAGGCACCAGTGACTGCCCCCGGACCGAGGTTCTCGGTCCTGTCCGCAGCGGTCTGTGCCCTGGCCCTGATTCTGGGCGGAGCCCCTGCCGCCGTCGCTTCACCGGCATCACAAACAGCCGCCGGCCGGGCAGAAACAGCCATCGACCAGGCATATGAGCGGTTGGGCGGAGCGAACAGCGGGCTCGGCAAACCTACGGGGGCAGAGACCTGCGGCCTGCGTGACGGCGGTTGTTACCGCAACTATGAACACGGCGGCATTGTATGGTCCCCGGGCACGGGGGCGCAGCCCTCGTGGGGAGCCATCCGCGAGGCCTGGTCCAAGTACTCCTACGAGAATGGTCCGCTGGGCTATCCGGTCGCCGGCCCCGCCTGCAGTGACGGCACCTGTTCACAAAACTTCCAGCGCGGCACCATTTTGTGGCATCCGGCCGAGCCGGCCACAGTGGACCTGGATATCGACAACCCGGAGAACACCGCCGTCGTCGTCAATAAAGAACGCCCGCTGGCGCCGGAAGATTATGCTCCGGAGGATCTCACGAGCGTGGACGGACAACTTCTGCGCGCTGAACCGGCGGAAGCACTGAGACACCTGCAACAGGCAGCGGCCGCTGACGGAGTGACGGTCCGGGCAATCAGCGGTTACCGTCCCTTCGAGACACAGTTCGAGCTGTACAGCGGCTACACCTCGCAGTACGGGGAGGACCAGGCGGATACCATCTCCGCCCGGCCGGGCCACAGCGAGCACCAGACCGGACTGGCCGTGGACATTGCCGCCGCGGACGGCGCCTGCTCTTTGCAGGCCTGCTTTGCAGACACCCAAGCCGGGGCGTGGGCGGCAGAAAATGCCCATCGGTTTGGGTTTATCGTCCGGTACCCTGCCGGAGCCTCTGCCGTGACCGGCTATGCCTATGAGCCATGGCACCTGCGTTTCGTGGGTGTCGACTTGGCCAGCGCCGTTCACTCATCAGGTATCAGCACGCTCGAGGAATACTTCCGCCTTCCTGCAGCTCCCGGCTACCCGCCCCGGTAGTGCCACCTTCAAGCCGCCTTCGTCATCCCACGATGTGACGGGCCATGTTCTGTGCCGTGCGCACGGAGGGATGCCGCAGGGACGCCAGAAGCACCGTCAGGGCGTTCAGTCTTGAAGTCCAGTGAAAGCGGGCCGCCCGTTCCGCACGAGGCCAGCCCAGGTCCCGGAATCGGTTGGTTTGTTCCCGAAAGTACCGGCGCTCTTCGTCGAAGCGTCGCCCGTCTGCTGCCCGCACGGAAGAATCCGACGATGCATGGCGTCGGTACTGGAAGGAAACCGGGCCGTCCACCACTATGGATCCGCCGGCGGCGGCGATGTCCATCAGCAATGCCAGGTCCTGAACAACGTCAAACTCGGGGCGGAAACCAAAGTGGGCAATGGCTTCCCGGCGCCAGGCCAGGGCAGGGAAATAGTGCCAGCCGGCTCTTAGGAGGCTGGCAGCCATTTGCTCACCGCCAACCACTGCCGGGTACGGACCGGAGGGGGCGGTCAAGGACTTCACCGAGTCGGCAAGAGTCTTCGCCCGATGTCCCGTTCCGTTGATGATCTCCACGCCCGGCTGTACCACTGAGGCTTCCGGATGCTCGTCCAGGAGAGCTATAACGTGCTCCAGATAAGACGGCAGCATAACGTCGTCGGCCCCCATGATGACAACCACGGGGGCCTGGGCCATTTCCAGGGCCTTCCGGTAGTTTCCATTGGCGCCGAGATTGGTTTCGTTGCGCAGATAGGTGACGCGCGGATCCTCCAGCGACGCGAACCAGCGCTGCGGCTCCGGGTCCGGGTAGGCGTCGTCCAGAACTGTCAGGAGCCAGTCCTCGCGGGTCTGCGCAAACACGCTGCCCACCGCTTCCTTCATGAGCCCTACGTCGCCGTAATAGGGCAACAGAATATCGATGGCAGGCATGTCAGTGATGCCTCCTTCCCGGCGTCAGGGTCCGCTCGGGCTGTTTCAAGGCTAGAAGCGGGCTTCTAGGTGGACAACGCTCCGGCCTCCGGAACGGGTCGCGGGTACGAACTACCTGCTTATCCACAGTTCCGAAAACACTCTCGTATCTGGGCGGGGGGGCAGCCTCCCAATCAGACCCCCGTGGCCGCAAACAGGCTGCATCAGTCTTACGGCCAGGATGGCAACAATCGTCCTTTCCGTGCTTAGCTCGGGGAGAACTGGTGGACGCCATTGCAATTGTGGAGGATGAGGTTCGGGAACTGATCCGTCTGCATAACGTCAAAGCATAAGCGCAACTAGGAGCTTTGCGGGAGGTCTGCGCCTTCACCGCCTTGCCGCAGTCAGCCACGTAATCCAATATCGGCGTCCTCAATAGTGCGCGGATACTGTACCAAGCACTACAAGGCCGTCGCACGATCTCTAGCCCCCGGCAACCTGGCCGGTGAAATGACGCACCTGGGCGAGCCGGTGCTGTTCCGCCGGCTGCACGAGGACAACGAGACTCCCCGCCACTGGCGCCGCCTGGAGACTGCCTGAGCTTTCCAACCTGTATCCCGTAACAACAGCATCCCGTAACAACAGCGGACAGACCCGAAGGAGGGTCCGCTGCTGTTTAACGCGCTACGCCAACGCTGGTTCCGGCGCCCCGGTCCCACCGCCCGGTCAGCGGGCGGTCCCCGGGGTTGCCGAACTGAAAGCTGGTGCTGGCCGTGGGCCGGATATTGCTGTTGGCGAGGTACCAGTAGCTGCCGCGTTTCACGCCCACGGTGCTGAACCGGTCACTGTTCCAGTCCCCGGAGACCGGGATGTCTCCAGCGTTGCCGAACAGGAAGGCTCCGGCAACACCGGGGCGGATGTTGCTGTTGGTGAGATAGAAGCGCTGAGCCGACCCCTCCGAGCGGGCAACTCCGAGGGTGTCGTAGCCGTCGCCGTCCCAGTCTCCAACAATGGCGGTGTCGCCGACGTCGCCGAACGCGAAGACGCCGTCCGCTGCGCCGCTGGTATTGGAGTTCTTCAGGTAGACCATCCCGTTGCGGAAGACACCGATCGTGTCCCGGCCGTTTCCGTCCCAGTCACCGCAGATCGGCTGGTCTCCGGGATCGCCGTACCGCGCCTCCCGCACGGCTGCCGCTCCGGTCAGGGTCTCGCGGATGTACCAGGTGCCGTTGCGGAAGGCTGCTGGAGTGGCAATGCCGTCCCCGTTCCAGTCGCAAGTGAGGTACTGGTCGCTGGCGTTTCCGTATTCAAGGCTCTTCACCGGGCTGCTGCGGTAGTACAGCTGTCCCGGACGTCCCACCGAGGACTGGCGCGCGAAGCTGCGCAGCTGGGCGACCGAGCCCTGGTAGACGTTTGAATCACCTTCGAACGGCCCCGTGCTGCTGTACTGCCACAGCGTGTACCGGGACCAGCCGTTGGGCAGGGCGCCGGGGCCGGTGGCGTTGTAGGCAGCGATGTGCAGGGGCTGCCCGGCGAAGGCACTGGAGTTGCCCGTGCAGGTGCGCCACCAGTCGGTGGTGGTGTAGATCATCGGCAGGCGCCCCGTGCGGGCTGCGACTGTCTGCGAGAAGTCCCTGATCCAGGACACCATCTGGCCGGCGGTCATGTTGTAGCAGGTGTTCCCGAGGGAGGGGTAGGGGTTGTATTCGATGTCCAGCAGCGGGGGGAGCGTGTTGCCGTCAGCGGACCATCCGCCGCCGTTGTTTACGAAGTAATTGGCCTGGGTTGCACCGCTGGAAACATTGGGGATGGCGAAGTGGTAGGCGCCCCGCAGCATGCCGACGGAGGAGGCGCCGTTGTACTGGCTGGAGAACAGCGGGTTCTTGTAGGAGGTGGCCTCAGTGGCCTTGACGTAGGCGAAGCGCGCGCCCTGGTTCCAGGCGCGGCCCCAGTTGACGGCAGGCTGGTGGCTGCTGACGTCCATGCCCTGTAGCCCGGCGGGCCGCCAGGTTGCTGCGAGGGAGACGGCCGGGGCATCCCCGGTGCTCAGTGCGGGCACGGCAAAGGGCACGCTTCCTTGTGCAGCGGCTCCGGTGGCCGACGGCGCAGCGGTCCCGGGAGCGCTGCCCCCGGTTACCCTGCTGCCGGACGGATCGGTGGCGAGTTCCGGATCTGCCAAGCCGCTGATGATCAGTTTTTCCTCGGCGTCGAGGCGCTCCGCGATTTCCGTACCGCCGGGTACCTGCGGATCGCGCGTCTCTTCCAGGCGCTCAAGTCCCTGTCCCATCGTGGAGCCAAGGATCCCGATGATTTCGGTAAGTTCCTCCTCGGTCAGTGCGGAGGGGTCTGGGACCTCGGTCTCAGCGGGTTCCGGGACGGCAGGGGCTACCTCCGGCGCGGCTACCTCCGGCGCGGCTACCTCCGGCGCGGTTTCGGGAGTCAGGTACGGAAGCGGCTCCGGAACTTCGGTGGGTTCGGGCGACTGGAGTTCTTGGCTCTCCAGGGGCTCCGGTGAGGAACCGGCGGGCTCCGGGACTCCGTGCGCCGGGCTGGCAGGTGCCGTTTCGGTGACGGCACTGTCCGGCGGGAGCTGTGCGGCTGAGGCGGGTGCTGTGGTGGCGGCTAGTGCCAGGCAGAGCAGGCCGGCCAATATGGGAGCTGACTGACGGTGTTTCACGGGGTCTCCAGAGTGCAGTGGACTTCAGACTGAATCCTACCGGGACGGGTGTGAATAATGTGACCAGTGACACCCAAATGAAGGTAGAGGTAGCGAAGCTACAACCGGAAGGCCGCATTTGTAATGATGCAAGGTTTCCTCGGACCAGCCAGCGCCAAGCTCCGTGGAAAGGGTTTTCCACAAGGGATCTGCCACTCTCGTCAAGGGAGTCGAAATCTCCTATCCTTGCCCGCATGGCCGCAGTGGCCTTTGTCTCAGATGCACGGCAGGGATGCTGTGCGGATTCCGGGGGAACACGTTGGATGCCGTACGTATGGTGGAGGATGAGGTCCGGGAACTGATACGTCTGCGTGGCCTTGACCCCGCCAGCCAGCTCGCGGAGGTCCGGCGCCTCGTCGAGGACGCGGTTACCGATTACGACGAGCGGTCCCTCCTGGGTTCTTTGCCGCCGCTGGGCGCATTGGAGTCCGCCCGCCGCCGCGTGTTTGATGCCGTGGCCGGGTTCGGAGCCCTTCAGCCCCTTCTGGACGACCCGACGGTGGAGGAAGTCTGGATTAATTCACCCACCGAAATCTATGCTGCGCGTGACGGTCGTTCAGAGCTGACCTCGCTTGCCCTGTCAGCGGAGCAGGTGCGGGATCTGGTGGAGCGGATGCTGAAGAGCTCGGGCCGCCGGCTGGACCTTTCCTCCCCGTTTGTCGATGCCTCGCTGCCGGACGGGTCGCGCCTGCATGTGGTAATCCCGGACATCACCCGGCGTCATTGGGCCGTCAACATCCGCAAATTCATCGCCCGCGCCAGCAGGCTTGAACACCTGGTGGAATTGGGAACCCTCACTCCGCAGGCGGCCAGGTTTCTGGGTGCCTCCGTCGCCAGTGGACTGAACGTCCTGGTGTCCGGGGCAACCCAAGCAGGCAAGACCACCATGCTGAACTGTTTAGGTGCTTCCATCGGCCCGCGGGAGCGCGTCGTCACTGTCGAAGAGATCTTTGAGCTGCAGCTGCCGCTGCGGGATGTGGTGGGGTTGCAGTGCCGCCAGTCGAATTTGGAGGGTGTAGGGGAGATTCCGCTGCGCAGACTCGTCAAGGAAGCGCTTCGTATGCGGCCGGACCGCCTCATTGTGGGTGAGGTCCGCGAAGCCGAAAGCCTGGACATGCTGATCGCGCTGAACTCCGGCCTGCCGGGCATGTGCAGCGTCCACGCCAACAGCGCCCATGATGCCATTACGAAAATCTGCACCCTTCCGCTGTTGGCCGGGGCAAACATCTCCAGCGCCTTTGTAGTGCCCACCGTGGCTTCCTGCATTGACCTGGTGATCCACTGTGCCCGCAACGCTGCCGGCAAGCGCCAGGTTATGGAGATCATGGCGCTGGGCAACAGGGTGGAAAACGGCGTCATCGAAGCGTCGTCCATTTTTCAGCGGACCGACGGCCGGCTGGAAGTCACTGCCGCGTCCATGCCGGCACCGGAGAAATTTGCCCGCGCAGGCTACAACGTGGCCGAACTCCTGGAAGTGCGGCCATGAGCGCCGCGGCAGGACTGCTGCTGGGCCTGGGACTGTTCCTGATATGGCGGTCTTGCTGGGTAGTTCCACCGGTGCCGGCCCGCCGGCCCCGCAGCAGCCGGCTGGAAGATGAACTGCTGCAGGCGGGGATCCAGCGGGTGACGCCGCGGGCGGTTGTCGCCAGCAGCATCGCAGCCGGACTGCTGGTGGCGCTGCTGGTGCTGGCTGGCACCGGTGCCGTTCCCATCGCCGCCTGCTTTGGATTGTTCGGCGCAGGGGTGCCCCTGTTCCTGGTCCGTTGGCAGGCCCGAAAACAGCGGACATCACGCGCGGAACTGTGGCCGGACGCCGTGGACCACCTGCGGTCTGCCATTCGGGCCGGGCTGTCCCTGCCCGAGGCACTGATCCAGTTGGGAGAGAACGGCCCGGAAGAGCTGCGGCAGCCCTTCCGAGAGTTTGCAGCCGATTACCGGTCCGGCGGTCAGTTCGATCACTCCCTCACACGGCTGAAGGCAACCCTGGCGGATCCGGTGGCTGACCGCATCGTGGAAGCGCTGCGCCTCACCCGCGAGGTGGGAGGCTCAGATCTCGGGCGTTTGCTCGGCACACTGAACGAATTCCTGCGGGACAACGCCAGAACCCGCAGCGAGCTGCTGGCACGCCAGTCCTGGACGGTCAATGCTGCACGGCTGGCCGTCGCCGCCCCGTGGATCGTGCTGATGCTGCTTGCAGCCCGGCCTGAAGCCATTGACGCCTACAACTCTGCGGCCGGGGCTACGGTGCTTGCCGCAGGCATTGTCATTTCAGTGGTTTGCTACCGGCTCATGCTCCGAATCGGGGCGCTTCCCGAAGAAGAGCGGGTGCTGCGGTGAACGCCCCGTGGTTCCTGGCCGTTGTGTGTGGGATTTCTCTGGGGGCCTCGCTCTGGTTTGCCGTCCTGCGGGTGCCATGGCTTCGGCCGGTGACGTTCAGTGAACGGATTGCGCCGCAGTTGCGCACAGGAGGCCAGATGTCCCGTCTTCTGGCCGTACCGGCCGGTGACCTCACTCCGTTCGGCCCGCTGCAACGGATCCTGCGCCCCGCCCTGCATCTGGCTGTCCGCCGTCTCAACCGGATCAACCCGGTTACCCGTGACCTTGAGCGCCGTCTGGAACGTGCGGGGCAGGGCTTGCGCGTGCTGGACTTCCGGGCCGAACAGGTGCTGTGGACCGGCGGAGGTTTCCTGGGCGGGGGCATGATTGCCGTTTGGCTGGCCAGCGTCGACCGGGTGGGTGTGGGCGGCGTCGTGGCCGGCACCGTCCTGGGAGCGGTGCTCGGATTCACTCTCCGCGACTACCGGTTGAGCTCCCAAGTCCAGAGCCGTGAAGCCCGCATGCTGGCCGAGTTCCCCAGCTTGGCGGAGATGATGGCACTTGCAGTGGGCGCCGGAGAAAGCGCCAACGGAGCCCTGGAGCGGATTGCCCGCACGGCCCACGGAGAACTGGCTGGGGAGTTTGCCCGCATCCTCGGCGAAACCCGTTCCGGAGTTCCACTCACCAACGCGCTGCAGCACTTTTCCGACCGGGTCAGGCTCGCTCCGCTGTCCCGGTTCGTGGACGGTTTGACAGTGGCGATCGAACGCGGCACCCCGCTCGCGGATGTCATGCGGGCGCAATCCCAGGACGTGCGCGACCTGGCCAAACGTGAACTCATGGAAAGCGCCGGAAAGAAGGAGATCGCAATGATGGTCCCTCTGGTCTTCGGCGTCCTTCCACTGACAGTGCTCTTCTCGATTTTTCCCGGTCTTTCCCTCCTGGGAATCGGACTCTAGGTCACCCCTATGAAAGGAACATCCCATGCGCACCATCCACGCACCGCGGCTCCTGTTACTGCTCGGCACCTCGCTGGTCGTTCGTTTCGGCCAGACGCTAAGGAGCGAGGACCGCGAACGCGGCGACGTCCCGGGCTGGGTCATGATCACCCTGATGTCAGCCACGCTGGTCGCCTTCATCCTGGTTATGGCCCAAGGCGCCCTCGAAAGCATGTTCAACGCAGCGATGGAGAAGGTCAATCCCTGACCGTACGGCGTCCTTCGGCCCGCGGCCGGGAAACCGGGTCAGCGGTAGTGGACTTTGTCATGGTCGGCGCCCTGCTGACGCTGCTCTTCATGTCGATCATCCAGCTGGCCCTGATTCTGCACGTGCGCAATACGCTGATTGACGCAGCGGCTTCCGGTGCGCGGTACGGCACGCTGGCCGACCGCACCCCGGCCGACGGCGCAGCACGCACCGAGGAACTGATCCGTCTCGCGCTGAACAGCTCGCTGGCCGAAGACGTGACGTTTCAGGAAACAACGCACAGCGGTGTCCGGATGCTGCAGGTCACGGTGCGGGCGCCCCTTCCTGTGATCGGATTCCTGGGACCCAGCGACGGATTGGAGGTGACCGGTCATGGATTTTGGGGACAGGACGCAGCCGCTGGAGCCGGATGACGCAGGACCCGGCGGACGTGAAGACGGGAACGCCCTGGTGGAGTTCATCTTCCTTGGCTTGGTACTGCTGGTGCCGGTGGTGTACCTCGTCGTCACTGCGGGGCAGGTGCAGGGCGCGGCGTTTGCCGCCGTGGGGGCTGCTGAATCGGCAGCAAAGGTCTACGTGAGCGCAGGAGACCCGGCAGCCGGCGAGGCGCAGGCCAGGGTGGCAGCTGAACTGGCCTTCACCGACTTCGGTTTCCAACCGGAAGAAATGCTGCTGGACATTTCCTGTTCCGCAGAGTGCCTGTCGCCCGGGTCGACTGTGACGGCCCTTGTGCGCTTCGACGTCCCCCTGCCGCTGTCTGCGGGGCTCCCGGGGACGGATTTCGCCCCGGTGACAGTGGACTCGTCCTCCACCCAGATCGTGGAGCGGTACGGGTGAGCCGGCGTCGCGCGGCGCGCGCAGCAACTGGAAGGGGATCCGTCCTTCGGGGAGAGGAAGGCCAAGTCGGCGTCCTGATCATCGGCTACATGTTGGTGAGCCTGCTGGTGGTCTCGGTGGTCATGGGGGCCTCCGCCCTCTATCTGGGGCACAAGAAGCTGCTGTCCGCTGCAGACGGAGCCGCGCTCGCAGCTGCAGACACCTTTTCGCTGGGGGACGTTGCCTCACCGGGGGAGGGGCCGGCAGCAGTGCTTGCTCCGGCAGCGGTCCAAGCTGAGGTGAACCGGTACCTTGCCCTGACCGACGCCGCGGACCGGATTCCGGGTCTTTCCGTAGACGCTGAGACCGGGACTGCTGACGGCCGCACTGCGGTGGTGGTGTTGACCGGCGTCGTGCATCCTCCGCTGGTGAACTTCCTGGTGCCGGACGGCATTCCCATCACCGCGGTGAGCGAGGCCAGGGCACGCCTCAGCCAATAGGCTGCAACACGATCCAGCGCGGCTACGACGCCTTGGCCTGGATCTCAGCGGCGGGCGGATGGCCCCAGCCGCCGTGGTCGACGTCGAGCAGTTCACCATCTTCGCCGTAGCAAAGGGTCACCGGCTCACCGTACTGATCACAGCCCGGATCGGGACAGCGATCCGTCAGCGAGCCCTTGTACTCGTCGGAGAAGGAGAGGTCCCACTCGTCCATCTTTCCCAGGGCCCAGGGATCGCCTTCTGCGGCGAGGGCTTCGAGCTCTTCCAGGGAATAGCGGCGGCCCGATTCAGGGTGGCGGACGGGCCTGGCCACAGCGGGCTCTCTAACTTCGGAGGTGCTCACTTCTGCTCCTTCTGCAGGTGCATGTGCTGACAACACCAATTTACGGTTTCTCCCGGTCAAACGCAGAACGGCAGGTGCGACCGGCGTGCCCTCACCCGGCACGGAGCACCGGAAGCGGCCCGGAGGGCTCATGGCGTAGGCTGTAAGCACCATGGCTGAAATTGATTTTCCCGCGGAGATCCGCGCCCTCAGGTCCACTTTTGCTTCCATCGAGGAGGTCTCCGATGTAGCCAAAATCAAAGAGGACATCGAAGAGCTCAGCGAAATGGCCGGCGTTCCGGACCTCTGGGATGATCCGTCCGAGGCGCAGAAAATTACGTCCAAGCTCTCGCACCGCCAGTCGGAACTGGAACGGCTGGAGAGAATCCAGTCGCGCATCGATGACCTCGAGGTTCTGGTGGAACTCGCCCAGGATGAGGCCGACGCCGAGTCCAAGGCTGAGGCGGTGACGGAGCTGGAATCCCTGCGCAAGTCCCTCTCCCAGCTGGAAGTAGTCACCCTGCTCTCCGGTGAGTACGACGCCCGCGAGGCTGTCGTGACCATCCGTTCCGGCGCCGGGGGAGTGGATGCGGCTGACTTCGCCGAAATGCTGCTGCGCATGTACCTTCGCTGGGCCGAGCGCCACGGTTACCCGACCACGGTCTTGGACACCTCCTACGCCGAAGAGGCCGGGCTGAAATCGGCCACCTTCGAGGTCAAGGCCCCGTACGCCTTTGGCACCCTGGTGGTGGAGGCCGGCACGCACCGGCTGGTCCGCATCAGCCCCTTCGATAATCAGGGCCGCCGGCAGACCTCGTTTGCCGCCGTTGAGGTCATTCCGCTGATTGAGCCCACCGATCACATCGACATCCCGGACAACGAGATCCGTGTGGATGTCTTCCGTTCCTCCGGTCCCGGCGGGCAGTCCGTGAACACCACGGACTCGGCCGTGCGCCTGACCCACCTCCCCACGGGCACCGTGGTGTCCATGCAGAACGAGAAGTCACAGCTGCAGAACCGTGCCGCGGCCATGCGCGTGCTGCAGTCCCGCTTGCTGCTGCTGAAGAAGGAGCAGGAAGACGCCGAGAAGAAGGCGTTCGCCGGTGACGTCAAGGCTTCATGGGGAGATCAGATGCGCTCTTATGTCCTCAACCCGTATCAGATGGTTAAGGACCTGCGTACGGAACATGAAGTCGGCAACACCTCTGCGGTGTTCGACGGCGAGATCGACGACTTCATCGACGCCGGCATCCGCTGGCGCGCCCACGGCAGTGTTTCCGCCCGCAAGTAAGCGGCAGCAAATCGGAGAACAGCGGAAACCGGGTCCAAATAGGCTCCGGACGGCGACACACCGTCCCGAATCTCTGGCCATAGGTGGAACCGCCGATATAGTCGAACAGCCGGCGCCCTTTTCCCAAACCAAGGCCCGTGTCCCGGCCGATTGATGGGCGCTAAGCAGACATGATCACTTTCGACAACGTCACCAAGGTCTACGACCGTAATTCCAGGCCGGCACTGAACTCCGTGAACCTCGAAGTGGACCGCGGCGAGTTCGTGTTCCTGGTCGGAGCCTCCGGCTCCGGAAAATCGACCTTCATTCGGCTGATCCTCAAAGAGGAGCACGCGTCCCGCGGGACCGTTTACGTGGCCGGATCGAACGTGGCGAAAATCCCCAGTTGGCGCGTGCCGCGCCTGCGCCGGGGGATCGGCGTCGTTTTCCAGGACTTCCGCCTGCTGCCGAATAAGACCGTCTTCGCCAATGTAGCCTTTGCCATGCAGGTGATCGGGCGCAGCCGGGCAGTCATCCGTGACTCCGTGCCCGAGGTCCTCAAAACCGTCGGCCTCGAAGGCAAGGACAACCGCCTGCCGCATGAGCTCTCCGGCGGTGAGCAGCAGCGGGTGGCCATCGCACGTGCGATCGTCAACAAGCCCGGAATCCTCCTTGCTGATGAGCCCACGGGAAACCTGGACCCCACCACGTCGCTGGGGATCATGAAGGTCCTGGACCGGATCAACCAGAACGGAACCACCGTGGTGATGGCCACCCACGATGACGACATTGTGAACACGATGCGCAAGCGCGTCGTCGAACTGCACCACGGCAAGATAGTGCGCGACGAGCGCGAGGGCATCTACCTGGGTGCGCCCCAGACACAGCAGGGGATCGTCATTCCGCAGGCCGCCGTCGTTAAGCCGGCCGACGGCGTCCGATCACCGGGCGGGACCGGCGCGGCAGGAAAGGGGGCCGCTGAATGAGGTTGGCATTTGTCCTCGGCGAGATCGGTTCAGGCATTCGCCGGAACCTTTCCATGGTGGTCTCCGTCATTTTGGTGACCTTTGTATCCCTCACCTTTGTGGGTGCGGCCGGACTCCTGCAGCTGCAGATCGGCCAGATGAAGGGTTACTGGTACGACAAGGTGCAGGTGGCGATCTTCCTCTGCGGTGACACCGTCACCACGGCCTCGTGCGCATCCGGAGCGGTCACGGATGAACAGCGGGAGGCTATCGAAGAGCAGCTCCAATCGCCGGCGTTCTCCCAATACGTAGCGTCGGTTGACTATGAGGACCAGGAGACGGCGCTCGGGCATTTCCGCGAGCAGTTCGCCAACTCGCCGCTCGTGGACTCAGTGACGGCTGCACAGTTGCCGGAGTCCTTCCGTGTTTCCTTGGTGGATCCGGAAAAGTACGAGGTTATTGATGAGGCATTCTCATCCATGCCCGGCGTGGAAACCGTCAGCGACCAGCGTGAGCTTTTGGAGAAGGTCTTCTCCTTTATGAACATGGCATCACTGATTGCACTGATTATCGCGGGGGTAATGCTGGTCTGCGCCATCCTGCTGATCGCCACCACCATCCGCTTATCTGCCTTCAGCAGACGGCGCGAGACCGGCATTATGCGGCTGGTGGGAGCGTCCAAGGCGGTCATCCAGCTGCCGTTCATCCTTGAGGGGGTCATTGCGGCTGTCATCGGTGCCGTGTTGGCCTCGGGTACGCTGTGGGCAGTGGCACACTTCTTTATTGGTGCGCTGGCCGAAGCATACCCTGCGACTGCGTTCATTTCGGCGCAGCAAGTACTGGTCTTGAGCCCTGTATTACTCCTTATTGGGGCTTTACTGGCCGGTGCGTCCTCACTACTAACGCTTAGACGCTACTTAAGGGTTTAGAGTGTTGCTCACTTTGAAAAGAAAGCTGACAGACCCCATGGACGGTTCCAACAATGGTTAGTGCCCACCTGCGGCCGGCGACGACGCCTGCCCTGCGCAAAACCACGGCAGCCGTGGTTGCGTCAGCCGTGCTTGCACTCACCCTTGCGTTCAGTGGAACCGCATCGGCTGACGAACTCGACGACCGCAAGGCCGCCATTGAGGCGGAACAGCAGAAAGTCCAGGAGACCTACGAGTACCTGGATGCTGAAACCAGCAGGAAGGTCGCGGAGCTGGCGATCTACCAGCAGCAGCTCCCCGGCGCCCAGCAGGCGTTGGCGGACGCGGAAGGCCGCGTCTCAGCAGCCGCGGGCAAGGTCAGTGCCCTGACTGATCGTGTGGCGCTGGCGCAGGAAACGCGCAACACCATCACTGCTCAGATTGAGCAGGACCGGGCGGCCATGGAGGACACGGAAGAAGTCATAGGCCAAATTGCCGCACAGGCCTATAAGAGCGGCGGGGTGCCTTCCAGCTTTTCGCTGATCCTTGGTGCCGAGGGTGCGGACAGCCTCACTGATTCCATGGGTCTGGCGGAGCAGGTGCTGCGCAGCCAGAACGCTTCCATGCAGCAGCTTTCCCAGCAAAACGCCACCAACGTTAACTCTGAAGCTCGCCTCGCCGCGGTTGAAGAGGAAATCTCCAACCTCAAGGCCCAGGCGGAAGCGGCACTGGTGCTGGAACAGGAAGCCAGAGACTCCGCTGCGGCTGAAAAGGCCAAGGTGGATACCCTGATCGAGCAGACCGAGGCAGCGAACGCTGCCCTTGAAGCCAAAAAGCCGGTCATCCAGGCGCAGCTCGCGTCCCTGGAAACGGCCAAGGCCAAGGCAACGGCCGATATCGCTGAACGCCAGCGCGCCCTCCTTGAGAAGGCACGCAAGGAAGAGGAAGCCCGGATCGCCGAGGCGAACCGCCGAGCCGCCGAAGAAGCGGCACGCAACAACCGGCCCACTCCGCCGCCGGAGGTGCCGGACACAAAACCAACCAGCCCCTCGGCCTTTGGTCTGAGCCTCCCCGTGCGGGCATCCATTTCCTCCGGCTTCGGCTGGCGCGCCACCCCTCCGGGCAGCATTGATTTCTTCGGCACCGGCGGATACCTGCACTCAGGAATCGACTTTGCCGCCAGCTGCGGCACGCCCGTTTACGCACCGGCATCCGGCGAGGTGTACCGCGCCGACCAGGGCCAGCCCGACGGCATGATCGGAACCGGCAACCGCGTGGTCCTTGACCACGGGGTCATCGGAAACAGTGCCCTTGCAACGAACTACTACCACCTGACCAGCTTTGTGGTCTCCGTCGGCCAGTGGGTCAATGCCGGCCAGCTCATTGGCTACGTCGGCACCACCGGCAACTCCACGGGCTGCCACCTGCACTTCGAGACCGTCCTCAACGGTGCCCTGGTTGACCCCATGGGCCTGCTGTAGGCCTACAATAGAGTTTTCCGTTTAGCGACAAGGAGTTCCCCCGTGCCCAAAGAAAGTGGCCGTAAGGTAGTGGCCACCAACCGCAAGGCCCGGCACAACTATGAAATCCTCGACACCTACGAGGCCGGCATGGTTTTGATGGGTACCGAGGTCAAGTCGCTGCGGGAGGGCCGGGCGTCCCTTGTGGACGGATTCGGAACCTTCTACAACGATGAACTGTGGCTCGAAGCCGCATACATTCCGGAGTATCTCAACGGGAGCTGGACCAATCATTCGGCCCGCCGCCGCCGGAAACTCCTGTTGCACCGAGAACAGCTGGACAAGATTATGCAGAAGACCCGGGAATCCGGGTTCACCATCGTTCCGCTGCAGCTGTACTTCCTGGACGGGCGGGCGAAGGTTGAGATTGCCGTGGCCCGGGGCAAGCGCGACTACGACAAGCGTCAGACGCTGCGCGAGAAGCAGGACAACAGGGAAGCCCTGCGGGACATGCGGGAGAAAAACCGCGGCGCCTGACCTGCCTTCCCTCATGGGCTACACTTAACGCACCGGTCCGTACCTTGGACCGGTTTTTGAAAAGTACATATGGGTTAGCAACACATTGGGGATGACAGGTTTCGACGGTGTTAGTCGAGACAGGTGAAGCGGGCCGAGGATACAGGGTTATCTCGTAAACGCTCCTTGTAAAACAATAAGTGCCGATTCAAAGCGCACTGACTTCGCTCTCGCTGCCTAAGCAGCGGGCATAGTCCGTCAGCCCGGGAATGCTCTCGTCCCGGATCCTGGCGTCATTTAGAGGGCCACTGCTGAACATGCTCGCCGTTGGCGTGTTCGGGACTCTTAAACGGCTGGGCCCGGATCAGCTGCTTGTCTGCATGACAGCTGGGGCCGAGAAAATCCACCGCAGACTGCGCCCGGAGAAGCCCTGACAACACGACATCGGACGGGGGTTCAATTCCCCCCATCTCCACCCATTCAATGAAAAGCAGGGAAGCCGCCTTCGGGCGGCTTCCCTGCTTTTTGTTTAAGCCACCCGCCGTATTTCGTGTCGTAATCAGCCGGCAGCGGGGGAGTTCTTGGTCACAGGCGCCGTGTTTTCCGCCCGTGCTCCTCCTAGCGGCGGAGGAGGGGTGGCTGGAATTGCTAGACTGGCAGGAGCCGGAAACCTGTTGCCAGGAACCGCGTCCGGCCTTCCGCTGTCGGCGGTCCGCGAAAGCCGCCGCGTAACGGCGCTGCGGGACACGGCAGCATCCGCCCGTACGCGCTCCGTCCGGGCACATGAGCTATAAACCGGTCGATACGACCTTGTAGGAGACGCACCACCTTATGCAAAGCCTGGACAATGGAACACAATCCGAAGAACTCTGGAACCGTCGTTATGACGACAACGTCGCTGAGGTCAATCAGCTCTGTGATTCGCTCAAGGCGCTGAAGCCGGGCACCGAGGTGCCGTACATTGATCCCATGCACGACGTGGGCGAGACCCGCATTGTGAGCCTTTTCTCCAATATCGGTACAGCCCATCCATCGGGTTTCATCACTGCAGGCGACGACGACGCCGTTGCCCGCCTTCTCGGGGTCCACTGGCAGGTGGGGCTCCGCCCGGAGTACGTCATGCCGTGGAACACGTATCCCTGGCACGTTCCGGGTGAGCCCAACGGCAAACTGACCAAGGAGCAGATCCAAGAGGGGCTCAAGCCCCTGCTGCGCTTCCTGGCGCTGGTGCCGCGCGCATCCGCCATCGTGGCCCACGGCACCGAGGCACAGCGTCTGTGTGCTGCCTTCCTCAAGACAGAGAATCGGATGATTTACCGGCGCAGCTTCAAAATCTACAAGGCCCGCTCTGTGGACGGACGCGCGTTCGGCGCAACGGCGGAACGTCAGGAAGAGGGCCTGGCCACCATGCGGATTGCCTACAAGGACGCGATGGCGCGCACAGGTCTGGCTATTCCGTCCAGCTAAGCTTCCCAAACGTTCCACACATCAAAAAACCAGGTGCGCCTTACGGTACGCCTGGTTTTTTGATGTTCGTGTTTTTGGGCCGGCGCCCGGCGCCCGGGTGTCAGAAGCTGTCCGGCGACTCCGAGCGGCCGGGAACCTGATCCGCCGGTACATGGACGTATCCGGTAAAGCGGGTTCCAATGCCGTCGTATTCACCGCGTGCATGGCCAGCCGGCACCGGGGGAAGCTCGGAAAGGGCATGGTCCGCACAGGCCAGGAAAGAGAACTCCGGCCACCACTTCTTGGGCCGGGCGTTTTCGCGGTACCCGCACACAACGCATTCCAGCTCCACCCAAACGGGCCGCTTGCCCGTCCGGTTCGCGCGGGACTGGACCAGCCAAGCGGGCGGGTCCGTCTGCATCCGATCCAGTTCCTCCTCGGTGAGGCGGGCAGGGATTCCATGGCGCGTGGCCATTTCAAGGGGAATGTCTAAGGCAAGTGCAGCCTGGCGTCTGGTAATCATCCCCATTAACGATACGGGAACCGGGACGGAGGTGCCGGACAGGCGCACACGCGTGAAGGCCGGACCGTCCCCCCAGGACGATCCGGCCTCACGAGAATTTTCTCGCCGCGGCCATTCAGTCAGCACACAGCGCCGAACGGATTAGTCCGCGAACGCCTGGCGCAGGTTGGCTTCCTGCTCCTTGGAGAGGTTTGTGAAGATCAGCTTCGCATCGGGAAAGCTGCTCTTGAAGGCATCCAGTACCCGGTCCTCCACAGCGTCCGAGGTGAGGACAAACAACGCCGAGGTTCCCGGAGTGACTTCGCTGCGCACCTGCTTGATGAAGTTGTCATCAATCCCCACATCAACCATGGAAGCCGAGAGCGCTCCCACGGCCGCTCCCACTACCAGGCCAATGATCGGAATGAAGAAAATCAAGCCAAACAGGAGGCCCCAAAAACCGCCGCCCAGGGCGCCTGCTCCCACCAGATGATGTTCCTGGTGCGTGCTGGGCTTCTTCTTGTCCTCGGGCCAGGTCACGTAAGCCTCATCCTGGACATTGATCAAGCCCTGTGACTGCAGGCTGGAGAGTGTCTCGGTTGCTTGCTCGGCAGCACCTGAATCCGGAAATTTCCATACGGTCAGTGTTGTCATGGCGTTGTCTCCAAACGTCGGGATCCAGAAATCGTCCACCATAAAGGGACGAAGTAGCGCCCACACTAACGACGCTCGAATCACGGGGGCAAGGAAATCGGTCTGACCGGGCGAGCCCGATGGTAGTGTGCCGTGGACCCCTGTCTGCGGGCCCCACTTAGCCGTAGAATGCACCCAGTCCCGTGTCTGGATCATTCCCCTGTCCGGAAGGCGGCGGTCCCGCCCGCGGCCGGTCTCCCACGGCCTGAGTGAAAGGCGCCAAGATGAGCGATCCTGACCGCCCGGCGTGGTGGACCAATGCCGTTGTCTATCAGGTTTATCCGCGGAGCTTCGCTGACAGTACCGGCACCGGCACCGGTGACTTGGCAGGTATCACGGCAAAGCTGGACTACATCGCCGAACTGGGCGTAGACGTGATCTGGCTTTCGCCGGTGCACCAGTCGCCGCAGTTCGACAACGGCTACGACATCAGCGACTATCGGCGGATCGATTCCCTGTTTGGCTCCGAAGAGGACTTCGACGAGCTGCTCGAAGGCATCCATGCCCGGGGCATGAAGCTCATCATGGACCTCGTGGTGAACCATACCTCCAGCGAACACGAGGCTTTTCGCAAGTCGTCACGGTCTCGGGACAATGAAGAACGCAATACCTATTGGTGGCGTGATCCCCGGCCGGGCTTTGATCCCGGAGAGCCCGGGGCCGAACCCAATAATTGGGGCTCACACTTTGGCGGTTCCGCCTGGACCTATGATCCGGGAACCAAGCAGTACTACCTCCACCTCTTCACCCCCCAGCAGCCGGACCTCAACTGGGAAAACCCCCGGGTGAGGGAAGGAGTCCACGCCGTCATGAACTGGTGGATCGACCGGGGCGTTGACGGGTTCCGGATGGACGTCATCAACTTTATTTCCAAGGATCCGGCCCTGCCCGACGGCGTGGTGGAGCCCGGGGGAGTCTGGGGTGACGGCGCGCCGTACTTCACCTCCGGCCCCCGGATCCACGAATTCCTGCAGGAGATGCGGCGGGCCGTGTTCACAAACCGGACGGGCGACTACCTGACTGTCGGAGAGACTCCCGGAGCAACCGTGGACGAGGCCCTGCTGTTCACAGATCCGCACCGCGGAGAGCTGGACATGGTGTTCCAGTTTGAGCATGTCAGCCTTGACCAGAGCCCCGGGAACAAATGGGACTATCGGCAACTGGATTTGAGGGACCTCAAGACCAGCTGGAACCGGTGGCAGCGGGGACTGGCGGCAACGGGCTGGAACAGTCTGTACCTGGGAAACCATGATCAGCCGCGGCAGGTGTCACGGTTCGGGGATGACGCGACGTATCGGTATGAGTCGGCAACCCTTTTGGCCACCCTGCTGCACCTCCACCGGGGGACACCGTACATTTACCAGGGCGAGGAACTGGGAATGACCAGCGCCGGGTTCACATCCATCGATCAATACCGTGATGTGGAATCCCTGAATTTCTACGCTGATGCTCTCAGCCGGGGTTCCAGCCCTGAGGCTGCGCTGACGGCGCTGGCAGCAATGAGCCGCGACAACGCCCGCACACCCATGCAGTGGAGTAGCGAAGCGAACGCCGGATTCACCTCCGGAACGCCGTGGATCCCGGTCAACGAAAACTTCCGGAACATCAATGCGGAGGCGGACCTGGCTTCCGAACGGTCCGTATATCGCTACTACCAAAAACTGATCCGCCTGCGGCACGAATCCTCCGTCGTGTCACTCGGAGACTTCCACCTGCTCGATCCGGAGCATCCCACGCTTTACGCGTTCCGGCGCGGCCGCGGAGACCAGCAGTTCCTGGTGGAGTGCAACGTGTCGGGAGAGGCCATGGAACTGCCGTCCAATCTTGGAAGCGGGGAGCTGATCCTGGGCAACTACACAGATCCGGGGGACCCGCACTGGCTGCGCCCCTGGGAAGCACGGATCCTGGATATTTCCACCTACGAGTTCGGGTAGCCGGGTTTCCGGTCCACTGGGGCTAAAGTTGCCTTTGTGAGAGAGAACGAGACATCACGGATCCGCACCGTCACCGAGCCCGCAGCGCAGGCCCGCCTGCGACCGTGGACGATCATCGTTCGGCAGGTACTGGCATTCGCCCTGGAGACGGCCCTCCTCTTCGCCGTTGCCTACTGGGCCATTGCCGCGTTTCCCGAGCACCGGACGGTCGCCGCTGTCGTGGCACTGACGGTCTCGGTCGTCCTGTGGGGGCTCCTGCTGGCACCGCGCGCCAAGTACCGGCTGCCCTGGCCGGCGCTTCCGCTGGTGGCAGGCGGTGCCTTCCTTGCCGGCGCCGGCGCCCTCATGGTGAGCGGGCTGGCTTTGGTTGCCGTACTGATGGCTGCTGCCGCCGTCGTCAATCTGATCTGGGACCTGGCCGCCGGTTACCCGGCGGTGGCCTCTGCGCCGCGTCCTGCCGGGCGCCGCTCCGCCAAGCGCTGAGCCTTCAGGAGGCAGTCAGGGACGCAGCGAAGAGGGGCCTGAGTGCTGCAAAACCGCCGCTTCGCACTGCCTCCCGCTGCCGCTGGGCGCCCGTGCCCGTGGCCAAAACGTGGGCCATGCCGGTGCGGACAAAGGCTTCGTCCCCGGATTCCTCCAGAGCCGGCCGAATATAGTCCAGCAGTGCGGCGACTTGTTCCGGGGCCGCACGGCTGAGGTCACCGCCGTTCGGACCATGATCCAGAAGGTTTCCCCGCAGCCCGAAGCGTGCAGCCTGCCAGAGCCCGGCGTCGAGTATCTCCGGATCGGCCAGGGTGTCCGGGCTGCCCTCCACATTGGCAGCTTCCTCGGAGAGCGCGGTACTCACGAGCCCCCGGGTCACCAGGGCCAGCAGGACGGCGTCCCTTGCCTCCAGCTGGGTGTCGGCCACCCGGACTTCGATGGTGGGGAAGCGCTCGGAGAGACGGGCGACCCAACCGACGTGGCCGGAATCGAGGACAACATCGGTGGCCAGAAGCTTGGCAACCCGTGAGTCGTAGTCGGCTGAACCGGAGAAGAACGGCGGACAACCCTGTATTGACCAACGGCGGTACTGGATAAGCCGCCAGCTGGCAAAGCGCGTGTCCCTGCCCTGCCAGTACGGAGAGTTGGTGCTGATGGCGCCGAGAGTCGCAAACCAGGGGCGCAGCCGGTTCAGAACGTGGACCCCTTCTTCACGGCTCGGGACCGCCACGTGGACGTGGGTCCCGTTCACATAGTGTTCGTCCGCGACGGCCCCGGTCATCTGTCCCATGCTCTGGTAGCGTTCCGTGGCACTGACCACTGCCGGTCCGGGTCCCATTGCGGGGGCGGCTCCCGTGGGAGCGACATCGAGACCGGCTGCGGCAGCCGCTTCACTGAGGCGGTTGCGGAAATCGAGGAGGGAGGCAATCGCCTCACCTGCTTCACTGCAAACAGGCGTGGAGCTTTCCACCTGGCAGGCCAGCAATTCCGCAGTGCTGGTAAGGCTGCTGCCGTCACCGGGAATGAGCGCCTCAACGACGTCCGCTGCCCGGGCACTGGGCAGAGAGCCCAGGGGATCTGTGAGCAGGAATTCTTCTTCGATTCCGAAGGTGACCACGTGGCGTGCCCCGTTCCGCAGCAGAGTGTGTGGCTGGATATACCCGGTCACCCTTCGGAGCCGGAGGCATCAGACTACAGGTCAGAGGTCTCCGGGAACAGGCATCAACCCGAGCTCCGCGGACTTGACCATCCGCCAGGAAAGAGTCAGATAGGGCAGCTCCAGGGGGTCACCGGATCGGTGCCCCAAATGCTCGAACAGGTACCAGGTGAGGTTTGCCATGACTCTTTCCCGAACCGGTTCGGAAGCCGAGAGGTAGTAGGAGCGGGACTTGGCGAGTTCCATCAGGTCCTCGGGAGTCATCTGCTGCGACCAGCGCGCGATGTGGGAGGCATCCGGAACAAATTCGGGGCCAACCACCGGCCGAAAGCCGGGACGCAGGACGTCACCGGCATGAATGATGCGCGAATAGCGGTGCACCCAGGGGACACTGACGTCGAGCTGGTTCCAGACCAGCCCCAGGAATCCGCCGGGACGCAGGATCCGGGCCAGTTCGGTGCTTGCGGCCACGGGGTCGCACCAGTGCCAGGCCTGGGCCACGGTGGCGGCGTCCATGGAGGCGGAAGGAAGGCCGGTGGACTCGGCGGTCCCCTGCAGGACGGGAACCCCGGGCAGCATTTGCTCCAGTTGGCGGAGCATGTCAACGGAGGGGTCGACGGCGGTGACCTGGTATCCGGCGGCGATCAGGGAACGGGTGTATTTGCCTGTTCCTGCACCGATGTCGGCCACCTGCTGAAGAGGGCCTTCCGTTGACCGCGGTGCGCAGCGAAACAACCACTCGACCGCTTCGGCGGGGTAGCCGGGCCGGATGCGGTCGTAGTGTTCCCCGCCGTCCTCGTAGCTGCGTGCCAGTTCCCGGCGGCGCAGGGCCTCCAGCCGCGGGCCGGACGTCGACTGTGCCACGGTCAGAGCAGGTCGTCCAGGGCAGGGTTCAGACGGCGCAGTACATCGCTGTGCAGGGCGCCGTTGGTGGCCAGGGCGTTGCCGCCAAACGGCCCGTCTTCGCCCTCGAGCGAGGTGAACCGGCCGCCTGCCTCGGTAATGATCGGCACCAGTGCGGCCATGTCATACAGGTTCAGCTCGGGTTCACACGCGATGTCAACGGCGCCCTCGGCCACCATGCAGTAGGACCAGAAATCGCCGAAGGCCCGGGTGCGCCAGACGGATTCGGTCAGGCCGATGAATTCGTCGAAGTTACCGCGTTCCTTCCAGCCGCCGAGGCTGGAGTAGGACAGTGAAGCGTCGGACAGCTCCGAGACGTTGGAGACCCGAAGCCGGGTGGCGGAAGCGAGGGAACGGCCCATGTAGGCACCTGTTCCGGTGGCTGCCCACCAGCGTTTGCCCAGCGCAGGTGCGCTGACGACGCCGAGGACGGGGACGCCGTCGTCGACCAGGGAAATGAGGGTGGCCCAGACGGGAACGCCGCGGATGAAGTTCTTGGTGCCGTCGATCGGATCAATGACCCAGCGGCGCGGCCCGGATCCGGTGGAACCGAACTCTTCACCCAGGACAGCGTCCCGGGGACGGGCCCGGGAGAGCTGACCCCGGATGGCATCCTCGGCAGCCTTGTCCGCGTCGGTGACGGGCGTCAGGTCCGGCTTCGTTTCAACCTTCAGGTCCAGCGCCTTGAAGCGGGACATCGTCTGGTCATCCACGGAGTCGGCCATCACATGGGCGAGGCGCAGGTCATCGTTGTAGTTCTGGGCGAACGGCATACTGTTCAACTTATCCTTATTCGGTGGGCAGTGCCCACGATTACACGGCCCGGGATCCTCCGTGGCGCCGTTTCGGGGAAGCATCTGCTCCGTGCAGCGTTCCCGGCACGCGTCACTGCGCGCCCAGTTCCTTGGCGGAGGCCCGGTTTTCGGTTCGGGTTCCGGAACTCAGCAGGCGGCGCAGGGAGGCCAAACGGGCCGGCCCGGCCGCTCCCGCCTGCCCGGACTCCACCCACGGGTCCAGGCCGCAGTTCTTGGCTTGGTCGTCATGCCGGCATCCGCGTTCACAGGCGTCGGTGCCCGGGGCAAGATCCGGGAAGGCCTGAAGGATGCGGTCGGGGTCAACATGGGCGAGGCCAAAGGAACGGATGCCTGGCGTGTCGATGATCCAGCTGCCCGACGGAGCCTCAAGAACCTTCAGCGCAAGCGCGGAAGAGGACGTGTGCCTGCCCCTGCCGGTCACGGCATTGACGCCTCCGGTGGCGCGGTCGGAACCGGTCAGTGCATTGACCAGGGTGGACTTGCCCACCCCCGAATGGCCCACAAGGACCGAGACCTTGCCCTCAAGGTGGTGATGCAGCTGCTGCACGGCGTCGCCCTGCAGACGTGCGGACAGACCGTCATCGGAGCGGGCGTCGATTCCCGACGCGTCATCTGCCGCGGTGCGGCTGATGATGACATCCAGATCCAGATGCTCGTAATTGGCCAGGAGGTCAGCGGGGTCCTTGATGTCAGCCTTGGTGATGCACAGCAACGGCGAAATGCCGGCGTCGTAGGCGGCCACCAGGGCGCGGTCGATGAACCCGGTGCGCGGCTCGGGATTGGCTGCGGCCACCACGATCACCAGCTGGTCGGCGTTGGCGACTACAGCGCGTTCCACGGGATCGGTGTCATCGGCGCTGCGCCGCAGCAGTGTGCGGCGATCCTGGATGCGCACCAGGCGCGCCAGGGTGTCGGGGGAACCCGAAACGTCTCCAACCAGCGACACGAGGTCGCCGGCAACCACGGGATTACGGCGCAATTCGCGGGCACGGGCGGCGATCACGATGCGTTCGGTGGGGGTGTCCTCGTCGACGACGGCGGTGTAGCGGCCGCGGTCCACGGTAATGATCCGGCCGGTGACGGCCTCGTCATAGGCCGGACGGTCTTTGGTGCGGGGGCGCGAGCCCTTCTTGTTGGGCCGGATCCGGACGTCCGATTCGTCCCAGCTGCCGGTGGAGCGGGCCATTAGTACAGACCTCCAGTGAGTTCCCGCCACAGCTGCGGGAACTCCGGCAGCGTCTTGGCCGTGGTCCCGATGTCCTGCACCAGCACTCCGGGGACGGCGAGGCCGATGAGGGCACCGGCGGTTGCCATCCGGTGGTCGGCATACGTCTCAAAGACGCCGCCGTGCAGCGGCGCCGGCCGGATGATCAGGCCGTCCGCTGTCTCTTCCGCGTCGCCGCCCAGCCTGTTGATCTCAGTGACCAGAGCGGCAAGGCGGTCGGTTTCGTGGCCGCGCAGATGGGCAATGCCGGTAAGCGTTGAGGGGGAGTCGGCCAGGGCGCACAGGGCAGCCACTGTGGGCGCGAGCTCACTGGTGTCGGCAAGCTGGGCTCCGGTGATGCGGCCGGTGCCGGTCACTGTCAAGGTGCCCTCCGACAGGGTGGCGGTGCCGCCGAGGGCCGGCAGTATGGTCCGCCAGCGGTCACCCACCTGCGCTGTGCGCTCGGGCCAGCCGGCCAGTCGCACGGTGCCGCCCGCCACGAGGGCTGCTGCCAGGAACGGTCCGGCATTGGAGAGGTCCGGCTCGATGGCAACGTCGAAGGCACGGATGGGCCCGGGGGAAACCCGCCACTCGTTGGGGACGGAGTCGTCCACGTGCACGCCGACGCCGCGCAGCACCTGGACCGTCATGGCGATGTGGTCCCGGCTGGGGAGGGCTGAACCGGTATGGACCAGGTGCAGTCCGTCCCGAAAACGCGCACCCGCCAGCAGCAGGGCGGAGACGAACTGGGACGATGCCCCGGCATCGATGTCCAGCCGCCCTCCGGCGACCTCGCCGGTGCCGGCTACTGTAAATGGAAGTGCACCGGTGCCGTCGTCGTGCACCGTCACGCCCAGGCCGCGCAGCGCATCGATAATCGCGGACATTGGCCGCTGGCGCGCGTGGGGATCGCCGTCAAAGGCAGTGCTGCCAGCCTTGAGGGCGGCCAGGGGTGGCACGAAGCGCATTACCGTTCCCGCCAAACCACAGTCAATCTCTGCACCCGAAGCGCTCCCCGGCTCCATGGGCCGGATCTCCAGATCAGGACCGAAGGCGCCGTCGCCGTCGACCTCGGTCACTGTGGCGCCCAGCGCCCTCAATGACTGGACCATCAGCGCGGTGTCCCGGGAGTGAAGCGGAGCCCGGAGCCTGCTGGGGCCGTCAGCCAATGCGGCGAGGACCAGATACCTGTTGGTCAGGGATTTGGAGCCCGGGACCCGCACATCGGCGTTCAACGGGGATGAAACCTGCGGTGCAGGCCAGGGGGAGACTGTCTGGGGTTCGGCGGGGGAGGGCATGGAACTAGGAACCTACAATGCCGGCTGCGGTGGTGCGGACGGTCTTATTGGCCTTCTTGAGCTGCTTGGCAGCGTCCTTCTGAACTGAACGGGACTTGCGCCCGGCATCCTTGCTCAGCGAGGCAACGCTGCGGCGCGTGTCATCGGCGAGGTGGCCGGCACGCCAGGCCAGACCGGGACGGCCATTGGTATCAACAGCCACCAAAAGGACGGCACCGATGAGAGACAGGTTCTTGAGCAGGGCCGCACGGCGGGCCTTGCGCTCATCGGCGGTGTCCGTTTCGGCATTCTTGTACTCAACCACGGCGTTCAGCACCGCGGTGCCGGTCAGCAGCAGGCCGGACAAACGCGGCAGCTTGCCGAGGGCCAGCAGCGAGCCGGCACCCAGCTGAGTGGCGCCAAGCACCTTGGCCACGAGCTGGGGGTTCCCGGTGACGGATGCAGCGGAAGGCATCATTGCCCCAACCCGGTCCAAGGTGGGGCGAAGCTGCTGGGCGGTCTGGTCGGAATCCCGCAGGCGGTCAACCCCGGCCGCGATAAAGCCTGTGGCAAGGAGCGGGCGGGCGAGCAAACGGACAATCGACATATTGACCTCCTGGTTGCTGCCCGTTCTCGGAAATTGCCGGGCAGAATACTCCTAGTCTGGCACTTTTACGGGGCTCGCACACCTTGTGCCGCGCTGCCAAGGCAAATCACTGCGGCGGAATAAGCTGTCCGGGCGGAGCGTTGGAACGGTATGCGGCATTCTTCCCGAAAGGGTGATTACCGGATTCGAGGACAGCCCGCTGCCTGCGGACAAGCCCTTGGCAGAAGCGGTCCCCAAAATGAGGAGAGTGAACGTGCCAGCTGCTTTGGTGATAACAGATGCGCAGCCGGAGGCTTCAGCATCTCCAGTCCAGTTGCGTGTGGGCCCGGAGCCCCGCACCGTAGACTTGGAAGTGATGAGAACTGATGCGCCGGAAGGCAGCCCCCAGGTGGAAGACTCCGAGCTGGATGTCGCGTCCGAATCGGAAGAGGCACGCAAGATACGCTTTGAGCGCGATGCCATGCAGTACGTGGATCAGCTCTACTCTGCGGCCATGCGCATGGCCCGGAACCCATCCGATGCGGAGGACCTGGTCCAGGAGGCCTACACCAAGGCGTTCTCGGCCTTCCACCAGTACCGTCCGGGGACCAATCTAAAGGCCTGGCTGTACCGGATCCTGACGAACACCTACATCAACTTGTACCGGAAGCGGCAGCGCGAGCCGCTGCAGGCCAATTCGGACGGCGTGGAGGACTGGCAGCTCGCCCGTGCTGCCGAGCACACTTCGGCCGGACTGCGCTCTGCAGAAGCCGTGGCGCTGGACCATCTTCCGGATTCCGACGTGAAGAATGCCCTGCAATCCATTCCGGAAGAATTCCGTTTGGCTGTGTATTTCTCTGATGTGGAGGGATTCGCATACAAGGAAATTTCGGAAATCATGAACACTCCCATTGGGACCGTAATGTCGCGCCTGCACCGCGGCCGCAAAATGCTCCGCGAACTGTTGGCCGAATATGCACATGAACGCGGCATCCGCGGCAAAGCAGCCACTGCAGCTGCCGCGGCCAGCCAAAACAAGAAACAGGGGAACACGCTATGAGCGATTGCCAAAGCCTGGGCGATTGCGAGGATACCCGCATCGAACGGCTGTATGAGTACTTGGACGGTGCGCTGTCCCACGATGACATCGTCGAGATCAAGGAGCACCTGGACGGTTGCCCCGAATGCGCCGAGGAACACGACTTGGAGTGCGTCATTCGGTCGGTGGTGAAACGGTCATGCACCGAGGCTGCCCCGGCAACACTCAAGGCCAGCATCCTGGCAAGGATCAGCCAGATCCAGACCGCTGAGCACTAGCAGGCCGGCGGCTGAACAAAAAAGAACCCCCGGCGGCCGTAAGGCTCCGGGGGTTCTTTCTTAGTGGCGATGGGCCACACGGTTAGTCCAAGACTTAAGTGTTGGGACGCTTACCGTGGTTGGCGCCGCCGCGCTTACGGTCACGACGCTTGCGTGCACGCTTGCTCATAGCTGCCTCCTTCGATTTGCTGAAAGTTCTGCCCTCCAGTGTCCCACAGAGTGAGTCCGACAACCTAAACCGCGGCTGTTTCGGCCGCCGTTTAAGTTGTCTGCCCGATCAACTGCCTGCAGCCATGAGGGCGTTGCGCTGTTCCCGGCGAAGGGCCTGCTCGGCCGGGTCCGGCACGGGAGCGGCCGCGAGCAGGCGGCGCGTGTATGCGTCCTGCGGATACCGCAGCACCTGCTCCGTGGAACCCTGCTCCACCATGATTCCCTTGTTCAGCACTGCGATGTGGCTCGCCAGGATCTCCACCACTGCCAGGTCGTGGCTGACGAAGAGGCAGGCGAAACCGTACTGCTGCTGCAGGTCCTGAAGGAGGGCGAGCACCCGGGCCTGAACTGAAACGTCCAGTGCGGACGTTGGCTCATCGGCCACCAGCAGAGAGGGGCGCAGCGAGAGGGCCCGGGCAATGCCAACACGTTGCCGCTGTCCGCCGGACAACTCATGGGGGTACCGGTTGCGGAAGCTGGTGGGGAGTTGGACATCGTCGAGCAGGCCCTCCACCCGGTGGTCGAGGTCCTTGCGCGAGAGCTTCTCATGCAGGAACAGCGGCTCGCCGATGGATTCGCCGATGGACATGCGCGGATTTAGAGAAGCCGCCGGGTCCTGGAACACGATCGCAAATTTTCTGCGTAGCGGCAGCATCTTCTTGGGTGACAGGCCGGCGATGTTGGTGCCGTTGATATCCACGCTTCCGGCACTGACTGGAAGCAGCCCGGTCACGGCCCGGGCAATGGTTGACTTACCGGAGCCCGATTCACCAACCAGCCCCATAACTTCACCGGGATTAATGACGAAGGAAACGTCGGTTACGGCCTTGAACCCGGGCTGGCGGAAACGGCCGGGGTATTCAATGGATACCCCGGTCAGCTGCAGGGCCGGCACGACGCCGGCATCAGCAGTGACCAGGTCTGCAGAGTCCCTAAGGACCGCGCGCGGAGCTTCGGAGATCTGCAGGGCGCCGTCTTCCTCCACCTCCACCGCCGACAGCACTCCGCCGACTACTGAACCCAGATGCGGTACGGCCGCCAGCAGTTGGCGGGTGTACTCCTCCTCCGGGCTGTTGAAGAGCGTGGCCACCGGCGCCGCTTCGACAATTCGGCCCTTTTCCATGACAACCACTTTGTCGGCCAGGTCAGCCACCACGCCCATGTCGTGGGTGATGAGCAGGACCCCACTGTTCAGCCGTTTGCTGAGGTTGCGCAGCAGCTCCAGAACTTCAGCCTGAACCGTGACATCCAGTGCCGTGGTGGGTTCGTCGGCGACGAGGAGGATGGGGTCATTGGCGATGGCGATGGCAATCATGGCACGCTGACGCTGGCCGCCGGAGAACTGGTGCGGGTAAGAACCGTACCGCCTCTCAGGCTCGGGGATTTCGACCATCCGCAGCAGTTCGATGGCGCGTTCCTTGGCCTGGGCCGGGGACGCATCCGTGTGCTGCTCGATGATCTCCTTGATCTGCTCGCCAACCGTCAACACGGGATTGAGCGCCGTCATCGGTTCCTGGAAGATCATGGCGATGTCATTGCCGCGAATCTTGCGCAGAACGGACTGGGGAGCTCCGATGAGTTCCTTGCCCTGCAGCTTGGCGCTGCCCTTGGAGCGGCCGTTGCCGGGGAGGAGACCCAGGAGCGCCATGGAGGACATGCTCTTTCCGGATCCGGATTCGCCCACAATAGCCAGGATCTCGCCCGGGGACACGGTGAAGGAAACTCCCTCGGCCGCCATCACCCATTTGTTGTCCACCATGAAATCGACGCCCAAGCCCGATACTTCCAGAATCGGAGCTGTGCCCGTTGATGAAGACGCGTAGGTGTACGGGGATGCCGAACTCATTGCTTGTTCCTTGTCTGTCGGGGATCAAAGGCATCCCGGAGGCCGTCGCCGATGAAGTTCACGGTGAGGGCAATGGCCACGATAAAGATGCCGGGCCAGAAGAAGAGCCACGGACGGGTGGTCATGGCAGCCCGGTTTTCATTAATGAGCTTGCCCAGGGAAGTGTCCGGCGGCTGAACGCCGAGGCCCAGGAAGCTCAGTGCGGTTTCCAGCAGAATGGCACTGGAAATGGCCAGAGTCGCGGACACGATAATGACCCCAACGGTGTTGGGCAGGATGTGCTTGAAGATAATGCGGCTCGAGCTGGCGCCGACGGATTTTGCCGCCTCGACGAATTCCTTTTCCCGCAGGGAGAGGAACTCGCCGCGGACGATGCGTGCCAGGTTTGTCCAGGTCAGCAGGCCCAGGAAGATGGCAAAGACCACGATGCCGTACTGCGAGACAACGCTGGCCAGGACTGCGGCCACCACCAGCAGGGGGATTGTGATGATGACGTCGGTGAAACGCATCAGGACGGCCTCAATCATTCCCCGGAAGTATCCGGCGAGTGCTCCAATGACGGTTCCCACCACCGTTCCCACAATGCCCACGACGAAGGCGATGATCAGGGAGATCTGGGCGCCGCGCATGGTCATGGCAAAGTAGTCGCGGCCCAAAGTGTCCTGGCCGAAGGGATGATTCCCCAGGCCGGTCCAGGAGAGGGTGGGAGAACCGCCGTCCTCCAGCTCCATGACCGAGGAGAAGCTGTGCGGCCACCAGCCGGGGATGTGCAGCGGACCCACGGAGATCCCGATGGAGGTGAAGGAGAGAAGCAGGATGAACACCAGTCCGGTCAGGCCGCCGAGGGCGCCCTTATGGCGGAAGAACCGTTCCCGGACCAGCTGGCCCTGGCTCTTTGCGGCGGTGATCTTCGGATCGGCAGTGACGGCCCGGGTTGCGGGGGCATCAGCGATGTCCGTTCTCTGGCTTTCCAGAGTCATGCTTGTCAGTTCCGGGCTGCTGCCCGGGGTTCCGGACGGTATTTTTTCAGTCATGTCTCCGCCTATCAATTCAGGCTAATGCGCGGGTCGAGGAACGCGTACGCGATGTCGGCCAGCATGTTGAAGGTCACCGCAGCCACGCCGGTCACCAGGAAGAAGGCCATGATGACGTTGGGATCCACATTGGTCAGGCCGTCCGTAAACATCTTTCCCATACCACTCCAGCCGAAAACGGCCTCGGTGATGACGGCACCGCCCAAGACTCCGGCGAAGTCGAACGCCATCAGGGTGGTAATGGGGATCATGGCGTTGCGGAAAGCGTGCTTGACGACCACCGACCGCTCGCTCAAGCCCTTGGCCCTGGCGGTGCGGACATAGTCCTGGTTCATCACCTCAAGCATGCTGGCCCGGGTGTAACGGGTGTATGTGGCAAAGGAAATCAGCATGATCGCGATGGTGGGAAGAACCAGATAGAGGGCGTAGTCCAGGTTGATCTCCCAGAAAGTGCCCTGCAGGTTAGGAGTCGAGGACCCCGTGGTGGGAATGGGTCGGCCGCCGTTTTTACGGGCGAGCGACGGGTAGGCACTTAGCAGTGCATCAATGAACACAAAGAACCCAATGGACAGCCCGATGACTGCGGTCAGGTTGCGGGTCTGCTTGGCATAGGGGCCGCCGACAAAATGACCGATGGCGAGCGATACCAGCAGCGTGAGGACAGCGAGGCCGGCAATGATGCCCCAATTGGGATCCTGCATGAGCGGCTGGGTCACCAGGTAGCCGACGTAGCCAACTGCCGCCGTGGCGAGGGCAGCGTTGACAATCCGGCGCCGGCGGAACCCGGCAAGCATGGCGGTAATGCCCAGGGCCAGGCCAAAAGCCGTGATCAGGAGGCCGATGGGGCCAAGACCCGGGGTCTTGAACCAGTTGGAGACCAACAACAGGTAGAACAGGACCGAGGTGGCAACGGCGGCGATGGCGAAGACACGCAGGTGACGCTTCCTGTCGCCGCCGAGCACCACAGCCGCGACGACGCCAACCACCAGGCCTACGGCGGCTATGCCCAGATAAGACATTTGTGGATCGGCCAGCCAGGTGTTCAGATCAATCGCCAGGTACTGCTTGAGCAGCGTGGAGAGCCAGAACAGCGGCATGGAGAAGAGCAGGAAGGCAACAAAGGTGATGGAGTAGTCAAAAACACTGTACTGGCGCAGGGCCGTGACGAGCCCCACGGCGACACCGAGGACGAGGGCAATCAGGGTAGCGACGACGACGAGGCGGAAGGTGGACCCGATGGCTGTCTGCAGCTGATCGATTACCGGACTGCCGGCACGGTTGAGCCCGAGTGTACATTCGGCACCCCCGGGGATCATGCAGCGGCCCACTTCCTGCAGCCAGAGGAGGTAACGGACGGCGACGGGTTGGTCGAGATGAAGTGCTGCTGTCCGCTGCGCGATGCGCGACTCACGTTCGGCGCTTTGGAGTTCGATGAGGTCAGCAAGGGGATCGCCCGAGTTGACGGCAAGGATGAACATCAGCACCGTGGCGGCCAAGAGAATAAAGAACGAGGTCACCGCTCTTTTGAGGATGAAGTAGAACACCGAAGGCTCCTATTGGGGGGTGGTACGTAAAGCCGCTAGCGGGGCAAAAGTTTGGGATGGGCAGACCGTGGGTCTGCCCATCCCGCTTTCTAACCGTTATGGCGTGATGCCTTGGTTAGGCCTGCTTGGTCCACTTGTAGGCGTTCCAGGTGACGCCGCTCTGGGTGGGGTTGTAAACCACTTCCTCCATGCCGGAGTTGTGGGCAACGATGTCAGCGTTGGCGAAGAGGAGGACGTTGTAGACGTCCTTGGAGAGTTCCTCTTCGAGCTGGATCTTCAGTTCCTTCACCTTGTCGGCGTCTGTGGTCTGGGCAATTTCGTCCCACAGCTCGTCGACCTTTTCGCTCTCGAACTTGCCGTAGTTCTGCACACCCTCGGAGTCGTAGATCGACTGTCCGCTGGCTACGAGGCCGGAACCGGCCCAGCCGAACAGTGCAGCGTCCCAGGAGCCAAGCTCATCGAGCTTCTTGGTCCACTCGGCATCCGGGGTGGCAATGATGTTGAAGCCGGCCTGGTCGCAGGAATCCTTGATCAGCGCGGTCATGTCTGCGCGGACCTGGCTGGCTGAGGAGAACAGTACGCGGACGTCAACGGGCTCGGTCTTTCCGGCCTCGGCCATGAGGGACTTGGCGCCTTCGAGATCAACTTCGTCGTAGTCGCTGGCAGAGGGTGCACCCTCGAGGATCTCGTCATACTCGGGCTGCGAGGGCTGGTATTCGCGCAGGTTGACCACGGTGGCTTCGGGGTCAACCGGCTTGACGAACTTGTCAACGATGTCCTGGCGCGGAACGCACTTGGAGAATGCCTGGCGAACCTTGATGTCCTTGAATACGCCGTTCTCGGACTGGTCCAGGTCAATGTGCGAGAAGGTCATGCCGGTACCGGTGAGCATCGTGACGGAGTCGCCGATGGCTTCGATCTGGTCCTTGGTGTCACCGGTGGGGCCGGACGGCTCAATGATGTCCACATCGCCGTTCTGCAGTGCCTGCACGGCTTCGGTGTCTGCGATGGTCTTGAAGACGATGCTCTCGGTGGCGCCTGTGCGCTCTTCGCCCCAGTAGTTCTCGTTCTTCGTCAGCGTCAGGTTTCCACCGGCTGCATTGTCCAGCTTGTACGGGCCGGAGGAGGGGATGAGTGCGGTGTCCGGCAGCGAGGGGAGGCCTTCGGCATAGCCCCAGCCGGTGTTCCAGAACTCGGCAACGGGCTTCAGCGACGCCAGGTCGTTGTCCTGGATGGCCGCAACAAGTGCTTCGCCGTTGTTGTCGGTGCTCAGTCCGCCCTGCTCCGCCGCAACGTGGGCCGGCATGAGGGAGCCGATCATGAGGTTTTCCCAGTCAGCGTACGGCTGCTCGAAAACGTAGGTGAATTCCTTGTCGCCGGCTTCGCCTTCGGGCATTGCCAGGTACTCGTAACCGTTGTTGGAGGAGGGCTGGAAGATCTCGGCATCTCCTTCGACCACTTTGCCGGAGAAGGCGGCCCAGTTCATCAGCACGTCATCGAAGTCGATGGGTGTTCCGTCGGACCACTGGGCATCCTCGTTGATCTTGTACTCAACGGTCAGGGGATCGTCACTGGTCTTTTCGAAGGTGCCGAACTCTTCGTTGCGGATGACGCCCTCGGGGCTGTACTCCGAGAAGTTGCTGTGGACCAAGTTGTCCACGTACGTGTTGTACACGCTGTTGGACTTGGACGTTCCACCGTTGTAGAAGTCGGGGGCCTGGCTGATGGCGACTGAGATGGTCGACGCGAGGTTGGCGTCCTCAGTGGTGTCGCTTTCAGCGGTTTCTCCGCCTCCGGCTGAGCCGCAGGCGCCCAGGAAAAGGGCTCCCACGGAAAGTGCGGCAAGAGTTGCCGTGCGCTTTGTACGCATTCGTAGTCCTAACTTGTGATGAAGTCGTCAGGAACCACCACTGGCGGCTCCCCCAAGCGATCGTGATGACCGCCACATGTTCCGAAAGACTAGCCACTAAATGTTTCGACTGTGCTAACTGTGAACGGACGTTAACCGATTGTTACCTCCGGAGCGGATGCCAGGGCCTGTGCAGGAAGGTGCTTCCCGGGCATCCGACAGCCGAAATACCGCGGGGCAGCAGGGAACTTCCCGAAACCGTTGGCCCGGGCAGGTGGGAAACTACTCGAAAGAATGCGTCTTAACGTGAAGAGGGCCCCGGCGTGTCGCCGGAGGCCCTCCTGATGTTTTCTCGAGTATTCAGTTCATATCCGGAAGATCCAGCCAGCGGTACCAGCCGCGGTGAAGGACCAGCCAAGCCATCAGTCCGTAACCCGCCTGTCCCGGGGTGCCGCCGTTCGACGCCAGATCCGTGCGCCACTGTTCGTGGTTAAGCAGGGGGGTCAGGGTGTCCACGTACACATGCTTGCGCCGCGTGGTCACATCGCCAAAGGCGGCTGACAAATCCGAAAGGCGGCGGTTCCGCTCGGCATCGAGTCCCGGCGGCGGTCCCACGACGAAGACTTTGATGCTCATCTGTGCCGCACCGTCGAGGATGTTTGCGAGGTTGAGGCGGCTTCTCGCCGTCGACAGGTTGAGATCAAGGTCCCGGTCGGAAAGCCCGATCACCAGCCGGTTCTCGCAGTGGTCGTCGAACCGGCGGCCGGCTTCCTGCAGCCAGCGGTTCGCCAGGGATTCGGTTCCCTCCTGCGGCGCGGCCAGGGTGTATGCCTGAACGTTCACGTTTTCGGGGGTGGTGCGGGCCAATACGCGGCCCAGCCACCCCAGGGCGCGAGGGTCGCCGTGCCCGGCCAGCAGCTCGTCGCCGACGGCTGCAAGCCTGATTTTGCGTTGTTCCACTAGTCACCTTCTCCGGTCACAAAAAACGGGGTGGGGCGCCAGCGGCGCCCCACCCCAACTTAGCCTACTGACGCTCGAAGGCCTTCTTGACGAGAATGTCCTGCTCCACGGCGTGCCGCTTCGCTGAACCGGTGGCGGTGGACGCGGACGCCGGACGTGATACCAGGCGCAGCGGGCGGTCCAGCTGTGTCGGCAGGTTCAGGCCGATGAACGGCCACGGACCCTGGTTGGCGGGCTCATCCTGCGCCCAGACGACGTCGGCGTTCGGGTACTTGGCGACGGCCGCCTGGATCTCCGCAACGGGCAGCGGGTAAAGCTGCTCGACACGGACAATGGCGGTCTTCTCGTCACCCGTCTTTTGCCGGTTGGCCAGCAGATCGTAGTACAGGCGGCCGGAGACCAGCAGCACCCGGTCGACGGCGTTTGAATCCAGGTCTGCGTGCTCCGGGATGACCGGCTGGAACGAACCCTGCGTGAAGTCTTCCACCGAGGTTGCTGCCGCTTTCAGGCGCAGCAGCTGCTTCGGAGTGAAGATGATCAGCGGCTTCCGCGGCCGGCTGTAGGCCTGGCGGCGCAGCAGATGGAAGTGGGAAGCACCCGTGGTGGGGTTTGCCACAATCATGTTGTCTTCGGCACACATCTGCAGGAAGCGCTCAATCCGGGCGGAGGAGTGATCCGGGCCCTGGCCCTCGTATCCGTGCGGAAGCATCAGCACCAGCGAGGAACGCTGGCCCCACTTCTGCTCGGCTGAGGAGATGAACTCATCGATGATGGTCTGTGCGCCGTTGACGAAGTCGCCGAACTGGGCTTCCCAGAGCACGAGTGCATCCGGACGTTCAACCGAGTAGCCGTATTCAAAGCCCATGGCAGCGAATTCGGACAGCAGCGAATCGTAGATCCACAGCTTCGCCTGGTTCGGATCCAGCTCGGCCAGCGGCATCCACTCGGCGCCGGTGGCGCGATCGTGGAAGACCGCGTGGCGCTGGGTGAAGGTGCCGCGGCGTGAGTCCTGGCCGGCGAGACGTACGGGGACGCCTTCCATGACCAGTGAGCCAAACGCTGCGATTTCCGCAAAGCCCCAGTCGATGCCGCCTTCGCGGGACATCTGCTCACGCTTTTCCAGCAGGGCCTTGAGCTTCGGGTGGACCGTGAAGCCTTCGGGCACTGCCACGTGGGCCTTGCCGATGTGTGCAAGGACTTCGGAGGAGATAGCCGTGGAGGCAGGGGAAACGATGGTGGTTCCCTCCTGCTGGGCCGCGGGGCGCTCCAGGTCCGAGACCGCTTCGGTGTCCTTGGAGATGACCGGCAGGGGAGAGGTCTGGGCGGCGTGCGTTTCGGCAAACACCCGTTCCAGGCGGCCCTGATAATCGCGCAGCGCCTGTTCGGCTTCATCCTGGCTGATGTCGCCGCGTCCGATGAGGGACTCGGTGTACAGCTTCCGCACGGAGCGCTTGGCCTCGATCAGGCTGTACATCATCGGCTGCGTCATCGAAGGGTCGTCGCCTTCGTTGTGTCCGCGGCGGCGGTAGCAGACCATGTCAATAACGACATCCTTGTGGAAACGCTGGCGGTAGTCGTAGGCCAGCTGTGCAATGCGCACAACCTGCTCCGGGTCATCGCCGTTCACGTGGAAGATCGGAGCCTGCACCATCTTGGCAACGTCGGTGGAGTACACCGAGGAGCGCGATGATGTGGGTGAGGTGGTGAAGCCAACCTGGTTGTTGACCACAACGTGGATGGTTCCGCCGGTCCGGTACCCGCGCAGCTGCGACAGGTTCAGGGTTTCCGCAACCACGCCCTGGCCTGCGAAGGCGGCGTCGCCGTGGATGAGGATCGGCAGGACAGGGAATTCGTCGCCCTGGTCCAGGCGGTCCTGCTTGGCACGCACGATGCCTTCAAGGACGGAGTCCCCGGCTTCGAGGTGGGACGGGTTGGCCGCCAGGTACACCTTGGTCTGGTTGCCGTTGTCCGAGGTGAAGGTGCCTTCGGTGCCGAGGTGGTACTTCACGTCACCGGAGCCCTGGACGCTGCGCGGGTCCTGGGTGCCTTCGAATTCGCGGAAGACCTGGGCATAGGTCTTGCCGGCGATGTTGGTCAGTACGTTCAGGCGGCCGCGGTGGGCCATGCCGATGCCGACTTCAGCCATGCCGTCGTCGGCGGCACCGGAAATCACGGCGTCCAGCAGCGGAATCAGGGATTCGCCGCCTTCCAGGGAGAAGCGCTTCTGGCCGACGAACTTCGTCTGCAGGAACGTCTCGAAGGCTTCAGCCGCGTTGAGCTTGCTCAGGATGCGCAGCTGTTCTTCGCGGGTCGGCTTGCTGTACTTGGTTTCCAGGCGTTCCTGGAACCATTCGCGCTCGGCCGGATCCTGGATGTGCATGTACTCGATGCCGGCGGTGCGGCAGTAGGCATCGCGGAGCACACCGAGGATCTTGCGGAGCTTGAGCATGGGCTTGCCGCCGAAACCGCCGGTGGGCCATTCCCGGTCCAGGTCCCAGAGCGTCAGCCCGTGGTTCAGGATGTCCAGGTCCGCGTGGCGGCGCTGGACGTATTCCAGCGGGTTGGTGTCCGCCATCAGGTGGCCGCGGACACGGTATGCGTGGATCAGCTGCTGGATGCGCGCAACCTTGTTGACCTGCTCGTCCGGGTTGACCTGGATGTCGGGGCTCCAGCGGACGGGCTCGTACGGAATCCGGAGGGACTCGAAGATCTCGTCGTAGAAGCCCTGCTCGCCGAGCAGCAGCTGATGGATGATGCGCAGGAACTCGCCGCTGCCGGCACCCTGAATGACACGGTGGTCATAGGTGGAGGTCAGGGTGATGATCTTGGAGATGGCGTTGCGGGCGAGAATCTTCTCGTTGGATCCCTGGAACTCGGCCGGGTAGTCGAGGGCGCCGGCGCCAATGATGCAGGCCTGGCCCTTGGACAGGCGGGGGACGGAATGGACCGTTCCAATGCCGCCCGGGTTGGTCAGGGAAATGGTGGTTCCCTTGTAGTCGTCCGCCGTGAGCTTGCCGTCGCGGGCCTTCTTCACGAGGTCTTCGTAGGCGTGCCAGAACTCCGAGAAGTTCAGTGTTTCAGCCTTCTTGATGTTCGGGACCACGAGCAGGCGGGTGCCGTCCGGCTTGGGCATGTCGATGGCCAGTCCGAAGTTCACGTGGGCCGGCTGCACCGCTACAGGCTTGCCGTCGACGACGTCGTAGTACACGTTCTGCGACGGGAACTGCGCGGCGGCGCGGATGATGGCGTAGCCGAGCAGGTGGGTGAAGGAGATCTTGCCGCCCCGGGCGCGTTCCAGGTGGCTGTTGATGACGATGCGGTTGTCGATCAGCAGCTTTGCAGGCACGGCACGCACAGTGGTTGCCGTGGGGACGCTCAGGCTCAGGTCCATGTTGGTGGCGATGGCCTTGGCCGGGCCGCGCAGGACGTTGACCTTGTCCTCTTCAGAGGGAGCACTGGTGGGCTGCTTCTTGGGCAGCTGCGCCGGAATCGGCGGGGTTTTGCTGTCAGCTGCCTTGTTCTCGGCTGCTTCGCCCTTGCCGGAGGCCGGCTTGGAATCCTTGGCAGCAGAGTTGGATGCTGCGGATTCCTTGGCAACCGGAGGCTTGCCGGACTGCTGGGTGGAGGCGGGGGACTCGCCGGAAGCCTTCGGCTTGGCGGATTCGGCCTGCACTACCGGAAGCTGGCGCGTTGTGGGATTGGCGCCAAGTTCGCTGGGGGCTGCCGATCCGTTTCCGTTGGAAGTGCTCGAACCGGAGGCCTGGGCCTCCTCGTTCTTGAAGGAGTCGAAAATGCTCCACCACTTCTTGTCAACCGAGTTTTTGTCCTTGAGGTACTGCTCGTAGAGTTCATCGACAAGCCACTCGTTGCCGCCGAATTCTTCCGGCAGCCGGTGGTTGGATTGGTCTGGCACTGTTAATACGCCTCTTCCATGAGTTGCCTTTTGCCCTGATTGGCACCATGTCTGAGGGCTTAAAGCCTCAAAGCTCACTGGTGCGGCCCGGCCGGTGCGCAGTGACCGAGACTTCATGCCAGTCTAGTGACATAGCGGGACAACTGGCCAATTTCGTTTGACATCTGTGACTGACGGGGTAACCCGGCTAACCGCTTCAGTCAGTTTGAGCCGCGAGCCGGGTTGGCATTTTTACGGTGGCGCCCGAATGCCAAACCTGTAAACTGAAAATCTCATGGACAGTTTCTCTAGGCGCCGGCCTGCGTCCCCTTCCGCTCCTGCGGACCGCACGCACAGAGCCGGCCATTCCCGAACCCAATCACCTCGCACCCCCGGTGCCGCATCGGAGCCTTCCAGACCGGCTTCGGCCGATCACCCTCCGCCTGACCCGCGCCGCGGACTCTTCCCTGCGGGACTTCCACCCGCGCTTCCCCGATTAAACCGAGCGGCGGCCACGAGCCCCCTGGCTGCGGCGGTGGGAGCCTAAATGGAATGGCTTTATCTCCTTTGTGGCTTGGTGCTGATTCTCGGCACCGGCTTTTTTGTGGCTGTGGAGTTTTCCCTGGTGGCCCTCGACCAGCCCACGGTCCGCCGGGCCGTGGAGAACGGCGACAAGGGCGCGGAACCGCTGCTGCGCTGCCTGACCTCCCTTTCCACCCAGTTGTCCAGCTGCCAGCTGGGCATTACGCTCACTACGCTGCTCACCGGGTTCGTGATGGAGCCGTCCGTGGGCAGGCTGCTGAAAGCCCCGCTGGCCGGACTCGGCCTTCCGCCTGTCGCCGTGGATTCCGTCTCCGTGGTGGCAGCCATGATCCTGGCGACGTTCCTGTCCATGCTCCTGGGGGAACTGATCCCCAAGAACATGTCCATTTCGCTGCCGTTCCGGATGGGGCGGGCACTGGCGCGGCCGCAGCTGGCCTTCACCGTGGTGTTCAAGCCGGCCATCCTGCTGCTGAACGGTTTCTCCAACAAAGTCCTGAACCTCTTCGGCCTCGAAGCCAAAGAGGAGGTTTCCGGAGCACGCACACCGGCTGAGCTTTCCTCCATGGTCCGACGGTCAGCCGAAATGGGCACCCTGGACCAGGGAACGGCCAACTTCCTGTCCCGCACGTTCTCCTTCGCGGAACGGACGGCAGCCGACGTCATGACTCCCCGGATCCGGCTGGAGACCATCGACTCCGAGCAATCGGTGGCGGACGTTATTGAAGCGGCCCGCCGCACCGGGTATTCGCGCTTTCCCGTCCTGGGCGATTCCCCGGACGACATCAGGGGCGTTGTGCACGTCAAGAAAGCGGTGGCTGTGCCGCGCAGCCGGCGGGCTGACCTGCCGGCGGGCGCCATCATGAGCGAGGTTCTCCGGGTGCCCGAAACGGTTCACCTGGACAGCCTGCTCTCCGAGCTTCGGGGCGCGAACCTGCAGCTCGCCGTCGTTCTCGATGAATGGGGCGGAACCGCCGGCGTCGCCACCCTTGAAGACCTGGTGGAGGAGATCGTGGGCGAAGTTTCCGACGAACACGACAAGATCAAGCCGGGCGTGCTGCAAAGTGCCGCCGGTGCCTGGTACTTCCCGGGCATCATGCGCCCCGATGAGGTCTCCCGGCTCGTGCCGCTGCTGCACATTCCGGATGAAGCCGGCTACGAGACGGTGGGCGGTTACATCATGGCCGAGCTGGGACGGATCGCGGCCGTGGGCGACCGCGTCAGCGTTGAAGGCGGGCTCCTTGAAGTTGAACGCATGGACGGCCGCCGTATTGACCGCGTGAGCTTTATTCCGCAGTACGACGACGACGATCCTGCGGCTGTCGACGAGAGCGTCCCGGCGGCTTCACAAAAGCCCGAGCCGAAGCGGCCCGAGTCGAAAAGCCCAGCCCGGGTTGACGCTCCGGTGAAGGATGCTGCCGGCAAGGGGGAGCGGCGATGAGTGACCTGATGGGCATTTTCTGGCTGGTGGTCCTGCTGATTGGCAACGCCTTCTTCGTGGGCGGCGAGTTTGCCGTCATGTCGGCGCGCCGCAGCCAAATTGAACCGTTGGCCGATGCAGGGTCCAAGCGTGCAAAAACCACCCTGTGGGCAATGGAAAACGTGTCTCTGATGCTGGCCTGCGCCCAGCTGGGCATTACCGTGTGTTCCCTGCTGATTCTCTCCGTGGCCGAACCCGCGATCCACCATCTTCTTGCGGCTCCGCTGGAAGCCCTTGGGCTGCCGGTTGAGTTTGCCGACGGTGCCGGGTTCCTGGTGGCGCTGCTGATCGTCACTTTCCTGCACGTGACCTTCGGCGAAATGGTGCCGAAGAACATCTCCGTGTCCGTGGCGGACCGGGCGGCGCTGCTGCTGGCGCCTCCGCTGGTCTTCATCTCCCGGGTGGTCCGGCCGATCATCTTCAGCCTCAACTGGCTGGCGAACCACGCGCTGCGCGTCATGGGCATAACTCCGAAGGACGAGGTGGCCTCGGCTTTCACCCTGGAGGAAATGCAGTCCATCGTGCAGGAATCCACCAAGCACGGGTTGGTTGCCGATGATTCCGGTGTCATTTCCGGTGCGCTCGAATTCTCCGGACAATCGGCCGGCACGGTCATGGTGCCGCTCGATGAACTTGTCACGCTCAGCACCGACACCACGCCGGCGGAGTTTGAGAAGGCAGTGGGGCGCACGGGGTTCTCGCGGTTCGTACTCATGGATGAGCGCGGAAACCTGACGGGCTACATGCACCTGAAGGACATCATGGCCATGCCCGTCGACTCCTACGACCGGCCGCTGACCGAAAACAAGGTGCGGACGCTGGCGAACCTGCGGCTGGAGGACGGCATTGAAGATGCCCTGGCCACCATGCAGCGAACCGGCTCCCACCTGGCCCGCGTGCTGGGTCCGGACAACCAGACGCGCGGGGTGCTCTTCCTGGAGGACATCATCGAGCAGCTTGTGGGTGAGATCCGCGACGCAACCCAGGCCCAGGGATTCCGCAGGTCCGGAGAAAGCTATTCCGAGTAGCCGGGTGAAAGCACTCCCGTTACAGATGCGAATGATTCGCGTTTAGGTTATGCTGTGGGGAGTTCCGCACGTGGAACTCCCCACCATCCTTTAAGCCCCGACAGGGAAACAAACACTTATGCGACGACCTTCCGTCCGTCTTGCCGGGATACTCCTGGCCGGCGGCGCCCTGACTCTCTCCGGCTGCACCGGCGGCTCCGGCTCCGGTTCCTCCGCCGGGAGCGGTGAAGGAACGCTTGACGTGGTTGCTTCCACGAATGTCTACGGAAACATCATGGAGACGGTGGGCGGGGACCATGTCAGCGTCTCGTCGATCATCGACCGGCCCAGCCAGGACCCGCACTCCTATGAAGCAACGGCCCGGGACAAGCTCGCCGTCTCCGGAGCGGACCTGGTGGTGCTGAACGGCGGCGGCTATGACACCTTCATGGAGACGCTGGTGGCCGATTCCGGCATCGAAAGCGCGGACGTCCTCAACGCCGTGGAGATCTCCGGGCTGGAGGAAGCCGACGGCGAAACAACCGACGACGACTCCCGCACCGCCGAGGGCGGACACGATCACAGCGGACACTCCCACGGTTCCTTCAACGAACACGTCTGGTACAGCCCCGAGGCGATGGGCCTGCTGGCCGAGGCCGCCGCCGAACGCCTGGCCACGCTGGATCCCGACAATGCCTCCGCCTACCGGGACAATGCTGCGACCTTCAACAGAGGCATCCAAGACCTCACTGCAGACCTCGCGGAAGATAAGGCAGCGGCCGGCGGCAGGGATGTGGCGCTGACGGAGCCCGTTCCGGAATACCTGTTCAACGCCGCCGGCCTGCACAACGTCACCCCGGCGGACTTCACTTCGGCCGTGGAGGAAGGCGCCGACGTTCCTCCGGCAGTGCTGAAGGAAATGCAGGATCTGCTGCGCTCCGGCGACATGGCGTTCCTGGCCTACAACACCCAAACCTCCACCGCACAGACCGAATCCGTCCGCGCCACCGCCGAAGACGCAGGCGTACCTGTGCTGGACTTCTCCGAAACCCTTCCCGAGGGTCAGGACTACCTGACCTGGATGGGCTCCAACGTGACCTCAATCGACGACGTGCTAAGGTGACCGGTCCCGTTGTCCGGCTCCGGAGCGCCGGCCTGTCCTTCGGTTCCCGCACCCTCTGGGACGGTTTGGACCTGGACATTAATGCGGGTGAATTCCTGGCGGTGCTGGGGCCCAACGGCTCCGGCAAGACAAGCTTCCTGAAGGTCCTGCTGGGTCTGCAGCAGCTGAGCCGGGGAACGGTGGAGATCAACGGCAAACCCGCCCAGCGCGGCAGCCGCGACATCGGCTACATTCCCCAGCAGAAGGCCTTCGGCCCTGGAACCCCCCTGCGGGCAAGAGACCTGGTGGGTCTCGGCGTCGACGGCAACAAATGGGGACTGCGGCTGAACCGCGCTCCGGTGCGCCGGAGGGTGGACGATCTCCTGGAACAGGTGGGCGCCACCCGGTACGCCAATGAACCCGTGGGGATGTTGTCCGGCGGCGAGCTCCAGCGGCTGCGTGCCGCGCAGGCACTGGCCACTGATCCTGACCTGCTCCTCTGCGACGAACCGCTGCTGTCCCTGGACCTGCACCACCAGCAGGCCATCAGCGCCCTGATCGACCGCCGCTGCCATGAGCAGGGCTCGGCCGTGGTGTTCGTGACGCACGAAATCAACCCCGTGATCGACTACGTGGACCGCGTGCTGTATCTGGCCGGCGGCACCTTCCGCACCGGAACGCCGTCGGAGGTGCTGCGGTCGGACGTGCTCTCGGAGATGTACGGAAGCCGGGTGGAAGTGCTGCGCAGCCACGGCCGCATAGTTGTCCTCGGCATTCCCGACGCGACCACCCACGTCCACGGCGAGAGCGAGGATGACCATGGACTTGAGTGAATTCTTTTCCGCAGTCTTTGACTTCAGCGACTACGGGCAGCTCCTGCCGCTGGTCGCCAATTCCATCTGGGCAGCAGCCATCCTCGGGCTGGTCGGCGGCCTGATCGGGACCTTCGTCCTGATGCGGGACCTCGCCTTCGCCGTACACGGCATCGCCGAATTGTCCTTCGCCGGCGCAGCGTTTGCACTGCTGATCGGAGCCAACGTGGTCTTCGGTTCCCTGGCGGGTTCCGTGGCTGCTGCTGTGCTGCTGGCGGTCATGGGCCTCAAGGCACGGGACCGGAACTCCGTGACGGGAGTGATCATGCCCTTCGGCCTGGGCCTGGGCATCTTGTTCCTCGGCCTTTATGAGGGCCGCTCAGCCAATAAGTTTGGCCTGCTCACCGGGCAGATCGTTGCCGTTGACACGGTTCAGCTGAACCTGCTGGCCGGCACCGCCGTCGTCGTCATAGCCGGACTGGTCCTGATCTGGCGGCCGCTGACCTTTGCCAGCGCGGACCCCGAACTGGCCGAAGCGCGCGGTGTTCCCGTGCGCGTGCTGTCCATTGTCTTCATGATCCTGCTGGGGCTCTCCGTGGCCCTGTCGATCCAGGTGGTGGGTGCACTGCTGGTGCTCTCGCTCCTGATCACGCCGTCGGCCGCGGCACTGCTGGTGACGTCCTCGCCGCGGCTGGTCGTGCTGCTCAGCGTGCTGTTTGCCGTGACGTCGGCGGTGGGCGGAATCCTCTTGGCGCTGGGCGGGCGGATTTCGATCAGCCCGTACATCACCACCATCTCGTTCCTGATCTATATCGTCTGCCGGCTGATCAAACGGATGCGGACGAAGAGTCGGGTGCGGGCGAACGCTGCCGCGTAGCGGATCCTCAGGCGCTGCATTCCGGGCAGAGGCCGAAGATCTCCACCGTGTGGGCCACATCGGTGAAACCGTACTGTTTTCCCAGACCCGCAGCCCAGGCTTCCACAGCCGGCGCTTCCACTTCCACGGCCTTGCCGCAGTTTCGGCACACCAGATGGTGGTGGTGGTGTTCGACGGCGCAGCGGCGGTAGAGCGCCTCCCCGTCGCCGGTTCGCAGCACGTCCACCTGGTTCTCTTCCGCCATGGACTGAAGGATGCGGTATGTGGTGGCCAGGGAGACGCTGTCACCGCGCTCGTGCAGCAGGCGGTAGAGCTCTTGCGTGCTGACGAAATCATCCAGTTCATCCAGGGTCCGGCCGACGGCGAGGCGCTGGCGCGTGACCCGCTGTTCCGGGGTCCGCTTCGCTGGGCGGGACGTCTCGGATGACATGCTCCTCCTTGGAACGGTGGTGCCGGTGCCGGTGCCTGTGGCTCCGGCAGGGCAGCAGCGGAACATGAACTTTCCTCAGCCCGCGCTGCCTGCGCAACTTCCAGATTATCGCACCGGCTCAGTAAGAGTCCCTGCGGGTCACCGCGAACCCTTCCGGTGAAGAAGCGGTGCTGAGGGGTACTGTGACCCTATGAAAATGACCAAGTACACCCATTCCTGCGTGCGGCTGGAGCGCGACGGCAACGTGCTCGTACTGGATCCCGGTTCGTTCTCCGAAGTCGAGGAGGCCCTGGACGGTGCGTCAGCCGTGTTGATCACCCATGAGCACGCCGATCATCTGGACCGGGACCGGGTTCTGGCCGTGATGCAGGCGAACACCGGCCTGGCCCTCTACGCACCGGCGTCCCTGGCCGCGGAGCTGCGGTCGGCGCTGACCGCCGGCAGCACGGACAGCGGCGCCGCGGATCGGATCATCGATGTAGAACCCAACACCACTTTCGCGGCTGCCGGCTTTGAGGTGCGGTCCTTCGGAGGGCAGCACGCGCTGATCCATCCGCTGGTGCCGCTGGTGGCCAACGTCGGCTACCTGATCGACGGCACCCTGTATCACCCGGGGGATTCCTTCGTGATTCCGAACGGGCTGACGGTGCAGACCCTGCTGGTTCCCATCCATGCCCCCTGGTCCAAGGTTGGGGAGGTCATCGACTTTGTCATTGCCTCCGGAGCGGAACGCGCCTATCCCATCCACGATGCGCTCCTGAACGAGCGCGGACTGGGCGTAGCTGAGAACCATGTCGCCCGCTTCGGGGAGTTGTACGGAACCGTGTACCAGCACCTGTCCACCGGCGAATCGGTGCAGGTATGAGCGGGCCGGTTATCGATGTCCACGCCCTGCAGGAACTGCTGGCCAAAGGTGAGCCGGTGGTGCTGCTGGACGTGAGATGGGCGCTGGGCCACACCGACGGACACAAGCAGTTTGAGCGCGGACACATCCCGGGCGCCGTCTATGTGGATTTGGAAAAGGAACTGGCCGCTCCGGCCGGGAATGGTTCCGCGGGACGGCATCCGCTGCCTGACCCGGAAGACTTTCACCGCACGGTCCGCCGCTGGGGGGTCAACGCCGGGGATACCGTGGTGGTGTATGACGCTGTGAGCGGCACCTCCGCTGCCCGTGCCTGGTGGCTGCTGCGCCACGCGGGACTGGAGGACGTCTACCTGCTTGACGGCGGCGTCGTCGCCTGGCACCGGGCCGGTTTCGCGCTGCAGGGCGGGGCCGTGGTACCCGCTCCCGGGAATGTCGAGCTCTCCTGGGGCCGGATGCCGGTCCTGGAGATGTGGGATGTTCCGGCGGTCGTGGCAGCGGGGCGGCTGCTCGATGCCCGGGCCAGGGACCGCTACCGCGGCGACCGTGAGCCGGTGGACCCGCAGGCAGGCCACATTCCCGGTGCAGTCAATGCCCCCACCCCGCAGAACCTGACTGAGCAGGGTACGTTCCGCACGCCGGAGGAACTGCGCGCCGCTTATGAGGCGCTGGGGGTGCGCCGTGAGGCCCCCGTGGCCGTGTACTGCGGATCCGGCATCAGCGCAGCCCACGACGTTGTGGCCCTGGAAATGGCCGGCTACCGGGCCGCGCTGTATCCCGGGTCGTGGTCCCAGTGGTCATCGACGAAGGGCTCCCCGGTTGAAGTGGGAACGCAGGCAGGGGAATGGCCGGGGACAGTCAAAAAGCGATAGCGTCTAAGCATGATGACCGGCCGACCCGTTCCGCCGCCCCTGCGCTTGAAGGCGGCTGCCAATGCGCAGCCGTCCGCCGCTGCGCGGAACACGTCCACTTCCACCACCCCGTCCCCAGGAGAACCCATGCCCACTCTGTTCACCAAGATCATCAACGGCGAGATCCCCGGCCGCTTTGTCTGGAAGGACAACGACGTGGTGGCGTTCCTGAGCATCGGCCCGCTCAGCGACGGACACACCTTGGTGGTGCCGCGGCAGGAGATCGACAAGTGGACCGACGCCCCGCCGGAACTGCTGCAGAAGCTGACCGCAGTGGCGCAGATTGTGGGTCAGGCGCAGATAGCCGCTTTCGGCTCGGAGCGGGCTGGGCTGAGCATTGCAGGCTTCGAAATCGACCACCTGCACCTGCACGTCTGGCCCACCAATTCCCTGCAGGACTTCGACTTCAGCCGGGCCGATTCCAACCCTGATCCCGAACGCATGGCGGCCAACGCGGACAAGCTGCGGGAGGCACTTCGCGCCGCCGGGCACGGGGAGTTCGTGCCGGAGTCATAACAATCAGCCGGAATCAGGGGCGGGGAAACCTGCCCCTTTCTGCTGTCTGCTGCCGGCTTGCGAGCCAATCCCAAAGGAGCCGGGAGGTGTGCCGCCCGTGGCTGCGCAGATGCGGGCTGGCCGCAACCTCCGGCTGGTTCCCCGAATCGAGCATGTAGTTGAGCAGCGCCGCCAGCCACGCGTCGATGTACTCCGGCGGCACGCCCCGGGTCAGAGAGGACCCGCGCAGCCAGGCATCGGCGTCGAGCCCGCCGCCCCGCGCGTAGGGGAGCACCCCCACCCAGTCTGTCCACGGCGCGCCGGTGCCCAGAAAATTCCAGTCGCATACAAGTGCACGCCCGAGCTGATGAGGATGTTGTCAGGCCTAAGGTCGCCGTGGAGGACGGCGTCGCCGGCCAGAGCTTCCGGGCTTGGCGAAAACCTCCGAGCCGCCGGTGCAGGTGAGTACGGCGGCGAAACCGTTGGTAAAGCCGCCGCCGGCGCTGCGCACTGACGTGATGCTGCCGCCGATGTACAAGGCCAGCCGCTCATGCAGGGCTGCGGGCAGTTCGGAGAAGGCTCGGCGCCGGGCCGTCCGGCGGTAATCGGGTACGGGCACCAAGTTCTCTGATATCTGCTGCATCTGGACAGCATATTGTCGCAGGTCGGAACAGCAGGCACCGGTTTCGCGACGATGCTGCTGCAGTTTGGGAAGCCCCTCCGTTTTGGGAAACACCTCCGGTCCGCAGTGGCAGGAATTTCCCTGACCGGTCGATGTTTCCCAAAGCGGAGGGAAGCCCACCCCCTTATGTCTCAAGCAGGGACACAGTCCGGGACAGGGGGCACACCCACAGCACTTACCGGAGGATGCACAAGTGTTCTTTGTAGCCTTATGGAGGAACGCACCCCAAACTACTGCGGTCATTCTGCAATCCAGAGCCCAAGATGATGCCGGTGGTGCCATCTTTCGATCATTAAAATGGAAAATGCAGAATTGCAGCGGAAACTAACAACCCTTGTAACGGGTATGTCCGTTCTGGCGGGGTGGTCGGTCGCGGTAACAATTCAGGTCCCCAGACTTTGCTGGCGACCCAGTCGGGTTGGCGCACATTCTCCGGTGTGTGGGACATGCTGCCCGCTGGTTTAGCGGCCAGGATTGGGCTCTAAACCAGTACACCGTCGAATTCGAAGTTCCGGGTGCGTACACATACCCGCCGATTCTTACTCCCACTGAAGAGTTTCCCCTCAATGCACGACTGGTGGATTACTGGAATAATGATCTGGACAACATATGGGTAATCCCTGACTGCCCGGAACCGGAACCGACTCCGTCCCCAACCCCGGATCCCGCCCCTGAGACGGGTTTGTTCCCGTCGCCGTCGCCGTCGCCGTCTCCGTCGCCGTCGCCGTCTCCGTCGCCGAGCCCGTCTCCGTCACTGGATCCTTCTCCGACCCCTGATCCTGCACCACCTGCATGACCTGCGAATGCTGCTCCTCCGACTGTTCGGGTCACTCTCCCGGGCACCCCTGGCGCAACAATTCGTGTCACAACTGACGGGGCCCCAGTCGTTCGTGAGTCCGGACTAGCCAACACCGGAACGCACGGAACGTGGGCGGCTGTCGCTGGAGGACTTGTCCTCAGCTTCGGCGCGGCGCTGGTGCTGATCTCGCGACGCCGGAGGGCATAGGCCCAACGCGCAAACTGGTGGTGTACCCGAAGTGCTTCTGCACGAAGGGTGCACCACCAGTCTTCGTTTAAGGGCGGATCCGGGAGGGAAGGGGCTGCTGCGAAGATTGACCCTAAGCCGGGGACAAGGCCGCGTTCAGAGCGGTACGGATCCGCTTTTCCGACACCGACCGCACGGTTCCCAGTTCCTGTGCGAAGAAGCTGATCCGCAGCTCCTCGATCATCCACCGGACCTCGGTCAGAGCCGGGGGTGTTCCGGCTCCGGGCAGCAGCGCCGCCACGGCGTCGTCGTAGTCGTCCTCCAAAGCCTGCACGACAGCCATCTGCTGGGCATCACGCTGCACATTGGTGGGCAGCTTTTCCAGCCTCCGCTCAATGCCGGCCAGATAGCGCGGCAGATGGGTGAGCTGCGCATAGCCGGTGCGGGCCACAAAGCCTGGGTACACCAGCGAGTCCAGTTGTGCGCGGATGTCGTTCAGGGCGCTGATGAGGGCCAGTGACTGGGTTCCCTTGAGCGCCTTGGTGATGCGGCGCGTGCTGGAGAGAATCTTCTCCACCGTGGCGGTCACGGTGAAAACGGTGTCGATCAGCTCGGCCCGGACCTTCTCGTACAGTTCATCGAACTGCGCACGGGTCCACGGCAGGGCCTCGGGCGTGAGCTTGTCCACCGCAGCCAGGGTGCAGTCTTCGATCAGGGCGGCCACCGAGCCGTGCGGATTCTGGCTGAAGGTCAGTTTCTCTGCGTTACTCAGGTGCTCCAGGACGTACTTGGCCGGGCTGGGAACGCGCAGCACCAGCAGCCGGATCACGCCGCCGCGCATGGCGACCGCCTGTTCTCCGGGACTCTGGAACATGCGCAGCCCGGCAGTTTTCCCTTCGTCCACCAGCGCGGGATAGCCGGTGACCATGTGCCCGGCCACGAGCCGCTGCACCTGCTTGTCAACGGTGCCGACGCTCCACTCGGTCAGCCCGGTTTGCTCGGCCAATGAGGGGCCCGACGACGATGCCGGCTGCTGCTGGCCCGATCCGTTTCCGGACGGACCGGAGGGCTTGCCTCCGTGCTTGCCGGCAGCCTTGGGCGTAACGGTTTTGGGCGTGGCTCCCAAGGACTCGGCAATGGCACGCCGGGTGGCGGGAGCGAGGGATTCCTGCAGCGCGGCAAGGTCCTTGCCTTCGTCCAGCACCTTGCCGGAGCCGTCCACCACGGTGAAGCTCATCCGCAGGTGCTCGGGCACTGCATCCCAGTTCCAGGACCCGGGCGGAATGATGTGGCCCTTGAGCCGCCGCAGAGCCAGTTCCAAGGAGGGCTCGAGAGCGTCCTGCGCGGGGTCGAAGTCAGAGGCCAGGGCCGATGCGGCCGCACGTGCCACGTCCGGTGCCGGAATGAAGTTCTTCCGGATGGCCTTGGGCAGCGACTTGATCAGTGCCGTGATCAATTCGGCGCGCAGGCCCGGAATCTGCCACTTGAACGGCTCCGGATCGAGCTGGTTCAGGAACAGCACCGGGACCTCCACGCTGACGCCGTCGCCGGCTCCGGCAATGCCGGGGGAGAACTCGTAGCTGAGCGGCAGCTCAAAGTCCCCGTAGGTGAAGACCTTGGGGAAGTCGTTCTCGTCCAGGCCCGCGGCGTCGTCGGTGCGCAGCGCATCGGGGTCGAAGTCCAGCAGTGCCGGGTTCTCGTGCCGGGCGCTCTTCCACCACTTGTCGAAGTGCCGTTCGGAGACCACGTCCTTGCCCACGCGTTCGTCGTAGAACTCGAACAGGGTTTCATCGTCCACGCGCAGGCCGCGGCGGCGGACGCGGTTTTCCAGTTCCTCGACCTCAGCCAGGAGTGCCTGGTTGCGGTGGAAGAACTTATGGTGCGTGCGCCAGTCACCCTCGACCAGGGCGTGACGGATGAACATTTCACGGGACAGTTCGGGATCCACGCGGCCGTAGTTGATGCTGCGCTGGGGGATGACGGGGACGCCGTAGAGCGTGACCTTCTCATAGGCCATCACTGATCCGCGGCTCTTGGACCAGTGCGGTTCGCTGTAGGAGCGCTTGATGAGGTGCGGAGCCACTTCCTCCACCCACAGCGGATCGAATTTGGCGGCCACGCGCGCCCACAGCCGGGATGTTTCCACCAGTTCGGCGGCCATTACCCAGTCCGGGGACTTCTTGAACAGGGCCGACCCGGGGAACACTGCGAATCGGGTGCCGCGGGCGCCGGAGTACTCCCGCTTGCGCTGGTCGTAGAGACCGATGTGGCTGAGCAGGCCGGCGAGGAGGCTCATATGGATTTCTTTGTCGTGGGACACCGGGTCCACCGGGCCGGGGGACAGGGTGATGCCCAGCGGCTTGGCGATCTGGCGCAGCTGGGTAAACAGGTCCTGCCACTCGCGGATCCGCAGATAGTTCAGGAATTCGTTCTTGCAGAGCCGGCGGAAGGCCGACGACGAGAGTTCCTTCTGCTTGTCCTGCACGTAGCGCCACAGGTTCAGGTAGCCGGTGAAGTCGGAGTTCTCGTCCACGAACCTCTTGTGCAGCTCCGCAGCCTTCTGCGCGCGGGCGGCGTCGTCCTTCGAGGGGCGCTCCCGCGGGTCCTGGATGGTGAGCGCGGCGGTGAGAACCATGACTTCCTTGGCACAGCCGCGGGCACCGGCTTCCACGATCATCCGGCCCAGCCGGGGGTCAACCGGCAGCTGGGACAGTTTTCGGCCCACCGGGGTGATGCCGCCGGCAGGCTGCAGGGCGCCAAGTTCCTTCAGGAGGGTAGCGCCGTCATTGATGGCCTTGGAATCCGGAGGCTGGACAAACGGAAAATCCGCCACGTCCTTCGGCCCCTTTGCCACTCCCATGGCGGCCATCTGCAGGATGACGGCGGCCAGGTTGGTGCGCAGGATTTCCGGATCCGTGAACTCCGGGCGGGACTCGAAGTCCTCCTGGGAATACAGGCGGATGGCGATGCCGTCGGAGACACGGCCGCAGCGGCCGGAGCGCTGGTTGGCCGAGGCCTGGGAAATGCGCTCGATGGGCAGCCGCTGAACCTTGGTGCGGTGCGAGTACCGGGAGATGCGCGCGGTGCCGGTGTCCACCACGTACTTGATGCCCGGCACGGTCAGTGAGGTTTCGGCAACGTTGGTGGCCAGGATGATGCGGCGGTGCTTGCCCGGATGGAAGACCTTGTGCTGGTCCGCCAGGGACAGCCTGGCGTACAGCGGCAGGATTTCGGTGTTGGCCAGGCGGGGCACGCGCTGCACGGAGGAGCGCAGCGCATCGGCGGCGTCGCGGATTTCGCGCTCACCGGAGAAGAACACCAGGATGTCCCCAGGGGCCTCGCGCGAGAGTTCCTCCACGGCGTCACAGACCGCGTCCACCGGATCGCGGTCTTCCTCCAGCTCATCGTCAACGTCTTCGTCGTCGGATCCGCCGTCGGCGGGCTGGTTCAGCGGACGGTAGCGGACCTCCACCGGGAACGTGCGTCCGGACACCTCAATGATGGGGGCGGGCTTGCCGTCCGCGGCGAAGTGCTCGGCGAAGCGTTCCGGGTCAATGGTGGCCGAGGTGATGATGACCTTCAGGTCCGGGCGCTCCGGGAGGAGCCGGCGCAGGTAGCCCAGGATGAAGTCGATGTTCAGGCTGCGCTCGTGAGCCTCATCGATGATGATGGTGCTGTACTTCTTCAGCTTGCGGTCATGCTGGATTTCGGCCAGCAGGATGCCGTCGGTCATCAGCTTGACCTTGGTCTTGCGGCTGGTCTCACCCGTAAAGCGCACCTGGTAGCCCACTTCGTCGCCCAGTTCGACGTCGAGCTCCTCGGCGATGCGCTCAGCCACCGTGCGTGCGGCGAGCCGCCGCGGCTGGGTGTGTCCGATGAGCCCCTTCTCCGCCAACCCGAGTTCCAGGCACATTTTGGGGATCTGGGTGGTCTTGCCGGAACCGGTTTCGCCCGCGATGATCGTCACCTGGTTGGCGGCAATCGCAGCCATGATGTCTTCGCGGCGCTCCGAAACGGGCAGCTGGGCGGGGTAGGAAATAGTCAGTGCCATGATTGCTTCCAGTCTAGTGGCTGGAATCTTCGGCGTTCCCGTATTCCGCCGAGGGCTGGACATCGGCGGCACGCTGGAGCAGCGCTGCCGCAGCCCGCGCCCGATCGCGCATCTCGGCCGGTGCCAGGATTTCGAAGTCGATGTCCAGCGCGGCCAGGCGCATCAGCGGCAGATCCAGGGAATCCCACCCGCCGCGCAGGATGGTGTGCCCCGGGCCGTCGGCTTCCAGGCTGGCTGCCTCCGGCGGTATCCGGTCCCGCAGATCGGCAATGGGCGCCGCCAGCCGCAGTACGACGTCGTACCGGTAGGGAAAGCGCGTAATGGAGTCCTGGACATAGGCGGCCATGTCCTTGGCGGGCAGGGCGCGCGGAAAGAAGCGCTCCCGGATGGCAGGAATGCTCTGGCAGCGGTCCATCCGGAAGGTCCGCCAATCCCGCCGTTCCAGATCCCACGCGGCGAGGTACCAGCGCCGGCCGGTGCTGACAAGCTTGTAGGGTTCCACCAGGCGCCGCGCCGAAACCCCGCCGACGGCGGTGTAGCGGAAGGCAACCACACGATGTTCGGCAATGGCACCGGACAGCGCGGTGAGCGTTTGCGGGTCAACGGTGGCGGCGTTTCCTGCCAGCACGCTGATGGACTGGCGCATCGCGGAGAACTTTGGCCGCAGACGTCCGGGGAGGACCTGTTCCAGCTTTGCCAGCGCCCGCACGGATGCCTCGCCGATTCCCGCCACGGGACCGGTGGCGACGGCGGCCAGGCCCAGCGCGACGGCGAGCGCTTCGTCGTCGTCGAGCAGCAGGGGCGGAAGCTGGGCACCGGCTCCCAGCTGGTAGCCTCCGGCAATGCCCGGGGACGCCGAGATCGGATAACCAAGGCTGCGCAACTTGCTGATGTCGCGCCGCACCGTGCGCTCGGTGACCGTCATGCGGTCTGCCAGGGCCGCCCCGGTCCACTCGCGCCTCATCTGCAGCAGCGACAGCAGGTGCAGCAGCCGTGCCGAGGTTTCCAACATGCTTTCAAAGTACTCCGCATCGCGGACAAAAGCTGTCCTGATGCGCTTTTAGGGTGGGATGGAGCAGGGGCGGGAGCCGGAACCGCCGGCTCACCTGGAAGCTCGGACCCTGAGGAGGATGTTCATGGATGCTTTCGACTTCACCGGGCTGCTGACGGACCAGATGCAGTGGCACTGGAAAAACCAGGCGCGCCCCCGGCTGCAGGGCCTCACGGATGATGAGTATTTCTGGGAGCCGGTGCCGGATGCCTGGAATGTGCGGCCGCGGGGAACGGGAACCGCGGGGATGCAGGGGGGATCGGGGAGTTTCACGATCGACTTTGAGTATCCGGAACCCGTGCCGGCACCTGTCACCACCATTGCCTGGCGGATCGGACACCTTCTGGTGGGCGTGCTGGGCGCGCGGAACGCCGCGCATTTCGGCGGGCCGGCCGTCAGTTACGAGGACTTCGAATACCCCGGAACCGCGGCAGAAGCCCTGGACCTGCTGGATGGGTATTACGGGACCTGGATCCGGTCGGTCTCAGCTCTGGACGAAGCGGCGCTCGCCGCTCCGGTGGGGGAAGCGGAGGGGAGCCGGGCGCAGGCGCCGATGGCGGAACTGGTCCTGCACATCCACCGCGAGATGATCCATCACCTCGCCGAGGTGGCACTGCTTCGGGATCTCTACGCCCACCGGGCGGACGCAGCAGGTAATTAGCGCAGCTCGCGGTGCGTTGCATACGTACCGTCCGGTCGGTACGCTCAGCCTCACTATGATGCAGCTCACATTCTGAGGAGAAACATGACCGAAGCCCAAGCACCTCCTGTTCAGCGAACCGCCATCGTCACCGGATCAGGACGCGGCATTGGTGCCGCCGTCGCATCGAGGCTGGCGGCCGACGGCCACCGCGTCGGTGTCATTGACCTGCGGGAAGAGGACACCGCCGCCACAGTGGAGGCCATCAACAATTCCGGGGGAAAGGCCGTGGGAGTGGGGGCGGATGTCTCGGATGCAGGCGCCGTCGAAACCGCCGTGGCCCGGATCGCGGACGAACTGGGCGCACCAACCATCCTGGTGAACAATGCGGGCATCCTCCGCGACAACCTGTTGTTCAAGATGACGGACACCGATTGGGATGCGGTCATGGGTGTTCACCTGCGCGGCGCCTTTTTGATGAGCCGTGCCGTGCAGGCGCATCAGGTGCAGGAAAAATGGGGACGCATCGTCAACCTTTCCAGCACCTCGGCCCTGGGCAACCGCGGCCAGGCCAATTACTCCGCTGCCAAGGCAGGACTGCAGGGATTCACCAAGACACTGGCCATCGAACTGGGCCGCTACAACGTCACGGTCAACGCGATTGCGCCGGGGTTCATCGAAACCGACATGACGCGGGCGACGGCTGAACGGATCGGAGTGCCCTTCGATGACTTCGTGAAGCATGCAGTGGCCGAGATCCCGGTGGGCCGTGCCGGAACACCTGCCGACATCGCTGCTGCGGCGTCTTTCTTCATCAGGGAGGAAGCCTCCTTTGTTTCCGGTCAGGTGCTGTACGTAGCCGGCGGACCGAGGGCTTAGCAATGGCGCACTTTTCCTCCGTACAGGAGTTGGAAGCGGCCGTGGGGCAGCGCGAAACCACTGACTGGATCACGATCGACCAGGGCCGCATCAACCGGTTCGCCGACGCCACCGACGATCATCAGTGGATTCACACTGATCCTGAACGGGCAGCGGCCGGTCCGTTTGGCGCCACCATCGCCCACGGTTTCCTGGTCCTCTCGCTGCTGCCGGCGCTGGCGTCGGACCGGGTGAGCCTGGATGGCACCGTGATGGGCATCAATTACGGTCTGGACCGTGTGCGGTTTCCACACCCCGTGCCGGTGAACAGCCGCGTCCGGGTGGTCTCCGAACTGGCCAAGGTCGAGTCCACAGGCCAGGGCGTCCGCGTCGTCACCGGCATCACGATTGAACTGGAGGGGGCGGACAAGCCGGCGGCAGTTGCCGACTGGATCACCCTGTACGTGCTGGCCTAGCAGCACTCCAGCCAAAGGTAAGGGCCCGCCGGTGGCGGGCCCTTACCTTTGTTGTTCGGGCGGTCTCCCGCCGGCGTCTACTCCGGGATGCCGTTCTGGGGCATTGCGGGACGGTCTTCCGTGTAGGCGCTGACGGAGTCTCCGTCAACGGCAAACGGCGTCCCGGTGTAGGACTGGACGCCGCCCGAGATCAGCGTAATCATCCCGCCGGTGTACCCGGCGTGGCTGTCCTCGCTGAAGCCCAGCGGCACATGGCCGTTGCCCTGCACCTCCCCGGACTCCAGTGCCTCCAACAGCGACTCCCTGGTGGGGTTCTCGCCGGCCTCGTTCAGGGCCTCGGCGAACAGGTAGCCCAGGGACATGCCGAAGATGGTGTTTCCGTCGAATTCAGCACCGGGGTTGTACTCCTCGTTGATCTCCTTGAACTTGGCCGTCCACTCGTCGTCGGCGTCGGAATAGGACGGAAGGTAGTTGGCGCTGATAAACCCCTCCAGGAGCTTGTCGGTGTTCTCACCCAGGTAACTGGCCAGGGTGTTGTAGTCTCCGCCGGCAGAGGACGCCGCCCACTTGGGGAAGTAGCCCAGCTTGGCCGCCGTTCCGATGGCCTGGGCGCTGAAACCGTTGATCGAGGCCAGGAAGTTCACATCGCAGCCGGCCGCCTGCATGGCACTGATCTGGGCGGCGACGTCAGTGTTCGCGGTGGAGTAGACCTGCGAACTGGCGAGTCCGCCGCTGCCGAGCGCCGACTCGAGTCCGGTCTTGAAGTCGGCACCGAAATCGTCGTCCTGCCCGAACAGGCAATAGGTCGCATCCGGGAATTCCTCCTGCACGTATGTCGCCAGGACTTTGGCCTCGGTGTCATAGTCCTGCATGAAGCCGTAGGTGTAGGGGTAATCCTCAGGCTGGTTCCAGGTGGGACTGCCGGAGGCAACAAACAAATCCGGGACCTCGTTGTCATTCAGGAAGTCCAGCACCGAGCTGTGCGGCGGTGTGCCGAGGCCGCCGAGGATGGCGAAAACTTCGTCCTGGAGCACCAGTTCACGCACCACGCTCTGGGTGTTGGCCGGGTTGTAGCCGTCATCCTTCACGCTGTACTCGATGGTGCGGCCGTGGATTCCGCCGTTCGCGTTCACGTAGTCGAAGTAGGCCTTCGTGGCCGGGGAAATGGAGGCATATCCGGCCGCCGCCGGTCCGGTGAGGGGCTGGTGCGTTCCCACTTTGACTGTGCTGTCGGTGATGCCGGGAACGTCCTCGGTTGCCTCCGGGGTGCCCTCGCCGGAGGAACCGCAGGCTGCGAGGGTGAGGGCGGCCGCCGTGACGGCTGCTGCGAGGACGGAGCGCCTGGATCGCCCGGAGGCCGTTCGCCGGGAAGCGGTGGTGCTGCGGACGGAGCCGGTGTGCTGGGAACTAGTCATCGTTGACCTTTCGTGGTGGACAGTGTTTCTGATGGCGGATTTTCTGCTGACGTGCCGGACTGCGGTGCGCTGCCGGCGACGCCGGCAGCAGCGGATGGAGTTGGGGGAGAGGACTCGGAACCGGGAACGGGAACGGGGACGACGGCGGTCGCGGCAGGCCCAGCGGGACCAGCTCCGGGGGAGAAGCGGGTCCGGATCCGGCGCCCGCCGGCGGAGAGCAGCCCCTGGATGCCGCGGGGGGCAATCAGGATGACGAGCACCAGGATGGTGCCGAACACCGCTATGGCGAGGTTGCCGTCCAGCCGGGAAGCGACATCCGCGGACACCGGCAGAGCGGCGGTGAACGAATTAACCGCGTAGGGCAGGAACACCATGATCAGCGCCCCCCAGACGGCGCCGGTCAGTGAACCAATGCCGCCAATAACGGCTGCCATCAGCAGGTAGAGGGACAGGACCAGCGAGTACGCTCCTGGACTGGCGCTTTGGGTGACGTAGGCGAGGAGGCCGCCGCCCAGGCCCGCCGCTGCTGCGCTGACGGTGAAGGAGATGATCTTGGTTCGGGCCGCGTTGACCCCGGAAAGCGAGGCCGCGGCGTCGTTGTCACGCACGGCCCGCAGCTGGCGCCCGAACCGTCCGCGCAACAGGTTGTTCAACACCACCATCACGGCGACTGCGCAGAGGATCGCCAGCCACGCCTGCCATTGCTCGTTGCTCACTGTGCCGCGCAGCGCGGCCGGACGCTTCTCCACGGTGATCCACAGGCCCTGGTCCCCGCCCAGGATGTTGGAGAAGGTGCTGGTCACCGCCGGGATGGCCACCACCAGGGCGAGAGTGAAACCGGCCAGATAGGGGCCGTGCAACCGTCCGGCGGCGCATCCGATGATTACGCCCAGGAGGGCGGCTCCCAGGACTGCGGCACCGAGCGGAGCCAGCAGCAGGAGGAGGCCTTCCACTCCCGCTTCGGCCAGCGCGTTGGCGCTGAGCGCGTAACTGTAGGCACCGGCGGCCATGAGAGCGGCCTGCCCGAGGGAAAGCTGCCCTCCGGCACCGGTGAGCAGGGTCAGGCCGGCCACGGCACACAGGTACGCGCAGGCCGTGGCCAGTTGATAGGACCGAAAGGGTTCGATGGCGAAGGTGAGCCCGATCAGTACCGCTGCCGCGGCAGCAGCCAGCAGGAGGGAAGTCAGTGGTGTCAACGGTTTCACGCTGTGCGCTCCTTCGTCATTGAGAACAGTCCCGCCGGGCGGAGCAGCAGCACCACCAGCAGCAGGACCAGCACCGCGATGGGGGCCAGGGTGGAGCCGAGATATCCGCTGACCCAGCTGAGCACCACACCCACGGCCAGTCCGCCCGCAACAGCACCGCCCGCGGAATCCAGTCCGCCCACCACGGCAACGGTGAACGCGTAGACAAAGACTGTGTCCACAGCATGCGGATTCAGGCCCAGCTCGGTGGGAATGATGAGCAGCGCAGCGAGGGCGCCGACGGCGGAGGACAACGCCCAGCCCAGGGTCAGCATGCGCGAGGACCGCACTCCCAGCAGCCGTGCCAGGTCCGGCGCAAACGCCGAGGCGCGCAGCCTCAGCCCCAGTGAAGTCTTGGTGAAGAGCAGGGCCAGTCCGACGACGATCAGCCCCACACAGGTGAAGATGAACAGATCGTAGGGGGAGATGGCGCTGACGCCGCCGATGGAAATCGGTGTTGTGCTGAACGGCGTGGCCATGGCCTTGTACCCGTTGCCGAATACCATGCCCAGGATGGCCTGGATAACCAGCAGCAGTCCCAGCCCGGCAATCACGGAGTTCAGCGGGTTGGTGTTTCCCACGAAGCGCATGACGGTCCGTTCCACGAGGGCGCCAAGCACCAGGCCCGCGACGACGGCGGACGCCAGCCCCAGCCAGTAGTTGCCGGTGGCACTGGTGACGGTGAAGGCGATGTAGGTGGTGGCCACGGCCATCGCGCCCTGTGCGAAGTTCACAATGCGTGCGGCGCGCCAAATAATCACGAGGGAAAGGGCGAAGGCGGCCAGCACGGCGCCGCGCGCCAGTCCGTCGACGGTAAGGAAGAGAAATCTGTCCATGTCAGAACCCCAGGTAGGTGTGGCGCAGGTCGGTATCCGCAGCCAGGTCGGCGGCGGGGCGGGCGGCGACGACGGATCCCAGGTTCAGGACCACGCCGTCGTCGGCCACGGAAAGGGCACTGCGGACGTTCTGCTCGATCAGCAGGACGGTGAGGCCTGTGTCGTCGCAGAGGCTGCGCAGCAGGCCCAGGATCTGGGCGGTGATGCGCGGGGCAAGGCCCAGAGACGGTTCATCGAGAAGCAGCAGCCGGGGGCCGGCCATCAGGGCGCGGCCCAGGGCGAGCATTTGGCGTTCGCCGCCGGAGAGCTGATGGCCGGGGGCTTTGCGGCGCCGGTCCAGTGGTTCAAACAATTCATACATGCGTGCCAGCAGGGCTGCGGCCGCGGCCCGGTCGCGGCGCCACAAACCGCCCAGGCGCAGGTTCTCCTCCACTGTCAGCTCGGTGATGACGCCGCGCCCCTCGGGCACCAGGGCGATGCCGCGCCGCACCATGTCTTCCACTTTGGTCGCCGCCAAATCGGCGCCGTCGAAGCGGATGCTTCCCGCCGCCGGCTTCAGCTGGCCGACGACGGTGCGGAGCAGGGTGGTCTTGCCCGCGCCGTTGGCGCCGACGACGGCGGTGATGCTGCCGGTTTCCACGCTGAGGCTGACGGCGTGCAGGACGGGGACCGGGCCGTAGCCGGCGCTGACCGAATCCAGGACCAGCAGCCCGCTCATGCCGGCTCAACTCCCAGATAGGCGTCGGTGACGGCCTGATTGGCGCCAATTTCGGCCGGGGTGCCCTCGGCGATCAGTTTGCCGAAGTCCAGGACCGCGATGCGCTCGCAGACATTCATGACCAGGTCAACGTGGTGTTCCACCAAGACCACGGAACAACCGGTCGCCGGAACGGAGCGGATGATTTCGGCCAGCTCATCGATGTCCTCATGGGCGAGCCCGCCGGCGGGTTCGTCCAGGAGCAGAAGGCGGGGAGAGCCGGCGAGGGCCCGGGCCAGTGCCACTTTCTTTCGAATCCCGTACGGAAGGGTGTCCGGCAGGGCGGCGGCAAAGGACACGATGCCGAGGTCATCGAGGCACTGCAGTCCGCGCTCGCGCAGCCGGGCCTCACCGTGCCGGGAGCGGGGCAGGGCCAGGGCGTCCTGCAGGGGGTTGTGCCGGGCCGAGCTCTCCAACCCGAGCAGAACATTTTCCAGCACGGTCAAACCGGGAAACAGGCCCAGTCCCTGCAGGGTTCGGGCAACACCTTGCCGGGTGAGCCGGTGGCGCTGCGGACGGAACGTCTCGCCGTCGAGCTCCAGGGACCCGGACGCCGGAGTGTTGAAACCGCAGATCACGTTGAACAGCGTGGTTTTTCCGGCACCGTTGGGGCCGATAATGCCGACGACGGCGCCTGCCGGAACGGCGAAGGACACCGTGTCCAGGGCAGTGAGACCGCCGAACCGCACACTCACGTCGCTGAAGCGCAGGCGAGGGGCTAAAACCGACTGGTCGGTATGTGGAACTTCCATGAGTACTCCATTGTCTCGGTGAAGGTTGCTTGGGTGCGGTGGCGCGGGGCCGGGCGGCGGTAACGCGGCGGCGGGAAGTTACAGGGTCAGCACCACCCGCCCTGCGGTCTTGCCGTCGCCCAAACGCTGGACGGCGTCGGGAGCGGATGCGAACGGTACCGTCTCGGTGACCACCGGGCGGATTAGTCCTTTGTCTGCCAGGAGGGTGAGCTGTTCATGCACCTCGGCAACCAGTTCCGGGGCTTTCTTGGTGTAGAGGGCCCAGTGCAGCCCGAGGATCGAGTAGTTCTTGACCAGGGCGTGGTTCATGCGGGCGGTCTGCAGGGTTCCACCGGCAAACCCGACGACGATGATCCGCCCTTCGAAGGCGATGCACCGAGTGGAGCGTTCAAAGGTTTCACCGCCCACGGGGTCGTAGATGACGTCGGCGCCGCGCCCGCCGGTTGCCTCTTTGACAACCTCCACGAAGTCTTCAGTGGTGCGGTTGACCACGATGTCGGCGCCGGCCTTCTCCGCCACCAGGCGTTTGGCTTCGTTGCCCACCACGCCGATCACGGTGGCACCGGCGGCCTTGCCCAGCTGCACGGCTGCCGTGCCCACTCCGCCGGCTGCCGCATGAACGAGCAGCGTTTCGCCGGGGGCAATCCGCGCCCGCCGGTGCAGCCCGAAGTGGCCGGTCTGGTATCCGATGCACAGGGCGGCGGCCTCGGCGTCGGACAGGGATCCGGGAGCAGGGAAGGCTGCGGCGGCGGGAACCTGCACCTCCTCGGCCATGACACCCAGATGCGTGGCAATCACGCGGTCGCCCAGCTGGAATCCGGTGACGCCGTCGCCAATTCCGGTGACGGTGCCGCACAGTTCGATGCCGGGCGTGAAGGGCAGTTCCGGTTTTTCCTGGTACTCCCCGCGGCACAACAGCACATCAGGGAAATTCAGTGCCACGGCAAGGGTCTTCAACACCAGTGAGCCCGGTGCAGCGGTGGGGGAGGGCTGGTCGGTGAGGCGCAGCGCCTCACGCGGCTCGGCGAGGGTTACGACGTTCCAGGCTTTCATTGTGCAGATCCTTCCGGTCCGGCAGGCCGCAGCCCGGCGAGGTACAAATCGGTCAGGTGTTTCGCGACCTGTTGCTTGGTCAGGGGTCCGCGCGGCTGGTACCAGTACGAGAGGTAGTGCGGATTGGCGAAGAAATTGGCCACCAGGACGGCGGTGGGAATGTCGCTGCGGAAAATGCCTTCCGCCTGGCCGCGGATGATCAAAGCGCCGAAGACCTCGCTGTAGCTGCGGCGACGGGCTTTCACCTCTTCCAGCCGGTCCGGGCTGAGCATGTGCTGGGAGCGGAAAAAGACGGCGCCTTCACGGATCCACTCGATCGAGGTGATCAGGACGTCTTCACAGGCCAGGCGGACGGTCTCCTCCACCGGAAGATTGCGTGCCGTGATCTCTTCGAGATTGCGGTGCTGGAGGGTAAGGATGCGGTCGTAGATGTCGAAGAGCAGATCGTCCTTGGAATCGAAATAATGGTAGAGCGCGCCCTTGGTGACTCCTGCGGCATCAACGATCTGCTGGACGCTGGTTTTGGCATAGCCTTGGGTGGCAAAGAGGTCCACGGAAACGCGGGTCAGTTCTTCTTTGATGTTCAGGGTTTTCATGGGGCGGTGTTCCGTGTTTCTCGCGGCGGTGGGATCTTGCCAGCCGGGACCCTTTCCTCAACTTCAGGGAACCGACCGGTTGGTATGTCCCACACCCTACCGCTGACCAACCCGGCTCGCGCAAGGGTTTGCGGAAGTATTTCGCCGGCACGCAGAAGGAAATACGCGGTGCTGTCCGCTGCCCCGTGTCATATTCGGCATCACGGTGCCGCGCTGGTAGGTTCCCATTCAATCGGTGCCGAAATGTTGCCCCGGGGGAGAACTTCGACGGGGGAACCGATGACTGTGCGCCGCTATGTCTTTCCAACGCTGTGGCTGGTGATTTTCGCCGTAATGGCTGCAGCTCTTTTCAAGCTCGCCTTCCTGGACGGGCTGCAGGCCGACGCCGCAGCAGGCTATGACCAGCCGAGCGCCCGGATCAGCACTCCGCTGGTCCCTGCCGTTCTCGGAACCGTCACCAACCTGGTCTCAGTACCGGGTTCCGTGGTGAGCGACCCCGCCGTCACGGTGAAGAGCACCAGCGAGGGCACAGTGGATTTCATCTATGTGGAAGCAGGGGAGGCCGTCACTGCAGGGACGCCGCTGTTCCAGGTGAAGACCCTCCTGGAGCCCGAGCCGCAGGCCGCGCCCGTGGCGCCGGCAGACGACGATGAACCGGCAGCCCCGCCTGTTGCGGTGAGCCCGGCCTATACCTACGCCGACGTCGTCGCTGCCTCGGACGGCACCGTCACCGAATTGTCGGTGCTCCTGAAGCAGCAGGTGTCAGTGGGCACAGACGTTGCCTCCATTGATCCCGGCACCTTTTCCGTGTCCGGAACGCTCACCTCGGATCAGCAGTTCCGTATCTTCTCCCGGGCCAACACCGCCATGGTGACAGTCAACGGCGGGCCCGCCCCTTTCCCGTGCAGCGACGTCACCATGGGCAAGACACCCGCAGTGCAGGCCGGGGTGAGCACCCAGGCGCAGGCTGTCGGACCGGCCGCTCCACCCGCAGAGGCCCCGGCCGCCGGAAGCGTGAGCTGCGCCGTTCCGGGGGACACGGCCGTCTTTGCCGGGCTGGGCGCAACCATCGATATTTCCGCCGGTCAGGCCGAGAACGTCATCACGGTGCCGACGACGGCGGTTCGGGGGTCGGTGCAGACCGGTGTTGTCTGGGTGATGCCCAACGGTGCGGACGGTCAGGCAGGAGAAGCTGCCGGAGCAATGCCCGGCGCGGCAGGGGCGGAAACCGCTGGGGGACCGCAGTCCGCAGGGGGCGCCGTCGAACGGGAAGTGGCCCTGGGGCTGAATGACGGCCAGACCGTGGAAATCATGTCCGGCCTGGCCGAGGGGGAAATGGTGCTCCAGTTTGTTCCGGGCGCTCCGGCTGCAGCTGACGAAGGTCAGATGAACGGCATGCCCGGAGTGATGGGCGGATGACTGTCGGCGAGCCCCTGGCCGTACTGACGAAGGTCACCCGCTCGGTGGTCCTGCCGGACCACGGCACCCTGCAGATCCTGACCGGTGTGGACCTCACCGTGTACCCGGGGGACCACCTCTCGATTGTGGGCCGTTCAGGTTCGGGCAAGTCCACGCTCCTGAACATTCTCGGGCTGCTGGACGTCCCCACCACGGGGCTGATGACCTTCGCGGGGGAACCCGTGGAACGGATGGGAGAAAAGCGCCGGGCACAAGCGCGGGGGTCCGCGGTGGGCTTCATCTTCCAGCAGTTCAACCTGCTGGCCGAGCGCACGGCGCTGGAAAATGTCATGACGCCCCTGCTCTACGCCCGCGGCAGGCAGTTCTGGCAGCGGGAGCGCCTGGCGGCGGCCATGCTGGACCGGGTGGGGCTGGGCAGCCGGCTCCATGACCGGCCGTCGAAACTCTCCGGCGGAGAGCAGCAGCGTGTCGCCATTGCGCGTGCCCTGGTCCGCTCGCCGCAGCTCATCCTCGCTGACGAGCCGACGGGCGCCCTGGACATTGCCACCGGGGCGTACGTCATGGACCTGCTCGCGGAGGTGGCCGCAGAATCCGGTGCTGCACTGGTCACCATTACCCATGATCCCAATGTGGCGGCCATGGCCCAGGAGCACTTCCTGCTGCAGGACGGGCAGCTTGAACCGGGACTGCGGGTGGCCGCATGAGTCTCTCGGGAATTGTCGGCACACTGGTCGAGGCGTGGGCGGAACTTCGGATCCAGAAAACCCGGATCCTGCTGGCACTGATCGGCGTCGCCCTTTCCGTGGCCGCGCTGACCACGGTGGTGGGGCTGGGGAACATGGTGCGCGAATCGATCGCCCAGGGCAACGAAGCGGAGAGCGGCAGGCCGGCGACGCTTTCAGTGTCGATGTACTCGATGGACGGGTCCACACCCGATCCGGCACTGGCCACGGCGGCTTACCGGGAGATGACCGAACGCTACGCCGTCGAATATTCCTCGATGGTTTATTCCACGACGGTGCCGTTCCAGCTGTCCAATGGCGTTACCCAGACCCAGGCCACGGTGGTGGACGCGGATTACGAGGTCATGAGGCGGGTACCCATGGTGCAGGGGACCTGGTTCACCGCAGCCGATGCACAGCGGCTGGCACCCGCCGTCGTCATCAATGAAGCCTTCCACGCAAGCCTGGGGAGTCCGGACGTGAGTTCCCACCCCATGCTGACGATCTCCCAGGACCAGGAGATCAGCGCGGTCGTGGTGGGCGTCAGCCGGGACCGGTACGACGGGGAATACCCTCAGGCGTTTATGCTTTCCGAGGCCTACGACAGGCTCGGCATGGAAGCCGCCAGTCCGAGCATGGAGCTCTGGGTGCCCGAGGAACTCAGCGATTCCCTGGCCGCCGTCATCTCCGCGGACCTGACGGCGCAGTTTCCCGGCATGCAGGTTGACGCGTACCGCAGCGACTACGCCGCCTTTGGGGATCCCTTCGGCGGCCTGCAGTGGGCCGTGGGCGGAATCGCCGGGATGGTGATGCTGCTGGGCGCGGTGGGCCTGCTGAACATCTCGATGGTGACGGTGAAGTACCGGGTGCGGGAAATCGGCATCCGGCGCAGTTTTGGGGCCACCTCGGGGCGAATCTTCTTTGGTGTGATGCTGGAGTCGGTGGTGGCTACGTTTGTTGCCGGCGTGTTGGGCGTCATGGCCGCCGTGGCCGTGGTCAAGCTGCCGGTTGTCCAGCAAGCCGTCGCCTCAGGGCTGACGGAGCTTCCTCCGTTTCCGCTGGAAGCCGCACTCATCGGTCTTGGTGCGGCCACAGCCGTGGGGGCGCTCGCCGGGCTGATTCCGGCGTGGGTGGCCGTCCGGGTGAAAGTCATCGACGCGATCCGGTACTGACCTCCGGCATGTTGGAACTCCTCCCGAGCTGACGGGTCAGGACCGGGGCAGGTTGCGCAGGTTGGACCGGGCCATGCTCACTGCTTCTCCCGCGCCCCGGTTCAGGACAACTTTGGACAAGGCCGTGGCAAACCCGAGGACCTGTCCGGTGCTGATCTTGGGCGGGATGGACAGCGCATTGGGATCGGTGATCAGTTCCACCAGGGCCGGCCCCGGGAAGGCGAACGCCTCCCGGTAGGCCCGCATGATGTCCCCGGGATCAGTGACCCGCACGGAGTGAAAACCCATCGCAGCAGCTATGGCCGCGTAGTTCACGTCTTTGACGTCCACGGCGTAGTCGGGCAGGCCGTCCACCAGCATTTCCAGCTTGACCATGCCCAGGGTCGAGTTGTTGAAGAGCACCACCTTCAGGGGAAGGTCATACATCCGGGCAGTCAGGAGTTCTCCCAGCAGCATGCCCAGGCCGCCGTCGCCGCTGACGGAAATCACCTGCCGGTCCGGATAGGCGAACTGGGCACCGACGGCATGGGGAAGGGCATTGGCCATGGAACCGTGCAGGTAGGAACCGATGAGCCGGCGGGTGCCGAGCGGATTGATGTACCGGGCGGTCCAAACATTGCACATCCCGGTGTCCGCTGTGAAAAGCGCGTCCTCATCCGCTGCCTGGTCCAGCAGTGACGCCGCATATTCGGGATGGATGGGCCGCATCCGCCCGACGTCATGGGTGTAGGCACCGACGGCCTTATTCATCAACCGATCGTGCTTTTTCAGCATGTCCCTCAGGAAGGCATCGTCCTCTTTTTGTTCCACCAGCGGCAGGAGCGCCTGAAGAGTGGCCAGCACGTCTCCATGGACGGCTATGTCGACGTCGGTGCGGCGCCCCAGCCGCTCGGCCGCACGGTCAACCTGTGCGGTTTTTGTCTTGGGCAGGAACTGGTTGTACGGGAAATCCGTGCCCAGGAGAACCAGCAGATCGGCGTCCTCAATCCCTTCGGCGGCGGCACCGTAGCCTAGGAGTCCGGTCATGCCCACATCGTTCGGGTTGTCGTACTGGATGAAGTCCTTCCCCCTCAAAGAATGGCCTACGGGGGCGTGGACTTTTGCCGCGAACTCCGTCACCGCATCGTGGGCACCCTCCGCCCCGAGCCCGACAAAGAGCGCCACTTTCCGGGCACCATTCACGGCGTCGGCCAGCTGCCGCACGCTTTCCGCTGCCGGAACCACTGCTGCGGGCACAAACCTGGCCGGCGCTGGTGTGGCGGCGGTGGCGTCGAGTCCGGCAACATCGCCCGGCAGGGTAATAACTGAGACGCCGCGCAGGGCCAGCGCGTGCTGGATGGCGCTTTGCATCACCCGCGGGGCCTGATCGGTGGTGCTGATCAGCTCGGAGTAGACCGAGCACTCGTTGAACAGCCGATCCGGATGTGTCTCCTGGAAAAAGCCGCTGCCAATCTGGACCGTGGGGATGTGTGAAGCGATGGCCAGCACCGGTGCACCGGAGCGGTTGGCGTCGTACAGTCCATTGATCAGATGCAGGTTGCCGGGACCGCAGGAGCCGGCGCACACGGCCAGGCGTCCGGTCAGCTGGGCTTCCGCGGACGCGGCGAAACTTGCCGACTCCTCATGCCGTACATGGATCCAGTCAATACCGCCCTTCCGCGAACCTCCGGTCCGGCGGACAGCGTCGACGATGGGATTGAGGCTGTCCCCGACGATTCCGTAGATGCGCTGGACGCCTGCTGACCGAAGCTGATCGATGAGTTGGGTGGCAAGCTGTTTGGCCATGACGACTCCCGGTGTCTGCAGCAGAGGACGTCAGGCTACGGCAGCGGGGTGCGCCAATGACAGGGTGCCGGATGCGGTATCTTCGCCGAGCTCAATAAATGACCAAAAGACCGGGCAAACAAAAGAACCCCGCAGCCGGAAACCGGTGCGGGGTTCTTTCTTGTCTCAAAGTGCCCTCGATAGGATTCGAACCTACGGCCTGTTGCTCCGGAGGCAACCGCTCTATCCCCTGAGCTACGAGGGCAAGGACGCCGGTAAACCGGCAGGTCCTGTGGGACTCAAGAAGCTTAGCAGGTCCGGCGCGCCGTGTGAAAACACGGCCGAAATCAATAGCCCAGAAAGGCATCCGTCTTGATGGTGCGGCCGCCGGCTCCGCGAACCGCGGCGCGTGCCGCAGCCACTGCCCCCGGAGACCCGGACACGTAGGCGGCGCGCCGCGCAATGTCCGGAACCGCCTGGACCAGGGCCTGCGCATCCGGCAGGCCCGGGCCCAGCCAGGTCCATCCGCTGATCTGCGGGTCCGTGGGGGTGCAGACCAGGACCCGGATCCCCATCCCGTGCAGCTCCGCCGCATAGGCCAGTTCCTCCACCGAAGAGGCAGCGTAGACCAGGACGATGTCGGATGCGCCGGCAACCGCCCCCGTCTGCCCGCGTGCAGCCAGGGACCGCAACTGGCTCATAAACGGAGTGATGCCGACGCCGGACGCCACCAGCAGCAGCGGAACGCCCGGACGTCGGGGGAGCAGGAAGTCCCCGGCCACGGACGTTCCGGTAACAACGGCGCCGGGCTTCAGCTTCAGCAGGGTGGACTTGAAGGAGCTGACCGGCTCGGTGACGCGCAGCCCCACAGCCACGGTTTCCGGTTTTTCCGGTGCCGTGGTCAGGCTGAAGATCCGGCGCGCGCCGCGGGCATCGGGGCTGGCATGGGGCAGGCTCAGTTCCACGTATTGTCCCGGCCGAAACTTCAGCGGACGCAGGGGCTCAAACACCAGCTCCCGGGCGGTGGGGGTCAGAGCCCGGTTTTCGCGCAGCCGCAGCCGGATGCCCGCCCGCGGTGCCAGGGCAAAGGCCAGCAGGTTCCCGAGGAGCAGCGCCAGCTCGGGGGACATATAGACGGGACCCAGGTTCAGCGGCAGGGCGAACAGGACGCCGACGACGGCAGCCTCCAGCAGGCGCTGCCAGCGCCGGGGCGGCAGCGTGAGCGGCTCGGACAGCATGAAGCCCGCGAAGAACAGCACGGGGTAGGACGCGAGCAGAGTGGCAAGCGCAGTCGTCAGCGGTTCCCCGCCGGACAGGAACCGCGCAATGATGATGGCGCCCGATGCCAGCAGGAACACTCCGGCCATGGGCAGCAGCCGGTTGCGGTAGAGGATCAGCGCGGCGGCGGGCAGGACAACCACCAGCATCAGCGGTGCCGCCACCCACCAGACGGCGCTGTTCAGGCCGGTGACGGCCAGCAGGGCTGCGCCGAAGGCTGCGGGATTGAAGATGTGCCGGCCGCGCCACACCAGCAGGTACTTTGACGCGGTGGCGGCCCCGGCGGCGAGCGCCACGGTCAGCAGCTGGGATCCTTCGGTGGTGGGCCAGAACAGGAAGAAGAGGAGCAGCCCGGTGATCAGCGAGGAATCGGTCTGCGGCCGGGTGCGGAACAGCAGTCCCATGACCCGGCTGGCCACGAGGGAGGAAGCGACGGCGGTGGCGGCGGTGGCTGCGAGTTCGGCCGGGGTGTAGAACAGCTGTCCGGCAGCGGAGAGCACAAAGGACCACGCCGTCATGGCCAGCAGCAGGACAACGGTCAGCCGGTACATCGTCCAGCGCCCGGTCAGGGCGTCCAGCCGGCGGGACGTGGCGGACAGGGAAACGCTCATGAAAACAGGGCTCCAGCCATGAAAGGTGAGAAGGTGGCCCGTCCGTCCGAGAACATCCGCACATAGTCAAAGGCGAATTCTTCGGCGAGCGTGCCGGGGTCGGTGAAAAACAGGGCGGTGGCGAGCCCGTCGGCGGTCATGGCGTCATCGGCCAGCACCCAGGTTGCTGCCACGGACTCCACCGGTCGGCCGGTTTCCGCATCAACAATGTGGTGCAGGCCGTCTCCCCATTGCCGGCGGTTGGCCGCGGAGGCACACAGCGCGCGGTCCTGCAGCGGAAGGACCCCGATGGCTCGGGTGGTGTCATACGGATGTTCCAGCGCTATCTGCAGCGTGCCGGTGCCGGCATGCCGCAGATCGGAGCCGGCGTCCACCGTCAGCTCTGCGTGCCCTGCCGCGTGCAGCAGTGCAAAGACAAGGTCAACCAGCTGGCCCTTGCCGGCGGCGCCGATGTCGAAGGTCACCGGCACCGATGTGCTCAGCGCCGTCCGGTCCCCGTTCACCTGCCAGGATGCGGCCGCCCGCCAGTCCGGTGCCGGGGAGGGACCTGCGGAAGCAAACGAATACACCGCGTCATAGCCGAGTTTTTCCAGGGATGAGCCCACCAGGGGATTCACGGTGCCTCCGCTGAGCCGGAACAGGTCATCGAAGAGAGTGAGCAGCGGAGCGGCGGAAAGCGGCAGGTCCACGGTGCCGGGCGCCGCCGCAAGCGGTGCAATGACCGAGTCCTGCCGAAAACGCGAGTAGATCCGGTCATAGGAGTCCACCAGTTCCAGCACGGCCGCCCGCAGCGGATCCGTCAGCGGCACGGCGGTGCTTACGGTCCAAGCCGTGCCGATGGCGTCGAACGTGAAATCCGGCATGGCAGGGCCGGTCAGCCCGCGGCTTCGGTCCGGATGGAGTCAAGGGCCTTGTTGAAGCCGGAGCTGGTCAGCGAGGAACCGGCAACCTTGGCCACGTCCAGCTCGTCGAGGCTCTTGCCCACGACCTGCTCTTGGACGCCGGAGGTGAATTCGCGCTGGTACTGCTTGGAGGTGGGATTGTTGCCCGAGGTGCTGACCGACAAGTCCGTGACGACTCCGTCTTCCAGCGTCAGGGTCACATCCACTTCCTCCGTCTGATTGGACGGGGGAATGTAGCTGCCCTGCGCGGAGTATTCCCCGTTGGCGTAGCTGCCGGCCGGTGCCGGAACCGCGGTTGCCGGGGCGGCAGCGGTCGACTCAGGAGCAGCGGAATCGCCGGCGCCGGACGCGCCGTCGTCTGTCGTTCCGGCGCAGGCGGTGGAGGCCAGCGTGAGGGAAGCGGCGGTAAACAGCAGGGTTTTGCGTGAGGGGGTCAATGTCTCTCCTGGGGTGGGGGTCCGTATCCATTACAACGTATTCGGATGTGCTCCGCCTGTGCACAGGGTGTTGCCTTGCCCACCGCAGGAACGGCTCCTGCCCGGAGGCTATGCTTAACCGGTGACTCCTGAAGAACTTTCCTCCGCCGTAACTGCCTGCCTCCAAGACGCCATCGATGCCGGTGACTTCAGCATCGACGTGCCCCGGGAGGTGCGCGTGGAGCGGCCGAAAAACCGCGACCACGGCGACTGGGCCACCAACATTGCGCTGCAGCTTTCCAAGCAGGCCGGAATGAACCCCCGCCAGTTCGCGGAGATCCTCAAGGGACGCCTCGAAAAGATCGACGGCGTGGCCAAGGTGGACATTGCCGGACCCGGCTTCCTGAACATTACGCTCGACGCCGGTGCCGCCGGCGAGCTGGTCAAGACCATCGTGGATGCCGGCGACTCCTACGGCACCTCGGAAGTGCTCAAGGGCACCCGGATCAACCTCGAGTTCGTCTCAGCCAACCCCACCGGACCCATCCACCTGGGCGGAACCCGCTGGGCCGCCGTCGGCGACGCCCTGGCCCGCATCTTCTCTTCGCAGGGCGCCGAAGTCACCCGCGAGTACTACTTCAATGACCACGGTGCACAGATTGACCGCTTCGCCCGGTCGCTGCTGGCCTCGGCCAAGGGTGAACCGGCTCCGGAGGACGGCTACGCCGGCGGCTACATCGAGGACATTGCCAACCGCATCCTTGCCGCCGAACCGGACATCATGGAACTGCCCGATGCCGAAGCGCAGGAGCACTTCCGCGCTGCGGGCGTCGACTTTATGTTCACCGACATCAAAGAATCCCTGCACAACTTCGGCGTGGACTTCGACGTCTTCTTCCATGAGGATTCCCTGCACGAAAACGGCCAGGTGGACAAGCTCCTGGAACAGCTCAAGGGCTCCAAGAACCTGTACGAGAAGGACGGCGCCTGGTGGCTGAACTCCTCCGAGTTCGGCGATGACAAGGACCGCGTGGTCATCAAGTCCGACGGCAACGCCGCCTATATTGCCGGGGACATCGCCTACATCCAGAACAAGCGCGACCGCGGCTTCGACCTGAACTTCTACATGCTCGGCGCCGACCACCACGGCTACGTGGCCCGGCTCAAGGCCGCTGCAGCCGCCCTGGGCCACGACCCGGAGTGCGTCGAGGTGCTGATCGGCCAGATGGTGAACCTGGTCAAGGACGGCAAGCCCGTGCGCATGTCCAAGCGCAACGGCACCGTGGTCACCCTCGAGGACCTGGTGGACGCCGTGGGCGTGGACGCGGCCCGCTACACGCTGGCCCGCTTCTCCGCCGACTCCAACATCGACATTGACCTGGATCTGCTGACCAAGCGCAGCAACGAGAACCCGGTGTTCTACGTTCAGTACGCCCACGCCCGCACCTACGCCCTGGCCCGCAATGCCGAGGCCGCCGGCGTGGACGATTCCGGCTTCGACGCGTCGCTGCTGACCCACCCCACCGAAGGCGAACTGCTGGCCGCGCTGGGACAGTATCCCGGCGTCGTCGCGCAGGCCAGCGCCTTCCGCGAACCGCACCGCGTGGCCCGCCACCTGGAAGTTATCGCCGGCACCTACCACCGCTGGTACGACGCCTGCCGCATCGCACCGCAGGGTGACGAGGAAATCACCGATGTGAACCGCACCCGCCTGTGGCTGAACCTTGCCACCCGCCAGGTCCTGGCCAACGGCCTGGGCCTGCTGGGAGTCTCCGCACCGGAACGGATGTAATCCATGACTGTTTCCCCGCTCGCCCCCGAATGGCTCAGCCACCCGGCGGACGCCAATGCACTGCGCCCGCAAATGTGGGCGCGCGACGTCAGCCGCACAGCCAGCGGCGAACTGCAGGTGGCCGGTGTGTCCGTCGCCGAGTTGGCCGCGGAGTTCGGCACCCCGCTGTTCGTGGTTTCCGAAGCGGACTTCCGGGCCCGCGCCCGGGACTTCAAGGACTCCTTCGACGCGGCTTTTGCCGGCCTGTGCGGGGGAGTGGACGTCTACTATGCGGGCAAGGCTTTCCTCTGCACGGCCGTGGCCCGCTGGGTGCGTGAAGAGGGTCTGCGCTTGGACACCTGCTCCGGCGGCGAGCTGGCCGTGGCCCTTCGCGCCGGGATCCCGGGCGCCGAATTGGGCCTGCACGGAAACAACAAGTCAGACGCCGAGCTGACCCGGGCCCTGGACATGGGCTTGGGCCGGATTGTCGTGGACAGCATGGCCGAGCTGCACCGCCTGGATGCCCTCGCGGTGTCCCGCGGCGAACAGGCCAACGTGATGCTGCGACTGACCCCCGGAGTGCATGCGCACACGCATGAGTTCATTGCCACGGCCCATGAGGACCAGAAGTTCGGCCTCTCCATGGCTCCGGATCCGGCTGCCGGCGGCGTATCTCCGGCCGCTGCCGCCGTGGACGCCGCACTTCAGGCCAAAGGCATCCGCCTGCTGGGCCTGCACTGCCACATCGGCTCGCAGATCTTCGAGCCTGAAGGCTTCGAGCTGGCAGCCAAGCGCCTGCTCGGCTTCCTGGCGGACATCAAGGCTGCGCACGGCGTCGAACTGCCGGAGCTGGACCTCGGCGGCGGCTACGGCATTGCCTACACCGAAGCGGACACCCCGCGCCCGCCGGCTGAAATCGCGCAGGCGATGGCCGCCGTCGTCGGCTCCACCTGCACTGAGCTGGGACTGGCCGTGCCGCGGATCTCGATTGAGCCCGGACGCGCCATTGTTGGCCCCACCACCTTCACCCTCTACCGAGCCGGCACCGTCAAGACGGTCCGCGTGGACACGGCCGACGGCGGGACCGCCGAACGCCGCTACGTTTCAGTGGACGGCGGGATGAGCGACAACGCCCGCCCCGTGCTGTACGACGCCGACTACTCGGCCGTGCTTGCCTCCCGGACGTCCGAAGATGACGCCGTTATGTCACGCGTAGTTGGCAAACACTGCGAGAGCGGGGACATAGTGGTTCGGGACGTCTATCTTCCGGCGGACACCGGTGACGGTGATCTGCTGGCGGTTCCGGGAACGGGTGCGTACTGCTGGGCGCTGTCCAGCAACTACAACTACATTGCCCGTCCGCCCGTGGTTGCCGTGCTCGACGGCGCCGCACGGCTGATCATCCGCGGAGAGACCGAAGACGACCTGTTGGCCCGGGACGTTGACGCCGCAGGCGTCCGTTCGCCCGAATCGCTCAAGGAGTAGGCACGCACCATGAAGACCCTCAAAGTTGCCCTGTTGGGCTGCGGAAACGTTGGCTCCCAGGTTGCCCGGATCCTCATTGACGACGCCGAAGACCTGGCCTCGCGCACCGGTGCCCGGCTGGAACTGACCGGCATCGCCGTCCGCAATCCGGACGCGCCGCGCGACACGGACCTGCCGCGGAACCTGTTCACCACCGACGCCGAGAAGCTGGTGGAGGACGCGGACATCGTCATCGAACTGATGGGCGGCATGGAGCCTGCCCGCACGCTGATGCTGCACGCCATCGGCCACGGCGCCTCAGTGGTCACCGGCAACAAGGCCCTGCTGGCCGCCGACGGCGCCGCATTGTTCGAAAAGGCCGATGCCGCGGGTGTCCGGCTGGCCTATGAAGCCGCCGTCGCCGGTGCCATTCCCATCCTGCGGCCAATCCGCGACAGCCTCTCCGGTGACCGGATCACCAAGGTCATGGGCATCGTCAACGGCACCACCAACTACATCCTGGACGCCATGGACAGCACCGGCGCCCAGTTCGCCGACGCCCTGGCAGAAGCCCAGCGCCTCGGATATGCCGAGGCCGATCCCACCGCCGACGTCGAAGGCCATGACGCTGCGTCGAAGGGCGCCATCCTCGCCTCGCTGGCCTTCCACACCAACTTTGACCTGGCCAACGTCTCCTGCGAGGGCATCTCCTCCGTCACCGCCGATGACATTGCCGCGGCGAAGGACGCCGGATTCGTCATCAAGCTGCTCGCCATCGCGGAAAAACTGGACAACGACGGCGAACCCGGCGTCAGCGTCCGCGTGCACCCCACCCTGCTGCCGCGCACCCACCCGCTGGCCGCCGTACACGGCGCCTTCAACGCTGTGTTCGTGGAGGCCGAAAACGCCGGCGAGCTGATGTTCTACGGCCAGGGCGCCGGCGGCGCCCCCACCGCGTCAGCAGTGATGGGCGACGTCGTCTCCACCGCCCGCCGGCTGGTCCTGGGCGGACCGCTCGGCGCTGAAACGCCCACCGGCTCCGTTCCGGCCCTGCCGTTCGCCAAGGTCACCACCAGCTACAGCATCGGCCTGCAGGTCACTGATCAGCCGGGTGTCCTGGCCGCAGTGGCGCAGGTCTTCGCCGAACACGGGGTGTCCATCGAAACCATGCGCCAGACCATCCATGCTGACGGCACGGCATCGTCCGCCGAACTGCGGTTCGTCACGCACCGGGCATCCGAAGCTGCTCTGGCAGCCACCGTCGAGGCCATCAAGGGCCTGGACGTCATCAATTCAGTCACATCCGTCCTGCGGGTAGAAGGGGTCTAATACCGTGGCTCATCAATGGCGCGGCGTAATCCGCGAATACGCCGATCGTCTTCCCGTAACCGAGAGCACCGAGGTAATTACCCTCGGCGAGGGCGGCACTCCGCTGGTAAAGGCCAAGGCCCTCTCCGAACTGACCGGCAACGAGGTTTACCTCAAGGTCGAGGGAATGAACCCCACCGGTTCCTTTAAGGACCGCGGCATGACGATGGCCATGACGGCCGCCGTTGAATCCGGAGCCAAGGCAGTGGTTTGCGCCTCCACCGGCAACACCTCCGCCTCGGCCGCCGCATACGCCACGCAGGCCGGCATCACCTGCGCCGTCCTGGTTCCGGACGGCAAGATCTCCATGGGCAAGCTCAGCCAGGCCATTGCCCACGGCGCTGAACTGCTGCAGGTCAACGGCAACTTCGACAACTGCCTGGATGTGGCCCGCAAGCTCGCCGAGGCCTACCCGGTGTTCCTGGTGAACTCCGTAAACCCCGCCCGCATCGAAGGACAGAAGACCGCTGCCTTCGAAGTGGTGGACTACCTCGGCGATGCCCCCGATTACCACCTGCTGCCGGTGGGCAACGCCGGTAACATCACCGCGTACTGGAAGGGCTACCGGGAATACTCCGAGCCTTATACCAACATCGCCGGCGAGGAACTGGCGCCGGTGGCCACGAAGACTCCCGTGATGTGGGGCTTCCAGGCTGAGGGTGCATCACCGCTGGTAAAGGGTCATCCGGTGACGGACCCGGATACCATTGCCACCGCCATCCGCATTGGCAACCCCGCCTCCTGGGAGCAGGCCATCGCTGCCCGCGACGAGTCCGGCGGCCTGATTGAAGCCGTCACGGACACTGAAATCCTTGAGGCACACCGCTGGCTGTCCTCGCGTGAAGGCGTTTTCGTGGAACCGGCTTCCGCCGCCGGCGTGGCGGGGCTGCTCAAGAAGCACGCCGCCGGGGAAGCTCCCACGGGCAAGAAGATCGTCATCACGGTCACCGGCCACGGCCTGAAGGACCCGCAGTGGGCACTGCGCACGGTCGACGGTTCCGATGTGGAGCCCACCAAGGTGGACTTCGACGTCGTCTCCGTTGCCGCTGCGCTGGGCCTGGAAGCACAGGCTGAGGGTTAGGCGAACGTGCACGTGAGCGATTCCGCGGCCCTGCCCCGTTCCGCGGCCGAGGCTGCGGGCGGAGCCGTGGCCGCCGGCCAGGCTGTTACGGTCCGGGTGCCGGCCACCAGTGCCAATCTGGGTCCGGGCTTTGACAGCCTGGGAATGGCCGTCGGCTTGTATGACACCGTCCGGGTGCGCACTTCCGCCGAGCCGGGCACCACCGTGAAAATCAGCGGCGAAGGGGCGGCAACGCTGCCCACCGATGACACCCACCTGGTGGTGAAGACCATCCGTCAGACCGCAGAGTCTGTTGGGTTTTCGGTCCCGGGGCTGCACTTTGAGGCGGAGAACGTCATTCCCCACGGCCGCGGCCTGGGGTCTTCCGCGTCAGCCATCGTGTCCGGGGTGCTGGCGGGCAACGCCCTGCTGCCCGCGGAGCATCGTCTGGATGCTGCAGCACTGTTGGACCTCTGCTCGAGGTTGGAAGGACACCCGGACAACGTGGCCCCGGCACTGGCCGGAGGTCTGGCGATCTCCTGGGAGGAAGACGGTGCCTTCCGGTCCGCCAATGCGCCGGTGCACGCGGACATCATTCCCGTGGCTGCAGTTCCGGCCACTGAACTCTCCACGGAGAGCGCCCGCGGGTTGCTTCCCGCTGAGGTTCCGCATCCGGCCGCCGCTGCCAACTCGGGACGGGCTGCCCTGCTGATTCATGCCCTCGCTGCGGAACCCTCCCTGCTGCCGGCGGGAACAGTGGATTTCCTGCACCAGGATTACCGTGCTTCCGCCATGGAGCCCAGTGCCGCTCTCATGAGGCACCTGCGCAGCCACGGCATCGCTGCGGTCATCTCCGGTGCCGGCCCAACGGTCATGGCGCTGGCCAACGGCAACGACCAGGCGGACCAGGCCGAGCTGCTCATCGCCCAGCATCTTGCAGCCGCTGAAACTGCTCAATTCTGGCGTGTTTTGCGGCTGAGTGTTGATCGTGATGGTGCTAGAGTGGAAGAGCACCAGCGGTACTAACCGTCTTTGTGCTCCCGCATCCAGGCCGTCCGTACTTGGGCCGCCCTGAGTATTTGTTGAAAACTCGCTGTCAGCGGCATATTGTCCAAGCATCGTGTTTGAATACTCTTATTCAACTGCGGAAGCGCAATCCCCGGTGCAGCCTTCGGGTACTGCCAAGAAAAGGCCAGTTCCCTTGAATGCCGCATAGTTCGGCAGCAAAGCTGACCAAACTCCTGTGGATTTCTTTTCCAAGAGGCACCCAGTAGATTCGCCGTCGCCCGGCTTTAGCCGGAACCGGCGAACCCTGCCCCCCATGTCTGACCATAGGGGGACCAGGATCAAATCATCCGCGGCCGGCACTGCGCCGGACCGCCCGACGAGGGGGAAGGATCCTTCGTGACCGATACCACTGACCTGACAACAGGTGTGGACTCAGCTACCGCCGGAACCAACGGCGAAGCGACTTCAAAAAGCTCCGGACTGGCTGGCCTCAAGCTTGCTCAGCTTCAGGCGCTTGCCGGCCAGCTGGGTATTACCGGCGGATCCCGCATGCGGAAGGGAGATCTCGTAACGGCGATCTCCAACCACCAGCGTGGCGGCGCAGTCGCTGACCGTCCGGTGCGCGGAGCTAAGACCGAAGCCCCCAAGGCCGACGTTGCCACTGCAGGCTCCTCCGCTCCGGCTGCTGCCGAGGCACCGGCCGCCGAGCAGAGCGCTCCCGAGCGCCCGGCGCGGACCCGCAACCGCAACCGCCGCGCTGCCAGTGACGGTGTAGTCACTGCGCCTGCAGCCGAGGCACCCGCCCGGAACGCCGCTGAGCCCGCACACGCTGAGGCTCCGCGCGAGGAAAACTCCCGCGAGGAAACTCCGCGGGAAGAGCAGCCGCAGCGCGAGCGCAGCAACCGCCGCTCACGCAGCCGCCGTGCAGACAGCGAGGGCACCTCCGAGAACGGCCGTGCCGACAACGGCAAGGCCGACCAGACGAACGCCGACTCCGCGCCGGCGACCGCTTCCGACAACGGAACCGGCGCTTCGGCAAACGGCTCAGTCTCGGAGGACCGCCGCGAGAACAACCGCAGCGACAAGCGCGAGAACAACCGTGGCGACCGCGAGAACAACCGCAACGACCGCGACAACAACCGCGGTGACAGCCGCGAGAACAACCGCGACAATAACCGCAGCGACAACCGCGAAAATAACCGCGGCGACCGCGACAATAACCGCAGTGAGAGCCGCGAGAACAACCGCAACGAGCGCGAGAACAACCGTGGCGACCGCGACAACAACCGCAGCGACAGCCGCGACAACGACGGCGACGAGAACGGCCGCGGGCGTAACCGCCGCAACCGCAACCGCAACGATCGGAATGACCGCAACGATCGCAGCGACCGGAACGACCGTTTCCGCGACCGCAACGAGCGCCGCCGCAACCGGAACCAGAACCCGGACGTCGACGACGTCGAGGTCACTGAAGATGACGTCCTGCTGCCCGTAGCCGGCATCCTGGACGTCCTCGAGAACTACGCGTTTGTTCGCACCTCCGGTTACCTTCCGGGCCCGAACGATGTCTATGTTTCCCTCGCCCAGGTCAAGAAGTACAACCTGCGCAAGGGCGACGCCGTCGTCGGCGCCATCCGCGCCCCCCGCGAAGGTGAAAACCAGGGTGGAAACCAGCGCCAGAAGTTCAACGCACTGGTTCGTCTGACCTCCGTCAACGGCAAGCCTGCCGAGGACAACAAGGACCGCGTGGAATTCTCCAAGCTGGTTCCGCTGTACCCCTCCGAGCGCCTGCGCCTGGAGACCTCCGCAAAGGTGATCGGCCCGCGTGTGATTGACCTCGTGGCTCCGATCGGCAAGGGCCAGCGCGGCCTGATCGTCTCCCCGCCGAAGGCTGGTAAGACGCTGATCCTGCAGGCGATTGCCAACGCCATCACGATCAACAACCCCGAGGTCCACCTCATGATGGTCCTCGTGGACGAACGTCCCGAGGAAGTTACGGACATGCAGCGCACGGTCAAGGGTGAGGTCATTGCCTCCACCTTCGACCGCCCCGCCGATGACCACACCACGGTTGCTGAGCTCGCCATCGAGCGCGCCAAGCGCCTGGTGGAAATGGGGAACGACGTCGTCGTCCTCCTGGACTCCATGACCCGCCTGGGCCGTGCCTACAACCTGGCCGCTCCGGCGTCGGGCCGTATCCTTTCCGGTGGCGTGGACTCGTCCGCGCTGTACCCGCCCAAGCGTTTCTTCGGTGCTGCCCGCAACATCGAAAACGGCGGGTCACTGACCATCCTGGCCACGGCCCTGGTGGAAACCGGATCCAAGATGGACGAGGTTATCTTCGAGGAATTCAAGGGCACCGGCAACATGGAACTGCGCCTGTCCCGCAACCTCGCGGACAAGCGCATCTTCCCGGCCGTGGACGTCAACGCGTCCGGCACCCGCCGCGAAGAGAACCTGCTTTCCCCTGATGAAGTCAAGATCATGTGGAAGCTGCGCCGGGTCCTGTCCGGTCTGGACACCCAGCAGGCGCTGGAACTGCTCACCGGAAAGATCCGCGAGACGCAGTCCAACGTGGAGTTCCTGATGCAGGTCCAGCAGACCACCCTGGGCACCAAGGACAACTAGCTGCCTTACCAAGCCGCTCATATTCCGGCCTCCGCCTTCGCGGACGGGCCGGAGTCTGGGCGGCTTGGCAGTTAACGCACGGTTCCGGAACACAGGCACAGGTCCGGAGCCGAGCACGGATAAACTGCTGGTGGGCAGTCGAAAAATCTCCGCCGTGAAATTGCCATGGAGCCGGTCGGTTTGGGCCGGCTCCAACCATCGAAAGAGGAACGTAAAAGATGTTTGAGTCCATACAGGGTCTGTTGGATGAGCACGCAGAGCTGCAGCTGCGGCTTTCCGATCCCGCAGTGCATGCGGATCAGGGCCTGGCCCGGCGGCTCGGGCGGCGTTACGCCGAGCTCAGCCGCATCGTGGACGCCTACAACAAGTGGCACGCCCTCGAAGACGACCTCGCAGCAGCCTCCGAAATGGCAGACGAAGATCCGGAATTCGCCGCCGAGGTGCCGGTCCTGAAGGAACAGCTGGATGAGGCACAGGAGACCCTGCGCCGCCTGCTGATCCCGCGTGACCCCAACGACGGCCGCGACGTCATCATCGAGGTCAAGGGCGGTGAAGGCGGCGACGAAGCAGCACTGTTCGCCGGTGACCTGCTGCGCATGTACACCCGCTACGCCGAGCACCGCGGCTGGCGGACCGAGATCATCTCCGCCACCGAGTCCGACCTGGGCGGCTACAAGGACGTTTCGATGGCCATCAAGGGCAACTCCAACGACCCGGCCGAGGGTGTTTACGCCCGCCTGAAGTACGAGGGCGGCGTGCACCGCGTGCAGCGCGTACCCGTGACCGAGTCCCAGGGCCGCATCCACACCTCGGCCGCCGGCGTGCTGGTGCTGCCCGAAGTGGACGAGCCCGAAGAAGTCGAGATCAGCCAGAACGACCTGAAGATCGACGTCTACCGTTCCTCCGGCCCCGGTGGCCAGTCGGTGAACACCACCGACTCCGCCGTGCGCATCACCCACCTGCCCACGGGCATTGTGGTGGCGATGCAGAATGAGAAATCCCAGCTGCAGAACCGGGAAGCGGCCATGCGTGTGCTGCGCTCCCGCATCCTGGCCCACGAGCAGGAGAAGATCGACGCCGCGAACTCCGACATCCGCAAGTCGCAGATCCGCACCATGGACCGTTCCGAGCGCATCCGCACGTACAACTACCCGGAGAACCGGATTGTGGACCACCGCACCGGCTACAAGGCCTACAACCTGGACACCGTCCTGAACGGCGAGCTGGAGGCCGTTGTGCAGGCCGCCATCGAAATGGATGAACAGGCCCGCCTGGACGCCATTGGTGACGAGAACTAAGTAAGCCGATGGAATCCACCACCCTGGCGGCGGCCTTGCGTGAAGCCGCCGCTACGCTGGCCGCCGCAGGGGTGCCGACTCCGGCCGTGGACGCCGAGCTGCTGGCTGCCCATCTGCTGGGGGAGTCCCGCGGCCGGGTGAAGGCGCTGGCCTTCACCGATGCACCGGTTCCGTCCGGCTATGCCGAGCTGGTGGCCGAGCGCGCCTCCCGCGTGCCGCTGCAGCACCTGACCGGTTCCGCGTCTTTCCGCTACCTCGAGCTGAAGGTGGGGCCCGGGGTCTTCGTGCCCCGGCCCGAGACTGAGACGGTCGCGCAGCTGGCCATCGACCACGCGCGGGACGTGCTCGCCGCCGGGAAGTCTCCGGTCAAGGCAGTGGACCTGGGCACCGGTTCCGGTGCCATCGCCGCCTCGCTGGCCTCCGAGGTTCCGGAGGCCGACGTCTGCGCCGTCGAACTCAGCCCGTTGGCCCTGGCCTGGGCGCGCCGGAACCTCGAGCCGTTGGGAGTGCGTTTGGTTCACGACGACCTGCGGACCGCCCTGGCTGAGGAGAATGGAACCTTTGACGTGGTGGTTTCCAACCCGCCGTACGTACCGGCGGATGCCGTTCCCAATGAACCGGAAGCCGCGGAGCATGATCCGGCCATGGCGTTGTACGGAGGCGGCCGGGACGGGCTTGAACTCCCGCTGGCCGCTGCTGCCACCGCCGCCCGATTGCTGCTGCCGAACGGTTACTTTGTGATGGAACACGCCGAGGTGCAGGCCGAGAGGATTGCTGCCCTGCTGTCGGCGGAAGCCTGCTGGCGCAATGTTGCCACGCACACTGACCTCAACGGCCGTCCGCGGGCCACGTCTGCAGTGCGGACATCATCCCCGGCCTGATCCACAGACCCGCTTATATCAACAGATTCAATGATTCGAAGGAACAAGGACACAAGTGACTACCACTTACGACTGCACTGATCCGCAGAGCCGAAGCGAAGGCCTGGCCAAAGCCCAGCAGGCCGTGGCTGCAAAGCAGTGCGTGGTCCTGCCCACCGACACCGTCTACGGCATTGGCGCGGATGCCTTTTCTCCCCAGGCCGTGGCCACCCTGCTTGCGTCCAAGGGCCGGGGCCGGTCCATGCCGCCGCCCGTGCTGATTCCCCGGATGCAGACGATGGACGGATTGGCAGTGGACGTGTCCGACGACGCGCGTGCCCTGGCTACGGCTTTTTGGCCCGGCGGGCTGACGTTGATTTTCCATTCGCAGCCGTCGTTGACCTGGGACCTGGGTGACACGATGGGCACCGTTGCGCTGCGCATGCCCGATGACAAGATTGCGCTGGAACTGCTTAACCTCACGGGGCCGCTGGCGGTCTCGTCGGCTAACCGCACCGGCAACCCGGCGGCACAGACCGCCGCGCAGGCCCGCGAGCAGCTGGCCGAGTCGGTGGAGGTTTACCTCGAGGCGGGGCCCCGGCCGGAACACGGCGAGCCGGGTGTGCCGTCCACCATCGTCGATGCCACGTCCGACACCCTGCGGGTGGTCCGGCTGGGCGCGATCAGCCTGGAGCGGCTGCAGGAAGTCGTGCCGGGAGTCCAGGGACCCTCGGAGGACGCAGCCTAGGCTGTCCCTTCCCGCTCGGGCAGGATATGTTAGCGGTCCGCCGGTTCCCGAACCTGGACTGAGCGGAGGACTTCCCGGACCCGGGGGTCGGGGACGTTGCCGGTGGCCTCGGCCCACCCGGGAACCTGCCGCTGCCCGAACCACATCATTTCGAGGCGGCGCAGCGGACCGTGCAGCCGTTCGCCCGCGAGGGCGGAAATCCGATAACCGCCCCAGAGAGCGCTGCGGCACAGCCATTCCGGCAGCCGCAGCGGCTTCCGGCCGCCCGCCGCTTCCAGCACTCCGGCCACGGTGGACCGCTCCCACGGCTGCAGGACGACGGCGGGAACGCTGCCCGTGTGCAGGCCCACCGTGCGGATGAACTGGACAAGGGAATCCACGGAGCTGACGGGAGAAGGCGCCGCGCCTTCTCCCGCGACCGAGGCCAGGGGAGAGGCAGCCAAGCGGGCAAGGTTGACAGTGGTGGGCCGATGCGGTCCCTGGACAGAGGTGGCACGGATGGTCACCACACTGCAGGCGCCGGTCCGTCGTTCCGCGAGCACCCGTTCACCCAGTGCCTTGGACCGGGAATAGGCGGAAAACGGCTGCACATAGCTGGTTTCGTCCAGGAACGGACGGTGCCCCTGGACAGCGGCACTGCTTAGGTGGACAAAGCGCGCGACGCCGGCGGCATCGGCGGCATCGGCAACAACCAGCGGCAGCAGCGCGTTGGCGCCGCGGAGTGCGGGCGAGTCAGTGCCGCCCGGGGTGGCCAGGCCTGCGGCGTTGACGACCACCTCGGCGCCGGCAAACGCGGCCGCAAGTTCCGCCCGCACAGCAGTCAGCGCGGCGGCTTCCCCGAACAGGCCCGCCGTATCGGAGGCGGTTGATTCCAGCCGGGGAGCGGGAACGGCGCGCACCTCAATCCCCGCTTCCCGAAGGGACCCGCACACCGCGCTGCCGATGAAACCGGAGGAACCAAGCACCGCCCACACGGCCGACGGCGACCGCTCACCCGGGTTGGAGCTCTGGTTCTTGGGATCCTGCGCAGAAATGGAGTGCGTCAAACCTGGTGCTTTCGATCGGGGGATGGAGCCGCCTCTAGCGGCGGCATGGGCTGCCATGATCCATCGTGCAGGATTGACCGGCTTTCGCGCCAACCGCGCCACAGGCTGGGTATCCCGGCGACCCGGTGCTCCACCGCCAGCAGCCGCAGGATCTCCTTGCCGGCCGTCAGCAGTGTCCCCAGGGCAAACCCAAAGCGGTTGTACCGGCCGTGCGCCCGCAGGTACTGGCCGGTGTGGCCGCGGTTGCGCATGGAATAGAAGCGGCTGAGATCACTCGAGTCGTTCAGGTGCCGGATGCCCAGATCGATGTGCTTCTGCGGGCGGACCTTCTGCAGCACAAAGTCATTGACATACACCACGTCCGTCAGGCGGGAGGCAAGCCAGCCGTAAATCTCGTCGTCGCCGTTGATGAAGTACCGCTCGTCGGGAAGACCGATTCGGCGCACCAGCTCAGCGGAAATCAACATGCCTTCAAAGCAGCCCACGTTCGTTTCGAAAGCCGCGGTGTCGCGGAAGACATTGCCCCGGATCGGAATGTGGATGCCGAGGAACGGCAGGAAACGGTGCTGCCAGAAAAACGGCTTGCCAGCCTCGTCCAGACGCCTGCCGTGGATGCACTCGTACGTTCCGGTCCACTTGCCAAGCGCTGTCACGGCCCCCGGAAGGACCACGACGTCGTCGTCCATCAGCCACAGCCATGACGCGCCTGCGCTGAGGGCCCGCTCCACACCTGCCGCAAATCCGCCGGCGCCGCCGGCGTTGACGGGCAGCCGCACGTTCACCAGCGGAACGGCTAGCCGGGAGGCAGCGGCGGTGATGACGTCCTGGGTGTCATCGGTGCTGGCATTGTCCACCACCACAATCCGCTCCGGCGCGGGGTCCAGTGCAACCACGGAATCCAACAATCCGCGCAGGTAGCCGGAACGGTTGAACGTGGCGATAACCAGCGTCATTTCGCCGGTGGCGGAGGGCATATCGGGGGAGGGCATGTCGGCACCTGCCATGTCAGAAGCCGAAGTCCGACGGCGGTCCGAAGCGTCGCCCGCGCATGCCTGCGGCGTAGGCGCGCAGCCAGGCAGCGAAGCCGCGCGGATCGCGGGTCTTTGCAAAGTGGACGGGATAGCCCACCGCATCGGCGGCAAAGGAGCGCAGGCGCTTGTATTTCCACGTCAGGTGGCCGCGGTTGCGGTAAAAGTAGAACTGCTTGAACGCGTTCTCGGGAACCAGCACGTGCAGCCGCTCACCGGCAACCTGCTGCACCTCGGCCCATGCCGCCGGATGGGTCAGGGCCACGGAAGTCACAGTTCCAAACCGGATTCCGGCGCGCCGCAGGCGGATCATGAAGTCGGTCTCATCACCGCGGATGAACAGCCGCAGATCCGGCAGGCCCACGCGGAAGAACACATCGGCGCGGATGAGGGCGCCGTTGAAGAAGTGTCCGACGTCGGGAATGAACCCGAGCTTTTCCACCTCGGCGCGGTCATGGGTGAGCTTGCCGTTCAGGCGGAAATGGAAGGACAGGGTGTCCGGGTGTCCCGGAGCCACAACCAGCGGAAGGACCACGTCCATGTGGTGTTCCTGCGCAGCCTCGAGCAGGGCCGAAAGGCAGTTCGGATCCTCCGGATGCGCGTCGTCGTCCATGATCCAGATCCACTCCGCGCCCGAAGCCATCGCAGAGAGAATGGCCAGCGAAAAACCGCCGGCGCCGCCCAGATTTGTGTTGGACCGGATGTACGTGACGGGCGCGGGTGACGCTTCAGCGATATCCTGAACCGGAGTCTTCCCAGAATCCACCAAGGCCACCGAGGTAATGTTGCCGCTCTGGGCAGCCAATGCGTCCAGCAAAGTGGACACATCGTCGGGGCGGTCGAACGTTACAGCCGCTACGGCAACGGAGTCCGGCAAAATGATCCTTTCGAGGCAACCCGGATGAGCGGCCCAAGCCGAACGGAGAAGGGTGTGCAGTTAGAATGCTGATGAGATTCCAGTCTATTACACCGGATTCTTTCGAACAGTGTTGGAATCACCGAGAAGAGAACCGGGGAACTACCCGTTGAGGATTATGAGGCAGACAAGTACGGACGAGAGCGGTCCTTCCCGCGGCGAAAAGCCTGCGCTGTGGCTGTGGTCCCAGTACATTTTGGACTCGCTGGCCTGGATTGTGGCCATCGTCCTGGCTCTGGTGCTCCGCTATGAGCTCACAGTGGACCAGATTAATCCCGGGGGTGTCGTCGTCTTCTGCGGCGCGGCTGTGCTGGTCCAGCTGGCCGTAGGCTATTCGTTTGCCCTGTACCGGGGCCGCTACAGCTTCGGCAGCTTCCACGAGATGCGCCTGCTGGCGATCGTAACGCTTGTGGTTGCCGCGATCCTGGTCCTGTTCAGCGCCCTCTTTGGCCTGGCCATCGACATCCCCCGCAGCACCGGAATGATCGCTTTCCCGTTTGCCTGCCTGTTCATGGCCGCTATCCGCTATCTCAAGCGCATGTACGTGGAGGGCAAGGTCCGGCCGGGCGATGAAGCCCAGCGCACGCTGGTGTACGGGGCAGGTTTCCTGGGCAACTCCCTTGTGACGCGGATGATGAAGGACCCGGATTCCCCGTATTACCCGGTGGGCCTGATCGACGACGACCCCGCCAAAAAACACCTGCGCCTGTCCACCGTGCCCGTTATGGGCCGCCTGCAGGACCTGCGCGACGTCGTCCAGCGCACCCGGGCCACCATCCTGATCATTGCAATCGCCGACGTCGAAGCCCGCCAGGTGCGCGAGGTGACCGACCACGCGGAGGGATTGAACCTTCGGGTGCTGGTGCTGCCGCCGCTGAAGGACATGCTGAGCAAGGGCGCCGCTGCCGGACTCACTGATTTCCGCGAGGTGGCTGTTGAAGACCTCATCGGCCGCCGTCCCGTGGACATCCATGTCGAGGAGGTTGCCGGCTACCTCACCGGCCGCAAGGTCCTGGTGACCGGGGCGGGCGGCTCCATCGGCTCCGAGCTGTGCCGCCAAATTACTGCCTTCGATCCGGCCGAGCTGATCATGGTGGACCGCGACGAAACCGGGCTGCAGCTCACCCAGCTGTCCATTACCGGTCACGGGCTGCTCAATGGCAAGGACACGGTCCTGGCCGATATCCGGGATCCCTCAGCGCTGGAACAGATTTTCACCGAACGCCGCCCCGACGTCGTATTCCATGCCGCTGCGCTCAAACACGTGTCCCTGCTGGAGCAGTACCCGCAGGAAGCTTGGAAAACCAACGTGCTCGGCACCGCGAACGTCCTGCGCGCAGCCAAGAAAGCCAACGTCAAGTACTTCGTCAACATCTCCACGGACAAAGCGGCCAACCCCACCACGGTGCTTGGACATTCCAAACGTGTGGCCGAGAAGCTCACCGCTTGGATGGCTCACAGCACCGAGGAGCGCTACGTGTCCGTGCGGTTCGGAAACGTGATTGGCAGCCGCGGGTCCATGCTGCCCCTTTTCACCGAGCAGATCCGCCAGGGCGGGCCGCTCACCGTGACGGATCCGGAGGTCACCCGGTTCTTCATGACCATCCCCGAAGCCTGCCAACTGGTGATCCAGGCCGGAGCCATCGGCAGCGGGGGAGAAGTCCTGATCCTGGACATGGGGGAGCCGGTCAAGATCCTCGATGTTGCCGAGCGGATGATCGCCATGTCCGGCAAGAACATTGAGATTGTCTTCACCGGCCTGCGCCAGGGCGAGAAGATGCACGAAATCCTGGTGGGCACCGGCGAGGACGACTCCCGTCCGAGGCATCCGAAGATTTCCCACACTGCGGTGGATGAACTGAATCCGTCGGACCTGAGGTTCGAAGACTGGCTGCACAAATGCGGTGTGGATTCCCACGGCGAAACCCTGCCCCCGGTGACCGAAATCGGAGGCACGGTCCCGGGAGAACGTCCGGGCCGGCGCCTCCACACCGACGGTTCCGCCGAACGGCGGATCGGCTGATGCTCCTCGCCCTGTGCATCGGAGCAGCCTTCCTCACAAGTCTTCTGCTGCCTTTCCTCTTCATTCCTTTCCTTCGCCGCCTGGGTGTCCTTGACATCCCCAACGAGCGCTCATCGCACAGCAAGGTCATCATCCGCGGTGTAGGCGTCACCATCGCCGCGGGTGTCCTGCTGGGTACGGGCCTGTCCCTGCTGACCGGCCTGGTTGCCATCGACCGATCCATCATGCTGATCCTGATGGCGGTCATTGCCGCGGCGTCGCTCCTGGGATGGATCGAAGACTTCCGCGGCCTGTCGGTCCGGATCCGGGCCGGACTTCAGGTGCTCCTGGGCATCGTTGGAACCACGGCGCTTGTCTGGACCATGGAGCAGAGCTACTGGTGGGTCCCGGTGGGCGCCCTGGCCATTGCCTCGTACATCAACGTTGCCAACTTCATGGACGGCGTCAACGGGATCTCCGGTCTGCACGGCATCGCCGTGGGTGTCCTCTACGCCGTTGCCGGCCAACTGAATGACCATGTGTGGATGACGGTGGCCGGCGCCGTCACTGCTGCGGCTTTTGCTGCGTTCCTGCCGTGGAACCTGGGCCGCGGATCGGTGTTCATGGGCGACGTCGGCAGTTACCTCCTGGGCGCGTCCATTTCCGGCATCGCGGTGGCCGCCTTCCTGGCGGGCGTTAATGTCGAATATCTTCTCTTCCCGGTCCTCATTTATCTGGCTGACACCTTCTCCACCCTCCTGCTGCGCATCAGCCGGGGGGAGCGCTGGTACGCCGCGCACCGCCAGCACGTTTACCAGCGACTGACCGACGTTGGGCTCAGCCATCTCCAGTCCGCTGGCGTGGTGACTGTCTGCACCCTCCTGGCCGGAGGCGCAGGGCTGTTTGTCGCCGGTGCGGGGGATATGCCCAAGATTGCTGTGACGCTGTTTGCCGTTGCCGTTGTGGTGTTTTACCTGTTCTCTCCGAGAATCTTTGGACGCAGGCGCGCCCGGGTGTGAGCGTGTGTGACGCCGCCCGGACGGAGGCGACTTCTATGTGCTGTAGAATTTCAGGAGTCGCGAAGAGTACGCGGCACAGCTTCCCGCCCCAGCCCGAAGGATGACGAAAGTTATGAGCCCCGCAGACGGTGCCCAGGCTGGACGTCCCCTTGTCGCTTCCGGACCCACCGCGAAGCCGTGGCTCGGTGTTTTCCGTGCCGGAATGCAGTGGACCGGATTGCTCGCTGTCGTCCTTGCCGTTACGGCCCTGGTCTTTGCCGGGCTGCCGGGCGCAGGCAGTGTGCTGTTCGGCTGGACACTTGTTATTGCTTTCAGCGGCGTCAGCCTCCTCATAGTCCACGTGGTGGGCCGGGACAATCCGCACGGTGCCATGGCGATGTTTGCCCTGATCTATATCGTCAAGGTTGTCGTCTTTGCCGCGGTGCTGTTTTTGATCGGCCGGCCGGACTGGCTGGAGGCAACGTGGTTCTTTTCAGCCGCGATCCTCACCGTAGTGGTGTGGCAAGTTGCCGAGATCCGTGCTTTTTCCCGGATCCGCTTCCAGCTGTACGACGACGTCCCCCACGAAGAATCATCTGTTAAAGGGAAAAGGGATGCCTGAAAAGCCTGTATACGACGCTGAAAACACGTACGACTCCGGCATGCGCGTCTTCAGCTACATCATTGGCGGGATCGTCGCCTGGGGTTTGATAGGGTGGTTTTTGGACAATCTGTTCGAGACTCAATGGCTGGTACTTGTCGGCATCCTCTTTGGGGCAGCCGCGGGATTCTACTTGACCAAAGTCCACGGCCTGACCGGAAGCAAACCTGCGAATGCCAGCGTCGGCCATCCAGCCCTCGACCGTGAAGAAGCCGAACAGTAATGCCACAGATTTTAGACCGGGCAACTAGCTTTGCCCCGATACACACGCCCGATGAAGGACACAGCAGAGAGGAAACGCGTTGATCGCGCTTGCACTCCCGGCCACTAATGAAGGTGGATTCGTTCCGCCGGCCATTGAAGAAATGCACCTCCCTGAGATTTTCCCGTGGGGCGCGGAATACGGCACCGGTGTCGGCAAGCAGATGGTGCTCGTCGCCCTCTCGGTTGTCATCATTGCCGTGTTCTTTGTCATGGCTTCCCGTAAGGGCAAGCTGGTTCCGGGACGGTTGCAGTTCCTCGGTGAATTCGGTTACGGCTTTGTCCGCAACGGCATCGCCAAGGACGTCATTGGTGAGCGGGACTTCCTCAAGTTCGTCCCGTTCCTCTTCGCACTGTTCTTCTTCATCATCGTCAACAATATTTACGGAGCCATTCCGTTCATTCAGTTGCCGAGCTTCTCCCACCCGGGCGGTGCCTACCTGCTGGCCGCGATCGTCTACTTTACGTGGATCGGTATCGGCATCAAGAAGCACGGAATGAAGTACTTCGTGAAGGCCACGGTCCCTTCGGGCGTGCCGTGGTACATCCTCCCCGTTCTGGTTCCGATCGAGATCATTTCCAACTTCCTGGTCCGGCCGATCACGCACAGCCTGCGTTTGTTCGCCACCATGATGTCCGGTCACCTGATCATCATGCTGGCCGGTGCAGGGATCGAATACCTCCTGGTTCTCCAGGACAACATCCTGCTCCAGGCATCCTCCCTGCTGGTGCTGGTCGGCGGAATCGCCATGTACATGCTCGAAGCGCTGATCATGGTGCTTCAGGCCTACGTTTTCACGCTGCTGACCGCCATTTACATCCAGGGCGCACTGGCAGACGATCACTAAGCTTTCCCTCCGGGAAAACTCAAACTTCCCTTCGGGGAAACCCCAAGCAACCTGCCCAACAGGGCATCTTGAAAGGAAATAGCACATGGAAATCTCGGGTAGCCTCAACGCAATCGGCTATGGTCTCTCCGCTATCGGCGGCGCCATCGGTGTGGGTCTTGTCTTCTTCGCCTACATCAGCGGCGTTGCACGCCAGCCGGAGGCACAGCGCGTCCTCCAGCCCATCGCGTTCCTGGGCCTGGCCCTGACCGAAGCACTCGCTATCCTTGGTCTGGTTCTCGCGTTCATTGTTGGCTAATTCCAGCCAACTGACCCACCAAGCAGATAGGACGGGTTCATTATGGATCAGGTAGTTCTGTTGGCAGCCTCAGAGGGCGCCAACCCCCTGATTCCCAACGTCTGGGAAATCCTGGTGACGGGAATCAGTTTCGCCATACTGATGTTCATCGTCGTCAAGTTTGTGGTGCCGGGCTTCGAAAAGACGTATGCAGAGCGTACGGAAGCCATTGAAGGCAACATTGCCAAGGCCGAAAAGGCTCAGGCAGAAGCCAGCGCAGCGCTGGATGAATACAAGGCACAGCTTTCGGATGCGCGGGCGGAAGCCAACGCCATCCGTGAGGAAGCACGTGCCGAAGGCGCTCAGATCCTTGCCGATCTGAAGGCCAAGGCTGCGTCAGAATCGGCTCGGATCACCGAGCAGGCTCAGGTGCAGATCGCCGCAGAGCGGCAGGCGGCAGTAACGTCGCTCCGTGCTGAGGTTGGCACGCTGGCAACCGAGCTGGCCGGACGCATCATCGGCGAGACGCTCGAGGATGACGCCCGCGCTGCACGCGTGGTTGACCGTTTCCTTGGGGAACTGGAAAACGAGAACGCAGGTGCAGCTAGGTAATGGCAGGAGTATCGAGCGAATCACTGGCCGTGGCCCGCGAGCAGCTGGAAGCCAAGCTTCCCTTTGCTTCGCTGTCACTGGCAGAGGAACTCTTTGGAATCCTGGGCGTTCTCGACAGCAGCGCCGGTATCCGGCGTGCGCTGACCGATCCCGCCCGTCAAAGCGATGCCAAGGCGGCGCTGGTTTCACAGCTGGTACGCGGCAAGGTTTCGGCTGACGCTGAAGCCATTGTTGCTGATCTGGTCTCCTCGCGTTGGCGGTCTCCGCGTGACTTGGGTGATGCGCTCGAGGAACTGGCTGCCACTGTTGTTTCAGCAACGGCAGAAAACAGGGGAGCGGGCCTTACGGGCCTGGATGCCTTGGAAGATGACCTCATCCGGTTCCGCCGGGTGGTGGCTTCGAGCCATGAGCTCCAGCGTGCTTTTTCCGAGCAGCAGGCAAAGCCTGAGGCAAAGATCGCCTTGGCTGAGAAGCTTGTGCCCGGGGCCAGCCCCGAAGCACTCGTACTGATCCGCCAGGCAGTCACGCATCCGCGTGGCCTGAAGCCCAGTGCCCTTGTGGCACGCTTCCTGGAGCTCGTTGCCGGGCGCCAGAAGCGCTGGATAGCCGAGGTTCGGGCCGCCCGTCCGTTGACCCAAGAGCAGCTTTCGCGTCTGCAGTCCTCTCTTAATGGACTCTACGGCCGTGAGTTGAAGATCAACGCCGACGTTGACCCGTCACTGATCGGTGGCGTGCGGATCGCAGTGGGAGACGAAATACTGGATTCATCAGTAGTTTCCCGTCTGTCCGACCTCCGTCGGAAGCTCGCGGTCTAGCCGTCCCGCGGGACGGTTGAGACCAGTTTCAGATCATTTGAGAATTAATCCCGGTCATCGGCACCAAGCGATGATCACAACACAGGAGAGCAGGGACTGCAGATGGCCGAATTGACCATCAACGCCGACGACGTCCGTAATGCGTTGAACGAATTCGCGGCGTCCTACGAACCCGGAAACGCAGAGCGCGTTGAAGTTGGCCGCGTAACAACCGCCAGCGACGGCATTGCCCGTGTGGAGGGCCTGCCCTCCGTCATGGCAAATGAGCTGCTTCGGTTCGAGGACGGCACACTGGGCCTGGCCCAGAACCTTGACACCCGTGAAATCGGTGTCGTGGTACTCGGCGATTTCGCCGGTATCGAAGAAGGCCAGGAAGTTCACCGCACCGGTGAAGTCCTGTCCGTACCCGTGGGCGATGCCTTCCTGGGCCGCGTTGTCGACCCGCTGGGCGAGCCCATGGATGACATGGGCCCCATCCAGGCCGAGGCACGCCGTGCACTGGAACTCCAGGCACCCGGCGTAACCCAGCGCAAGTCGGTTCACGAACCGCTTCAGACCGGCCTCAAGGCAATCGACGCCATGATCCCGATCGGCCGCGGCCAGCGCCAGCTGATCATTGGTGACCGCAAGACGGGTAAGACCGCCATTGCCGTTGACGCCATCCTTAACCAGAAGGCCAACTGGGAATCCGGCGATGTCCAGAAGCAGGTGCGCTGCATTTACGTAGCCATCGGCCAGAAGGCGTCCACGGTTGCCGAAATCAAGCGCACCCTCGAAGAGGCCGGCGCCATGGAGTACACCACCATTGTGGCCTCCCCGGCATCCGACCCCGCAGGCTTCAAGTACCTGGCACCGTACGCCGGTTCGGCCATCGGCCAGCACTGGATGTACGGCGGCAAGCACGTTCTGATCATCTTTGATGATCTGTCGAAGCAGGCTGAAGCCTACCGCGCCGTGTCGCTGCTGCTGCGCCGCCCGCCGGGACGCGAAGCCTACCCCGGTGACGTCTTCTACTTGCACTCCCGCCTGCTGGAGCGTTGCGCCAAGCTCTCCGACGAGCTGGGTGCAGGCTCGATGACCGGCCTGCCGATCATCGAAACCAAGGCTAACGACGTCTCGGCTTACATCCCGACGAACGTCATCTCCATCACCGACGGTCAGATCTTCCTGCAGTCGGACCTCTTCAACGCCAACCAGCGCCCCGCCGTCGACGTCGGTATTTCCGTCTCGCGCGTCGGTGGTGCTGCACAGCAGAAGGCCATGAAGAAGGTTTCCGGTACGTTGAAGCTGGAACTGGCCCAGTACCGCGACATGCAGGCATTCTCCATGTTTGCTTCGGACCTGGACGCAGCCACCCGTCAGCAGCTCACCCGTGGTGCGCGTCTGATGGAACTCCTCAAGCAGGGTCAGTATGCTCCGTACCCCGTTGAGGAACAGGTTGTTTCGATTTGGGCCGGCACCAACGGCTACCTGGACGATGTTCCCGTGGAAGACGTGCTTCGCTTTGAAGGCGAATTCATCGACCACCTGAAGCACAGCACGTCCGTCCTGACCACCCTGGCCCAGACGGGCAAGCTTGAGGACTCCACTGTGGAGGAACTCAAGAAGCGCGTTGTCTCCTTCAAGGAAGGCTTCTTCGGGGAGGGCGACAACCACATGGTTGCCGCCGGCCACGAAGAGTACGCCGCCTTGGGCGAAGACGCTGTTGACCAGGAAAAGATCGTCAAGCAGAAGCGCTAGCGGCTTTGGTGTTCCGCGTCCGGGTCTTGCGACCCGGACGCGGAACCCCTCGCCAAAGCCTTAGCCCCTAGTTCAAACGCTAGGAACTGAAAGGAAAAGTATGGGAGCCCAAATTCGGGTCTACCGTCAGAAGATCGCTTCGACGACGTCGATGCAGAAGATCTTCAAGGCGATGGAGCTGATTGCTGCCTCTCGCATTGGAAAGGCACGCACCCGTGTGGCTGCGTCATTGCCGTACTCCAATGCGATCACCCGTGCCGTTTCTGCTGTGGCGTCCCAGTCGGAAATCGACCACCCGCTGACTACCGAGCCGGAGCAGATCCGCCGGGCAGCCATGGTTGTTATGACTTCCGACCGCGGTCTTGCTGGTTCGTACTCCGCCAGTGTGCTCAAGCAGAGCGAATCCTTGGTCGAATTGCTCCATGAAGAGGGCAAAGAGGTCAAGACTTACCTGGTGGGACGTAAGGCACAGGCATACTACGACTTCCGTGACCGGGAGTCTGCGCGTGTCTGGACCGGAAACACCGACGCACCTGACTTCGAAACGGCCCGCGAAATCGGCAGGGCCCTTCTTGATGACTTCAACACTGACTACGAAGACGGCGGCGTGGATGAAATCCACATTGTCTACACGCGCTTCAAGTCGATGGTCGTTCAGGAACCCACGGTGATCCGCCTGCTGCCGCTGGAGGTTGTTGAGGAAGAAGCACAGTCTGAGACTGAGCTGCTGCCTCTGTACGAGTACGAGCCCGAACCCGAAAAGGTTCTTGACGCACTGCTGCCGCGCTACATCGAGTCGCGCATCTTCGCAGCCATGCTTCAGGCAGCCGCTTCCGAGCTCGCAGCCCGCCAGCGCGCAATGAAGTCCGCAGGGGACAACGCCTCCGACCTTATTAAGAAGTACACGCGACTTCGCAATAACGCCCGCCAGGCCGAGATCACCCAGGAACTGTCCGAGATTGTGGCCGGTGCCGACGCGCTCAGCGCGTCCTAGCCCCGGCTTCAGGACCAGCTCCACCAAAGCAAACTTAGTCCACACGCCATCTAACTGAGTGAAGTGAGAGAGATGACTGCCCAAACTGTCGAGCACGGATCTGATTCCGTAGCCTCGGGTGCCACCGGCCGTATCGCCCGTGTCATCGGCCCGGTTGTCGACGTCGAATTCCCGGCTGACGCAATCCCCACCATCTACAACGCCCTCACCACCGAGCTGACGCTCAACGGTGAGACCAAGACCATCACGTTCGAAACGTCCCAGCACCTTGGCGACAACCTCGTGCGCGCCATCTCCATGCAGGCCACCGACGGCCTGGTCCGCGGCGCAGCCGTCAAGGACACCGGCGCACCGATCTCCGTCCCCGTGGGCGACGGCGTCAAGGGCCACATCTTCAACGTCCTGGGCAAGCCCCTGGACGTCACCGAAGATCAGCTGGAAATCACCGAGCGCTGGCCCATCCACCGCAAGGCCCCGAACTTCGCGGACCTCGAAGGTTCCACCGAGATGCTGGAAACCGGCATCAAGGTCATCGACCTTCTCACCCCGTACATCAAGGGTGGAAAGATCGGCCTGTTCGGCGGCGCCGGCGTCGGCAAGACCGTGCTGATCCAGGAAATGATCACCCGTGTTGCCCGTAACTTCGGTGGTACTTCGGTATTCGCCGGTGTTGGCGAGCGTACCCGTGAAGGCAACGACCTTTGGGTTGAAATGGAAGAGGCAGGTGTCCTTAAGGACACGGCCCTTGTATTCGGCCAGATGGATGAGCCGCCGGGAACGCGTCTGCGCGTGGCCCTGTCCGGCCTGACCATGGCGGAGTACTTCCGCGATGTTCAGAACCAGGACGTGCTGCTCTTCATCGACAACATCTTCCGCTTCACGCAGGCAGGTTCCGAGGTTTCAACGCTTCTGGGCCGCATGCCTTCCGCTGTGGGCTACCAGCCGAACCTGGCTGACGAGATGGGTCTCCTGCAGGAGCGCATCACGTCCACCAAGGGTCACTCCATCACGTCGATGCAGGCCATCTACGTGCCTGCTGATGACTACACCGACCCGGCCCCGGCCACCACGTTCGCGCACCTGGACGCCACCACGGAACTTTCCCGTGAAATCGCCTCGCGCGGTCTGTACCCGGCCGTGGATCCGCTGACCTCAACGTCGCGCATCCTCGACCCGCAGTACGTGGGCCAGCTGCACTACGACACGGCAGTCCGCGTCAAGCAGATCCTTCAGAAGAACAAGGAACTGCAGGACATCATCGCCATCCTCGGCATCGACGAGCTCGGCGAAGAGGACAAGATTGTTGTGGCACGTGCACGCCGCATCCAGCAGTTCCTGTCGCAGAACACCTACACCGCCAAGCAGTTCACCGGCGTCGAGGGCTCCACGGTCTCCATCAAGGAAACCATCGAGGGCTTCAAGGCCATCTGCGACGGCGACGTGGACCACATTGCCGAGCAGGCCTTCTTCAACGTCGGCAGCATGGATGATGTCATGGCCAACTGGGCGAAGATCCAAGAGCAGACCGGGAAGTAAGCCCTATGGCGAACACTGCTGAACTCGAAGTTGAGATTGTTGCAGCGGACCACTTCGTGTGGTCCGGCGCAGCAAAGATGGTCAAGGCACGCACGTCCGAGGGCGATGTCGGGATTCTTCCCGGCCACACTCCGCTGCTGGCCATTCTGGCCGAGGGCGAAATGTCCATCGAGCCGGTCTCCGGTGCCCGCTTCACGGTGAACGTTGACGGTGGATTCTTCTCCGTTGACAGCAACCGCGTGGTGATTGTCGCTGACAACGCTCAGATGAACGACGCAGCCAACGCTGGGACTCGCTGACCCTTCCCAATGAGCAGCTCTTATGTGTTCATTGCGCTGGCAGGGCTCCTGGCCCTGCTGGTATTGGCAGTAGTTCTGTTCGGGGTGCGCCGCAGCCAGCTGCGGCGCACCCTGGGTACATTCGACGCCTCCATTTGCCTTCCGCCCCGCGGCTGGCAGATGGGGGTTTGTCGTTATACCGACACCCACCTGGAATGGCTGCGCCTTATTTCGCTCAGCCCGATCCCGTCGCATCGATTCCTGCGCAGCTCCCTGGAAATCGGCGGCTGGCGGCAGCCCACGGAGGCTGAGCGTGCCCGCGTCCAACCGGGCGCCATCATCGTCACTCTGGAATATCAAGGCACCGAAATCCTGGTGGCCATGAAGTACGAGGTTTACACCGGCCTGTCCTCATGGCTGGAAGCAGGTCCCGTCATCGGCATCGGTACCTGGCGCTGAGGAAAGCCCCAACCGTCAACCGCCTTAGTATTGAGGGATGGAAGACGTCATTGTTGTTACCGGACCGACCACGCTCAACGGAGCGGTCAGTGTTCCCGGAGCCAAAAACAGTGTCCTGAAACTCATGGCGGCTACGCTGCTGGCCGAGGGACGCTCCACCATCACCAACGTTCCCAACATCCAGGATGTCTGGATCATGGCCGAGCTGCTGCGCCGGCTGGGCTGCTCCGTCGAGTACGACGTCGAAGCGGCCGCCGTCCATATTGACGTTCCGGAACTGCCGCTGCATCAGGCGGACTACGACCTGGTGCGCGCCATGCGGGCCTCCATTTCCGTTCTCGGCCCGCTGGTTGCCCGCTGCCGCCAAGCGGAAGTGGCCCTTCCCGGCGGTGACGCCATCGGCTCCCGCGGGCTGGACATGCACCGGGCCGGCCTGGAGCTGATGGGCACCACCATCACCATCGACCACGGGTACCTCGTGGCCTCTGTGCCGGAGGGGCTTATCGGTGCCCGCCATCTGCTGGACTTCCCCTCCGTGGGTGCCACTGAGAACCTGATGATGGCCGCCACCCTGGCCACCGGCACCACGGTGATCGACAACGCCGCCCGAGAGCCTGAGATCACCGACATTGCGCTGATGCTCAACGAGATGGGCGCGCGCATCTCCGGCCTTGGAACCAACACCCTCGTCATTGAAGGTGTGGAGCGGTTGAAACCGGTGGTGCACCGGGTTGTGCCGGACCGGATCGTCGCGGGAACCTGGGCCTTCGCCGCGGCCATCACCGGCGGCTGCATCGAGGTGCGCGACGCTGACGCCTCGGCGCTGACCGTGGTGCTGGACAAGCTGTCGCAGGCCGGCTGCACGGTTACCGTGGGGGAGGACAGCTTCACCGTCAAAGGCAACGGACGCCCGGAACCCATCAACGTCTCCACCCTGCCGTATCCGGGATTTCCCACAGACCTGCAGCCATTTGTCGTAGCGATGAATGCCGTCTCCACGGGCTCCGGAATGGTCACGGAGAATGTATTCGAGGCACGCTGGGGCTTTACCTCGGAGCTCGCACGGCTGGGCGCCGTCATCCGGCTGGACGGGCACCACGCCCTGATCCAGGGCGTGCCGCGGCTGTCAGGGGCACCGGTGGAAGCCAACGACATCCGCGCCGGTGCTGCCCTGGTCATTGCCGGGCTGGCCGCAGACGGGACCACGGAGGTCCGCGGCGTGGACCACATTGACCGCGGTTACGAGAAGTTCATGGAGAATCTTCGCGGCCTGGGCGCTCAGGTTATCCGGCGGCGCAGCTGACCCTGAGCAAATCCGTCCGGTATGGGAAATCCCTCCGGTACGCAGCCGCAGGGATTTCCCGCAACGGTTGATTTTTCCCAAAGCGGAGGGATCTCGGGTCAATGTGAGGGTTCCGTCGCTCCGAAACCAAGAAAGTCCCCGGCAGGTGCCGGGGACTTTCCGTTTATCCGGGGAAAACCCGGACAGGTGGTGCTGCGTGACGAAGTGGTGCTATGTGACGAAGCGTGTTGTGGAAAAGCTTAGAGGGCGGTGACGCCGGTTGCCTGGGGGCCCTTGGCGCCCTGGCCGATTTCGAAAGAGACGCGCTGGTTCTCATCGAGGGTCTTGAAGCCGCCGGTCTGAATTTCAGAGTAGTGAACAAAGACGTCGCCGTCTGAATCATCGGGAGTGATGAAGCCGAAGCCCTTTTCAGCGTTAAACCATTTGACGGTACCCTGTGCCATTTTTGTTTCTCCTCATATTTGGAACTTATGACCGCCACACCCCGCGACGGCCTTATTGTTACTGAAACGGGAAGGCTCAAGATCCTTGCCATTCAGCAGTTCCTTGAGGAGCTCCACGCTCGCAACGGTCTTGCGAGCATGAATAACACCTACACAAAGACTGGTTATAGGATTACACACACCCAAAGGCAGGTCAACGAATTTGGGCAAAAAATTTCTGAGTATTTCCGAGAGTATTTTTCCCGCAGATCTCGAAGCTATCTGACCGGGGATCAGGAATGGCCCAAGGTGTTGTGCAAGCAGGTTTGGGGTGTGGAATTCCGGCTAGAACAGGCGGGAGTCCGAATCGTCCACCCCGCGCATTGCGTCGTAGTCCAGGGTCAGGCATTCGATGCCGCGGTCATTCGCCAGCACCCGGGCCTGGGGCTTGATCTGCTGTGCGGCAAAAACGCCCTTAACCGGTGCCAGGAGCGGATCGCGGTTGAGCAGTTCGAGGTAGCGGGTGAGCTGTTCCACGCCGTCAATGTCGCCGCGGCGCTTGAGCTCAACGGCAACGGTGGTGCCGGAGGCATCCCGGGCCAGAATATCCACCGGTCCGATCGCCGTCATGTACTCGCGGCGGATGAGCGTAAACCCCTCACCCAGCTTGGTGATCTGCTCGGCCAGCAGGCGCTGCAGGTCAGCCTCGACGCCGTCCTTGATCAGGCCGGGATCGACGCCGAGATCATGGGACGTCTCGGAAAAGCGTTCATAGATGCTGATGACGAGTTTGTCGTCAGTCTTGGCGCTTTGCACGTTCCACGTTTCAATGACGCCTGCTTCGGCGTCGTCGTCCGCGGGAGCGGTGATGCGCAGGGTGGCCGGAGGGCTCATCCAGTTCAGGGGTTTGTAGGAGCCGCCGTCGGAGTGGATCAGGACGGAGCCGTCGGCTTTGACCATCAGCAGACGGACGGCTAGCGGAAGATGGGCACGGAGGCGGCCGATGTAGTCAACAGAGCAGCGGGCAATTACTAAACGCACAGTTGCACTTTACCGGCTCCGCTCAGGCAAAATGACTTATATGCCCCGTTCCAACCGTCCCCGCCGCCCGCCGGGCGCAGCCAACGCCAACCTGGGCCGCAGTGCCCGGAGCAAATGGGCAATGCCTGCCGTGGAGCTGGATCTGGAGCGCACCCGTGCCGGGATACCGCACCGGGAGAGCGCGCCCGACGGCGAATGGTCGGTGCGGCAAATCACGGCCCGGAACGCGGCCAAGGAGTACAAATGCCCCGGGTGCGGCATCACTATTCCGCCCGGAGTCCCGCACCTCGTGGTGTGGCAGGAGGATTCGCTGCTGGGCCGCGACACCGCTGTCGCAGACCGTCGGCACTGGCACGACCGCTGTTGGCGCACCCGCAGAACCGGCGGCCGACGGCGCTGACTGAGATGCCGCCGTCGGGCACCGCTCAGCGCATCCCCGTGGGCTAGCGCTGGTCCTGGCGGGAAATAAAGACTTCCTTGAGCAGCAGCATCACGGCAGCGGCGGTGGGAATGGCAATCAGGGCTCCCAACACGCCCAACAGGGTTCCGCCGGCGATCACGGCGATGACGGCTACAGCCCCCGGCACTGCGACGGCGCGCTGCATGATGCGCGGGGACACGAAGTACGCCTCGAACTGCAGATAGGCCACGTAGAACAGGGCGAAAACCACGGCGGTCTGCCAGCTGACCGTGAGCGCCACGAGGGATACCAGCACCAGTGCGATGGGCGGTCCCACCAGCGGGATGAAGGCCAGCAGCGCAACGACAAATGCAAGCAGGACCGAGAACGGCACCCCGGTAATGGTCATCACAATGAAGGCGTACGTAGCGTCCAACAGGGCCACCACGCCCTGGCCGATCACATAGTTGCCAACGCTGCCGGTGATTTCCTCGGAGAGGTCCTCGACCCGGCGCCGCCGGCTCTTGGGGGCCAGATGGTAGGCCCACATTTTCATCGAGGGCAGGGAGGCGAGGAAGTACAGGGTCAGCACCAGGATGATCAGCGCACCGAAAAGCCCGTTGGCAATAACAGTGCCCACCGAGAGCACCCCGCCGAAGATTCCGCCAAGGGCATCGGCGTTGCTGAAGAATTTATTAACCTCCTCTTCGATCCTTTCCCGCACGTGGAACTGTTCTTCAACGTTCACGAAGAAATCGGATTCAAGAAAGGTGTCCACGTAGCCCGGGGCGTTGTTGATGATCTCAGTGGTCTGCCGCACGATCGTGGGAATCAGCGTCGCGAAGAAGCCCATGACGATTCCGGCCAGCCCCAGGACGGTGATGGCAATCCCGGCCGGCCGGGGTATGCGCCTGGCAACCAGCCAGCGCACAATCGGGTCCAGTCCCAGGGCAATGAAGAGGGCCGCTCCGATCCACACCAGGAGTTCACCGACGTTGGTCAGGATGAAGTAGCAGAGCAGGGCAATGCCCACGCCCACGGAAAACATGAAGCCGAAGTGGATGGGATGCCCGCTTATACGGGCGGTGGAATCGTCTCCGCCGCTGCCCGTGGAGGCAGGTAAAACCGGAGGCACATCAGTGCCGGCGGGGGAGGCGCCTTCGGATGCAGTTTCCGGAGGGAACTCGAAGCGCCGCCGCGGCCGGGCGCCGGGAATACCGTGGGGGGCCGCCTGCCGGATCCGTTCCGAAGCGCCGGACAGGAAACCCCGGCGCTTGCTTGAGGCAGGCGCCGGCTCTCCCGCGGGCACGGGATCCGGACTGGATGCGTCAGCCGATGGGTCCTGGTTCTCGGCCATTTTGCAGGTCTCCTAGATTTAGCGAACGCCCCGGGTACGAAGCGTCAGATTATCAGTCCGGCGGGCCGCCCGTCGGGGTGCACGGCCGCGGCGGGGCGCTTCGAATGTGCCCTGTCAGTGGATTTCGTTACCATTGGGTTATAAACCCGGTTACCGCCCCGACAGCCAAGAGGCTCCACGTCCCGTTCCGCCTGCCCACAGGTGAGGGCGCTTGCACCGAGACTGAAGATAGGTAAGTTGTGCGAAACAAATTTGCAGTTCCGCTGATCGTGATCGGAGTGCTGCTGATGCTGATTGGCATCGGACAGCGCACCGTCTGGGCTCCGCCCAGCACCGTCACCGCCGCAGCACCGTCCTCCGAGCAGGAAGCGCCGCTGACTGTCATCAGTGCGGATGTCCTCACGCAGCACTCTGAAGGGGTGGACGTTACCGTTTCGGCGGATGGCCCGTTCCTCATGGCTGTGGGCCGGGCCGACGACGTCGACGCCTGGGTGGGAGATGCCTCCGTGCTGCGGATCGGTGCCGACGGAGAGTCGCTGACCTCCGAGGTGACCGAAGGTACTGCCACGGTGCCCAACCCTGCCGGTTCCGACCTTTGGGTCTCCGAACAGGAGATCGACGATGAAGTGACCTTCGGCTGGGAGCCGCCCGCTGCGGGCGACTGGCAGATCCTGCTGGCCACGGACGGCACCGCCGCAGCACCCTCGGCCGTTTCGGTGACCTTCGCGAATGATGATTCCACTCCGTTCGCCATTCCCTTGATTGTCGGGGGCGCACTTCTCGCCGTGCTGGGCCTGGCGCTTGCTTTCGTGTCCGGCCGCGGGAACACCGGACGCCGGGCGGGCGGCCGCGGACCCACCTCCTCCGGCCCGGCCAAAGAGACCAAACCGTCGGGTGCCCATCCGGTGACTGACTCCACCACCTCGCTGCCGGCGGCCAAGCCTGTTGCGCCTGCGGACGCCAAGCCCGTGGGGGAGAAGGCTGCGCCGAACAAGACGGCGGACGCCAACCCACTGCCGGACAAGACCGCCCCGGACAAGAGCGCCTCGAATAATAAGACCGCCCCTGACAAGAGCGCCCCGGACAAGTCTGCGGTCAGCGGCGCCGGGGACCCCGCCGTCGTGCCCGCCAAGGATCCCAAATCGGGAGCTGCCGGAACCACGTCAGCCTTTGGCATCCTTCCCGTCCTGCGGCGCCGCGGCCCGGCAGCTGCGTTGGGCACCGTCGTTGCCGTTGCCCTGGCTTTTGGCGCGGCGCCGGCACCGGCTCTGGCCGTGCTTCCCCTGACCGCCAGCGCCACGGCCGAGCCCGGCAGCGAGGCCACCCCGCCAGTGGTTTTGGATTCGCAGCTCGAGCGGATTCTTACCGAGGTGTCAGCCACTGTGGCTGAAGCGGACGCAGCCAAGAACCCGCAGCTGCTCGCCACCCGTGCAGGCGGCTCTGCCGCGAGCCTGCGGGAGGCCAACTACGCCACCGCAGCCAAGGTGCCGGAAACTGAGGCACCGGAACCGGTGGAGGCCGAGCCGCTGATGACGGACCTGATCATGGGCGGAACCGAGTTCCCGCGCAGTGTCGTGGCTGTCACCCAGGGTCCGGACAACGAGGTTCCGCAGGCATTGCTGCTGGTGCAGGAATCGGCGCGGGAAAACTACAAGCTGATGTCGGCCATCAAGATGCTCCCCGGCACCACGTTCCCCAAGCGTCCGGTCAACGGCACCGGAGTGGAGCCCGCTCCTGCGGATTCGGCTGACGGACTAACCGTTGCGCCGCAGACAGCCGTCGAGGGTCTGGCGGATGCGCTGACCAACCCCGAGGGCGCAAACAAGGACACGTTCGCGTCCAACACCTTCGCAGAGGCCGTGACCGAATTCCAGAACACCGTGCTGTCCAGCCCGGACAACGAGTTTGCGGACATTACCTTCAAGCACACCGCGGTTCCGGCGAACACCCGGGCGCTGCGGACCGCAGACGGAGGCGCCATTGTCTTCGGGTACATGGACAGCAGCTATGCCAGCGTCCCGCGGGAGGTGGGCGACTCCATCAATCTGGAAGGCACGGTCTACCAGAAGCTGACGGGGGAGACGAGCACCGAAGAAGGCATTGACGTGAAGTACGGCGAGGGCGTCATGCTGTACCTTCCGCCCGCCGGCAGCACGGACCAGATCCAGGTCATCGGCGCCGTTCAGGAACTGCTGTCCGCCACCCTCAAGTAACTCCACCGTCCATCAGTGGTAACCGGGGTGCCGGATACCCGAATCCGCGTATTAAGGTGAATCCATGAGCACTCCGAACCACCGTCCCGCACCGGCCCCTTCCTCGATGAATCTGCGGGGAGCCGTTGACCTGTCCGCCCTGAAGGCCAAGGCCACAGCGCCTCCCGCAGCCGCCGGCCCTTCGGACGGGGCGGGTGCGGCTTCGGACGGCGCCAGCCCGTACATCGTGGAGGTGTCCGAGCAGTCTTTTCCCCAGGTGGTTCAGCTCTCGGCCCAGGTGCCGGTGATCATCGACCTCTACTCGGCCCGCAGCCCGGAGTCGCAGCAGGTCAGCGCCGTGCTGCGGAGCATCGTGGCTGAGCAGGACGGAAAGCTGCTGCTGGCGCAGGTGGACGTGGATCAGCATCCCCAGATTGCCCAGGCATTCCAGGCCGTGGCCGTGCCCACCGTGGCTGCGGTCCTCAAGGGCCAGCCGGTGCCGCTCTTTGACCGTGCAGTGCCCGAGGAGCAGATCCGTGCCCTGGTTGCTGAGCTGCTGCAGGTCGCCGCGGCGAACGGCGTCACCGGTTCCCTGAACGAGGGCGGAAGCGCTGACGCGGCCGAGGACGCACCCCTGCCGCCGCTGCACCAGGAAGCCTACGACGCGATTGTTGAAGGAGACTACGACGGCGCTGCCGCCGCCTACCGCAAGGCACTGGCCGAGCAGCCCGCCGACGCCGAGGCCAAGGCCGGCCTCGCCCAGGTGGAGCTGATGGCCCGGCTCAAGGGAGTTGATGCGGAGAAGCTTCGCACTGATGCCGCCGACAACCCCAACGACGTCGACGCCCAGCTGGCGGTCGCCGACCTGGATGTTTCCGGCGGTCACGTTGAAGATGCCTTCACCCGCGTGGTGCGGCTGATAGCCCGGGTCTTCGGTGAAGATCGCGAGCGGGCCAGGCTGCGGCTGCTGGACCTGTTCGAAGTGGTGGGCACCACCGACCCGCGGGTAACCAAGGCGCGCTCCGCCCTGGCCCGGGCACTCTTCTAGGCCCGCCGGAATGACCGATACCGCAGCTCACCAGTTCCCCGGCCTGTTCGATCCGCTGACCCTGCGGGGCCTTGAACTGGCCCACCGCGGCTGGGTTGCCGCCATGTGCCAGTACTCCTGCGACGAGGTCAACGCGCCGGGAGTGCCGAATGATTGGCATCTGATGCATCTGGGCTCCTTCGCCGCCGGCGGAGCGGCGCTGATCATCACCGAAGCCACTGCGGTCAATCCCGAAGGACGGATCAGCCCCCAGGACACCGGCATCTACACCGGGGAGCAGGCGGAAGCCTGGCGGCGGATCATCGACTTTGTGCACCGGTACGGCGCCGCGGACACCAAGATCGGCGTGCAGCTCGCCCATGCGGGGCGCAAAGCCTCGACCTACGCACCGTTTGCCGACGGCCGCGGCAGTGTTCCCGAGGCCGACGGCGGCTGGCTCACCGTCGGCCCCACCGCCGAGCCATTTGGTCGCTATGCCGCCCCTGAGGCCTTGGACGAGACCGGCATCCGCAAGGTCATTGCGGACTTCGCCCGCGCAGCTGAACGGTCTGTGGACGCAGGCTTCGACACCATCGAAATCCATGCCGCCCACGGTTATCTGCTGCACCAGTTCCTGACACCGCTGGTCAACACCCGCACCGATGGCTGGGGCGGGTCCGAGGAGGGACGCAACCGCCTCACGCTGGAGGTTATTGACGCCGTCCGCGCGGTCATTCCCGAATCCATGCCGCTGCTGCTGCGTGTTTCCGCGACGGACTGGACCCCCGGCGGCGTGGACGAGCACACCTCGGCGCGCCTGGCGGAGCAGGCCCGTGACCGCGGCGTCGACTTCGTGGATGTTTCCACCGGCGGCGCAGTTCCAGCAGCGTCCATCCCGGTGGCACCGGGATATCAGACCGGGTTCGCGGAACATGTGCGGAAGCATGCCGGCGTGCCCACGGGCGCCGTCGGACTGATCCGTACCGCGGATGAAGCCGAGGAAACCCTGCGCACGGGCCGTGCCGATGCCGTGCTCATCGCGCGTGCAGCGCTCAGCGATCCGCACTGGTGGCTGCATGCTGCCGACGCGCTGGATGCCAAGCTGCCGTGGGCGCCGCAGTATGAACGGGCCCGCCCGGCGTAGCCCCGGGGACGGTTGGCTTAGCTCGGCCGGCAGAAGCACCCCACTACTCCAACAGACGGGTTCCGCCGTCCCGATACGCCGGAATTCTGGTCCTTGCGGCTGATCCTTTCGGCGGGAGCCCGACGGTACGTTGGATGCATGACGAAAGTAGTGCTGATATGACCGACTCCATGCCGCTGGAAACCCCGACTGCCCCTGCCCTGGCGATCCGGGGACTGGCGAAGCGTTTTGGCGAAAAGAACGCCGTCAACGGGATCAGCCTGGACGTCCCGGCGGGCTCCTTCTACGGACTGGTAGGCCCCAACGGCGCGGGCAAGACCACCCTGCTGTCCATGGCGACCGGGCTGCTGCGGCCCGAGCACGGGCAGGTCTGGGTGCACGGCACCGATGTCTGGGCGGAACCGTTGAAGGCCAAGCGCCTGATGGGCGTGCTTCCGGACGGGGTTCGGCTTTTTGACCGGCTCACCGGCGAACAGCTGGTGACGTACGCCGGCCTGCTGCGCGGCATGGACCGCGGGACCGTGGCCGAGCGCGTGCACGACCTGCTCGAGGCAATGGACCTGTCCAACGATGCGGGCACCCTTGTTGTCGACTACTCCGCGGGGATGACCAAGAAGATCGCCCTCGCCTCGGCACTGATCCATGCGCCGCGGCTGCTGGTGCTGGATGAGCCGTTCGAAGCGGTGGACCCGGTGTCCGCTGCCAACATCCGTGACATCCTCGCAGGCTACGTTGCCACCGGAGGCACGGTCATCGTCTCCAGCCACGTGATGGATCTGGTCCAGCGCATGTGCGACCACGTGGCAGTGGTGTCCGGCGGCAACCTCCTGGCGGCTGGAACAGTGGACGAAGTCCGCGGCGGCGATTCTTTGGAGGACCGCTTCGTAAAGCTCGTCGGCGGACGAACCCACTCGGAAGGCCTTCCGTGGTTGCGCACCTCCTAAGGCTCAAGCTGACCCTGCTGCGCAACTCCCTGCGGCGCAGTCCCTGGCAGATCGTGGGGATTGTTTTTGGCGCGCTGTACGGCATTTCGATCCTGGTGCTGCTGTTGGGCGGGCTGTTTTTCCTAAGCACGACCGACCCGGAACTGGCCCGCACCGCCACTGTTCTTGCCGGTGCCGCAGCCGTGCTGGGGTGGGCACTGATACCGATCCTCGCCGCCGGTGTGGACCTGACCCTGGACCCGGCACGCTTCGTCACGTTTGCCGTACCCCTGCCCCAGCTGCTGGCCGGGCTGGCGCTGGGCGGCCTCATCGGAATCCCGGGCGTGGTCACCCTGCTGGCGGCACTTGCTTCAGCCGCGGTCTGGTGGCGTTCCCCCGCAGCAGTGGCTGCCGGTCTCCTGTCCGCCCTCATTGCCGTCTTCACCTGCGTTATCGCTGCCCGGGTCACCGTGGCAGCGAGTACCTCATTGGCTTCCTCCCGCCGGTTCAAGGATGTATCCGGTCTGGTGGCCATCATTCCCCTGATGCTGCTGGGACCGATTATCGGCGGGATCACCTCGGGTGTCAGCGGCGCAGGGGATTACCTGCCCTCCCTGGCGCGCACGCTGTCCTGGACCCCGCTGGGAGCAGCCTGGGCTGTTCCGGGCGATGTTGCCCTGGGCCAGTGGGGGACCGCGGCCGCCAAGCTGGTCATCGCCGTCGTCTTCCTGGTGCTGCTGGTCTGGGCCTGGAAAGTCCTCCTGTCGCGGGCGCTGGTTACGCCCCCGCACAACGCCGGAGCGCGCCGCAAGGGCGGCAAGCTGGGCTTCTTCGCAATGTTCCCGGCAACCCCCACCGGCGCGGTGGCGGCGCGGGCGCTGACCTACTGGATCCGGGATCCGCGCTACGGCGCTTCCCTGCTCATCATCCCGCTGCTGGTGGTGGTGCTCCTGTTCGTGAACAACACGGGCGGCACCCCGGTGGTCCCGCTGCTCATTGGCCCGCTGGTGGCTCTCCTTCTGGCCTTTGGACTCTCGGCCGACGTGGCCTATGACAACACTGCCTTTGCCCTGCACATCAGCACCGGTGTCAGCGGTGCCGCTGACCGTGCCGGCCGCGTCATTGCCTGCGCCGTTTTCGGCGTGCCGACGGTGCTGCTCGCCACCGTGCTGCCGTGCGTGCTGCTGGGCGAGACCGGCCTGCTGCCGGTGCTGCTGGGCGTGTCGCTGGCGTTGCTGCTCAGCGGCCTGGGCCTGTCCAGTGTGGTGTCGGCCCGTTACACCTACAACGTGCCGCTGCCGGGGGAGAACGCATTCAAGACACCGCCCGGCTCCGGCGGGCGCACCGCCCTTGTCCAGGGCCTGGGCATGCTGGCTCAGCTCGTGATTGTGCTGCCGGTGCTGGCGCTGGCCGTGGCCGCCGTCGTGACAGGCAGCGCGCTGTTGAGCTGGCTGACACTGGCGGCCGGCGTGCTGCTGGGAGCCGGACTGCTGCTGGCCGGCATCCGGATTGGCGGTCGCTGGATGGACCGCCGCGCACCCGAGCTGTTGGTTGCCGTTACGGTGAACAAATGACCCCTGGTACTAAGATGGGAACCATGAGTCTTCCTCCCGATCCTTTCGAAAACGACCCTGCCCGCCGCCTCGACGACGGTGGTGGTTCCACCGCTGTCATCGAGCGTGAGGAACAGCGCGAATACACCGAGCCCGGCGACAGCGAGCGGTTTGCCCATTACGTCCGCAAGGAAAAGATCATGGAGTCCGCGCTCTCGGGAGAACCCGTGATCGCGCTGTGCGGCAAGGTCTGGACCCCGGGCCGCGATCCGAAGAAATTCCCGGTGTGCCCCACCTGCAAGGAAATCTATGAAGGGCTGAGCGCGCCCAAGGACGGCAAGAAGTAACTCCGCGCGCATGAGCGGTTCTGTTCCGCAGCCGCGCCCGGCCGGCGCGATGTCCGCCAGGTACCGAGCCCTCACGCTGGGCATCCTGGCGATCATCACCTGTTCGGCGTTCGAAGCGATGGCGGTGACGACGGCGATGCCCGTGGTGGCTTCGGAACTGTCGGCGGGAGCCGGTTACGGACTGGCGTTCTCGATGTTCCTCACCGCATCGCTGCTGGGCACCGTGGTGGCAGGCAGCAGATGTGACCGCGAGGGACCGCTTCCGTCGCTGGCGGCCGGCATGGTCCTGATGACTGCCGGCCTCGTCCTGTCGGCCCTGGCCGGAGAATTCTGGATTGTTACCGCCGGCCGGGCAGTGTCCGGGCTTGGCGGCGGAGCCATGATTGTGGCGGTCTACGTGATCATCGGCGAGATCTACCCCTCCGCGCTGCAGCCGGTAATTTTCGGTTGGCTCGCTGCGGCGTGGATCCTGCCCTCCATGGTGGGTCCGCTGGCGGCCGGCCTGCTGGCACAGTACGTGAGCTGGCGGTGGGTCTTTGCCGCCGTCATTCCCATTGTGCTGGCGGCCGGGCTGGTGCTCTGGCCGCGGATCCGCACGCTCGGCCCGCCGGTCAATCCCGCCCTGGACCTGGCAGCGGGCCGCAGGCGCGCGCTGTGGGGAACGGTGCTGGCCGTTGCCGTCTTTGTCGCCCAGTGGGCGGGCAGCGCAGCTGCCGCCTCGTCGGGTGCGTCGTCAGGCGGCGCCCCGACGTCGGCGGCTGTGCTGCTGTGGATTGCTGCGGCAGCGGGAGCGGGCGCGGCCGGCGTCGCGCTTGTCCGTCTGCTGCCGCCGGGCACCCTGAGCCTTGCCCGCGGCCTGCCCAGCGTCGTCGCCACGCGCGGGTTGCTCAGCGCCGGATTTGTGGCCGCCGAGGCCTTCCTGCCCCTGATGCTGCTGGCCACACACGGTGTGGACCCCGCCACTGCCGGACTGGCGCTGACCGCAGGAGCGGTAGGCTGGGCTGTGGGTTCCTTCCTCCAGGCTCGTGCCCGCGGGCGGCGTCACCGGCTTTTGGTGATCGGCGCGTCCATGCTGGCCGCGTCCGTGGGAGGAATCGGGCTGCTTGCCTCTCCCTCGGTCCCCTTCTGGGTGATCGTATTGGTCTGGACCTTCGCGGGAGCAGCCATGGGCCTGGCCCTTTCCAGCACCTCGGTCATGGTGCTGGCACTGTCCACTTCCGCGGACCGGGGACGCAATTCCGCGTCCCTGCAGATTTCCGACCAGCTCGGAGCCGTGGCGGGAACCGCCGTGGCGGGGATTCTCTTCGCCCTGCTGCAGGATCCCGCAGCTTCCGGACAAACCGGCGTGTACCGCGTCATGTGGCTTGTCCTGGCCGTTTTTGCGTGCCTGGGGATTGTCTCCGGAGCCCGCAGTGCAATTGTTACTCCAAATACAGGAAAGGTGCCGTTCACAGCGTGAGCCCAGACACCCTCTTCGGCGGACCGGCCCTGCCGCCCGCCTACCCGGAACGAGCCGCGTGGGGCACCGCCCCGAAGCTTCGCCAATGGCAGGCCGAAGCACTCGAGAAATTCTTTGCCGCGGACGCAGACGACTTCCTCGCCGTCGCCACCCCCGGCGCAGGCAAAACCACGTTTGCCCTGCGCGTGGCCACCGAACTGGTGGACCGGGGGATCGTCAAGCGGATCACCGTGGTGGCGCCCACCGACCACCTCAAACGCCAGTGGGCAGACGCCGCCGCCAAGGTGGGCCTGGCCCTGGACCCCAACTTCAAGAACGCCGACGGGCGTCACGGCGACGGTTTCATCGGCGTTGCCGTGACCTACGCGCAGGTTGCCTCCAAGCCCATGCTGCACCGGGCCAAGACTGAAGCGGCACGTACCCTGGTGATCCTGGACGAGATCCACCACGGCGGCGACGCACTGTCCTGGGGCGACGGCATCCGTGAAGCCTTCGAGCCGGCCGTCAAACGGCTGTCCCTCACCGGTACGCCCTTCCGCTCCGACACCGCCGCCATTCCCTTCGTGGAGTACGAAAAGGACCCTGACGGGATCCGCCGGTCCAAGGCGGACTACACCTACGGCTACGGGCAGGCGCTCAAGGACCATGTGGTGCGTCCGGTCATGTTCATGGCCTACTCCGGCACCATGCGCTGGCGCACGAGCGCCGGCGACGAAATGGCCGCGTCCCTCGGCGAAGCCGCCGTCACCAAGGACATCACCGCCCAGGCCTGGCGCACCGCGCTGAACCCCACGGGCGAGTGGATTCCCTCGGTGCTGGCGGCCGCGGACCGCCGGCTCTCCGAGGTGCGCCGGGCAGTGCCCGACGCCGGCGGGCTGGTGATTGCCACGGACCACGACGACGCCCGCGCCTACGCCGGCCAGCTCAAGAAGATCACGGGAGAGTCGCCCACGGTCATCCTCTCCGACGATGCCAAGGCCTCGGACAAGATTGACGAGTTCTCCGCCGGCGACAAGCGCTGGATGGTGGCCGTGCGCATGGTGTCCGAAGGTGTTGACGTTCCGCGCCTGGCGGTGGGCGTCTATGCGACCTCCACGGCAACCCCGCTGTTCTTTGCGCAGGCTGTGGGGCGGTTTGTGCGTGCCCGCAAGCGCGGTGAAACGGCATCGGTGTTCCTGCCCTCCGTGCCCAATCTGATGGCCCTGGCCAACCAGTTGGAACTGGAACGCGACCACGCCCTGGACCGCCCGGAGAATCACCTCGAAGAGGAAGGCTTCGCGCTGGAGGACAGCCTCATGGAGGCCGCCAACCGCGAGGAAAAGGCTTCGGATTCCCTCACGAAGCAGAAGTTCGAGGCACTGGAATCCCAGGCGTCCTTTGACCGCGTCTTGTTCGACGGCGGCGAGTTCGGCACCGGGGGAGAGCTGGGCAGCGAAGAGGAACAGGACTTCCTGGGCATCCCGGGACTGCTCGACGCAGATCAGGTGGGCATGCTGCTGCGCCAGCGCCAGCACGAGCAGCAGTCCCGCCGGGGCCGCAAGGCAGCTGCAGCGGCGCCCGAGCCCGAACCGGCCCCGGCGGTCATGGACCACCGCCAGCTCACCGAACTGCGCGGCCAGCTGGCCAAGAACGTCTCCGCCTGGTCCGCCCGTTCGGGAATGCCGCACGGCATGGTGCACAGCGAACTGCGCCGCATCTGCGGCGGACCGCCCGTGGCGCAGGCCAACGAAGAACAGCTCAACCAGCGGCTGAAGAAGCTGCAGGACTGGTTCATCGGCCGCAAGTAGCTGAAAGGGACCAGAACAACGACGGCGGGCGCCGGTTCCTTCGGGAGCTGGCACCCGCCGTTGTTGTGTGCCGGCGCCGGCGCCGTGCGGGCTGGTGCGGGTCCATGGTTAGCGTCCGTAGAACAGATAACGGGCTCATGGGGGACGTTTTTAGGCCCGTTATCTGTTCTAGAGAAGTCTCAACCCGGAGCGTCAGGGCCGATGGCGAGTCCAAAGCACCGGGTCGAGCGACTTTGGGGCCCTGATCCGCACAAAGGACCCGGAGCGGCCATCGACTGTGCAGCTCTGGCGGGTTCCAGGCGGCTGAGATCACCGTTTGTACGTACCGGAGCCGTTGCGCCGATCCTTCGTGCAGATAACGGGCCTAAACCGGGCCAGCGCGATTCCTTCGTGCAGATAATGGGCGCAAACATGCGAATTTGGCCGGTATGGGCCCGGGATCTGCACGAGAGATTTCGGCGAGCCCCATGATCTGCACGAAGGATCTGATGGGCAGCTTTGGCGGGTCGGAAGTACCAGCCCCGCGGTGTGTGTGCAGCTCTGGCGGGTTCCGGCGCACTGAGGTCACCGTAGGTGCACACAGGAGCGGGTCTCGAGGGGTAGAGGTCGCCATACGTGCACACCCAGGACACAGAAGAGGTGCCGGAGCAGTTCATTACGCTCCGGCACCTCTTTGCTGTTTGCCGGGCCGGCCTGCTTAGCCAAGCAGGCCGGCCGTGGATGCTTACAGGTCCAGCAGTTCCACGCCGGCGTCTTCCAGTTCCGCCAGTGCCGCCCGGGTGTCGGCACGGTCAATCCCTGCGCACAGTTCGGGGATGACGTACGTGTCGTAGCCGGCCGCGACGGCGTCCAGCGCGGTGGCCCGGACACAGTAGTCGGTGGCCAGCCCCACGATGACGACCTCATCGACGTCGTTCTCCCGCAGCCAGTCATCCAGGCTCACCGTCTCGGCGGGATCAACCGGCACGACGGCAGCGTCCAGGTCACCCGTGGGCACCTCGTCTTCCGGAGCAAGTACGCCTTCGAAGCCCGAATAGGCAGCCTCGTACTGGCCTTTGCGGAAGAAGGCATCAATATGCTCGGTGTCCAGGTCCTGGTGCGGGCTGGCGCCGGTGGTGCCGGCGACGCAGTGCACCGGCCAGGACTCCTTGTAGTCCGGAGTGTCGGAGAAGTGGGCTCCGGGCTCGATGTGCCAGTCCTGGGTGGCGGCCACGACGTCATAGCGGCCCAGCGTCGTCTCGATGTAGTCGGTGATGTCCGACGCCGTGTCGGCGCCGCCGGGAACGGCGAGCGGACCTCCTTCGCAGAAGTCGTTCTGGACATCAACCACAATCAGGGCGCGCGTCATGCTTCCTCCTCGTATTCTGTCGGGATCACCGGTTCGCCGCGCTGCAGGCGGTGCACCGCACCGGGCAGTTCGGCCAGCGACGCGGCATGCCGCTTTGCCGCCCGCTCCACGCCTTCAGCCCCGGTCCAGCCGGGCAGGATTTCACCGTCGGCAACAAATTGTTCCAGCAGCGGCCGGTCATTGCCGTCATCCAACGGCCGGTGCCCGATGCCGATGACCTCTGCGGTGGCCGTTCCGTGCTCATTGAGCCGGCGCAGGGCGTACTTCCGGCCGCCGCGGGAGGCCTTGTTCTTGGCTGCCTTGGCCACGGAGACAAACTCATGGTCGTCTCCTTCCCTGCTGACCAGCTTGTAGACCATGCCGGCGGTCGGAGCGCCGGACCCGGTGACCAGCGACGTTCCCACCCCGTAGGCATCCACCGGCGCCGATGCGAGGGCGGCAATGGCGTATTCATCCAGGTCAGAGGTCACCATGATCCGGGTTTCCGTATTGCCCAGGTCATCCAGCAGCGCGCGGACCCACCGCGCTTGGGCCACCAGATCGCCGGAATCCAGCCGGACGCCGCCGAGCTTCTGTCCCGCAACGGCGACGGCGTTGCGCACGCCGGCCTCGACGTCGTACGTGTCCACCAGCAGCGAAGTGTTGGCGCCGAGGGAGCCGACCTGGGCCTCAAAGGCGTCCCGCTCGGTGTCATGCAGGAGGGTGAAGGAGTGCGCGGCGGTGCCCACGGTCTTCAGGCCGTACCGCCGCCCCGCCTCAAGATTGGAGGTGCTGTCGAACCCGGAGATAATCGCGGCGCGGGCCGCGGCAACGGCTGATTCTTCGTGCGTGCGGCGCGAGCCCATCTCGATGCAGGGACGTCCGTCGGCGGCCATCACCATGCGTGACGCGGCCGAAGCGATGGCGCTGTCATGGTTCAGGACGGAAAGCACCAGGGTTTCCAGGATGCAGGCTTCGGCGAAAGTGGACTCCACCGTGAGGATCGGTGAATTGGGGAAATAGGCCTCGCCCTCGGCATAACCGAAGATGTTGCCGGAGAACCGGAAGCCCGCCAGCCATTCCAGGGTGGGCTCATCCACCACGGAGGTGTCCGCCAGGAACTGCAGCTGCTCCTCGCCGAAGCGGAAGGCGGCCAGAGCGTCGAGGATGCGGCCGGTGCCTGCCACCACGCCGTAGCGGCGTCCGTCCGGCAGCCTGCGGCCAAAGACCTCGAACACGGAGCGGCGGGAGGCCGTGCCCGAATGCAGGGCTGCCTGCAGCATGGTCAACTCGTAATGGTCTGTATACAGGGCGGCATTTGGTTGGCGCCACGTTGAAGGGCTGTTCACAGTCAAGACTCTATCCCCCGTTCGCTTATTGAGTAGAAGGCATTCGGTGGCGGTTTGGCCAGCGGGTCCAACCTACAATTGGAGTCATGACGTTGAGCACTGCACCCGGCGCTGTCCTGAGCGCTTCGACGGGCACCGACACACTCGAGCGTACCGAAACGGAGTCCCTCGTTGGCAAGGACGTGCCGTGGGTGGTGATCGTGTGGAATGACCCGGTCAACCTGATGAGCTACGTCAGCTACGTGTTCCGCAGCTACTTCGGGTACTCGGAGGCCAAAGCCAACAAGCTCATGATGGAAGTGCATGAGCAGGGTAAATCGGTGGTTGCCGCCGGCTCACGCGAATCGGCGGAGCGGGACACCGTGGCCATGCACTCCTTCGGCCTCTGGGCCACCTTCCAAAAGACCGACGAGCCCTAAACAGCGCAGCACAGACCGGCACGGGCCGGCGGATAGGAACAGACGTGGCAACCGGATTCAAATCCACCCGCAAGGGCATTTCGGCATCGCTGGATGCGGGGGAGCGGGAGCTGCTGCGCAGCCTGTTTGCCGACGTGCTGAACATGCTGGAACCCGACAGCCCCGCGGACGCTGACCCGCTGGCGGCGATGGTGGGTTTGGACACCAGTGCACGTGTGCCGGACGACTCCGCGCTGCGCCGGCTGCTGCCCGACGGCGTGCAGGGCGACGACGGCGAAGCCCTGGAATTCCGCCGCCTCACCGAGCGCTCGCTGCGGGAGGACAAGACCGGCGCACTGCGGGCGGCGTCGGTGCTTCTGGAGTCCAAACAGCTGCTCCTCAACGCCGAGCAGGCCCAGTATTTTGCCCGTGCACTCAACGATGTGCGCCTGGTGCTGGCAGACCGGCTGGGGCTGGAAACCGACGAAGACACCGAGCGGCTGCACGGCATCACGGACCCCTCCCAGGCTCAGGACGTTGACGGTTACCTGGCTCTGGTTTACAACTTCATCACCTGGCTGCAGGAGACACTGATGCAGGCCATGATTCGCACCCTGTTGTGATCAAGGCCACGTTCCGCTGAGTACGCGCCGGAGCCCGCGGGGGCTATTGTCGATACATTATGAGCTCTGACCCGGGTAGTTCCACGCTGACGAAAGAACCGCTGAAGGACGCACAGCGCCAGAATGCACCCATTGGAATTTTCGACTCCGGAGTGGGCGGACTGACGGTCGCCCGCGCGGTGATCGACCAGCTGCCCAACGAGTCCATCCTTTACGTGGGCGACACCGCGAAGGGACCGTACGGCCCCCTGCCCATTGCCGAAGTTCGGGCCAACGCACTCGGCGTCATGGATGAACTCGTGGATTCGGGCGTCAAACTGCTGGTTATTGCGTGCAACACCGCCTCTGCCGCAGTTCTCCGGGACGCCCGCGAGCGCTACACCCGCCGCTACGGCATCCCCGTCATTGAGGTCATCCAGCCTGCCGTGCGGCGTGCCGTGGCTGCAACCCGGTCCGGCCGGGTGGGAGTGATCGGCACCGAAGCCACCGTGGGGTCCCGGGCCTACAACGACACGTTCGCCGCTGCCCCGCACCTGCAGATCGCCTCCGTGGCCTGCCCGGCCTTTGTGCAGTTTGTCGAAGCCGGGGTTACCGCAGGCCCGGAGCTGCTGGCCACCGCCGAAGAGTACCTTGCACCGCTGAAGTCCCAGGACGTGGACACCCTGGTGCTGGGCTGCACGCACTACCCGCTGCTGACCGGCGTGATCTCCTACGTGATGGGCGACGGCGTCACGCTCGTGTCCAGCGCCGAGGAGACGGCCAAGGACGTTTACCGGGCCCTCATCTCGCACAACCTGCAGCGCACTGCTGACACCGCACCCCGGCACCATTTCGTGGCCACGGGGGACGCGGCGTCGTTTGAACTGCTGGCCCGGCGTTTCCTGGGCCCCGAAGTCCTCAGCGTGGAACACGTCGAGAACGTGGCAGCCCACTATCCCACCGGCAGCATGGCCCGGGTCACCCCGGACATGGTGGCCGCAGCCCGCTCCATCAACCGCGAAAACGGAAGGCCGCCCGGCGCCCTTCGGAACGGCACCTAAATGAAACTGACCATCGTGGGCTGCAGCGGCTCCTTCCCCGGACCGGCCTCTCCCGCCTCCTGCTATCTCGTGACCGCCAACGACGGCGTACGCGACTGGCGCATCCTGCTGGACCTGGGTAACGGATCCTTGGGCGCACTGCAGCGCTACATGGACCTGCGCGACATTGACGCGGTCCTGCTGACGCACCTGCATCCGGACCACTGCATGGATCTGTGCGGCCTGCATGTGGCGGTGCACTGGGATCCGGCGGGCTGGAACCGGGACCGGATCATCGTCTGGGGTCCCCAGGACACGGCAAACCGGATGGCCACCGCCTACGGGCTGCCCTCGGACCCGGGCATGCATGAGGACTTCGAGTTCCGGCACTGGACCAGCGGCGAGGAAGTGTCCATCGGTCCGTTCACGGTCACCCCCTATCCGGTGCGGCATCCCGCAGAAGAGGCGTACGCGCTGAGGGTTGAGGCCGCAGGGGTCGACGCGGACGGCAATCCCGTGGTGCGTACCCTGGCCTATTCCGGGGACACCGACTCCTGCGAGGGGTTGGAGGAAGCCGCCCGCAACAGCGACGTCTTCCTGTGCGAAGCAGCCTTCCACGAGGGCCGGGATGACGCCATCGAAGGAGTGCACCTGACTGGAAAACGTGCCGGTGAAGCCGCTGCGGCCGCAAATGCGCGCCGTCTGCTGCTCACCCACCTTCCGGTCTGGAATGACGCAACCGTTTCCGTCGCAGAGGCGCGGGAAACCTACGCCGGAGACCTGGCCGTCGCCGTCGCCGGTGTCTCCTACGACGTCGGCAGTCCTTTTACCTTGCCGCTGGCGATGAACCCGGGAGTCCTGCCGGCCGGTTAGTGCCCGCTGCCGTGGCCGGCTTCATCGAACAGGTACCGCCGGGGTGGAAGGCGGCAGAATTAAGGCCGGGGCCGCCTGGGCTCAGAAGGAGTATCGGCCGATCGAATCGCGGCGCTGAGAGGCATGCGCAGTGCGGGTGCGGCGCTGACCCGTATCGGGCAGGAACGCAGCTAGGCTGACCGGCAATGGATGAGGAACAGCTTGAACAGATCGCCAGTCAAGCGGCGGAACTAGCCCGTGCCGATCCGGCGTGGTGGGAAATCGCCGCTGCCTTGAGTCCGTTGGCCGTCCTGATTGGCGCTGGGGTTACGTTGTGGATCGGGCTGGCCTCGGTTCGCCGGCAGAGGATCAATACGGAAAAGCAGTCTGAGGATAACCGAAAGGCCATGGCTGAGCGCCGCCGGGCCGATGACCGGGCAGAATGGTGGAAGAGGGTCCAGTGGGCCCTGGACGCTTCTCTGTCCGACCAGGTCAAGCGGCAGGACCTTGGATTCAAGATGCTGGATCGGCTCACTGCGGCCGGCAAGGTCGATGATGAGGATCTGACACTGCTGGACCCGGCATGGCGTCCGACGGCAGCATCAAGCGCCGCTCAGGCTGAGGAGACCATGGACACGGCGTCAAGTACGCTCCAGACCATGGCCGCTCAGGGCATCATCGGCGATGACTACCTGGCGGCGTACCAGCGGGTTATGGACGAGGCAGGCACGGAGGAGCACAATGGGACCGACACCGGCGACCGAGAGGACGGCAATGAGCGAAACGCACAAGCTGAGCCGTAACGAGGCAGCTGAATTCCTGGCCGAGCTGGGCCGGGATATTTCGGCTGCGCGGCTGCGTGTCACCATCGACGGAAAGCTGGGCCGTGAAACGCCGGCTCCGGTGAAGAAGCTTGCCAGCCTGCCTGACCCGCCCTCCATCGACGTGTCGGGAGCAGAGGCTTCGCCCGATGAGTCAGTAATCGAATCCGGTGAAGCCGCGGGCGTCCGCAGCCGGCTGAAACAGTAGTCAGCCGTGTACATCCGGCAATAATCACGGCGTACCGTCCTGCCTGATAGATCCTTCGCAAACAGGCAAGGGTCAGCGCTGCCGGTCCGGACGGCGCCGGCCGATAGACTGGGCGCATGACTACAGCCGCACACAATCCTTCCTCCACGCCCTCCGCAGGCACCGCCGTCGTCCGCTCTGATGGCCGCACCCCTGACCAGCTGCGCGACATCACCATTACCCGCGGCTGGTCCAAGCAGGCGGAGGGCTCGGCACTGATCGAGTTCGGCAACACCAAGGTGCTGTGCACCGCCTCTTTCACTCCCGGGGTGCCGCGCTGGCTGAAAGGCGAAGGCACGGGATGGGTCACGGCGGAGTACGCCATGCTGCCCCGGGCCACGAACACCCGCAACGCCCGCGAGTCGGTCAAGGGCAAGCTCGGCGGACGCACGCATGAGATTTCCCGGCTGATCGGCCGCTCGCTGCGCTCGATCATCGATACCAAGGCCCTCGGCGAGAACACAATTGTCCTGGACTGCGACGTGCTGCAGGCCGACGGCGGAACCCGCACCGCCGCCATCACCGGCGCCTACGTGGCCCTCGCCGACGCCCTCGCCTGGGCCAAGGACAACAAGCTCATTGCCCGCAACGCGAACCCGCTGGTGGACACGGTGGCGGCCATCAGCGTCGGCATTATCGACGGCGTGCCGATGCTGGACCTGCCCTACGTTGAAGACGTCCGTGCGGAAACCGACATGAACGTGGTGGTGACCGGATCCGGCAAGTTCGTAGAGGTGCAGGGCACTGCTGAAGGAGCGCCGTTTGACCGCGACGAGCTGAACGCCCTGCTGGACCTGGCCCTGCTGGGCACCTCGGAGCTGGCGGAAATCCAGCGGACGACGCTGGGGGAGTCGCTCGGGGACAACGCATGAGCACCGGCGTTCCTGCGGGCGCCAGGCTGGTCCTGGCCACCCGGAACCCCGGCAAGCTGCGGGAACTGCGCGAACTGCTGCGCGGACGGATCGAGGGGCTCGACGTCGACACCCAGGTCATTGACGCCGCCACGGCAGGCGTTCCGGACGTGCCCGAAACCGGCGTGACCTTCGAAGCCAACTCGCTGCTCAAAGCCCGCGCGGTGGCTGAAGCAACCGGGCTGGCGGCCATTGCCGACGACTCCGGGCTGGCCGTGGACGTCCTGGGCGGAGCCCCCGGCATTTTCTCCGCCCGCTGGTCCGGCCGGCACGGGGATGATGCCGCCAACCTGGACCTCCTGCTGGCTCAACTGGCGGACATCGCGGACGAGCACAGGGGTGCGGCCTTCGTCTGCGCCGCTGCGCTGGCGCTGCCCGGAGGACACACCGTGGTGGAGCGGGCGGAACTGCGTGGGACGCTTCTCACAGTGCCGCGCGGAAACGGCGGATTTGGTTACGACCCGATCCTGCGCCCGGAGGGTTTCGACCGCAGCTGCGCCGAACTCTCCCCGGAGGAGAAAAACGCCATCAGCCACCGGGGACAGGCGTTCCGGGCGCTGCTCCCGGCCATCGTGGAGGCCCTGGCCTGAGCAGATCCGGAGCATGCTGCGGGGTCCGTGCGGCGGAAATCAGCCGGCTCCCGCAGCACCCCGCCGGACCCCTGAAAACCGCCCGTTTGACGCCTAAAGCGGTGTCGGGTTTTCACCGCGGCCCCTCCGTAAGGCAGAATTGGGGTCAATATGACTACACAGATCCTTGCCTCAGTTGCCACCGCCAATACCGACGGATCGGCGCTGGGAGGGGTCGCCGACTGGGCCGTAAGCGTCATGGAGGCCATCGGTGCCCCGGGCGCAGGCTTGGCCATCGCCCTTGAAAATCTCTTTCCGCCACTGCCCAGCGAGGTAATCCTGCCGCTGGCAGGGTTCGCCGCCAGCCAGGGCAACTTCTCGCTGATCGCGGCCCTGATCTGGACAACGATGGGCTCGGTCGTCGGCGCCCTGGCCCTGTACCTGCTCGGGGCTTGGCTGGGACGGGACCGCATGCGGCGGCTCGTGTCCAAGGTGCCGCTGGTGGATCTCGAGGACGTGGACAAGGTGGAAGCCTGGTTCAACCGCCACGGCTACAAGGCAGTGTTCTTTGGCCGGATGATCCCCATTTTCCGAAGCCTCATCTCCATTCCCGCCGGCATTGAACGGATGCCCGTCTGGAAGTTCCTGGGCCTGACAACTGCGGGCAGCCTGATCTGGAACTCGATCTTCGTGTTTTCGGGCTATTACCTCGGTGAAAGCTGGCACATCGTCGAGGAATACGCAGGGGTCTTCCAGAAGATCGTTATTGTTGCCTGCCTCGTGGTTGCGGTGTGGTTCGTTATCAGCAAGGTCCGCTCGCACCGCCGCAAGAAGGCAGCCCCTCCGGTCCAGCCGGTCGACGGCGAATAGGCCGAGAACCTGCCGCACCGCTTTATCGCCGGACCGCCCCCCCTTATGCCTGCTCAGAACTCGCTTGCATCGAACCCGCTTGCTAAGAACTAAGGAACCGAACACCGCGTGGGAATTGAATTCACGGCCATTGACTTCGAAACGGCCAACGGATTCCGGGGTTCGCCCTGTTCAGTGGGACTGGTCAAGGTGCGCGACGGCATGGTTGTCGATGAAGCGTCCTGGCTGATGCGGCCGCCCGCCGGCCATGACTATTTCGATCCCCGCAATACCCGCATCCACGGGATCGAAGCCCGGATGGTGGCCGGTGCCCCGCGGTTCGGCGATCTGTTTCCGGAGATCGGTGCGTTCATCGGCGGGGACCTGCTGGTGGCCCACAATGCAGCCTTCGACATGGGCGTGATCCGGTCCGCGCTGGAGGTCTCCGACCTGCCCGGACCGGCCTATGACTACACCTGCTCCGTGGTGCACTCCCGGCGGACCTATTCCCTGGTGTCGCATTCCCTGCCGTTCGCGGCCGAGGCCGCCGGAGTTCCGCTGCAGAATCACCACGACGCCGTGGAGGACGCCCGCGCGTGCGCGGGCATCATGCTGGACATAGTCCGCCGCACCGGCGCCGCGGACATGCCCGGCTTCTTTGCAGTGCAGGGCATGGTTCCGTCCCGGCTGCCTGCCTACATCCCCGGTATCGACGCTCTCTCCAAGGCAACCCGGGCGGCGCTGGAACGCGGAACCGGCACGGAAGCCAAAGCTGCCGCCACTGGATGGACGGGCTGGCCTGCCGAGGGCGAGAACCCGCCGCCCAACCTGCTTGCTGACACCAGCCACCCGCTGTACGGACAAACCGTGGTGTTCAGCGGAAACCTCGGCATGTCCCGGCAGTCGGCAAAGAACCGTGCCGCCGATCTCGGCGCCAAGCCCGCGTCCAACGTCACCCGTGCCACCACCGTGCTGGTGATGGGCGACGGTTTCGAGGCGGGGGACCTGCGCAACGGTGTCCTGACGGGCAAGGCGCGCCGGGTCCTGGACCTGCACGGCAAGGGCCAGCGCATCGAGGTGCTCTCCGAGCCGGAGTTCCTGCAGATGATCGACGGGACCTGGCCCGGAACGCTCCGGCAGGCTTAGCCCGCAGTGGCCGCGGTGAACTGCCGCGCCAGCTCCTCAATGACATCCCGGCCCTCCAGGGCGGCCAGCCACTCCTCCGGCAGTGCTTCGGTGCCATGCAGCGTGCCCAGAATGTTGCCGGTCACGGACCCGGTGGAGTCGCTGTCGCCGTCGTGGTTCACGGCCAGCGCCAAGGCGGCACGGAAGTGTTCCTGCGGCGTGTCGGCTGACGCCGTCGCCAGGGCCGCATACAGGCCGATGGCCAGCGCCTCTTCAGCCACCCAGCCCTCGCCCAGGGCACTGGTCAGCTCCTCGGGGGGAACCGGGCCGGAGCCCGCCAGCGACACGGCGGCGGTCAGCCGCTCGGCCAGTTCGGGCACTCCGCTTTTAGCGGCCCGTTCCAGTGCCGCCCCGGCGGCGTTCTGCAGGGAAGCTTTCGGGTCCAGAAGATCGTGGATCAGGGTGGAGAACACAGCCGCGCTGTGCAGGGCGGACGGATGCCCGTGCGTGAGCGCCGCCGCGTCTTCGCTGAGCCGGTACACCATTTCGGTCTCCACATAGGGGAGCAAGCCAAAGGGTGCAGAACGCATCACCGTTCCGCATCCCTTGGAATCCGGGTTGACCGGCCGGAACTTGGTGCCCATGTCCGGTCCCGAGAGTCCGGACAGGCATGCGCTGCCCGGGGCGCGGCGGTGGTGCAGCACGGCCTGGTCGTCAATCCACCGGGCCGGCGGGCTGGGAGCACCCGGATCCAGGGCCACGCCCTGCGTCTTCAACCAGCGCAGGTATGCCAGCCACAGGCAGGCTGTCTCATCGGCGCCCAGTCCGGCATTGGCCCATTCCAGCGCCTCCAGCAGCCCGTCGAGTGTGTACAGGGTCATCTGGGTGTCATCCGAAAACGGAACAGGTGCCGGCAGGACGGCGAAGTCCCGGAGCCCGTCGGGACCGAAGGAGCTGCGGATCTCCGGCAGGCGGGAAAACTCAACGGCATAGCCCAGCGCATCACCCAAGGCGCCGCCCAGCAGGCAGCCCAGCACTTTTCCTGACTGGCCATTGCGCGCAAGATGGGAGGAGGCCGCGCCGGACCCGCTGGGGGAAGGGTCAGGGACAGAGGAATGTTCAGGGTTAAGGCTCACCGTTCCAGCATATCGAGCGTGCAGGCCTCAGCGAGTCTTCAGCAAGTTCACAGCAGGAAATGGAAAGCTGTATGGGTTTGCCTGATGCAAAGCAAGCTGAGTTCCACCAACGAGGAAGAGGACACCTTTGCCAATGAATCCCGAGCCCATCTCCGCCGGAGGCGCGCGCGCTGCAGAACCCGCCGCCCATACCGCACCCCGCAAACGGCTGCATAGTTACGGGCTGCTGGGCCGCAGCGTCGCGGAGGGTGTGGGATCGTTTCTGCTGGTCTTCGCAACAGCCGTGGCGATCTTCAGCGGAACCGGCGGGGTCTCTTCCCCGCTGGGCGTAGGGCTCGCCGCGGCCGCCGCCATGGTCGCCTTCGGCTACGTTTCCGGAGGGCACTTCAACCCGGCCATCAGCCTGGGCAGCGCTGCCGCAGGCCGCACCTCGTGGAAAGCACTTCCCGTCTATGTCGTGGCACAGCTCATCGGTGCACTTCTGGCCTACCTCATCCTGTGGGTCCTCTTTCAGGGCCATCCTGAGCTGACGGACACCCGCCAGATCTTCAGTGTGCTGGCCAACGGCTACGGTACCGATTACCAGCTGGGCTTCCCGCTCGCCAGCGCATTGCTTGCTGAAGTGGTCGCCACCGCACTGCTGGTTGCTGTGTTCCTGGGTGCCACCGTCCGACGGATTCCCGCTGTTTCAGCGGCCTTCGCCGTCGGTGTGACCTACGCGGTCCTGCTCAGCATCCTGTCCCCGATGACCGGAGGCTCACTTAACCCGGCCCGTTCCACGGCCGCAGCCATTTTTGCCGGCGGCGAGTCCCTTGAACAGCTGTGGTTGTTCTGGGCAGCTCCGGTTCTGGGTGCTTTGATCGCCGGGCTGATCTACCGCAGCACCGACCTGAGCGTTTCCGATGCACAGCGCGGCGACGACACCGACGAAGACGCGGATCTGCCGGCGGACACCGACGCCGGTGGTGTTGATGACGCCGGCGTTGAGGAGGTCAAGACCCAGCACCCGGCCGGCGCCGGAACGGGAACGTCTGCGGGCGCATCAGCCGCGGCGCCGAATCCGATGTCGCGGGAGAACAAGGACGACGCCCGCGGGTTCTTTGACGGCGACGACGACGGCGGCCGTCCGGGCACCGCTCGGCACTAAGCCAGGCACCCATCAGGGCGGGACACCTTCTCCGCCCCGCCGTTTGGACATCCTTACGCCCGCCCCCTTCCGCCGTTCGACGGCGCGATCAGGGGGTGGGCGTTGTCATGTCACGGGTGTCCGGAGAGTGTCGGCGCCGCGATGTAGTTTTGTTGGTATGCGAATACTGCACACCTCCGATTGGCATTTGGGCCGCTCCTTCCACGGCGTGGGGATGCTCGGCGCCCAGCAGCAGTTCATTGACCGGCTGGTCCAAACGGTCACTGAGCGGGAGGTGGATGCGGTCCTGATCGCCGGAGATGTGTACGACCGCGCGCTGCCGGGAGTCGACGTCGTGCGCCTGCTGGACTCTGCTTTGGACCGCATCACCGCCGCGGGCGCCAAGGTGATCCTCTCCAGCGGCAACCATGATTCCGCAGCCCGCCTCGGCTTCGGCAGCCGCATTTTTGAACGCGGCGGCGTCTACCTGCGGACCCGGATCAGTGAAATTCCGGAACCGGTCCTGCTGGAAACAGGGGGCATCCCGGTGGCGGTCTACGGCATTCCCTACCTTGAACCGCGGCTGGCTGCACCGGAACTCGGCGTCGAGACGCCGCACCACGAAACCGTGGTTGCCGAGGCCGTCCGCCGAATCCGGGAAGATGTTCAGCGCCGGGCTGCGGAAGGCCGCCCGGTTCTTGCCGTCGCCATGGCCCATGTCTTTGCCAGCGGCGGCATCACCTCGGACAGCGAACGGGACCTCACCGTGGGTGGCGTGGGCGCCGTTCCGTTGGACCTCTTTGATTCATTTGCCTACACGGCCCTGGGGCATCTGCACGGCCGGCAGGAGCTGAGCCCGTCCGTGCGTTACAGCGGCTCTCCGCTGCCGTACTCGTTCTCAGAGGCGCGGCAGCAGAAGGGCGGTCTGCTGGCGGAATTCGACGGCGAGGGTCTGGTGTCGGTGGAACCGGTCCTCTGGCCGGCGCCGCGCCGGCTGGCGATCCTCCGGGGCACGCTGGAGCACCTGCTCGCGGACCCGTCCCTCACCGAGGCCGAGGATGCCTACTGCCAGGTCACCCTGACGGATGACGAACGTCCCGCCAAGGCCATGGAGCGGCTGCGGACCCGTTTCCCCGACACCCTGGTGCTGGCGTTTGATCCGGCGTCCGGGCCGCGCACTGCCAACCAGACCTACAGCCAGCGGCTGGCCAAGGCCACGGATGACCTGGAGATTTGCTGCGGGTTCCTGGACCATGTGCGGTCCCGGCAGGCGGACGAGCAGGAGAAGAAGCTCTTCGCCGAAGTACTTTCCAAGGTCCAGGCATCGGAGGCGGCACAGTGAGGATCCACCGGCTTGAAATCCAGGCCTTCGGTCCCTTCGCGGACCGGCAGGTCATCGACTTCGATGAGCTCGGCGCCCACGGACTGTTCCTGCTCAACGGACCCACGGGTGCGGGAAAAACCAGCATCCTGGATGCCATTTGCTATGCCCTGTACGGATCTGTCCCCGGCTCCCGGCAAACCTCCAAGCGGCTGCGCAGCGACCACGCCGCACCGGACACCGCGCCGGAGGTCCTGTGCGAGTTCAGCTCCGGGGACCGCCGTTTCGAAGTGGTCCGCACCCCGGCCTGGGACCGTCCGGCCAAGCGCGGAACCGGCAAAACCGTCGTGGAACAGGCAAAGACCACCCTCCGCGAACTCGTCAACGGGGAATGGATCCAGAAGACCGCCCGCAATGATGAAGCAGGCGTCGAGATCAGGGCCCTGATGGGCATGGACAAGGATCAGTTCACCCGGGTGGTGATGCTGCCGCAGGGCGACTTCGCGGCCTTCCTGCAGGCCGACGCCGCCAGCCGGTCCGCGCTGCTGCAGAAGCTGTTCGGCACCACGCGGTTCGAGAATATTGAAGCCCAGCTCAAGGCGGACCTGGCCGTGGCCGAGCGCGAGCTGAATGCCGCCCGCGCCGAGAGCGAGCATGTGATGCGCCGCGCGCGCGACGAAATGGAGCGCTGGGCGGAGGGCACAGCTGAAGACACAAACACAGACGCAGACACGGACACACACACTGGGGCCGGCGCCGTCGAAGGCGGTGAGGCCGGCCAAGTGGAAGAATTCCGCCGCCTCCTGGCGTTCCGCACAGCGGCTGCGCGGAAGGAGCACACATCCCTGGCTGCCGCGCTCCGGGAAGCCGAGCACACGCGCCAGGACGTGGAGACGCGCCGTTCCCGCGGCATTGCCCGGGAGCAGCTCGAACGTGACGAACAGGCTCATGCCGCCCGCCGCGACGAGGTGGAACCGGTGCGAAGCGCCCTCGAACGGCATCTGCGGGCCGAGTCGCTGAGCGGTTACGTCCGGGCTGTCGACACTGCGCAGGAACGGCTCCGGCTCCGCGAACAGGCTGCTGTACAGGCACAGGCGGCACTGCTGGCGCATGTACAGGCAGCCGGGTTCGGCCTCACCGACAACATGGCCGCCGAAGGGGCCCTCGCCCCGGCCCTGTCAGTTGCCGAGGACCGGCTGACCACGGAGCTGGGCGCGGCCGAAGCAGCGCTGGCCGAGGAAGAGCGCATCGGGAACCTGGAGGCGACGTTCCAGGACGCTTCCGACCGCGGCGATGCCAGCCGGGCCGCAGCCGCTGCCGCGGAAGCAGCGGGGGAGGAGCTGCGCGCCGAAGAATCCGAGCTGACCCGGGAACTGGAATCGCTGCGGGAGCAGGCATCCCGGCAGGAATCAGCACAGAAAGACGTGCTCCGTGCCCGTGCCCTGACCCTCGCCATCAGCGAATATGCCGAAGCCACCGCTACGGCTGCAGCCTCCGAAACCGAGGCGGCACGCCTGCGCGGCATCTATCAGGACCGCCGCCAGGCCTGGCAGGACAAACTGCAGCGCCGGCTGGACCAGGCCGCTGCAGAATTGGCCGGAAGACTCGTGGACGGGCAGGACTGCCCCGTCTGCGGCAGCTGCGAACACCCCGCACCGGCCGCCCTGCCCGACGGTGAAAGCGCCGTCACCAAGCAGGATGAGGACGACGCACTGCGGCTCACCCAAGCGGCAGAGTCCGCGTACGAAGCTGCCCGGATGCAGGCGGCCGAGGACGGCCGCAGCGTCGCCGAACTGCGGATCCAGGGCGGAGACGGCGATCTCGAGGCAGCCAAGGCACAGGAAGAAGCAGCGGAGAGTGAACTTGCCGCAGCGGCGGCCGCCGCCGCTGAACTGGATACCGCCGTGGCACGCGGCGCGGAACTGTCCCGAAAACGCAACTCACTGGCCGAGCAGGAAGCAGCAGCGCTGGTTGCTGCGGCCCAGGCCGACGAGCAGCGCCTTTCGGCGCAGCGCCAAATTGCCGATCTCAGCGGACGAGTGGAGGCCGCCCGCGACGGATTTGCAACGCTCGCCGAACGGGTGAACTGTCTGGCAGAACTTCGCGCCCTGATCGGCGCCGCCCGGCGTTCCCTCGCCGAGCTGCAGACCGCGCGGGACAATGCGGCCGAGGCCGCTGACGACCTCGCAGCACGTCTGGAGGACTCCGACTTCGAAACGGTTCAGGACGTGCGCGATGCCCTGCTGGAGGCGGGCTCGGCCGCCGACGCCAAATTGACGGTGGCCCGGTACGACCAGGAAGGGCAGCGGCTGGCTCTGCGCCGGGAAGGGGAGGACTCGGCAGCCGAGGTGGACGCGGACGGTGAACCGCTCCCGGTGCCCGAAGAGGAGGATCTGGTCCTGGCCTCGGATGCGGCGGCGGCGGCCCGCACGCGCCTGACGGACTGCTCGGTCCAGCTGGGTCTGCTGGAAGCATCCACCAAGGCGCTCCAGTCGTACGGGCTGGAACTGGCAGCGGCAGCCGAGCGCATCCGCCCCCTGGAGGAACGGTTCGACCTCCTGCGCTCCGTGACCGACACTGCGCGCGGAGCCGGGGAGAACGGCTACAAGATGACGCTGAGCACCTACGTACTGGCCGCACGCCTGGAACAGGTGGCTGCGGCAGCCACGGAACGGCTGTCAGCCATGTCGGGCGGACGGTACGCCCTGGTACACAGCGACTCCACCGCGGGCAACAGGAAGTCCGGGCTGGGCCTGCACGTCACCGATGCCTGGACCGGGCAGCACCGGGATACCGCCACCCTTTCCGGCGGCGAGAGTTTTATGGCATCCCTGGCCCTGGCACTGGGGCTTGCCGACGTGGTGCAGCAGGAAGCAGGGGGCGTGAACATCGAGACACTGTTTGTGGATGAGGGCTTCGGCAGTCTGGACGAGACCTCCCTGGAAGAGGTCATGGACGCGTTGGAAGGACTGCGCGACGGCGGCCGGGTGGTGGGGCTGGTCAGCCACGTGGCGGAGATGAAGCAGCGGATCGGCGCGCAACTGCAGATCACCAAGGGGCGCAACGGGTCCTCCGTCCGCTTCTCGGCCGGGAACCCGGTGGGCGTGTAGGGCGCCCTGCGCTGATTCCCGAGAGAAGGTAAGCTGGATGCGTAACCGGGTTCGGCGCATCGGGAGGGGGGACGATGCGCGATGCAACGTATCTGGACATCGCATGAGTAACCACCTGTCATCTTCTTCCGTCTCTTCCCGGGCTCCGGAGCAGCAGTCTCCCGACCCGCAGCCGCACATCCCGCAGCCGGAATCCCCACAGCCGGATTCCCCGGCTCCCGACCAGGCCACCGCGGCAACCGCCGGCCGCTACGCCCGGATTTTCGCGATGGCGGGACGCGGTTTTGTCCCGGTCGCCTTCCTGGCCCGGCTTCCCCTGGCCATGCTGACCATCGGTGCACTGACCTTGGTCACGAGCGTCACCGGTTCCTACGCCACCGGCGGACTGGCCGCCGGCGCCGTCGGCATCGGTTCGGCCATAGGCGCTCCCGTCCTTGGCTACGTGGCCGACCGCATCGGCCAGCGGCCGGTCCTGCTGGCCGCCGCCGTCGTCAACCCGCTGGCCATCGCGCTGACCCTGTACATGGCCTTCCAGCTGCCTGATGCTTCCACCCCCTACGCGGCGCTTGCCACCGCCTTTCTGATGGGGGCCACCTGCCCCCAGGTGGGGCCGCTCGCTCGTGTCCGGTGGATGGCGATGACTGCGCGTAAGAGTTCCGCGGGCACCCGGGACCTGGACACTGCCATGTCCTATGAAGGAACTGCGGATGAACTGAGCTTCGTCCTCGGTCCGGCGCTGGTCGGGCTGCTGGCCGCCGCCGTCGCGCCCTGGCTCCCGCTGGCCATCGCCGCCGTCCTGACGCTGAGCATGGTCAGCGCTTTCGCCGTGCATCCCACGGTCCGCACCGTTGTTCCGGCCCGGGCGGCACGCGCAGCCCGCGAAGAACGAGAGGCCGCTGCCGCTGCCGCCGGCGAACCGCTCACGCCTGCCGCTGCGGAACCGCGTGCGGACTGGCTCCTGATTGCGCTTCCCGTGCTCGGCATGGTGGCCATGGGAACGTTCTTCGGCGGAACGCAAACGAGCCTCACCGCTTTCGGCGGAGTCTTCGGCATCTCCTCCGCAGCCGGACTGCTGTACGCGGTCATGGGCATCAGCTCAGCCGCCGCGGCACTGTCCGTGGCCTTCTGGCCTGAACGGTTCGGACCGGCAGCCCGCTGGCTTGCCGCTGCCGCCGCCATGACGGCTTTCTCGGTGCTCCTCCTGTTCCCCGCAGACGTTCCCACCATGCTGGTGGCGCTCTTTGTCCTGGGTATTCCGGTGGGTCCCACGATGGTCAGCATCTTCGGCATCGGCGCCGTCGTCGCGCCGCGGCACCTGATGGGCACGGTCATGACCATGCTCGCCAGCGGCGTTGTCACGGGAACCGCGCTGGGCGCCGCCCTGGCGGGCCGCCTGGCAGACAGTCACGGACACCAGGCCGCGTTCCTTGTCTCGGTGGGTGCCGCTGCAGCGCTGCTAATCCTGAGCCTGGTCACCCGCTGGGCCGTCGCCGCACGGCGTCGCCGCGCCTGACCGGCGACCCCTGCCGCCGCTCGATCGTTCCGACCGTACGCCGGACGCCGCTAATACAATGAAGCGTGCCGTCCGGCAAGGTCACGTTCAGCTTTCGGTAGTGATGCAATTCACAAACTTCCTTGACTGATCCGGATTACCTCCTTAGCGTTTGCGTGGAGAACTCATGTTCACCATGCGAACTTGAGCGGCCGTGCACTGAACGGCACGGCCGCGACCTCGTCAAAGGAGCCGATCCGTGAAACGTGCCACCGTCTGCGCCGCAGCTGCCGCTGCTGCCGTCCTGACCCTCTCCGCCTGCGGCTCCGGCTCGCTCTCGGGTGACGAGTCCACCGAAACGGCCGGCGCTGCGGGAGAAGGCCTGACCTCGATGTCTGTGGGCGTGATCCCGATCGTGGACACCGCTCCCATCTGGCTGGGGAAGGAACAGGGATTCTTTGAAGACGCCGGCATAGACCTCGAAATCCAGACCACCAGCGGCGGTGCCGCGGCGGTGCCCGGGGTGGTCAGCGGCGACTTCCAGTTTGCCTTCGGAAACGTCATGTCGGTCATGGTTGCCAACGACAAGGGCCTGGACGTCCAGTTCGTGGCGAACGGCAACTCCACCACAGGAGACACCTCCTCCGATTTCGGGGCAGTGGTGGTATCTGCCGATTCCGACATCGAGACCCCTGCCGATCTGGCGGGCCGGACGGTGTCAGTCAACAACCTTTCCAACATCGGTGACACCACCATCCGCAAGGTGGTGGAGGACGACGGCGGCGATGCCTCGTCCATCAAATTTGTGGAGGTTCCCTTCCCCGACGCCCCTGCAGCCCTGGAGTCGGGCCAGGTGGATGCTGCCTGGATCCTTGACCCGTTCCTGACCCAGTCCGTGGAGTCCGGTGCCCGGGTGATCTCCTACAACTTTGCCGAGACCGATCCGAACCTGGACATTTCCGGGTACTTCACCTCTGGCGAGTACATCGAAGCCAATCCCGAACTTGTGGAAAAGTTCACCGAGGCCATGAACAAGTCGACCGTTTTCGCCCAGGAGAACCCCGAAGCTGTCCGCGAGGTCGTGGGAACCTACACCAAGATCGACGAAGCGATGCGGTCCAAGATGGTCCTGCCCACCTTCCGGGTCGAATTCAACCGGGATGCAGCGGCTGTCCTTGGAGATGCCGCCACCCGCTACGGCACCCTGAGCAAGGCTCCGGACCTGGACAGCATCCTTCCCGCCCAGCAGTAGCACCGACGAGAAACAGGGATCCATGAAAACTCCCCAACGGCTTCCTGTCGGTCCTCTGCTGGGGCTCGCCGGCATCGTGGGCTTCCTCCTGACCTGGGAACTCATTCCCCGGCTCGGGCTGGTCAACCCCGCCTTCCTGCCGCCGGCCAGCGAAGTGCTCGGCATCTTCTTCTCCAACCTGGCTCTCGGCGCCTTCTGGGCCGCCGTCGGGCATACGATGACCGGCTGGGCCCTGGGGCTTGCGATCTCAGCCTCCGCCGCCGTCGTGCTGGGTCTGATTATCGGTTCCAGCACCTTCCTGCGCCGGGCGACCAATTCCACCATCGAGTTCCTGCGCCCGATTCCGTCCGTGGCCCTGATTCCCCTGGCGGTGCTCCTGTTCGGCTTCAATCTGGAATCAACTCTGCTGCTGGTGGTGTACGCCTCCTTCTGGCAGGTCCTGATCCAGATGCTGTACGGGGTGGCGGACGTGGATCCGGTCGCCAGCAACACTGCCCGCAGTTTCAGGCTGAGCCGGTTCGACCGGATCCGCTACGTTGTCTGGCCCACCACGCTGCCGTACCTGATGACCGGGATCCGGCTGGCCGCGGCCGTTGCGCTGATCCTGGCCGTCACCGCCGGGCTGATCATCGGCACGCCGGGACTAGGCAACGAAATTGCGCTGGCACAGTCCGGCGGCGCCGTCGGGCAGATGTACGCGCTGGTACTGACCACCGGGGTGCTGGGCATCCTGATCAATCTGGGCATGCGGTTCATCGAACGGCGCACGCTCAGCTGGCACAGCTCGGTGCGTGGGGAGGTAGTGGTATGACACTGCTCAAGAAATTCGCCTACCTGATTGGCCTGCCGGCACTGCTGATTGCTATTTGGTGGGTGTCGACCCTGGGAACCACCAACTTCTTTGTCCCCAAACCCGGGGTGCTGGCGGACAAACTGGTGACGGTCTGGGTCGGGGACCGGTTCGTGCAGGACGTGGTTCCCAGCGTCACCCGGCTGATCATCGGCGTCCTGCTGGCAATCCTGCTGGGCACCGTTGCGGGCGTGCTGATCGGAACCACGCGCTGGCTGCGCAGCCTGCTGGAGCCGATGCTGGAATTCTTCCGTGCCATTCCGCCGCCCGTTCTCATTCCCGTGCTGATGCTGCTGATCGGCATCAACGATCAGATGAAGGTTGCAGTGATTGTCTCCGGCTGCATCTGGCCGGTGCTGCTCAACACGATCGAGGGCGTCCGCGCCGTGGACGGCACCCTCAGCGACAGTGCCAAGACCTTCCGCATCGACGGGTTCAACCGGCTGCGCTACCTGGTGCTGCCCAGCGCCAGCCCGCAGATCATGGCCGGCATCCGGCAGTGCCTGTCCATCGGCCTCATCCTCATGGTCATCTCCGAGATGTTCGCATCCTCGGAGGGTCTGGGCTTCACGATTGTCCAGTTCCAGCGGTCCTTCGCCATTCCGGAAATGTGGAGCGGCATTGTGGTCCTGGGATTGATCGGCGTGACCATGTCATTTTTGTTCCAGTGGACCGAGCGCCGCATCCTCGGCTGGTACCACGGCTTGAGAGAGGTAGAACATGCAGAGTAATTCCACGGCCGAGGCCGGAAAGCCGCTGCTGGAGGTCCGCGGCATCCAGAAGATCTACAAGGTCGACGCCGGTGAGGTGGAGGCGGTCCGGAATCTCACCTTCGACCTCCGCCCCGGGGAACTGGTCTGCCTGGTGGGTCCCTCCGGCAGCGGCAAGACCACACTGCTGAAAATCATCGCCGGGCTGATGGCGCCGACGTCGGGCGAAGTGCTCCTGGAGGGCACAAGGATCACGGAGCCGCCCAAGGACATGGCGGTGGTGTTCCAGGAGTACGGCCGCAGCCTGTTCCCTTGGATGACGGTCCGCGCCAACGTTGAGCTGCCGCTGAAAACCGCGGGCACCCCGAAGGCGGAACGGACCCGGCTGGTGGACGATGCGCTGGCGGCGGTCGGACTGGACCACGTACCCACCAGCTACCCGTGGCAGCTCTCCGGCGGCATGCAGCAGCGTGTGGCCATCGCCCGGGCTGTCGCCTACCAGCCCAAGGTCCTGCTGATGGATGAGCCTTTTGCCGCCGTCGACGCGCAGACCCGCGCCGATCTGGAGGACCTGGTTCGGCACATCTGGGAAAAACTGGGGGTGACCATCCTCTTCGTCACCCACGATATCGACGAGTCCGTGTATCTGGGGGAGCGCGTCGTCGTTCTCTCCAGCTCACCCACCGTGGTGCAGGAGGACATTGTCATCGACCTGCCGGAGGAGCGGGACCAGCTCACCACCCGCTCGCTTCCGCGTTTCGTGGAACTGCGGAACCACGTCTACGAGCAGATCCAGCTGGCAAAACGCAACGCCGGCAAACAGGGGGCAGCAGCGGCCGACGGCGCGGGAGTCCCGCGCTCAGCTGTGCCCGGGGCAGATACCGGCGGGGAAAGCGTGGCCCGGAAGTGAGGACGGTGCGGGAGGAAACGTTCGACGTGATGCGGCTGCGGGGCCTCACCACATTGTTTTCGAACCCCGGCTCCACGGAAGTGCCCTTCCTTATTGACCTGCCCGACGACTTCGATTTCATCCTGGCCCTGCACGAGGGCTCCGTGGTGGGGATGGCAACCGGCTACGCGCTGGCAACCGGACGCTGCGGTTTCGCCCTGCTCCACACCACGGCAGGGCTGGGCAATGCCGTCGGTGCCATTGCGACGGCGCGCGCCAACCGGGCACCGCTGGTGGTCATGGTCGGCCAGCAGGACCGCCGGCATTTGGCGCTGGAGCCGTTCCTGACCGGTCAGCTGGAGGGGCTGGCCGGCAATTATCCGCTGGAGGTTCTGGCGCCGGCCCGGGCCGCTGATGTTCCGTCCGCGGTTTCACGGGCCGCGCTGAAGGCCGAGCAGGGATCGGGTCCGGTGCTGGTCATCGTGCCGATGGGGGACTGGGACGAGCCGGCGGATCCGCACGCCGCCGCGGCCTCCAGACGGGTGGTTGTGGCGCCGCCCGGTCTGCCCGCAGCTGCTGAAGAGGTGGCCGCGCTGCTGGCCGGTGCCGCCAATCCGGCCATCCTGGCCGGCGCTGGAAACGACACCGACGCGGGCTGGGCGGCGCTGACAGCTCTGGCCGAAGCGCTGCAGGCTCCGGTCTGGATTGAGCCGTTCGGCGCGCGGGCCGGTTTCCCGCAGACGCATCCGCTGTATCAGGGACAGCTTCCGGCAGACCGTGTCAGGGTGCGTGCTGCCCTTGAGGGGCACGATGTGCTGCTCGTGGCGGGCACCGCGGCCATCCGTCAGTACCCGTACAACGAAGGTCCGCTGGTTCCCGTAGGGACCCGGATGGTGGTGCTGACGGCGGATCCGGCCGAGGCAAACCGCTCGCCCGCTGAGCTCTCACTCGTCGGCGATCCGGCCGTACTGGCGGCCGGCATCTGCGAACTGCTCCGGTCCCGGCTTGTGGGCCGTCCGCAGCGTCCGGCGTCTCCGGTGTCTCCGGAGGCAGCCTTCCGGCTGGAGCGCCCGCAGGAGGGCGTTGCACTGCGGGCGGCACACGTCTTTGAACTCCTGGCCCGCTACCTGCCCCGGGACGCTGTCCTGGTCGAGGAAGCGCCCTCCTCGCGGCCGGCACTGCAGGCCATGGTGCCGGCACGCGCCCCCCTGGGCTTTGTCTCGGCCGCCATGGGCGGGCTCGGGTTCGCGCTGCCTGCCGCCATCGGACTCAAGATGGGCCTGCCTGACCGGACTGTGGTCGCCGTCGTGGGTGACGGCTCCTCGCTCTATTCGATTCAATCGCTGTGGACGGCCGCCGAACGCGGCGTTCCCGTGGTGTTCATTGTCCTGGCCAACGGCAGTTACGCGGTGATGGACAGGCTGGCCGACAAGCGCGGCGGCAAGGCGCCGTGGCCGGGGTTTCCGCAGATCTCTGTTGCCACGCTGGCTGAAGGCCTGGGTGTTCAGGCCAGGCGCGTCACCGACTTCTCTGCGCTGGAGGCCGAGCTCGCTGTCCTCGCCGCGCCCGCCGCTGCGACCGGCGAGCCGTTGCTTCTGGAAGTGACCGTGGCCCCGGAGGAGGTTTTCGCCCCGTAGCCCGCTGTCACGACACTGGTCAGGTGCCTTAGTATCAAAGGAAGCGCCGGAAACATACGGCGGAGCCGCAGCGGACGAGGAGACCCACCATGGGCAGCGAAGACAAAGCCAACCACGAGCACAAGGACAGCGAAGGGACCACCGGACCCGAGGGCACCATCCCCGACACCGAGGACGGCATTGCCGCTGCGTCCACAGATGAGGCCTCAAACTTTGAGCCCGAAGAAGACCAGGAGTCGGCCGAGGGTTCCAAATAGGGAACCGCGCCGCAGCCGGAAAGCCCGAACCGATGAACAAATCGGTCCGGGCTTTTCTGTGTGCCGCCATAATGCCGTGCCGCGGAACGCCTAGCCGAGGCTGGGGGCGTGCGCCGGCGGCAGGGGAATGTAGATGTTGCCGGTGGTGACTCCTCCGGTGACGGCGTCGTCCGGGCCGAAGTCCGCGGAATCCACGGCATGCTGCAGGGCGTCCGACTCTGCGGCCAGGGCACGGAGCGCGCCGGCGGCGTCATGCGCTTCGGGACGTGCCTCCACGGTCCGGGCCGTCATGGCGCGCAGCAGATCCACCCATTCGGTGCCCAGCTCCGCCGGAATCTCCGGGTCGCGGACCAAACGGGCGACGGCGGACTCGACGATGGGGCCGGGAAAAGCCTTTTCCCCGGTAAGGCACTCCAAAAGCACCAGTCCCAGGGAGTAAATGTCCGTGCGCGGTTCAACCGCACCGCCCAGCGCCTGCTCAGGGCTCAGATAGTTTGCCGTGCCGATGGTGGCTCCGTGCGCCGTGGCGACCGTGGCTTCGGTCATCCGGGCAATACCGAAATCCGTCAGCTTGGGATAGAGACGGGTGTCGTTTTCGGCCTGCGGATACAGCAGGATGTTCGCCGGCTTTACGTCCCGGTGAATCACGCCGTTGGAATGCACATAATTCAGCGCATCGGCCAGATCGGCGCCCAGCGAAGCGGTTCCGGCCGGCGTCAGCGGACCGGACTTCAGAGTTTTGCGGAGATCGGGCCCGTCCACGAGCTCCATGACCAGATAGGTGGACGCCCGGCCGTCTTCCTCTGCGTAAGTGCCGGCATCCAGCAGGGTCACCAGGCCGGGATGGTTGAGGGTGGCCAGCAGGAGGGTCTCGGTCTGCTGGCGGCGGTATTCATCGTCATCACTGACGCTGGGATGAAAGCGTTTGACGGCAACTTCCCGGCCCAGGTTCTCGTCCACCGCGCGGTAGACGGAAGCGGCTCCGCCGGTACCCAAAAGCTCAACGGTCCGGTATCGCTGCCCAAGGAGTACATCCACGGGTGTCCTCCTTGAGGGTCTATCGAAGAGAAAAAGAAACGGCAGACAGCATCCGGGTGTAATGCTCGGCACCGGAAGGGGATTTAATCAGTAGCCTGATGAAATCGATTCTGACCTGCTCGCCAGAACATCATATCCCGGGGCTCTGGATAGAGGGCGCAACCCGGTGCCGGCTTTATCAACTCGTAATATGCCTTTACGCACACGCCTCCCGGCAGCGCGCGATTCACCCGAGGAAGGTGACAGCTGCCTGTTTGAAGGTCCGTGAGGTGACGGCGTTGGCATGGGTTCGGCCCGGCAGCAGGAGCAGCTCTGCCTGTCCGGACAGCTCAGCAAGCTCCGGTGCGCCAGCTGCAAACGTGTCGAGGTCGCCGGCCACGAGCAGCAGCGGCATCCGGGGAACGGCATCGGTCGGAACAAACGGTTCCTCCTTGACCGCTTCCACCATGGCCAGCAGGGCGGGCATGTCGTTGCCGGGAACCGCCTTCGCCATCCGCAGCAGCTCGGCTGTGGCGCCGTCGGCTGTTTCTTCTCTTCCCGCCAGGCTCGCCCGTGCACCTGCCAGATCAAAATCGGCCAGGGGGTCATCGCTTCCCGGACCGCCCAGGACCATGCGGTGAACCAGTTCGGGCTGAGTGGCCCCGAGCTCCCATGCCAGCCGGGAACCCAGGGAATAGCCAATGACGTCCACACCTGACGCCGGGTTGTCGTCAGCCAGCGGGAGAACCCCGGCGTCAGTCAGCAGCTGAAGCAGATCCGCGCGGATGCGGCTGGGGCGGTACGCGTCCGGGTCCGCGGGTGCGGCGCTGCGTCCGTGTCCGGGCAAATCCACAGTGATGACGGTTCTTCCTGCAGCGGTCAGGGTGCTGATCCAGCCGGAGTCCTGCCAGTTCAGCTGTGATGAGGAAGCGAAGCCGTGCAGGAGCAGCACCGGCCGCGCGGCCGCTGCGCCGCCGTCGGGCATGATGATCTCCGCGAACAGGCCCGGGTTGGTGCCTTCCACGGCACGGATCTTCACGGGAACAGAACTTTCAGTCACGCCGGTACTCCCATACTCGCTGGATCCCGCACGGATGCGGCTGATGTGTACGGCGTATCCGTCAGGAGGCCGCACGAGACATACGGTACGTCCAATGTGCCGGGTGCCCAAACGCCCCGGCAGGGGGTCCTTCAGTCCGCCACTGCGCCACCTCCGCACCTGCCGCGGTCGTGGCCTCCAGCCGAGTGCTGCAACGGTGGCCCTTGGCGTGGGTCAGTGCGGCATCGATTGGACAGCCGGCAGGAGCGGCGAGGACTGGCTTTTATTTTTTTACCGGGTATGGTCTGGACTATCCGTATTTGTTCTTTCAGAGGAGCCTAAATTGTCAGGTAAATCCCCGCAGGGTTCAAATGAGAAGAAGCCCGGCAAGTCCATCAAGGACAAGCGTGCCGAAAAAAGGGCGAAGACCAGTGCCGAGTCAGAGCTCGCACCCAAGAAGCGCAAGGGACAATAGCGCAAGCAGCGGTACGTAGGAGATAGCTGTCTCCTGCGCCAACAGCCGCGCAGAGCTCGGAAGCGCTTCTGCGCGGCTGTTGGCCATGCTGCTGCCGCGGCGGCTCAGCTCGGCAGGGAATTGCCTTTTCCACTTTTTATGCTGCAACAATGCTGGAATACTTTGCGGCCATTTCCAGCACTTGTTTTTGAAGTGATTGGCAGTTCGTTGAAATTTAGCGGCAGGGCCGGATATAAACAGCGAAGCGGTGGATTCTGAAGTTAGTTAAGCTGGCGGCCGGACTTGATGGCGCTTCGGTCCATGAGCCAGGCGGCAAAGCCGAGTGCGCAGGTCAGGGCAAGTGTTGCCAGCAGTTGGATCCGGACTGCCGGGTCCAGGAACCCAAGCACCCCAATGCCGGCCAGCAGGGCCAATGCAAAGTAGGAGAGCCAGGGGAACGCCCACATCTTGAAGCGCAGTTCCACGCCCGCGGATTCGGCCCGGCGGCGCAGGATGATTTGCGAAACAATCGAAACCCCCCAGACCACCAGGCAGGTGGAACCCACCAGGTTCAGCAGGATCATGAGGACCGTTTCGGGGTACAGGTAATTCAGGGCCACGGTCAGGAAACCGAAGGCCACCGATGCGGCCACCGCGGCACGGGGGACACCGCTGGCGCCCTTTCGGGCCAGCGCCCGCGGCGCCCTGCCCCGCTCAGCGAGTGAGAACACCATCCGGGAAGCGCCGTACAGGTTGGCGTTCAGCGCCGACAGCAGGGCCACCACAATCACCACGGCCATGACGACGTCGGCTCCCGGAACACGTGCCTCCGCCAGTGCAGCAACAAAGGGTCCGGTGCTTAGGGATTCGCTGTCCCACGGCAGGATGGTGACGATCACCAGGACTGATCCGATGTAGAAAACCAGGATGCGCCACACCACTGACGTGATGGCCTTGGCAATGTTGGTCTCGGGCTCCTCGGTGTCGGCGGCCGCCACGGCAACGATCTCCGTTCCGCCGAAGGCGAAGACCACCAGCAGCAGTCCCGCGCCGACCCCGCTCCAGCCGTGCGGCATGAAACCGCCGTTGCCGGTGAGGTTGCTCAGTCCGGGCGCCGGAACGTTGGGCAGCCAGCCGAATATAAAGGCGACGCCGACGGCGAGGAACGCCACGATGGCCAGTACTTTGAGCAGCGCAAACCAGTACTCAAACTCGCCGAAGCTGGCGACGCCGCCCAGGTTGATGGCGGTGAACAGGCTCATGAACACCAGCGCCAGCAGCCACTGCTGCGAGCCCGGCCACATGGAGGCAACGATGGCGGCCGCCGCTGTAGCCTCGGCGGCAATCACGATTACCAGCTGCAGCCACCACAGCCAGCCGATGGTTGTGCCGGCCGGCCGTCCGAGGGCCTTTTCCGCATACACGGAGAAGGCTCCGCTGCTGGGATCGGCCGCGGCCATCTCACCCATCATGCGCATGACGAGGATGACCATGGTGCCGGCAATCAGGAACGACAGCAGAACCGCCGGTCCGGCTGCCTGGATGCCGGCGCCGGAACCGACAAACAGTCCCGTGCCGATGGCGCTGCCCAGACTCATGAAGACCAGGTGGCGGGGGCGCATCTTGCGCACCGCGGGGGAGCCTGCCGGTGCGGCTGATCCGGTTGAACCAGGCGCGGACGTTCGGGTGGTCATGAAAAAGACACCTTTGAAGTTGGGGATGCCGTGGGGAGTGCCGAAACCCGCCGCGGCCATAGCTAACCATCTTATGCCGTTGGTGCCATCGCTCAGTATGTATATGAGTTGTGCCACTATGCTTGCAGTTTGCACAGCACATCGCCGTGCTGGGGAAGGAAAGCATGCCAACAGACGCCCTGGACGCACGCATCATTGCGTTGTTCACCGACGAGCCCCGGATGTCCGTCCTCGAAGCTTCGCGCACCCTGCAGGTGGCCCGCGCCACCGTTCAGGCGAGAATGGACCGAATGCAGCGGGCGGGAGTGATCTCCGGGTGGGGGCCGCGGATTGACCCGGCAGCACTGGGGTACGCGGTGCTTGCCTACTGCTCCCTGACCATCAGCCAGGACATTGGCCACGATGCAGTGGTTGCCGCACTGGCCCGCATTCCGGAAATCCAGGAGATCCACACCGTCTCCGGGGAAAGTGACCTGCTGGCACGGGTTGCCGCCCGCTCCAACTCCGACCTGCAGCGCGTCATTGATTCCATCGTGGCCACCCGCACCATTGTGCGGTCCTCGTCCGTGATCGTGCTGAACACGCATTTTGAGGGCCGGACCCTTCCGCTGTTGGAGGCGGCATCCGGTGCGGACCCGGCCGAGCTTCAGGCTGCCGATCCCGCATAGTCCTCCGCGCCGGCGACGCAGCGCCGCCTCCTCCGGCAGGGGTCCGAAACGGGGAGGGCCGGCGGCACACCCGCATATGTGACGCAGGTCGCATCTATTCCCTCCGCCGTGAGTTAGAGTCATCCTGACTTTTACTCCCGCTGCCGGACGTCACCGGCCGGAAAGGGCCCATGGTTTACCAGCAGCCGGCGCACGGATACGCCAACGTTTCCGAACGCGCACGGCAACCCCCGGCACTGGCCATCTCCACCGTCATCTTTGCGCTGCGCCCGGATCCCGAAACCGGCCGCCCCGCACTGTGGCTGCCGCTGGTACGCCGCATCCGCGAGCCGTTCCGCGGCCTGTGGGCGCTGCCCGGCGGGCCGCTCGGGGCACGCGAGTCCCTGCAGGAAGCCGCAGCAGGCAACCTTGCGCAGACCACCGGGCTGGCGCCGAAGTACCTGGAGCAGCTCTACGCCTTCGGCGGGACCGACCGGTCGCCGACGCCGCGGGTGGTATCCATCGTCTACTGGGCCCTTGTCCAGCCCGACGAGGCGGCGCTGTCCCGGCACGACGACAACGTCCGCTGGTTTCCGGCCGCCGCGGTGGGGGAGCTGGCTTTCGACCACAACGAAATTGTGGAGTACGCCCTGTGGAGGCTTCGCAACCGGATGGAATACGGCTCCATTGCCTACGCCTTCCTGGGGGACACCTTTACCCTGGCGCAGCTGCGGGAAGTCTACGAAGCAGTCCTGGGGCGCGAGCTGGAGCCTGCCAACTTCCGCCGCCAGCTGCGTGCGGCTCCGGACATCGAGGCCACGGACCAGTATCTGCAGGGCGGCAGACACCGTCCGCCGCGCCTCTACCGCTACACGGGAGCCCTGCTGTCCGGGCATTCCTCACCGTTCGGCCCGCAAGCACCGACCACCCCAGCAACGGAGCACTAAACCATGAGCAATGCCCCCGGTACCTCGACTCCCAGTGTTGCCGCCGCCGTCGCGTTGATTACGGCCGCAGCCGCCGCCCGCGGACAGTCCTCCACCACCACCTGCACGCCGGACCTGGCCATGCCGCCCTGGGACCTCGACGGCGCCCGGCTGCCGGACTACGGACCAGGGGCCTCCATGCACGATCCGGCCCCGTCCGGCACACCCCGGCAGGGCAGCCTCCCCGAGGAATACCGGCAGGCGTCCGACGCCGAACTTCACCGGCGGATCGAAGCTGCCAAGGAAAAGCTCGGCGAGCGTGCCGTCATCCTCGGCCACTTCTACCAGCGCGACGAAGTCCTCCGGTACGCGGACTTCGTAGGAGATTCTTTCCAGCTGGCCAAGGCTGCCAAATCCAAACCCGACGCCGAGGCCATCATCTTCTGCGGCGTCCACTTCATGGCTGAAACCGCTGATCTGCTCTCCGGTCAGGACCAGGCCGTGGTGCTGCCCAACCTGGCCGCCGGCTGCTCCATGGCGGACATGGCCGACATTGGTTCGGTGGCCGCGTGCTGGGAGCAGCTCACCGCGCTCTTCGGCCCGGAGCCCGACGACGACGGCCGGCTGCCGGTCATCCCGGTCACCTACATGAACTCGTCGGCCGCACTGAAGGGATTCTGCGGCGAAAACGGCGGGATTGTCTGCACCTCCTCCAACGCCGCAGCCGTGCTGGAATGGGCCTTTGAACGCGGCCGGCGGGTGCTGTTCTTTCCGGACCAGCACCTGGGCCGGAACACCGCCAAGGCGATGGGGATTCCGCTGGAGGCCATGCCGATGTGGAACCCCCGGCTGCCGCTGGGTGGAAACACGGTGGAGGAACTGCAGGAGTCCAAAGTGCTGCTCTGGAACGGCTTCTGCTCGGTGCACAAGCGCTTCACCGTTGCCCAGATCGCCAAGGCACGGACGGATTTCCCCGGCGTCCGGGTGATCGTGCATCCCGAATGCCCCATGCCCGTGGTGGATGCCGCCGATGAGTCCGGTTCCACCGATTACATCCTCAAGGCCATCGACGCCGCTGAAGACGGCAGCACCTTCGCCGTCGGAACCGAGATCAACATGGTCAACCGGCTGGCCGCCCAGTATCCGCAGCACACCATCTTCTGCCTGGACCCGGTGATCTGCCCCTGCTCCACCATGTACCGGATCCACCCCGGCTACCTGGCCTGGGTGCTCGAGGGCCTGGTCCGGGGCGAGGTCCTGAACCGGATCACCGTTCCCGCCACCGTTGCCGTGCCCGCCCGCACGGCACTGGAACGGATGCTGGCGGCGCGTCCGTGATCGCCGTCGTCGGCACCGGGATCGCCGGCCTGACGGCCGCGCTGGGCGCGGTGCGGGCTGATCCAACTTCGGAGGTCACCGCATGAGCTCCTCGAAGGGAAACACCTCCATGACCACCAGCACAGCGACCACCAGCACGGCGCTTTCCCGTCACGCCCAGGTTCCGGCGTCCGTTCCGCAGGAAGCCGTGGACCGCATTGTTGCCGCGGCGCTCGCCGAAGATGCACCGTGGGGAGACATCACCTCCGAGCTCCTGGTTCCCGAGGAGGCCCGGACCACGGCAGTCCTCACGGCCCGCGAACCCGGCGTCTTCTGCGGGGAGCGGGTCATCGAGGCCGCGTTCCGGCTCACCTCCCCGGAAACGGAGGTGCAGTTCCTGATCCGGGACGGCGAGTCTTTTGAGGCCGGAACCGTCCTGGCAGAAATCAGCGGACCCGCCCGTGCCGTGCTGACGGGAGAGCGGGTGGCCCTGAACCTGGCCCAGCGCCTCAGCGGCATCGCCACCCTCACGGCAGCCTTTGTCGCGCGGACCGCGGGCACATCCGCCCGGATCACCGATACCCGCAAGACCACACCGGGGCTGCGCATCCTGGAACGCCACGCTGTCCGGTGCGGCGGCGGATACAACCACCGGTTCAGCCTCTCGGATGCGGTGATGGCCAAGGATAACCATTTGGCGCTGCTCGCCGCCGGCGGCAGAGACCTGGCACAGGCGCTGGCAACCGCCAAGGCGAGGCTGCCGCATACCGTGCACTTCGAAGTGGAGGTGGACCGGCTGGACCAGATCGAAGCCGTGTTGGCCGGCGGCGCGGACACCGTGCTGCTGGACAACTTTGATCCGGCGGACCTGCGCCGCGGCGTGGAGCTGATCGGCGGCCGTGCCCTGACCGAAGCCAGCGGCAATGTTCGCCTCGAAACGGTCGCGCAGATCGCCGCCACCGGAGTGGATCTGATTTCCGCGGGGGCGCTCACGCACAGCGTCCGGGCCCTGGACCTGGGGCTGGACCTGAGGTGATCTATCTGGATGCCGCCGCCACCGCACCGCCCCGGCGAGAAGTGCTGGAGGCGATGTGGCCCTATCTCACCACCGAGTTCGGCAATCCCTCCAGCTCCCACTCGGCCGGTGAATCAGCCGCCCGTGCCCTGGAGGAGGCCCGGGAAACAGCAGCCGCTGTCCTCGGCTGCCGCCCCGGGGAAATCATCTTCACCTCCGGGGGCACCGAAGCAGACAACCTGGCGGTGAAGGGCCTGGCCCTGACGGGGATGGACCGGCTGGACCGGATGGACCGGCTGGACCGGCTGGACCGTCTGGAGCGCCCGGCTCATGAACGCTCAGGCGCCTCGCCGCAGCTGGTCTCCACCGCCGTCGAACATCCTGCGGTGCTGGAATCCCTGGACTATCTCCGGCGCCGCCACGGCTTCCGCGTGATGCTGCTCCCGGTGGACGAAACGGGCATGGTGGATCCGGAGGAGGCCGCCGCGGCCCTGACCCCGGAGACGGTGCTCTGCTCTGTGATGTACGCCAACAACGAGGTCGGCACCATCCAGCCCGTGGGTGAGATTGCCGCCCGCTGCCGTGCGGCCGGTGTCCCGTTCCACACCGACGCCGTGCAGGCCGGCGGCTGGCTGGACCTTGATGTCGGCACGCTGGGGGTGGATGCGCTGAGCCTGTCAGGACACAAGCTGGGCACGCCCAAGGGAATCGGGCTGCTGTACCTGCGCGGAGCGCCGCCACTTGAGCCGGTGATGCACGGGGGAGGGCAGGAACGCGGCCGGCGCTCCGGCACGGAGAACGTGGCGGGCGCTGTGGGCATGGCTGCCGCGCTGGCGCTGGCAGCCGCGGAGCGCGACGACGCCGCCCGCCACGCCTCGGCGCTGCGGAACCGGCTGATCGATGCCGTGCTGCGCGGCGTTCCCGGCGCCCTGCTCACCGGCCACGGGACCGAACGGCTGCCCGGCCACGCCTCCTTCTGCTTTCCGGGCACCTCGGGGGAAGCGGTGCTATTGGAACTGGAACGGGCCGGAGTGCTGTGTTCCAGCGGCTCGGCCTGTGCCGCCGGATCCGATGAACCGTCGGCTGTGCTGACCGCCATGGGGCTGGACCGGGAGACCGCGCAGACGGCGGTGCGGTTCACGTTCACGGCCGCTATCCGGGAGGGCGACGTCGACCGGGCTGCACAGGAAGTGGTTGCCGCCGTGGCGGCAGTGGGAGGACTGGCCCCGGCGCGGTTGCGGGCCTGACCGGTTGCTTTTCTCATCAGTCAGTCCGTGACGGAGGCAGATTCGTTGGTCCTCGTTGCCTTTTCACTTGCTGCCGCATGCCGGATAACCAGGGACGTCGTGAGAAGTGCGGCGGAGAGCAGCAGGCACAGCACCAGCAGTATCAGGTAGGCCAGCGATATCAGCACGGCTGCTGGTGCCGCCTCCCAGACCAGGGGAGTCAGCAGGCCCATGGCATCTCCGACACCGAAATTCCTGTTGATGAATGGACCCAGAACGATAAGAATGACGGCGGCGATACCGAGCCCGGTTCCGAATCTCATGGTTGATCTGGCCAGTGCTGTCCCGGACATGTCGCTCCCAAGGGTAGGTCTTAGGGTTCTCCAATAAACTGCAAGCGCTTGGCCTGAGTATGGTCGCAGTCTGCAGCGGTATCAATGCCGGCCGGGATCGGGATCCACCCATCAGGAACGCCGCCGGCGGTGCTGTCAGTCAGAAGCCGCGGCTGTGGCGGCGCTCTGCCACGGGTGGATCAAACCGGGTGTCCTGCAGGGTTCCGCCGTCATCCAGCCAGCCCCGCTTGGTGTAAAAATCTATGGCCCGTTCATTGTTCGCTTCGACCCACAGCATTGCCCGGTGATATCCCAGCGACATGAGTTTTTCTTCCGCAGCGGCAAACAGGGCCGAACCGACACCCTGAGCCCACGAGTCCGGATGCACGTTGATCGCATACAGCTGACCTGTTGCTGATGCTGACGCTGACGCGGAAGTCGAATCCGCCGCGCCTTCAGCGGGCCCGAAAATACAGAAACCGGCAACCCCGCTGTCCGTTTCCGCGACCAAATGGAAGGTTCCAGGTCTGGGCTCGGTAATGTTCCGCCGCCAGCCCCTGGTCTGCGCCTCAGGATTCAGGCCGTCCAGATACTCGTCGGACATGACGTTCCGGTAGGCAGCCCGCCACGCCGAGACATGGATGTCGGCCAGCCGGGGAGCGTCGCTTTCAACCGGGGGCCGAACACGGACGGCGGCGCTGGTCATGTTCATCTCCTGACGTGCGAGGGCGGCTGCGGGGTGTGGCAGCAAGGCTACCCCAACGGCGCTCCGTGTGAGGCCCGTTACACTCTGGGCATGCATATCGAATCCACGTCATCCAGCGTGCGGGAAACCGCCGGCGGGGAGGCCCTCTCCATCGGCACCGAGGCGGCCCCCAAGCTCTCCCGCCTCATCACTTACCGGACCGTCTCCTCCCGGGACCCGCAGCAAGTCAGCATCGAAGAGTTTGACAGTTTTATTGATGCCCTGCCCGAACTGTTCCCCCTTGTTCACCGGAACCTGCCCGTGGAGCGGGTCAACGGGCACGGACTGCTGTACCGGTGGCAGGGCAATGGAACGGACGACGACGGCGGCCCAGTGGTCCTGATGGCCCATTACGACGTGGTTCCTGTGGAAGACCCGGCGTCGTGGATACATCCGCCCTTTTCCGGAGAGATTGCGGACGGCCGTATCTGGGGCCGGGGTTCACTGGACGACAAGGGCTCCCTGGCCGCCATCCTGGAAGCGGTGGAACAGCTGCTGGCGGCGGGGTTCATCCCTGTGCGGGACATCTATCTGTCTTTCGGGAATAACGAGGAAACAGCCGGCGACACCGCCGAAGCGGCCGCAGCACTGCTGGCCGGCCGCGGCATCCGCCCCTGGCTGGTGCTCGATGAAGGCGGCGCAGTGGCCGGGCAGGCTTTTCCCTTCGTGGACCGGCCCGTGGCCGTGGTGGGAGTCTCCGAGAAAGGCATCCTGGACGTGGAACTGTCCACCGAGGATGCCGGAGGGCATGCCTCCACCCCGCACCGCCGCGGAGCCACCGCACGCCTGGCCCGGGCCATCACCCGGCTGGACGCGAAACCGCTGCCCGCGCTCCTGCCAGAGCCCACAGTCGAGATGATCGGCAGGCTGGCATCCTCGGCACGGTTTCCGGCGCGGCTGGTGTTCGGCAACCTGCGCATCTTCCGGAGGCCGCTGACCCGGGTGCTGGCCCGCATGGGAGGCGAGCCCGGGGCCCTGACCCGCACCACCGTGGTTGTCACGCAGCTGCACGGCAGCTCCGCCTCCAACGTCATCGCGTCCCGGGCCACGGCCAACGCCAACATCCGCGTTGCAGTGGGGGAGACGGTGGCCGGCACGGTGCAGCGGCTGGAGCGGATCATCGCCGATTCCTCGGTTTCCCTGCGGGTGATCGAAGGCAATGAGCCGTCACCGGTTTCGGCCACGGACAACGCCCAGTTTGCCCTGCTGGAGCAGACCATCACCGCGGTGTTTCCGGACGCCGTGACCGCTCCGTACATCATGCTCGGCGGCACGGACTCGCGCCGCTTCACCGGCATTTGCGACGCCGTGTACCGCTTCGCTCCGTTCCGGATGAGCCGGCAGGACCGGGCGAACATCCACGCGGACAACGAGTCCCTGGGCATTGAGACTTTCGGCGAAGGAATCCTCTTTTACACCCGCCTGCTGCGCGGACTCGGGGCCGGGCAGTGACGCCGGCCGCCGACGTCGGGCGCCGCAGCCTGCGCTCGCTGGGACCGGTGGTGCTGTTCCTGGCCCTGGTGGAAATCACCTCCGGCATCCTGCAGGGGTACTACACGCCCATCCTCACCGACATTGCCCGGAACCTGGGGATCAACGACGGCGACGTCAACTGGTTTGAGGCTGCCCAGCTGATGCTCAGCGCGCTCGCCGTGCCGGTGCTCGCTAAACTGGGGGATATTTATGGGCACAAGCGAATTCTGCTGGTCTCCACAATCCTGACGGCGGCGGCGTCGTGGGGCGTCGCCTTTGCACCGGACTTCTGGACTTTTCTTGCCGCATGGTCGCTGCAGGGCTTCTATGTGGTGTGGCTGCCGCTGGAAATCGCACTGATCTTCAGCCGTGCCTCCGCGGCTCCCGGCGGTGCAGCCCTCACCCGCAAGGCCGCCGGCGTTCTGGTGGGCGCCCTGCAGTTTGGTGTGATTGCCGGTGCGCTGGCCGCCGGTGCACTGGTGGAGGTCTTCGCGGGACGGCTGGAGCTGACGCTGATGGTTCCGGCGGTGGCCGTGACCCTGTGCATTGCCGCGGTGCAGTTCGGTGTTCCGGAAACGCCTGAGCGGGCCGGCGGCCTCCTGGACGGCCGGGGCTTCCTGCTGCTGGCGTTCGGGCTGCTGCTCATCACCTCCGGACTGAGCTTCCTGCGGATCAACGGCCCGGGCACCTGGTGGGTCTGGGGAATCCTGCTGGCCGGGATTGCTGCGTTTGTGCCGTTTGTCCGCTGGGAACTGGGGCGGACCGATCCGCTGGTGGATTTCCGGATGCTGCGGGATCCGGCCATGTGGCCGGTGCAGCTCACCGCAGGCCTGTTTGGCATCTCGGTGCTCGGGGCACAGGCCCCCATGTCCACCTTCGCCCGCACCGACCCGCAGATGCACGGCTACGGTCTGGGGCTCGATGCGGGGGACGTCTCCATCATCATCGGCTCCTACGTCCTGTCCGTGCTGATCGGCGCCCTGCTGTTCCCGCTGGTCTCCCGGTACGTCACGCCGCGGCTGACACTGTTCGGGGCGGCGGCGCTGGTGGGCTTCGGCTACCTGCTGTTCCTGCCCTTCCACGACACGCTGGCCCAAACCCTGACCAACATGATCGTTGCCGGGCTGGGATCGGGGGCACTCGTGGCGGCACTGCCGTCGGCCGCAGCCGCGGCGGCGCCGCGCAACCGCACGGGCATGGCCACCGGGCTGACGAACACCACCAAGACCATCGGCGGCTCGTTCGCCTCCGCCGTGTTCGGCATTGCCCTGGCCAGCGCCGCTGTGGACGCCCTGGCGGGCGGCGGGGCCCAGGGTGCACAGACGGCGGCGCCGCTCTCGGGCTACCTGGTTGTTTGGGGAGTATGTTCGGTGACCGGGTTCATTGCAGCCGGGCTGTTGTTGCTGGTGCCGCGGCTGGCGTTTGCGGACCCGCCACTGACGGCGGCGGATCCCGCGATCTCCGTACCGCCGGAGGGCCGGAGCGCAAACGGCTAGGTGTTCGACGGCGTTAGTCGAGTCCGGGAAAACGGACGCCTGTGAGTTCGGTGCTGACGTCCCAGAGGCGCCGGGCGGTGTCCGGATCCAGTGCCTGCGGAGCCGGGGTGACGAGCACCGGACGGCCGCGGAGCTGGCCCGGACCGCCAGGACCGTAAAACTCCCCGCCCAGGACTTCGGGGGCGGTTGCCGCATAAAGCGTTGGCAGCGCTCCGAGTGCTCCGGCTTGGCCCAAGAGGCGGAAGAACGAGCCCAGGATGTCCAGAGTCGCCGGGTGGTTCATGCCGGAGGTGAGGTTGGTGTTGGTAAACCCGGGATGGGCGGCGACCGCCAGCAGCTTCTCCCCGTGGGCCTGGAACCGCCGGTTCAGCTCAAACGTGAACAGCAGGTTGGCCAGCTTGCTCTGGTTGTACCGCGACCACGGGCGGTAGCGGCGCTGAGCGGCGAGGTCTTCGAAGTCGATCCGCCCGCCGCGGTGGGCCAGGCTGGAAACGGTGACGACGCGTGCGGCCGGAGCCTGCCGCAGCACCGGGAGCAGCAGGCCGGTCAGGGCAAAGTGTCCCAGATGGTTGACCCCGAACTGCAGCTCGAATCCGTCAGCAGTGGTCCGGTGCGGAGTGGCCATGACCCCGGCGTTGTTGATCAGGAGGTCCACCGGTTCCTCCTGATCCGCTGCGAACCGGCGAACAGACTCCAGCGAGGCAAGATCCAGTTGCCGCAGATAAACGTTGCGGTTTCCGGTTTCAGTGCGGATCCGCGCCTGCGCCGCTTCGCCGCGCTGCCGGTCCCGGCAGGCCAACTCCACCCGGGCACCCTTGGCGGCAAGGACGAGCGCGGTCTGCAGGCCCAATCCGCTGTTGGCTCCGGTGACGATTGCTGTGGTTCCGGACAGGGACGGGATGGCATCGGTGCTGAAGTTCTCCACTGGGCTCCCGCCGTGGTTCGGGTAGAAGTGCTTCGGCGATGCCTTAGCTGTCGCTGGCGGCCAGACTGGCCAGAATCTTGTCGGTCAGCGATTTCAGTTCCGCCAGTTCGGCCTCGCTGAGTGCCGGCGTCAACAAATCGTGGATTCCGCGCACATGTGCCCGCCCCAGCCGGCGCTGCAGGGCAAGCCCCTCCTCGGTCAGGGAAAGCTCCACGCCCCGCTGGTCGTGCTGCGCGGGCCGGCGCTGCACCAGCCCCTTGGCTTCCATCCGTTCCACCATGCGGCTGAGGCTGGGCTGGCTGATCAGCAGGTGCTCGTTAAGCTCGTTGAGCCGGATCCAGCCGGTGGGGCACCGGGTGAGATTGAACAGAACGTCATACTCACGCATCGACAGTTCCTTGAAGGCAGGGTCCCGCTGCAACCGGCGCATTACTCCCACCTGGGTCCGGAAGAGGGACTCCCAGGCTTCGGCTGCCTGTCGAACGGGGGTGCTGCTGGTATCGAGGGACATGCCTTTAGCCTACTGAAGAGTTGGCACAGCGGCGGAACGTGACGAATTTTGAGCTGCGGCTACCCGTGCGTCATGCGTAGGACCATCGGGTACATCGGCCGGCCGCCGGGCATCAAACTCGCGGCGAAGTTCCGGCAGCACGTATTCACCGAACAGGTCCAGCTGTTCCAGGACAGTCTTCAGCGGCAGGCCTGCATGGTCGATCAGGAACAGCTGGCGCTGGTAGTCGCCAAAGTACTCCTGGAAGGACAGGGTCTTTTCAAGAACTTCCTGCGGACTTCCGACGGTCAGCGGTGTTTGCGCCGTGAAGTCCTCCATGGTGGGGCCGTGCCCGTAGACGGGGGCGTTGTCGAAGTAGGGGCGGAACTCGTTGACGGCGTCCTGGGAGTTCTTGCGCATGAAGAACTGCCCGCCCAGGCCCACGATCGCCTGGTCGGCACGGCCGTGGCCGTAGTGCTCGTAGCGTTCGCGGTAGAGGCTGATGAGCTGCATGTAATGCTCCTTCGGCCAGAAGATGTTGTTCGCGAAGAAGCCGTCGCCGAAGTAGGCGGCGATTTCCGCTACCTGGGGTGTGCGGATGGAGCCGTGCCAGACAAAGGGCGCAACGCCGTCGAGCGGGCGGGGGGTCGCCGTGAAATTGCGCAGCGAGGTGCGGAACTTCCCCTCCCAATTCACGGTTTCCTTGTCCCAGAGCTGGCGCAGCAGGTTGTAGTTTTCCACCGTCAGTTCCACTGAGTCCTGCATGTTTTTGCCGAACCACGGATAGACCGGCGCGGTGTTGCCGCGGCCCAGGACCAGGTCCACCCGGCCGTCGGCGAGGTGCTGGAGCATGGCGAAATCTTCGGCGATCTTCACCGGGTCATTGGTGGTGATGAGGGTGGTGGCCGTGGAGAGAATGATCCGTTCGGTCTGCGCGGCAATGTAGCCCAGCAGCGTGGTGGGGGAGGAGGCGTAGAACGGCGGGTTGTGGTGCTCACCGGTGGCGTACACATCCATGCCGATTTCTTCGACCTTCTTGGCGATGGCGACGGCGGCCTTGATCCGTTCGCCCTCCGTGGGGATCCGTCCGGTGACGGGATCACGGGTGATGTCGCTGACGCTGAATACGCCGATCTGCATGGTGTCCTCCAAAGGTGGCTGGTCCAGCTACAAGTATATGCATTTGCATCTACATAGTGCGACAACGGTGCTTAACCGTGAAACATTCCCGCCTGCAGGATGCCTACCGGGGCTCCTGGCTGCCGGGCCCTACTCCTGACCAGGTGGCGGCGCTTCCGGAGCCGGGGAAGACAATGTGCTTCAGAACCCCATCCCCGGCCACCCGGTCCGCGGTGTAGTAGGAGGACAGATCGGGAACGTTGGGGTCATAAGGCGCGTAGAGCCCCGGCACCAGCGCAACGACCCGGCCATCGATCAGCCTGCCGCTGAACCAGGCGGCAACCCGGTAGTCCAGGGACGCGGTGTCTACGATCAACGGGTAGCCGGGGTAGGCGGCGCTGGTTGTGTCCGCGGTGACCGGGGCAGGGACGGCGGGGGATGCCGCCGCGCCGGTCTCGTGGGGTGCGCAGCGGGTCAGGAGTTCCGCGACGGCGCTTTGCCACGTCTCGATGGTGACGCTCCAGGCGGCGTCTGGGTTCTCAGCCCGCTGGACGGTGGCGTCCATGGGGGAGGCCAGCTCTTCCAGCGGGGCTTCCATGTCATGCGGAGCCCGACCGGCTATGCCATGGACTTCTTGGCCCAGCGTGCGGGCTGTTTCGACACTTCCCCCAAACCCGCTCGTTCCGTCACCAACCTGCAGGAGATAGATGCTCTGGTAGAGGGGGCCTTCGCCGTTGGTCTCGAGGAGCTTTGCGCAGGTTTGCTCTTCGGAGTCCCGCGAGACCGTTTCGGCGGACGGTGCGGCGGTGGCCGAGCCGGAAGCAGGCAGCGCGCCGGGCTCAGCGGCCGCCGCACCGCAGCCGGTGAGGAACAGCAGCGTAAGGGCAGGGACGGCGACGGCGTTTCTCATGGTTCCCCCGGAAGATCTCGACAGTTCTGCCACCCTAGCGGATCGGAGCTCAGGCCTGCCCCTCCGGGACCTCGGCAGCGTGCTTCGCCGAATGCCGGCGATGGGCCGCCCGCTTCTCCCGCGCACCCTCCACCAGCCGGTACAGGACCGGCACCAGGATCAGGGTGAGCACGGTGGAGGACACCAGGCCGCCAATCACCACGATGGCCAGCGGCCGGGAAATGAAGCCGCCCTCGCCGGTGACTCCCAGGGCCATGGGGGTGAGGGCAAAGACCGTTGCCAGCGCGGTCATCAGGATGGGCCGCAGCCGCTGCCGGGCGCCGCGCATGATGGCATCGGCCACGTTCATGCCCGGCTGCCCGTTGTGGGGTTTCCGGTACTGGTTGATCAGGTCCACCAGCACGATGGCGTTGGTGACCACAATGCCCACCAGCATCAGCATGCCCACCAGGGAGGGCAGTCCCAGCGGCACTCCGGTGATCAGCAGCAGCAGGATGGCGCCGGTGGCCGCGAAGGGCACCGACACCAGCAGGATCAGGGGCTGCACGAGGGACTTGAAGGTGGCCACCATGATCACATAGACAATGGCAATCGCCGCCAACAACGCCAGACCCAGCTGGGTGAAGGACTCATTCTGCTGGGTGGCGGCACCGGAGAGCGTGGCGGTCACGCTGGGCGGCAGGTCCAGCGTTGCCAGCTCGGTCTGGACCTCCGTGATGGTGGCACCCAGATTGTCACCCGCCGGGGATACGGACACGACGGCGGTGCGCTCGCCGCCGGAAGCGGAGATCGACGTCGGGACGTTCACTTCTTCCACCGTGGCCAGCGAGCTCAGCGGCACGGTGCCGGACCCCGCGGGTACGGGAACCCGGCTGAGCTGGTCCACACTGGTGATTTCCGTTCCCTCGCCGATAAGCACGGGGAAGTCGTCGGTGCCGATCCGGACGGTTCCGGCCGGCAGCGGGCTGAGCGTGGAGGCCACCAGGCCGGCGATCTGCTGTTCGTTCAAGCCTGCCGCAACCGCCTTGGCACGGTCGATCGACACCTGGACCACGGGGGAGGAAGAGGAGAGGTTACTGGTGACTTCACCGGCACCGGGCAAGGCGGACATCGCCTCCACTACCTGATCGGCGGCTTCCTGCAGCTCGTTGGGATCACCGGCGGACAGGCTGATGTCCACCGTGTTGGAGGTGCCGAAACCGCCACCGGTGCTGCCCAGCGTGATGTTCCCGGCGTCGTCGCCCAGGCTTTCCAACTCGCTGCTGACCGTCTCACGCAGTTCCACCTGGTCCACGCCCTGATCGGTGATCACCGTGTAGGAGGCCACTGCCGAACCCCCGGAGCTGAAGGCGGCAAAGCCGGCGCTAGAGGTGCCCATGGTGACCTGGACATCCCGGACGCCGTCGGTGTTGCTCAGGACGTCCTCCACCTGCTCGGCCGCCGCGGAGGTGGTCTCCAGCGACGTTCCCGGCGGCAGTTCCTGCCGCACGCTGAAGGTGTTCTGCCCGGTGTCGCCCAGGAGGTTGGTCTGCAGCAGCGGGGTCAGGGCCGCCGTGGCCGCGAGGACAATGACACCGGCCACCACCGTGTACACCGGGTGCTGCTGGGTGGTCCGCAGAACCGGCACATAGCCGCGCTGCAGGAAGGTCTTGGATTCCCGCGCTTCCACCTCGGTGCGGTAGGCCGCGGGGTCGGCCACCGGCTGGCCGGATTTCAGGAACCAGTACGCCAGCACCGGCACAATCGTCAGGGAGACCAGCAGTGACGCCAGCAGCGCCAGGGAGGTGGTGATGGCGAACGGCCGGAAGAGTTCACCGGCCAGGCCGCCCACAAAGGCGATCGGAGCGAAGACGGCAACGGTGGTCAGTGTTGAGGCGGTGATGGCCCCGGCCACTTCGCGCACGGCGGTCAGGATGGCCGTACGTTTGTCCGTTCCGTAGCCCAGATGCCGCTTGATGTTCTCGATCACCACAATCGAGTCATCCACCACCCGGCCGATCGCGATGGTCAGCGCACCCAGGGTCAGGATGTTCAGCGAGTAGCCAAAAGCCAGCAGGCCAATGAAGGTCACCAGCAGGGACAGCGGAATGGAGACGGCGGTGACCAGGGTGGAGCGGACCGAGAGCAGGAAGACCAGGATCACCAGGACGGCAAAGCCAAGGCCCAGGATGCCTTCGGTGGTCAGGTTGGAGATGGATTCCTCGATGAACGGAGCCTGGTCGAACACCACCGTGAACTTGGCCCCGTTGCCCAGTTCGGACTCCAGTGACGGCAATAGGTCCAACACCTGGTGCGAGATGCCCACGGTGTCGCCGGCCGGGGTCTTGGTGATCGAAACAGCCAGGGTAGGCTCCCCGTTGGTCCGGGTGATCGAGGTGTTCTCGTCCTCGGTGATGTCCACGGAAGCGACGTCGCCGATGGTCACCGGATCCGTGGAAGCGTTCGAGCCGGAGCTGCGGGTGGATTCGACGGGCAGCGCCGAGATCTTGTCCAAGCTGTCCAGCGGACTGCCCACCTGGATGGGCAGGGTGCGGCTTTCTTCGGTGACGGTGCCTGCCGGGACCAGGGCGCCGCTGTTCTCCAGTGCGGAGACAATGGCCGACGGCGTGACCCCCAGGGATGCGAGAGCGGCCTCGTCGGGGAGAATGGCGACGCTGCGGGTGGACCCGCCGGTGACTTCGGCGGTCCGGACTCCTTCGATCTTCTGCAGCCGCGGAACGGTGAGCCGCTGGAGATCGGCGTTGAGCTCGGCCAGCGGCTGGTCCGAGGAGACGGCCAGGTACACAATCGGGAAGTCGCTGATGCTGCCGGCCAGGGACTGCGGGTTGGCGTCGTCGGGCAGCAGTTGGCGGGCATTCGAGATGGCGCGGTCCACCTGGCCCCTGGCGCGGTCCAGATCCGTGCCGTAGGCGAAGGTCAGGTTGATGGTGGAGATCGAGTTGCGGGACGTGGCGGAGGAGTCCTCCAGGCCTTCCACCGCGGTCAGCGCGCCCTCCAGCGGCTCGCTGATCTGCTTGGCCACCACCTCCGGAGAGGCACCGGGCAGGGCGGTGATCACGGTGATCTGCGGGAACTCCAGCGACGGGATGAGTTCCTGCTTCAGGGAGCTCATGGAGATCACCCCGAAGACGGCAATGAACACCGTGATGAGGGCAATGAGCGCCCGGTTGGAGAGGGAAAACTTGGCCAAACGGTCCATGAGCCTGCCTTCGGAAGGGCTGAACTAACGCAGATCGGCAAAACATCCCGGAGCAAACCCGGTTCCGGTGCTTAACGTTCGTTGGACCGGGCCGACCGGATGGGTCAGCCCGGTCCAACGGGTGAAACTTTTTTGGAGAGTACCTAGGGCTTAGTTCAGGCCCAGCACGCGGTTGGTGTCAGCGGTGAGTTCGTCCAGCAGGGACTCGTTCTCGTTGAGCTTGACGCCGTATCCCGGAATCATGTCCTTGATCTTCGGCTCCCAGCCGCCAAACTCGCGGGGGAAAGCACGCTTGAGCAGGTTGATCATGATGGGCGGGGCCGTGGAGGCACCCGGCGAAGCACCCAGCAGGGCGCCGATGGAGCCGTCCGCTGCAGTGATGAGTTCGGTGCCGAACTGCAGCACGCCGCCCTTCTTCGGATCCTTCTTGATGACCTGCACGCGCTGGCCGGCGGTGATCAGCTCCCAGCCTTCGGTGCCCGCCTGCGGCATGAATTCCTGCAGCGCCTTCGTCTTGCCCTCGCGGGTCTTCATCACTTCAGTGACCAGGTACTTGACCAGGGACATGTTGTCCTTGGCCACGGCCAGCATCGGAACGAGGTTTCCCGGCCGCACGGAAGCCGGCAGGTCCAGGTAGGAACCGGTCTTCAGGAACTTGGGGGAGAAGCCGCCGTACGGGCCGAACAGCAGGGAACGCTTGCCGTTGACGAAGCGGGTGTCCAGGTGGGGGACGGACATGGGCGGGGCGCCCACTGACGCCTGGCCGTACACCTTGGCGTTGTGCCGGGAGATGATCGACTCGTCCGTGGAGCGCAGGAACTGGCCGGATACGGGGAAACCGCCGAAGCCCTTGCCCTCGGGAATTCCGGAGGCCTGGAGCAGGTGCAGGGCGCCGCCGCCGCCGCCAATGAAGACGAAGCGTGCGGACACGGTGCGGGAGGCCCCGGAGGCACGGTTCTTGACCTTGACATCCCAGCCGCCGGAGGAGGACCGGGTTACGTTGCTGACTTCGTGGCCGTAGTTCATTTCCACGCCGCTGCCGGCCAGGTAACCGGTCAGTTCGCGGGTCAGCGCACCGAAGTCGACATCGGTGCCGCCCACGACGCGGGAACCGGCAACACGCTGGGAAGGATCGCGGCCCTCCATGATCAGCGGAGCCCATTCGGCCAGCTTGGAGTGGTCCTCGGAGAACTCCATGGACTTGAACAGCGGCTGGGAGCTCAGCGACTCGTGCCGGCGGCGCAGGTACTCGGAGTGCGCGTCACCCCACACGAAGCTCATGTGCGGCAGCGGGTTGATGAAGCTGTTGGAAATATGGCCGGATGAGACCATATGGGACCAGAACTGGCGGGACACCTGGAACTGCTCGTTGATGCCCACCGCCTTGGCCGAATCCACTGAGCCGTCCGCAGCTGCGGGGCTGTAGTTCAGTTCGCAGAGTGCGGCGTGGCCGGTTCCGGCATTGTTCCAAGGATCTGAGCTTTCCAGTCCGGCGCGCTCCAGGCGCTCAAACAGGGAAATGTCCCAGTCCGGCTGGAGCTGCTTCAGGAACGCCCCGAGGGTCGCGCTCATGATGCCGCCGCCGATCAGCAGTACATCGGTTTTTGTTGCGGACTTGTCCGCGGGGCTATTAGCAGTCAACTTCGTATCTCCAGTCGCGAGGGCGCTAGCCATAGAAGCGTATCGCTCCAAGCGTCCTTACTAAAATCACCTGCCGCTTTGCAACGCGGCACTTACGCGTAGCCCGCTACTCTTCGCGAAGCTCAATCCGGTTGAAGACCTCATTGAGCAGCGGCGACGTGGGGTAGCTCGCAACCCTGGGAGAGAGGGCCAGTGCGGAGATGGGGAAGGCCAATGGAATCGCCGGAACCCGGGTGGAAATGCGGTCGGTGATCGCGGTGTAGGCCTCGACCTGCTCCGGGCCGTCCTGCAGCGTCCGTGCCCGGTCGATCTTGCTCAGCAGCTGCGTGTCATCGTAGGCGAACTCCTCGGTGTAGCTGCCGAAAAGTGTTCCCACAAAGTTATCCGGGTCATCAAAAGTGCCGCTGATGCCAAGCAGGTGGAAGGCCCGGTTACCGCTGCTCTGCACCGCATGGAGATAGTCGTCGGACCACTCAACCGGAACGGGCTTGATGTTCAGGCCTGCAGCCGTGAGCTGGCGGCTCAGTTCCGCGTACACCCGTTCGGGGGTGGGCAGATAGGCGCGCGTCACGTGACGCGGGTAGTAGAACGGAAGCTCGGCGCCGTCGTAACCGGCCTCCTTGAACAGCTCGGCGGCCTTCTCCGGATCGTAGCCGTAGCTGGTGACGCTACCGGAGGAAACACCGAGTTTTTCCGGCACAAACTGGTTGGCCTGCTTGGTCCCGTTGAGGAAGAGCCCTTCCAGCAGTGCGCCCTTGTCAATTGAGTGGGCGATGGCCTGGCGCATTTTGAGGTCATCCATGCCCGGGAACGCCTGGTTGATGCCCAGGTAGAGCACCGAATAGGGGTCGCGCTGCAGGATCTGCAGGCCGTTGCGGGCCAGGTCATCCACGTCGGCCACGGTGACCAGGTCGTAACCGTCCACCTGCCTGTTTTTCAACGCCCGCAGACGGCTTTCCGGGCTGTTGATGGTGGAGAAGACCACGGTGCCGATCTGTCCGCGCGTGCCCCAGTACTCGGGATAGGCGGCCAGCCGCACCTCGTCGCCCTCCCAGGACTCCAGCCGAAAGGGACCGGTTCCCGCCGGGTGCAGGGCGTACTCGGACATCTTTTGTCCGTCTTTGTCCGCAGTCAGTGCATCAGCTTTGAATTGCTGAAGGGCCTTGGGCGAGGACATCGCAAACTCCGGCGATGCCAGGGCGGGAATGAAACCGCTCAGGCGGGTAGCCAGCTCCACTTGCACGGTGTACTCATCCACCGCGGTGCAGGATCGGTAGACGGCAAGATCGGGAGCGTCCGAGAAAGCACTGAAGACGGCCTTGTAGGCCAGGTTGCCGGAGCCGCGCGCGGAGACCGGCAGGTTGTACCAGCGGTCAAAGTTCACGCAGACGGCGTCGGCGTTGAACGGTTCGCCGTCATGGAAGGTGACGTCCTTCCGCAGCGTAAAGGTGTACGTGCGTCCGTCTTCGGACTCGGTCCAGCTCTCGGCCAGCAGCGGGGTGGGGGCGGAGGTCAGGGGATCCACTCCAACGAGCCCCTCCATTATCTGGCGCGTGACCCGGTGGCTTTCGGTGTCCGTTGCCAGTGCCGGATCCAGAGTGGACGGGCGCGCGGCCGTCGCGAAGGTGAAGGTGGCGTTGGGCTGGGAAGGGGCTGCGCTTCCGGAAGCCGACGCCGAAGCCGTGGCAGTACCGTCGGGCGGAGCGGCGGTGCATCCGGCGAGAGCCAACGCGCCAAGCATTGCACCGGCCCGAAGGAAAGAGCGGCGGCCCATGCCGGAATCTGTCACAGCTGTTGTTCTCCTCCGGGACGCTCCGTCAACGGTGCGTCCGGTTCTGTCGGATGTATTTATGCGAATAGCCAGTCTAAATGATAAAAATCCGGCAACGGCAGGTGAGACACGGCTCACAGCTGCCCTTGAAGTAGGGCAGGATAGGGAAATGACTGAAATCAGCCTTGATTCACCTCTGCTAGAGGTGACGGATCTCGCGGTTAATTTCCGCACCACCGACGGAGAAGTCCAAGCCGTCAAAAACGCTTCCTTTAGTTTGCCCCGCGGCGGAACGCTGGCAATTGTGGGGGAGTCGGGCTCCGGAAAATCCACCACCGCCATGGCAGTCATCGGCCTGCTGCCGGGAAACGGAAGGGTGGCCGCCGGCAGCATCCGCTTCGACGGCACCGAACTGGTGGGACTTCCCGAGTCGAAAATGCGTGCCATCCGGGGACGGTCCATCGGCCTGGTGCCGCAGGATCCCATGTCCAACCTGAACCCGGTCACGAAGATCGGCACCCAGGTTGCGGAAACCCTGCTGGTCCACGGTATGGCCACGTCCAAGGACGTGGACCGCAAGGTCATCGAGGTGCTGACCGCGGCCGGCCTGCCGGACGCCGCGGAGCGGGCCAAACAGTATCCGCACGAGTTTTCGGGCGGTATGCGCCAGCGCGCGCTGATTGCCATTGGCCTGGCCTGCCGGCCCCGGCTGCTGATCGCCGATGAGCCCACCTCGGCCCTGGACGTTACCGTGCAGCGGACCATCCTGGACCAGATCGGGAAAATGACCGAAGAGCTGGGAACCTCGGTCCTGCTCATCACGCACGACCTTGGGCTGGCTGCCGAACGCGCCTCCGAGCTGGTCGTGATGCACCGCGGCCTTGTGGTGGAAACCGGCCCCGCCCGCCAGCTGCTCGAAGATCCCCAGCACCCCTACACCCAGTCGCTGGTGGCCGCAGCGCCCAGCGTTGCCGCGGTGCGCCTGAGCCCGGGAGCCTTCAACGCCCCGGCGGCACAGCGCCTGCGGCTCGCGGAGCAGGCCTATGCCGAACATGCGGACGGAGCAAGCCCGGGAGCGGACGACGGCGGTGCCCCGGCAGACGCTGCGGCGTCACCGAAGCACAGTGCCGGAGTGGCCGCGGCGGGCCAGCCGGAAACCGCAGCGCCGGACAACATTGTGGAGATCCGGGACCTGACCAAGGTCTACAAAATCCGGGGCCGTTCCGAGGACTTCTACGCTGCCCGCAACGTGACGCTGGACATCCCCCGCGGGCGTACCGTGGCCATTGTCGGTGAATCCGGCTCCGGCAAGACCACCACGGCCAGGATGCTGCTGAAGCTGGTCGAACCCACCAGCGGCACCATGACTTTTGACGGAATCGACGTCGGGTCCCTGGAGAAGGCAAAGCTGAGGGACTTCCGGCAGCGGGTGCAGCCGATCTTCCAGGATCCGTACTCCTCCCTGGACCCCATGTTCACCATTGCGCGAATCCTGGACGAGCCGCTGAAGACCTACAAACGGGGTTCCAAGAGTGAGCGCGAGGCCCGAGTGCGCGAGCTGATGGACCAGGTGGCGCTGCCGCATTCCATGCTGGGCCGCTACCCCGCGGAGCTCTCCGGCGGGCAGCGCCAGCGCGTGGCGATTGCGCGTGCTCTGGCGCTCAAGCCCGAACTGATCGTCTGTGACGAGCCGGTCTCGGCACTGGACGTCCTGGTCCAGGCCCAGATCCTGAAACTGCTGGGGGACCTGCAGGCCGAACTGGGACTGAGCTACCTCTTTATCTCCCATGACCTCGCCGTGGTGCGGTTGATCTCGGACTATGTCTGCGTGATGAAGGACGGTGAACTGGTGGAGGCGGCGTCGTCGGAGGAAGTCTTCTCCAACCCCCGCCACCCGTACACCCGCAAACTGCTGGCCTCGATCCCGGGCAACGAGCTGAACATCGAGGAAGACGAACTGGCTTCCTAATCTGCTCGACGAACGAGAAAAGCGCCGCCCCTGTGAACAGGAGCGGCGCTTTTTCGTGGTGCGGACCGGCTATTTCTTCCGGGTCTTGGGATCAAGGGCCTCCCGCAGGGATTCGCCCAGCAAGGTGAATCCCAGGGCCGTGACGGCGATGCAGATGCCTGGCAGGAACGCCAACTGCGGTGCCACGGCCAGTTCATTCTGCGCGTAGGTCAGCATCCGCCCCCACTCGGCCGTCTGCGGCTTGCCGCCGCCGAGGCCGAGGAAGGACAGGGCGGCGGCGTCAATGACAGCCGTCGCCAGGGTCAGGGTGCCCTGCACGATCACCGGACCCATGCTGTTGGGCAGCAGGTGGCTCATGGTGATGGTGCGCCGGCTCAGGCCCAGGGACTGCGCCGAAAGGATGTAATCGGCGCTGCGCTGGGAAATCATGGACGAGCGCAGCAGGCGGGCGAAGATCGGGATCTGGGAAACGCCAATGGCGATCATGATGGCGTAGGTGTTCTGCCCCAAGATGGCGGCAATGCTCACCGCCAGCAGCAGGTTCGGGACGGAGAGCAGGATGTCCACGAAACGCATGATGACGTTGTCCACCCAGCCGCCGATTCCGCCGGCGATGATGCCCAGGAGCATGCCGCCGGCCAGTCCCAGCGCTGTGGAAATGACACCGATGATGAGTGAGGCGCGGGCGCCCCAGATGAGTTTGGACAGGACGTCGCCGCCGAACCGGTCCAGTCCCAGCGGGTAGGCGTCAATGTCGCCGGGCCCGGGGATGGACGTGGGGGTGATGTCCGTCCGTCCCGGAAGATCGTCACCGCCGAACGGTGCCAGTACCGGTGCCAGAATGGCCACCAGGATGAACAGCCCGATAATCACGGCCCCGGCAATGGCCGCCGGATTGCGGCGCAGCCGCTTGAAGGCGGAACGCCACATACCCGTCCCGCGGGTGTCGGCCTGGACCGGCGCTGCGGGCTCGTCGGGGCGGATGGCGCCGCCGGGAGCCGGTGGGAGAACTGTACTCATTGCACCCTCACCCTCGGGTCGATGAAGCCATAGGACACGTCAACGATCAGATTGATCAATGAATAGGCGATGGCGATGAAAATGATGAATCCCTGCAGCACGGGATAGTCCAGGTTAAAGATGGCATCACGCAGGAATCTGCCGATACCGCTGAAGGCAAACACCGTTTCCGTCAGCACGGCACCGGAAATCAGCAGGCCGGTCTGCAGTCCAATGGTGGTGGTCACCGGAAGCATGGCGTTGCGGAGGACGAACCGGCCGCGGATGGTTTTCTCCATCAGGCCCTTGGCGCGCGCGGTGCGCACATAATCGGCGCCCTGGACCTCCAGGACGGAGGCGCGGGTGATGCGCACAATGATCGCCAGCGGAATGGTGCCCAGGGCAATTCCGGGCAGGACCAGGTGCATCAGCGCGTCCCAGGACGCGTCCCATTCCCGGGTTAGCAGCCCGTCCAGCACGTAAAAGTCCGTGATGTGGGTGGCGTCAATGCGCGGATTCTGCCTGCCGTCCGGGGGAAACCAGGGGAGCTGGATGGCAAAGAGCCACTTCAGGATGAAGGCCAGGAAGAACACCGGGATGGTGATTCCCACGAGCGAAAGCACCACCGAGGAATGATCCCAGAAGCGCCCGTAGTGGGTTGCCGCGAGGTAGCCAAGCGGGATTCCGATGCCGATGGCAAAGATGAGCGCCACCAGGGACAGTTCCAGGGTCGCGGGGAAACGGGTCGCGAATTCCTCCAGCACGGGCCGGCCGGTGACCGTGGAAACGCCGAAGTCGCCCTGCAGGAGCTTGCCGACGTAGACGAAGTACTGCTCCAGAAGGGGGCGGTCAAAGCCGTAGGCGGCGTTGATCCTTGCGATCGCTTCCGGTGTTGCCTTGTCGCCGAGCAGAGCGGTGGCCGGGCCGCCGGGAAGGCTGCGGACCCAGACGAACAACAGGATGGACAAACCGATGAGTGTGGGAATCAGCATGAGAAGACGTTTGCCGATGACTTGCAGCACGGGTGTCCTTTCTCAGCGTGGTAGAGGCGCTGGATGAAGGAGAAGAAACAGGGAAGGGCCGGGATCTCCGAAGAGACCCCGGCCCCGTGCTGCTTACTTGTTGAGTTCGATCTTGTTAAACACTTCGTCATTCACCGGGCTGGCGGGGTAGGAAACCACGCGCTCGTTGAAGGCGAGTGAGGGAGCCGGGTGTGCCAGCGGAATGGCCGGCACAAACTCGGCGATGTCCTCGTTGATCTGCTCGTAGAGCGGAGTCTGCTCCTCGAGGCTGCTGACCTGGCGGGCTTCCTCCAGGGCATCGAAGATCTCCGGGTTGTTGAACCCGAACTCGGGCTTTTCGCCGCCGAAGAACACGCCGACAAAGTTGTCGGTGTCGTTGTAGTCGCCGGTCCAGCCCAGCAGGTGGATGCCGTGGTCTTCGGAGGCCTGGACGCGGTCCAGGTAATCCGGGGACCACTTGTTCGGCTGCGGATTGACGGTGATGCCCACTTCTTCGAGCTGGGCGGTGATGTTGGTGTAGACCTGCTCCGGCGTCGGCATGTACGGGCGGGAAACGCCGGTGGGGTAGTTGAAGTCCACGGAGAAGCCGTCCGGGTAGCCGGCCTCGGCCAGCAGGGACTTGGCCTTCTCAGGATCGTATTCGTATTCGGTGACGTCCTCGTTGTAGCCGTTGACGACGTCGGGGATGAACTGGGAGGCCACCTTGGTGCCTTCGGGCAGGGTCTGGTCCACCAGGGCCTGCTTGTCGATGGCGTGAGCGATCGCCTGGCGCACCAGCGGGTTCGCCAGCTCCTCAACCTTCTGGTTCATGCCGAGGTAGAGGATGGTGAACGGCTCGCGGGCCATCACGTTGTACCCCGCGTCGGCCAGCGACTTGGTGTCGGCCGGAGCCACGAGGTCGTAGCCGTCGATGGTGCCGGCCTCGAGGGACTGGCGGCGGGAGTTGGGATCGTCGATGACACGGAAGATGATGTCCGTGACCTGGCCCTGCTCGCCCCAGTAGTCATCGTAGGCGGAGAGGGTGATCTGGTTGCCGACTTCCCAATTCTCGAACTTGAAGGGGCCGGTACCGGTGGGATGGCTCTTGGCGTACTCGGTCAGCGTGGGGGCCTCGGCCGTGCCGGAAGCTTCGTTGGCCGCGTACTGGTCCATCGCCGTCGGGCTCTGCATGGAGAAGGCCGGGAGTGACAGCGCCGCGATGAATCCCGCGAACGGCTTGGCGAGGGTCACTACCGCTTCGGTGTCACCGGTGGCTTCGCAGGACTCGTAGGTGGCGGTCTCCGGGGTATCGGAGAAGCCCTTGAACAGCTTGCTGTAGTAGTAGGCAAGGCTTTCAGCCTGCTGGATGCCGGTGAAGTTGTACCAGCGGTCAAAGTTGGCGCAGACGGCTTCGGCGTTGAAGTCGGTGCCGTCGTGGAAGGTGACGCCGTCCTGCAGCTCGAAGGTGTAGGTCAGTGCGTCCTCGGAAGTCTCCCAGGACTTGGCCAGCAGCGGCTCCGGATCCGCGGTTCCCGGCTTGACGCCAACCAGGCCCTCGAAGATCTGGCGGCTGACGCGGAAGGATTCGCCGTCGGAGGCGAAAGCCGGGTCCAGCGACTTGGGATCCGACGACGCTGCGAAGACAAAGGTTCCGTCAACGTCCGACGACGCAGCGGCGTCGCCCGTTCCCTCTTCGCGCTCGCTCTGGGCACAGCCCGAGAGAATCAGGGCGCTGAGGGCTATCCCTGTGGTGATGGCCGCGGCGCGCCGTTTGGGGCGCGAGCCGCTCGTAGATCGGCCGGCATATGACATGGTCGTACTCCTCTGGGGCGAGAGATACCCGTGCGTGTGGCGGGTGCCGTGCGGGGCGTGTCAGTCGGTGTGTCTGAGTCGACGTGTGTCGTGTGACACAAACGTATGGACCAGAGCCTAATCCCTGAGCGGGAAACCGCTGGTATTTGAACGCCCGGCGGTGCGGTCACAATTCGGTCACACAAAAGGCGGACACCCGGTGGGTGCCCGCCTTTTGCTGCGGCTGCGAAGGTCGGCGCAGCCTGTGCCGGCCCCAACCGGCTGCTATGGGTTACATTCCGGGCATCAGCACGGTGTCCAGCAGGTAAACAGTGGCGTTCTTGGTCTGGACGCCGCCGCAAACCACGGCGGAATCGTTGACCATGAGGCTGTCGCCGGAACCGGTGACATCAACTTCGCCGCCATTGACGGTGGCGTACATGCCGGACAGCTCGTCGGGCGTGATCTGGCCGGGCACCACGTGGTAGGTCAGGATGCTGGAGAGCAGGTCCGGATCGGTCTTCAGGGTCTCGATGGTGGCCGGGTCCAGCTTGGCAAAGGCATCATCGGTGGGTGCGAAGACGGTGAACTCGGAGCCGTTGAGAGTGTCAACGAGGTTCACCTCCGGATTCAGTTCGCCCGATACCGCAGCAGTCAGAGTTGTCAGCATGGGGTTGTTGGAGGCTGCGGTGGCCACCGGGTCAAGGGACATTCCCTCGATGGAGCCGGCGCCTTCGGGAACAGCTGCCGCGTAGTCGGCGCAGCTGGCGCCCACCAGGTTGGCTGCCGGGTCAGCGCTCATGGACTCACTGGACATGGGGTCGGAACTCATGGATGCCGAGGCCGAGGGGGACATGCTGGATTCGGATGCCATTCCCGATTCGGAGCTGGTGGATGAGCTGTCGGTGGAGTCGGTGCTGCAGGCGGCCATGCCCAGCATGGAGACAGCGGCGATTCCGAGGATGGACATGTTCCGGCGGGTCTTGAAAGCCATTGTTTTTCTCCTTCTGGCGGAGGTTCCGTGGGGTGGAATCCCTGGTTGGTATGAACACCTCTTGGTGCGAGGTCTCAGAAGGTCTTCGGCTCGGCTCCGGAACCGGATGGGTGGAAGGCCGGAAAAGTTTTGAGCTGCGTCACAAGCCGGCGGCGGCCGGGAACGGACAAAAGAAAACACCCCGGTCCGAAGACCGGGGTGTTACCTGTGTCGCGACTCATCCGGAAACGATGTCCCGACGATTCCCTGTGGTGCGCGAGGAGGTGTCTGGATTCACGACATAGTTCACACATGAGTCGGGACATCGTTCACACGTGACACTTCACCGGTGAGTCGCGACATGCTTCACACCCGGACCCTGGTCAGAATCGGCCATGTCGAAGCAGAAAGTCATCGTCCTGTCCGTCACCGAGCAGGGCCTCAGCATTTCCGAGGCCGCCCGCCGCTACGGCGTCAGCCGCCGCTACGGCGTCAGCCGCCGCTGGGTCCACGTCCTGATCCGCCGCTACCGCGACGGCGGCACACCCGCTCTGGAACCACGCTCCCGGCGCCCGCACCACAACTCCCGCCGCACCCCGGCCCCGACCGCTGACCGGATCCTGTCCCTGCGCCGGGAACTAACCGCAGCAGGCCTGGACGCCGGCCCGATCACAATCGCCTGGCACCTGACCCGGGAAGGCATCGCCGCACCCTCGACCTCAACGATCCGCCGGATCCTGCATGCCGCGGGACTGGTGACCGCCGCACCCAGGAAACGGCCCAAATCCTCACTGCACCGCTTCGAAGCCGCGCAGCCGAACGAGACCTGGCAGTCCGATTTCACCCACTGGCCGCTGGCCGACGGCACGGACACCGAGATCCTGAACTTCCTCGATGACCACTCCCGCTACCTGCTCGCCTGCACCGCTTACCGGCCCGTCACCGGAACCGCCGTCAGCGAAACCTTCCTCAAAACCGCCAACCAGTACGGGTTGCCGGCCTCCACCCTGACCGACAACGGCCTGGTCTATACCTCCCGCTTCGCCGGCGGCAAAGGCGGCCGCAACAGCTTCGAGAACCTCCTGCACGCCCTGAACATCACCCAGAAAAACGGATCACCGGGTCACCCGCAGACTCAGGGAAAGATCGAGCGGTTCCACCAGACCCTGAAGAAATGGCTCAGCGGCCAGCCACGGGCAGAGACCCTGCAGGACCTCAACGCTCAGCTCGAGAAGTTCCGCCACATCTATAACCACGAGCGCCCGCACCGCGCGCTGGATCGGCAAACACCCGCGCAGGCCTACAACGCCACCGTCAAAGCGGTTCCCATGACAGCCAGGCAGGGAGGTCACTGGCGGGTCCGCGTTGACCGGATCGACGCGACAGGGAAGGTCTCGCTGCGCTACGCAGGACGGCTGCGGCACATCGGCCTCGGACGCGCTTACGCCGGCAAACACATCCTCATGCTGATCCATGAACAGGACATCGTCATCACCGAAACAGCCACCGGAGAGATCCTGCGCGAACTGACCCTGGACCCATCCCTGGACTATCAACCCAGGCAAAAGAAAACACCCCGGTCCGAAGACCGGGGTGTTACCTATGTCGCGACTCATCAGTGAACGATGTCTCGACTCATCACAGTGGTGCGCGAGGAGGGACTTGAACCCACACGTCCGAAGACACTGGAACCTAAATCCAGCGCGTCTACCAATTCCGCCACTCGCGCTTTGGTCTCATGCCGCCGCCGCAATTGTTGCGGAACGCCCTAAAACCAGCCTCCAGTGTACCCGAGGTTAGGAGAGTCCCAGATCGCGTGAAAGCTTGGCGACATGGCCCGTGGCTTTCACGTTGTACTGGGCGAGGGAAACCTTGCCCTCCGGGTCCACAACCACGGTTGAACGGATCAGGCCCTCGTACGTCTTGCCGTAGTTCTTCTTCTCGCCCCAGGCGCCGTACGCCTCGGCCACGGCGTGGTCGGGGTCGGAGAGCAGGGGAAAGTTGAGATTCTCCGCTTCGGCGAATTTCTCCAGCTTGGGCACGGGGTCGGGGGAGATGCCGACGACGGCGTACCCGGCGTCCTGCAGGCTGTTCAGGTTGTCCCGGAAGTCGCAGGCTTCCTTGGTGCAGCCCGGGGTGGCGGCGGCGGGGTAGAAGTACACGATGGTGCTGCGTCCGCGGAACCCGGAGAGCGAAACGGAGGAGGAATCTGTGGCCGGAAGGGTGAAGTCCGGGGCAGTTTCACCGGGGGACAGGCGGGTCATATGTCTCTCCTTGGTATCAATGCAGGGCTCTGCAGTGTCTCAGCGCGACAGTTGAAGGCCGTAGTGACTATCCTAGTAGGTGGGGATTTGTAGGTTATCCGATCGGCCGTTGCATCCTCACACTCGAAAGGAAGCGTTCTTTTTTATGCCCGATATGGAGCATTGGCCCACAGGCCGTCTGTTGTCGACGGCGGCACGCCTGGTAGAACATGCCTGGAACGAGAGGCTCGTCCGGATGGGCGTGACACACGCCGGAGTGATCGCACTGGGAGTCCTTGAAGCCCAGGGGCCGATGACGCAGGCGCGGCTGGCTCAAATTGTCCGTGTGCAGGCGCAAACCATGGGCAAGACGCTCTCCCGGCTCGAAGCGCACGGGCATGTCACCCGCGTCCGCAATGATTTGGACCGGCGCAGCCACATGGTGTCCATTACTCCGCTGGGCACTGAGGCACTGCAGGAAGCCCAGGATATTGAGCGCACGCTGATCGAAGGCGGAGAGCTCATGTCAGAGGAACTGCGCGGGCAGCTGCGCAACGTCATTAGGGAGCTGGGGAATCCGCGTTGGCAACTGGCCGTGGACGTGCCGGGACTTCCGATTCCCGTTGTGGCGCCGGAAGAAATCGCCGCCGTTGCAGCGACGCCTGATGATTCCGGTGAAGCCGCGGGTGTTGAAACCGCGGAAGCCGCGGAAGCAGCTGAAACCGCCTGAGATCCGGCGAAAGCTCGCAAGAGGCACGCATCCTTTGCAGGGTGCGTGCCTCTCTCCGTTTAATCCAGGTCTGTGAACGAGTCCAGGTCCGTGAACCAAGCGGGCACAAAAAAGAAGAGCGGCCCTGTCCGGTTTTCACCGAACTGAACCGCTCTCCTTGATGTGGTGCACCCCCCGGGACTTGAACCCGGAACCCTCTGATTAAGAGTCAGATGCTCTGCCAATTGAGCTAGAGGTGCATCTCGCGAGGATGTCATCTTGCCGGCGAAACCGGCGATTTGTCATCCGCAACGACAGACAACACTACCAGCCTTTCTGCCCTGTAGCTAACGGATCGGCGGGTATCGGCGGAAGTGAGATCCACTTCATATTTCAGTCACGCCATTCACCACCGCGAGACGATCTGCACGAGGCATCTGGAGCTAGGCCAGCCGCTGGATGGCGGCGGCAGCGGTGCGATGGCGGCGCAGCACGTCAGGCAGCGCCGCAGCCACTGGTTCACCCTCCTGCACCAGAAGCTTTCCTGCGACCATTGTGTGCCAGGCACGGGCCGGACCGGTTCGCAGCCAGGCCTCGACCGGGTCCACCAATGCGCCGGCCAGCGCGACGGGGTGGGTTTCCCACACGACCACATCGGCGCAGGCCCCCGGGCGCAGGTGACCGACCTCGTCGTCCCAGCCCAGGCACGCCGCACCGCCCCGGGTGGCGATGTCCAATGCGTCGCGGGCCTGCATGGAGGCCGGACCGTTGCGCAGGCGCCCCAGCAGCATTGCATTGCGGGTTTCCATCCAAAGCGAAGCGCTGTCGGTGGAGGCGGAACCGTCGCAGCCCAGACCCACGGTCAGGCCCAGGGAGCGCATCTTCATCGCATCCATGGAACCCCCGCCGATCATCATATTGGAGCTCGGACACTGTGTGGCCCCGACGCCGGCGGCGGCAAGCCGGGCCACCTCGGCGTCGGACGGGTAGATCAAATGTGCCACCCACGCTCGGTCCGAAGCCCAGCCCACCCGTTCGAAGTATTCAACGGGACGGCAGCCGTAGGTTACCAGGCAGTACGTGTCCTCCTCATGGTCTTCAACCAGGTGGGAGTGCAGCCGAACATCGTGTTTCGCGGCGAACTCGGCACTGGAGACCATGATTTTTTCAGACACCGAAAAAGGCGAGCACGGGCCGAGCGCAATGCGTGTCATCGCTCCCGGGGAAGGGTCGTGGTATGCGGCCACCAGCCGTTCGGCGTCGGCCATGATCGTGTCGTGGTCCTGCACCACCGAGGCCGGGGGCAGTCCGCCGTCCTCCTCGGAACGGGTCATCGAACCGCGCACGGCCATGAACCGGAAGCCCAGTTCGGTGGCCGCAGCCACCTGGGCGTCGATGAGCCCGGGCCGGGGGTGTACGTACAGGTGGTCGCTGGACGTGGTGCACCCGCCCATGAGCAGTTCCACGATGCCCACGTAGGTCGAAAGGTAGGTGTTTTCCTCGTCCAGCCCCGCCCAGAGTGGATAGAGCGTGGTGAGCCAGTCAAAGAGACTGCCGTTAACGGCAGGTCCGTAGGAGCGTGTGAGGTTCTGGTACATGTGGTGGTGGGTGTTGACGAGGCCCGGGGTGAGCAGGCGCCCACCCGCGTCGATGGTGTGGTGTGCCTGAGGCGGCGCCTCGAAGGAGTGCCCGACGGCGGCCACCCGCCCTGTGGTGAGGGCGATCCAGCCGCCGGGGTACTCGGTGTCCCGGTCGGCCACGACGTGCGCGTTGGTGATGAGGGTGTCAGCCTTCGCCGTACCGGGGAGCGCGGGCTGGCGGCTGCCCGCCTGCATGGGCCGCCTCACGGTTTCTTGCCCATGCGGCGCATGACGGCTGCCTCAATCAGGGACACGACACCGTAGAGCAGCAGCGAGGCCAGGGTCACGCCGACCACGGAGGCCCAGACGGCGTCGTAGCGGGCGCGGGAGACCGAGGAAATGATCTCGTAACCGATGCCCTGGCCGGTGGCGAGCCATTCGGCCAGCAGCGCCCCGGTCAGGGCTCCCGGGATGGAGATGCGCAGCGCGGTGAAGAAAGCAGGCATCGAGGAGGGCAGCGCCACTTTACGGAACGCGTCAAACTTGCTGCCGCCGAAGACGGTGATGACGTCCATCATGGCCGGTGAGGCCGAGCGCAGGCCCATTACGATCGTCACCAGCGCGGGAAAGAGCACCACTATGCCGCCCATCGCTCCCACTGCGGCGGTTTCGCGGCCAAAGATCAGAATAATGATGGGAGCCATCGCCACCAGCGGGACGGAGCGCAGCAGCATGGCCATCGGCATCAGAGCGTGTTCCACGCCGCGGAACAGGGTGAACAGAGTGGCGATCACGATCGCGGCCGTGAGGCCGGAAATAAACCCGAGGGCGGCGTCGGCCATTGTCCGGCCCAGCGCCGCGAACAGGCCGGCGAGGTTCTCCGCCGCGTCCTCCTGCACAAACAGGTACTTCCAGACATCCAGGGGGCCCTTGCCGATGTAGCTGGAGACATCGAGGATCCGCAGGGCCACGACCCAGAGCACGACGACGACGGCCAGTGACAGGCCCACGTTCAGGGTGTTTCGGCCCAGCCCCTTGAGGGTTTCAGTGTTCATCTAGCGTCGTCCTCCTTCGGCGGAAGCGGAACCGGCGGACCACGGGGTCGCGTACCGGGAAATCAGGGCGAACAGGAGGTAACCGGCCCCGGCGAGCAGGCCGCAGACGAGTGCGACGCCCCAGACGCGTTCAATCTCCAGGGACTGCTGGGCGTTGACCATCGCCGGGCCGAGGCCCCGGTCCACGCCGCCGACATACTCGCCCAGCACAGCGCCGAGGAAGGCAGCCGGTGCGGCGATCTTCAGCGAGTTCAGGACCCCGGGGATGGCGGCGATGGCCTGCACCTTGACCAGCTGGTGGATGCGCCGCCCGCCGTAGACCGTCACAATGTCGAGGCTGGACTGGTCGGCGGTCTTGAAGCCCATGATGGACCCGACCAGCGTTGTGAAGAACACCGACAGGGCCGCCAGCGCTACGGCCGTTCCAGACGCTTCGCCTGTGGCCGGCGGACCCATGATGATGAAGATGATCGGGCCGATCGCGACCACCGGCAGGCAGTAGCTGATGACCCCGAGCTGGGAGACCAGCCGCTCAAGGAGTGGAAAGACCATGACAGCGCCGGCGAGTGCAAGGGCGATGAGGTTGCCCCAGAAATAGCCGGTGACGGCTTCGATGATGGTCACGCTGGCGTTCCGCTGGTAGTAGTCGAAGCCGTCAGCACCGAACTGCTGGACGATGGCGAGCGGGGTGGGAATGCTGCCGCCACCGCCGTCGGGCGCGGCACCGATGCCGGAGAGGAACGTGAGCGCGCCGATCCACCAGAGGCCGATGACAAGGACCACGCCGCCGAGGCCGATGGCCCAGGGCGGGAGCGGAAACCTTGCACGTCCGGCGCTCACAGGTGCTGTTCCATCGCTGCGCCGGAGGGTTCGGACCCGTCGGTGCCGTGCGGGCTGAACAGCAGCTCGGACGCGTGGTCGTGGAGGGCATGGAACTCCGGGGACCGCATCATCTCGGGTGTGCGCGGACGCGGCAGGTCGACATCGAAAACCTCCACGATGCGGCCCGGGCGGGGACTCATCACGGCGACGACGTCGGAGAGGAAGATCGCTTCGGAGATGCCGTGCGTGACCATCAGCGTGGTGGCCGGCTTCTCGGTCCAGATCCGCAGCAGCTCGAGGTTCAGGCGTTGCCGGGTCATGTCGTCCAGGGCGCCGAACGGCTCATCCAGCAGCAGGACGGAGGGCTTGACCACCAGCGAGCGGGCGATCGACACGCGCTGGCGCATGCCGCCGGACAGCTGGCCTGGCTTGGCCTTCTCGAAGCCCTTCAGCCCCACCAGCTCGATGAGGCCGTTGACGTGGTCATCGTCCGCTGGCAGTCCGGCGACCTCGAGGGGAAGCTTGATGTTGGTGTAGACGCTGCGCCAGGGCAGCAGCGCCGAGTCTTGGAAGGCGATGCCCAGTTCGTGGCCGCGCCGCAGGTCCGCCGGAGATTTGCCGTCCACCAGGACCGAGCCGCCCGTGGGCTGTTCAAGGCCCGCGAGTATGCGCAGGATGGTGGATTTGCCGCAGCCGGAGGGGCCGAGCAAAGACAGGAAGGCACCCTTTTCTGTCGTCAGGTTCACGTTCTCCAGAGCGGTCACTGTCTTCCGTCCCATGGCAAACGACTTTTGCAGGCCGGAAAGATTGATCCCGCTGCCGGTGGAATATGGTGCAGGGGCTGTTGTGATGATTTCAGCAGTCATGGCGTCAACTCGCATTCTTGGGTCCAGGGGCTCCGGGATATCCGTTGCCCTGCCAGCGGAGATTTAGTTCCAGAAACCGATGTGCGGGACTGCCGCTTCCTCTTCCAGCAGCGGACCGAATACTTCGATGTTCCGCTGTCCGCGGGAGATGACCTCCCGGCAGGGCAGATCGAAGGTGGGGTTTTCCGGATTGGCCCCGGTGAGTTCAAGCAGCCGGTGTTCGGACAGGGCGTACACGATCGTCCCAATCCCGGTCCAGTACGCGGCACCCGTGCACATCACGCAGGGTTCCGCACTGGTGTACAGCGTGGCCCTGGCCATTGCCTCCGGACCGAGCCGTAAGGATGCCTCCGCCAGGGCCCGGAGTTCGGCGTGCTGGGTGGGATCGCCCTCAGGCGGCATCGAATTGTTGCCGGCTGAGGACACCACTTGTCCGAGGCTGTCAGCGACGAGCGCGCCGAAAGGATGCCGGCCGTGGTCTTTGGCATCCTGTGCCACGGTTAGGGCCTGACGCAGCAGGCCCGGGTCCGGTGCGGTGGGTTGGCCGGCCACTACTGCTTCAGCTCCGGGTTCTCGGCGTAGATCTCCTCAAGCAGGGAATTGTCGAAGAGGTCCTCGGCGGTGATGTCGTCGTAACCGGCGACCTTGAGCACCTCGATGTTCGCCTGGGCGAGGTCGTCCGAGATGTAGAGGATTCCATGCTCCGCGCCGGCGTCTCCGAGCACTAGTTTGTTCTGCTCGACGGCCTGCCGTTTCTCCTTTTCCGGGTCCAGGCCAAGATCCGATCCGTATTCCTCATAGGCGAGGCGGGCGGCCTCCTCCGGATCGGAAACGGCGTCCTGCCACCCCTTGATCGCAGCGACCAGAAATGCCTTGAGCTCTTCGCGCCGTGTCTCGATGTTCTCGTCGGTGGTCACGAACGCGCCGGCGACAAACGGCATGCCGTGGTCGGCGAATGGCATATTGGCGACCTCGAAACCTTTGAGCTCGACGGCGAGCGCCTCGTTGGTCAGGAAACCGATCTGGCCCTCGACTTCACCGTTCATCAGCGGCTGCGGGTCAAACTGGACCGGTACCGCCTCCACCTGGCCGGGGTCGATCCCGTTGACTTCCAACAGAGCCTCGAACAGGATCTCATTGGTGCCGGAGGCCACCCCAATTTTCTTGCCGATCATGTCTTGGGGTGTGTTGATCGGATTGTCTCCCAGCGAGTAAACGGTGAACGGGTTCTTCTGGAACTTGGCACCGATGATCTTCAGGGGCGCCTCGCTTTCCGACACCATCGACCCGGTGGCGATCGGGGTGGTTGTGCCTACAAGAGCGCTGCCGGCAAGGACCATCGATTCCGAGGAGGTGCCGCTGGGCCCGCCGGAAATGAGGTTGACGCCGCTGAAACCGGCGTCCTTGAAGTAGCCGTTGCTGTCAGCGAAGAATTCGCCGGCGAACTCGGTGGTCTTGACCCAGGATTGGTTGTAGTTCAGCGTGCCGTAGTCCCCAGCGCCTGGGTCCGAGGATGCGGCGGAGCTGCCACAGGCGCTCAGCGCCAGGGCCGAAACGGTCAGCACTGACAGGGCGGCGGCCCGGCGGGTGCGTCGGGCGGAAGCGGGAGTGGCGAAACAGATGGTCATAAAGAGTCCTTGCAGGATGCGAGCCCACGACGAGTGGCTCGGGATGGATGGCGCATGGGTACTGGTGCGGATGGAGGCTCTGGGAAGACCCTATGGACGGTATGTTTCACCGCGGGGCGCCGTTCGTTACGGGCGAGTAAACGGGTGGCTGACTGACGCCGCTGAACAGTCCAGTCGGGTCATCGTTGTCTGCCAGCCACTCGCTGCGGCGATGGAACAGCCCGGGCACGACGGCGCGTGCCCGGGCGATGAGTTCCGGCAGGTCCGAGGCGACGAGGGTGCCGGATTTGACCGCCACATCACCGTCGACCACCACCAGGTCCACGTCCGACCCGCGCACGGCGTGGACCAGATTGTGGTGGATGTTGGCATACGGTCCGTAACCGATCAGTGGAACCATGCGCGGGATGTCGGTGCGCACAGCGATGAAGTCGGCCCGTTTCCCCTTCTCCAGCGAGCCGATGCGGTCTTCCAAGCCCAGGGCAGCAGCTCCTCCGAGGGTGGCCATCTTCAGCACCGTCCAGGAATCCATGGCCGCGGCGTCCATGGAACGCAGCTTGCCGAGCAGGGAAGCCGTCTTCATCTCCTCGAACATGTCGAGATTGTTGTTTTCCTTCTCCCCGTCGGTGCCCAGGCCCACGTTCAGGCCCGCCGCCAGCATCTCCTGCACCGGCGCCATCCCAGAGGCCAGCTTCATGTTGGAGACCGGGTTGTGCGAGATCCCGACGCGGTGCTTTGCCAGCAGGGTGATTTCCGCGTCATCGAGCCAGACGGCGTGCGCCAGTATGGTGCGGGGCGTGTCGAAGAAACCGAGCTTCTCGAGCGCAAAGCCCGGACGCAGCCCGTACTCCTGGTCGAAAAGCGCCAGCTCCGTTTCGGATTCGCTGCAGTGCGTGTAAAGGCCGGTGCCGTACTTGCCGGCCAGCCTGATGGCCCGCTGCTGACCGGCCGCGTCGGCGTAGAAGGGATGCTCCAGACCGACCCACGGTACGATCCGCCCGTTGGCCGCACCGGTCCACCGCTCCAGCATCCGCTCGTTGTCATCAAGCGTGTCGAAGTAGTTGTGGTCCGGGTGTTCACCCACGTAATTGACGCTGACCAGCCGGTTGCCCAACGTGGTGGCAGCGCGCGCAGCCCCGTCCATGAAGCGCCACATGTCCACAACCGTGGTGGTCCCGGAGAGCAGGCCCTCGGCGTAGCAAAGCCAGGCGGCGGCCTCCGCTTCGTCGGGACGCAGCACACGGTGCATCGGGTCGATGTGGAGGCGAAGCCATTCCCAGACGGGCAGGTGCTCGGCGGTTCCGCGGAGCACCCCGGAATGGTGGTGCGCGTTGACCAGACCCGGCATCAGCAGGCGGTCGGCCAGGTGCACCCGCTTTGCGCCGGGGTGGCGTGCCTTCAGCTCGGCGGTGGGCCCTACCTCGAGGATGTCCTGGCCGGATACCAGCACGGCCGCGTCGGTCAGGACCTCAAGGTCCGCATTCATAGTGACGACGAAATCCGCCGACCACAGGGTTTCCACATTTTCTCCCACGGTGTTTCCTTTCACCTTGTTGCTGTCGGTGTTGCCGGTGTGGCCGTTGCGATGGACGCAGCGCTCGCCGGGCGGATTCCGGACGCCGTGGCGATGAGCTCGGCGGCCCGTTCGGCGATGGCCACCACCGGGGCCTGGAGGTTGCAGGTGGGAATCTCCGGGATGACCGAGGCATCAGCCACCCACAGCCCCTCGAGGCCGCGGACCGCCAGCTCTGGAGTGACCACTGAGGCCTCGTCGGCGCCCATCTTCGCCGTGCCGGAGCAGTGGAAGAAGGTGTCCACGCTGGCCCGCACGAAAGCAACGGCCTCGGCGCGGTCCAGCCGACGTGGCGGCGACAGCGGCCGCTCGAGAAGTCCGGCGTAGCCGGAGGTCGCGGCGAGGTCCAGCATCCAGTCCAGGGACTCGACCAGGGCATCCAAATCGGCCTGCTCCGCGAGGTAGTTCGGATCAATGGACAGTTTCCCGGCGGCGTCGAGCAGCCGGATGGAGCCGATGGACTGTGACCGCATCAGCCCGGGGGAGACCGCGCAAACGTCGCCGTCAACGCCGTACTGCTTTGCCAGCGCAGGGTTGGTGTGCCGTCCCTGTACCACGAACGCGTGCAGATCGGGCCGGTGGTCAGCGGATTGGCTGCGCCAGTTCAGCATGGCGCCGCCGCCGTTGTCCCGGATTGGATCGAGCGGTGCCCGAAGCCGGAAGTTGACACCCATCAGGAGCGGATGATCCTGGAAGTTGGCGCCGACGCCGGGCAGGTGCAGCAGCGGTTCGATGCCGGCAGCGCGCAGCTGAGGCGTATCGCCGATGCCGGAGAGCATCAGCAGCCGCGGTGTATCGATGGCACCGAGGGTGAGGACGACGCCGGCCCGCGCACGGATCGTCGCCGTGTCGCTGCTGTTGCCACGGCTGCCGGGAGTCGCGGTCGGCGAGATGATGACGCCGGCGGCGCGGCCGCGTTCTATCACCAGGCGGCGAGCGCTGGTGTTGGTGCGGATGCAGAGGTTCGGCCAGCCGGCCGCCGGCCGCAGGTACGCGGCCGAGGGGCTGACTCGGCGCAGAATCCCGTCGGGGCCGGTAGCAGCGTTGAAATTGGCCAGTGCTGCGCCTTCGTTCGAGGCTGCATTCGCATCTTCGAGGACAGACAGGCCTAGTTCGGCGGCGCCGGTAAGCAGGGCTGCGGCCACCGGATGCGGGTCGGGGCTGGTTTCGATGCGCAGCGGCCCGCCGGCACCGCGGTACTCGGTTTCGCCGTACTGCCAGTCCTCGCTCTTCTTGAAGTAGGGCAGCAGGGACTCATAATCCCAGCCGGTGGCACCGCCCGCCGCCCAGCGGTTGTAGTCGTCACGGTGCCCGCGGTACCAGAGCATGGCGTTGATGCTGCCGGAACCGCCCAGGACTTTGCCGCGCGGAATGGGGATGGATCGGTTCGCGGCGGCAGGGGCGGGATCGTACGAGTAACCCCAGTCGTACGATCCGCCAAGCAGGCCGGCCCAGCCGGACGCGGTCGAGATCGCGTCCAGGCCGGCGTCGTCCGGTCCGGCCTCGAGCAGCAGCACGCTGGCCTCAGGATTTTCAGCCAAACGGCGGGCCAGCACGCAGCCTGCTGAGCCGCCGCCGACGACAATGAAGTCGTAAACGGTGTCGGAGCTGTTACTGGTGAATGTGCCGTTAGTTGTGTTCACTTGGCCCCATGATGGTGATGCCCTCGGTCTTTTCGACGTGGCGGACAAAGATGTACTTGTCTTCCCGGCCGTCCGAGTGCTTGCGCTTGATCCCCGGCTCCAGGACGCCGTCGGTTTTCGCGATGACGACATACGGTTCCTTCGCCGCCAGGCCGCGCTCGCAGTGGGTTTCAAAGTCGTCGTAGTTGTCCGCCACAAAGGCGTTCTCCACTCCGCAGCCTCGGGCGATCTCGGCTAGGTTCACGCGGCCGGCGGCAGTGTGGGTGCGCGGGCCGCCGATCGACTGGTAGCACTCGTTGTCCCAGACGACGACGAAGAGGTTCTCCGGCTGCTCATTGCCGAGTGTGGCGAGGATACCCAGATTGAAGAGCAGGCCGCCGTCGGTGTCCAGGGACACTATGCGTCGGTGCGGGAGGCCCACGGACAGGCCGAAGGCTTCTCCCGTGACACAGCCAAGCTGCTGCTGGAAAAGCGAGGCTTCCCGCATGTGGGGTGCAGCGTTGAACCACTCGTCCACGGCTCCGCCGAGGGAGAGGACCACCAGTTCATCGGCTAGGCGGGAGCCTAGGCGTTCCATACATTCGTAGCGCTTCATCATCGGACGATGCCTCCTGACAGGACGACGGCGGAGTGGTGGTAGGCGGTATGGGACCAGGCATAGGAGTCGGAAATGGCCTGCCCGATCTCCCCGGCGTCCTTGACAATCCGGTACGGGATGCGCAGTGCATCGAGGATGGGTTCCATGGTGATGCCGTGCGGAATGGCCCACCAGTTGTTCTCGCCCAGATCGCCCCGGTGGCTCATGAGCATGATTACCGGGATGCCGGAGCCCAGGCCCAATCGGGCCAGATGCTCGACTGACGCACGCAGCCCGGAGTTCTCCATGATCAGCGCGGCCTTCCGGCCGGAAAGGAACACTCCGCCGCAGATTGCGGCACCCTCACCCTCGTTGGTGACCGGAATGGTGCGAATATCCGGGTCCGCGTCCAACGCTGGATAGAGCTCTTTGAGCAGGGAGTCCGGCAGATAGCAGACCACGCTGACGCCGGCCTTCTTAAGGCCGCTGATGACGGCGTCGACGGATTCTTTATTCATGGCACTATGCCTCTCGCGCGGGGGAAGGGGACTGGGAGGTGGAGGCAAGCGGACCGCCCCGGAAGCGGCTGCCCGGATGGGTCTGCGGCAGGCGTGCGGCACCGCCGGTGAGGCGTTCGCGCAAGGTGGGTGCCGTCGTCGCCTCCCCATCTGTGCCGCCCACCGGCAACGGCGGATAGAGGCCGCGATTCCGCAGCAGCGGCAGGACCAGGGCGATGAAGTCCGTGAATGCCTCGGGGCCGCCGAACGTCGGTTCCAGCATGAAACCGTCCAGCCCGGTCCCGGCGATGATCGCTTCGAGTTCGTCGGCGACCTGTTCCGGGCCGCCGGTGATCTGGAAGCCGCGCAGCGCCGTCAGCCGGAAGCGGCCAAGGATCTCACCCACGGTAGGGACCGGCGCGCCGTCCCGAACATAGCGGTCAAGCAGCGTTTGGCCCTGGTTGGAGGAGAGCCCGCCGATCTCGGTCAGGGGCAGGGCAGGGTCGACGCCCACCAAGTTGACCCCCGTGAAGCCGGCGAACATCACCGCCGCGTCCTCCAGCGAGTACTGCGCTTCAAGCTCGGCGCGGCGCTCCGCGGCTTCCTCAGCGGTGCCGGCCACGGTGACCGTGGCTCCCGAGATGATCTTGATGGCGGCGGGATCCCGGCCGGCGCTGACGGCTTCGGCGCGGATCTCCGCAACGACCTTTGCCGCCTGGGCGATGGACTGTCCCTGAATGAACACGCATTCGGCGTTGCGTGCAGCGAAGGCACGGCCGCGGGCGGAGGTTCCGGCCTGGAAGAGCACAGGGGTGCGCTGCGGGGTCGGGGCCACAGCGAAGGTACCGGAGGCTGCGAAGTGGGTGCCGGCGTGGACCGTGGGACGAACCTTCGCCGGGTTGGCGTAGGCGGCGGAGGTGCGCTCGACGGCGTCGTCGTCCCAGCCGCCTTCCCAGAGATTCAGGCAGAGGTCCACAAACTCGTCAGCGACGTCATACCGCGAATCGTGGCTCTGTTCGGTTCCGGTGCCGAAGAGGGCATCGGTGGTCGCCTGCGAACTTCCCGTCACGATGTTCCACCCGATGCGCCCGGCCGTGTACTGGTCCAGCGACGCGAAGCGGCGGGCCGTGGCATAGGGGCGCTCCACGGTGGTGGGGCTGGTCACCACGAAGCCGAGGCGGCGGGTGGCGCGGGCCAACGCGGAGATCATCAGCATCGGGTCCAAGCCGGGGAACTGGATGCCGTGCCGGACGACGGCGTCGGGCAGGGCGCCCTCGATCGTCGGATAGCCGTAGGTGTCAGCGAAAAACAGGAAGTCGAAGCCGGCGTCGTCGAGCGTTGTGGCCAGTGAGGTCCAGTAGTCGACGTTGTCCCAGGTCGCGGTTCTGTTCTGCGGATGGGAGAGGGTGGGGAGTCCGTTGTTTGGGTTGAGCATCTCAAAGACGCCCAGGGAAATCTGTTTCATGGCATTCCTGACGTGGGTGTGATCCGGGGGGAGCGTCCGGACCGGCGGGCTGCGGAGTCAGATAACGGCGCAGACAGTCTTTGATTCGAGGTAGTTCTCCAGACCGGGTGCGCCGTTTTCGTATCCCCATCCGGATTCCTTGTGGCCGCCCTTGGGTAGCTCGGGAGAGAAGTACGAGTGGCAGTTGATCCATACGGTGCCGGCGTTCAAATCGGCGGCGAGGCGATGCGCGTTGGAAAGGGATTCGGTCCAGAGGCTGGCGGCCAGCCCGTACTCTGAGTCATTGGCCCAGGCGAGGACTTCGTCGAGGCTGTCGTAGGGTGTCACCACGGCCACCGGGCCGAAAATTTCCTCACGCATGAGCCGGGAGCCGGGGTCGGCGCCGGTCAGCACTGTGGGTCGGTAGAAGGTGCCCTGGCATCCTTCGATGGCTCCGCCGGTTATGACTTCCACACCGTCGGACCGGCCCTGGGTGATGAATGAGTGGACCCGTTCCGCCTGCCCCCGGCTGACCATCGGACCCATGTCGGAGTCTGGATCCAATCCGTGTCCGAGGGTGAGGGCTGCGGCGCGGTCGGCCAGGCCTTCCACGACCTCCTGGTAGATATCGCGATGGGCGTAGATGCGGGAGCCGGCCACGCAAACCTGGCCGCCGTTGTCAAAGATTCCGCTGGCGACTCCGGGAACGGCGATCTCCAGGTTGGCGTCCGGCAGGATAATTGCCGGCGACTTGCCTCCGAGTTCCAGGGTGAGGCGTTTAAGGTTGCCGCGCGCATCAGAGATCAGCTGCTTGCCGACAGCGGTGGATCCGGTGAAGGCGATCTTGTCGACGTCGCGGTGGGTGGATAGGGCGGATCCGACCTCTGTCCCGTACCCGGTGAGGATGTTCACTACGCCGGCCGGAACGCCGACCCCGACGAGCAGTTCGCCCAACCGCAGGGCGGTCAGAGGGGTGTTCTCAGCGGGTTTGAGGATGACTGTGCAACCGGCCGCGAGAGCGGGTGCGAGCTTCATGGCTGCCATCAGCAGCGGAGAGTTCCACGGAACGATCGCAGCCACGACGCCGACGGGCTCCCGAGTGGTGTAGGCGAAAATCCGCTTCGCCGGGCCCTGCCGGGTGATGGAGGTGGGGATCGTGGTGCCGTGCAACTGGTTGGCCATCCCGGAGTAATAACGGAACTGGGCGGCGGCGGCCGGGATTTCGCCGAAGCGGGCGGTGGCGTACACCTTGCCCTGGTCCAGAGTTTCCAACTCGGCGAGTTCATCGGCATGGTCCTCGATGGCATCAGCGATGCGCCAGAGCAGCCTGCCCTTCTCCGCGGGCGTGATGCCTGCCCAGGGCCCGTGATTGAGCGCGCGTCGGGCAGCGGTGACTGCGGCGTCGACGTCCTCCCGCCCGGCCCGGGCAACCAGCGCTAAACCGCGGCCGCTGGCAGGGTCGCTGGTGCCGAAAGTTGCGCCGGCTGCAGCTGAAACCCAGCGGCCGTCGATCAACAACTGTTTCGGGTCACCGGCAAGGAATCGGGCTGCCCTGGTCTTTTCGGGATCAATCGATGCAACGGTAAAGGGCACGTCGGCTCCTGATCTTCTCGGGGTCGTGGTGCGCAAGGGGCGCCTCCTGCTTCGGAGGAGCCCCAACCCTGTTTCAGGAGCTGCGTGGAACCTGGAATCTTTACCGCTGTGCGGACGGGTACCGCGGGGGAGTCAAGGTGGCTTCCCCAACTACCTCGCGGTGGTTCCAGTCTGGGACCGCCACGTTTCGGTTTCTGGACTCAGGCATTGCGGGCACGTAACAACGAGGGGAACTTTTTGTTTCACCCTTCGCGCGGATCCATCCGTGGCACGGGGACCATCCCCGTGCGGATGCCAATCGCATTCGGTTCCAACTGAGAATGGTGCGTTGAAAACGGTCCGCCCAAGCCATGCATAGTGCAGGTAATGGGGCCAAACGGGAGGCTAAGGCCCCTCTCTCGATGGCCAATGCCCTTTAACGGTCCACCGCAAGCAAGGCTCATCCCAAGTGCCCGAGGCCCGCCGAACCCAAAGAAGCCAAACAAAAAACCCCGCCTGGTCAAGAATTTCTTCCTGGCCAGACGGGGTCTGTATTGTGCACCCCCCGGGACTTGAACCCGGAACCCTCTGATTAAGAGTCAGATGCTCTGCCAATTGAGCTAGAGGTGCCTTTGTCTTGAAGTATCAGCCGCGCATTTCTGCTCGATTTGCTCTCCGCAACGACATGAAACATTACCAGTACTTCTTGGAAAAAGAAAAATCCGCCGGGAATTCAGGGGTTGGAGGTACCTTCTTCCGGCATCCGGTGGCTTCCGCCGCGGCCTGGCGGAACCACCAGTTCCAGCGGGCTGCCGTCCCAGTCAGACCCGTTGGTGACCATCCATGTTCGGGATGGAAGCCCCGGGGTGTTGAAAGTCCGCTCATCCGGGTTTCCCTGTTCCTGCGCAGCAGTGGCCGAAACAGTGTCCCGGGGCACCGGAGTGACAGGCAGGCTCTGCCGCCAGCCCGGAAGGGCGCTGGCAGGTGTGGCATCCGGACCGGCGCGAAGCACCGGGAGGGCGCCTGTGGCCGCGTTCCCGGAACTGATTCTCACAGGGGTGCCGGCTGGGGTGGTTGCGGGGGTCGTTCCTGCCGCCAGGCCCACCATCGGGTTATCCAGAAGCCGCCGCAGCACGGCAAAAGCGGCGCCGGCGCTCAGTCCCGCAGCAGCGGCAACAGCCGCTGAAACAAGCCGGGGTAAACGCTTCATGCCAACCACCCTTCCACCGATGCCGCGGCCGGCATGGCCCTGGCCCGCAGCACTACGCACTGGCCCGGTCTTCGACGTTACGGCGGTGCCGCAGAGGTGTCCAGAGGCCGCCGGTGAACGGGACTCCGGCGCTAGGCTGTCAGGCATGAACGACCAATTATGCCCCGTCCTGACCATGACTGTCCCCAGCGAAGATCTCCTCGAGGCATTGAAACCTTTTCCGGACGGCTTCCGCGCCGGCATCTGGGATCTGGTGGGGGAGCCCCGGGATCTGGACTACGCCGAGATTGACGCCGTCGTCCTGCCGTACGCTGCGGGCAACGACTGGCAGGAAGCCCTGGATCGGGTCCCCCGCCTCAAAATGATCCAGGCCCAGACCACCGGCTACGACGGTCTGCCCGAGCTGGCCGGCACCGGCGTTGCCGTGGCCACCGCTGCCGGGGTTCATGCGGCCGGAACCGCGGAGCTCGCGCTGACCCTGATGTTGGCCAGCCTGCGCGGAGTGGATGATGCAGTGCGCAATGCGCAGAGCGGCACCTGGGGCAGCCGGCGTTACCGCGGACTGGCGGACCGAAGGGTGCTGATGGTGGGCGTGGGCGGCATCGGAGCGGCCATCGCACGCCGTCTTGAGCCGTTCGAAGTTGACCTGACCCGTGTGGGGAGCCGGGCCCGGACCGACGAGTACGGGACGGTGCACGGACCTGAGGAGCTGGCCGGGCTCGCTGCAACAGCCGATGTCCTGGTGGTCATCACACCGCTGAACGAGCAGACGCGGCACCTCATCGGCCACGAGGTCCTGTCGGCGCTGCCGGACGGCGCGCTGGTGGTGAACGTGGCACGCGGCGCCGTCGTCGATACTGAGGCGCTCACGGCGGAGGTGTGCTCCGGCAGGCTGTCGGCAGCCCTCGACGTCGTGGATCCGGAGCCGCTGCCGGCGGACCATCCGCTGTGGAAGGCACCCAATGCGATCATCACCCCGCATGTCGGGGGAAACACGGAGGCCTTTGTGCCGCGGATCCAAAAGCTGCTCAAAGAGCAGGTCGGCAGGCTGGCCCGCGGTGAGGAGCCGATGAACCTGGTGATACGCGGGCCCTGGGCCTGAATCAGTACAGGATTCAGGCCAGCGTCAGGAAATGGTCCAGGAAGGCGCTGTAGTCCTCAAGGTCTCCGGCCTGCTCGATAATCCGGAGGTCCCCGCCGTCGCCGATTTCCGGAAGCGGAGCAGTGGCCAGCACCCGGAACCGGAAAAGGCGTCCGGTGTTCGTTCCCACTTCGTAGTCTCCTGAACGCACCTCTTCCGTGTGGGAGAGGTTGGTCGAATTGACCGCGGTGGGGGCCTCGAGGCCGGCAAGCGTCATGGGGTCGAACGGAGCGAACACCAGTTCAGCGGGGCGCCACCGGTAGCCCACCACATAGTAGGTTTCAGCACCGTCTCCGCCGGGTCCGGCGCAGACCAGGTTGTAGTCGCCGTAGTTGGGGATCTGCGATTCGAACACATGACGGAGCACAGCCTTGATGTCATCGCTGGAGGGCTGGTCACGGAACTCTGGTGCCGAAGTCATTGGCCCAGTCTATGAACAACCGCCCCGCACAATGGAAGCCCCGCACGGCAACACACGTTTGGACATCTACTTGTCACGCAACCTTCACCCGCCGTAACAAGCGGGACGCGCCTCCGTCACATGCCCCGGGGCGGCAATGGAAAGTCCTAAGATCGGAACATGAGTGTGGAGAATACCCCTGACATCAAACCCCGAAGCCGAGTAGTCACCGACGGGATCCATGCAGCCCCGGCCCGCGGCATGTTCCGGGCCGTCGGGATGGGGGACGACGACTTTGCAAAGCCGCAGATCGGCGTCGCCAGTTCCTGGAACGAGATCACCCCCTGCAACCTGTCCCTGAACCGGCTGGCCCAGGGCGCCAAGGAAGGCGTCCACGCCGGCGGCGGGTTCCCCATGCAGTTCGGCACCATCTCGGTGTCCGACGGCATTTCCATGGGCCACGAAGGCATGCACTTCTCCCTGGTGTCGCGCGAAGTCATCGCCGATTCCGTGGAAACCGTGATGATGGCCGAGCGGCTGGACGGATCGATCCTCCTGGCCGGCTGCGACAAGTCCCTGCCCGGCATGCTGATGGCTGCCGCACGGCTGGATCTCTCCAGCGTCTTCCTGTACGCCGGTTCGATCATGCCCGGCTTCGCCAAAATGGAAGACGGCACCGAGCGGGAAGTGACCCTCATTGATGCTTTCGAAGCCGTGGGTGCCTGCGCCGCCGGCAAGATGAGCCTCAAGGACCTGGACACGATCGAACGCGCCATTTGCCCGGGTGAAGGTGCCTGCGGCGGCATGTACACCGCCAACACCATGGCCTGCATCGGCGAAGCCCTGGGCATGTCCCTTCCCGGTTCCGCCGCCCCGCCCTCGGCAGACCGCCGCCGCGACGAATTTGCCCGCAAGTCCGGCGAAGCCGTGGTCAACCTGCTGCGCAAGGGCATCACCGCCCGCGACATCATGACCAAGAAGGCCTTCGAGAACGCCATTGCCGTCACCATGGCCTTCGGCGGCTCCACCAACGCTGTCCTGCACCTGCTGGCCATTGCCCGCGAAGCGCAGGTGGACCTGACGCTGGAGGACTTCAACCGCATTGGCGACCGCATTCCGCACCTGGGCGACCTGAAGCCCTTTGGCCGCTACGTGATGCACGACGTCGACAAGATCGGCGGCGTGCCGGTGATCATGAAGGCACTGCTCGACGCCGGCCTGATCCACGGCGACTGCCTCACCGTCACCGGCAAGACCGTGGCCGAGAACCTGGCGAGCATCAACCCGCCGGACCCGGACGGCAAGGTCCTGCGTGCCATGGACAACCCCATCCACAAGACCGGCGGCATCACCATCCTGCACGGTTCCATGGCTCCCGAGGGTGCCGTCGTCAAGAGCGCAGGCTTCGACGCCGACGTCTTCGAGGGCACCGCCCGCGTGTTCGAGCGGGAGCAGGGCGCACTCGATGCCCTCGACAACGGAGACATCCACGCCGGCGACGTCGTCGTCATCCGCTACGAAGGTCCCAAGGGAGGGCCGGGCATGCGCGAAATGCTCGCCATCACCGGCGCCATCAAGGGTGCCGGCCTGGGCAAGGATGTCCTGCTGCTCACTGACGGCCGGTTCTCCGGCGGCACCACCGGCCTGTGCATCGGCCACGTTGCTCCGGAAGCGGTCGACGGCGGCCCCATCGCCTTCGTGAACGACGGCGACCGCATCCGGGTGGACATCGCGGCCCGCAGTTTCGACCTGCTCGTGGACCCCGAGGAGCTCGAGGCGCGAAAGGTTGGCTGGAAGCCCCTGCCGGGCAAGTTCACCACCGGCGTCCTGGGTAAGTACACCAAGCTGGTCAACTCGGCCTCCACCGGCGCCTACTGCGGCTGAAATCTGTGGCCTCGGTTTTCCCATGAACAGCCGAGGCGGCAGGGCTTAATAAGGCTGTAAGGGCCTGAGGGGCCCCGACGACGTCCGCTCTCGGCGGGCGTCGTTGGGGAGGCCCTGTCAGCCGGGATCGGATGTCCAGATAGTGAGACGGCAGTCTCAAAAGTTTGACACCCCGCAAGGGGGCGGGAAGACTAAGGGGCATGCAGATCGTACCCGTCGTCCTTATCAAGCGCGTGGCCTAACCGCCGAGCTTGCAAGAGCGTCACGCGCGAACCCCTACGGAGCCAACCGGCACGAGGGGTTTTTTTATTGGCTTCAGACAAAGCACAAAAGCCGCCCCGGGCAAATCGTCCGGACGGCCGCCGCGACAGATCACATGAATAAGTATCCGTAAGGAAGAATTTATGAGTAAGGGATCGCCAATCAGCCCGTCGCTGATGGCCCACAAAGCCAGCGTTGCCGCCAAGACGGCCGCTGCCAAGACACGTGATGTTGCCTCTTCCGTTACAGTGCCGTCCGAAGCCGTAGACACCCGGGTACAGGGCCCCAACAACGTTGTTCCGCCCACCGAGATGACCGGTTCCAAGGCAATCGTCCGGGCGTTGGAAGAGCTGGGTGTTGAAGACATCTTCGGGCTGCCCGGCGGCGCGATCCTTCCGACCTATGACCCGCTCATGGATTCCACCAAGCTGCGGCACATCCTGGTGCGCCACGAACAGGGTGCCGGGCACGCCGCCGAAGGCTATGCCATGGTCACCGGCCGCGCCGGGGTCTGCATCGCCACGTCCGGTCCCGGAGCGACGAACCTGGTCACCGCGATCGCCGACGCGCACATGGATTCGGTTCCCATGGTGGCCATCACCGGCCAGGTTTCCAGCGCCTTCATCGGCAGCGACGCTTTCCAGGAAGCGGACATCGTGGGCATCACCATGCCCATCACGAAGCACTCCTACTTGGTCACCAACGCGGATGACATCCCCCGGGTCCTGGCCGAGGCCTTTCACATTGCCACCACGGGCCGTCCCGGACCGGTGCTGGTGGACATCTCCAAGGATGCCCAGCAGGCGAAGACCACGTTCTCCTGGCCGCCACGAATTGATCTGCCCGGCTACCGCACCGTGGTGCGCGGCCACTCCAAGCAGGTGCGCGAAGCCGCCCGCCTGATCGCAGCGTCCCACCGCCCGGTGTTCTACGTGGGCGGCGGCGTGCTGAAGGCCGATGCCTCGCCAGAACTGCTGGAGCTGGCTGAGCTGGTGGGCGCGCCCGTCGTCACCACGCTGCAGGCCCGCGGCGTCTTCCCGGACTCGCATCCGCAGCACGCGGGCATGCCCGGCATGCACGGCTCCGTCTCGGCGGTCACCGCCCTGCAGCAGTCGGACCTGCTGATCACGCTGGGCGCCCGCTTTGACGACCGCGTCACCGGTGTCCTGTCCTCGTTCGCTCCCGGGGCGAAGGTCATCCACGCGGACATCGATCCCGCCGAGATCTCCAAGAACCGGCCGGCGGACGTGCCGATCGTCGGGTCGGTCAAGGAAATCCTTCCTGAGCTGTCCGACGCCGTGCGCGCTCAGTTCGCCGTCGAGCGTCCTGACATTGCGCCCTGGTGGGAGGTCATCAACCGGCTCCGCGAGACCTACCCCATGGGTTACAGCGAACCCGAGCACGGCCACGTTGCCCCGCAGAAGGTCATCGAGCGCATCGGTGCGCTGACCGGACCGGAAGGCGTGTACGTGGCAGGCGTGGGCCAGCACCAGATGTGGGCCGCCCAGTTCATCAAATACGAGCGCCCCCGCGCCTGGCTCAACTCCGGCGGGCTCGGCACCATGGGCTACTCCGTGCCCGCAGCGATGGGCGCCAAGGTCGGCAACCCGGACCGCGTGGTCTGGGCGATCGACGGCGACGGCTGCTTCCAGATGACCAACCAGGAACTGGCCACGTGCCTGATCAACAAGATTCCGATCAAGGTTGCCATCATCAACAACTCGTCCCTGGGCATGGTGCGGCAGTGGCAGACGCTCTTCTACGAGTCCCGCTACTCCAACACGGACCTGAACACCGGCCATGACACCGTCCGGATCCCGGACTTCGTGAAGCTCGCCGATGCGTACGGCTGTGCCGGACTGCGGTGCGAGCGCGAAGAGGACATTGACGACACCATCCGCCAGGCCCTGGCGATCAATGACCGCCCCGTGGTCATTGACTTCGTGGTCAGCCGCGACTCAATGGTCTGGCCCATGGTTCCCTCCGGCGTTTCCAATGACCTGATCCAGATTGCCCGCAATATGACACCCAAATGGGAAGAGGAGGACTAGGGCCATGGCACGCCACACCCTTTCCGTACTGGTTGAAGACGTTCCCGGTGTCCTGACCCGGGTTGCGTCCCTGTTTGCCCGCCGGGCATTCAACATCAATTCTTTGGCCGTTGGCCCCTCGGAGGTGCCGGGCCTGTCCCGCATCACCGTGGTGGTCGAGGCCGAGGGTGACCTGCTGGAGCAGGTCACCAAACAACTGAACAAGCTCATCAATGTCATCAAGATTGTTGAGCTGGTTCCAGAGTCTTCCGTGCAACGCGACCACATCTTGGTCAAGGTTCGCGCGGATGCCGCAACCCGGCTGCAGGTAACCCAGGCAGCCGAGCTGTTCCGTTCTTCAGTGGTTGACGTGTCCACAGACTCGCTGATCGTTGAAGCGACAGGCACCGCCGATAAACTCAACGCACTCCTTGCAGTGCTTGAACCCTTTGGCATCCGCGAAATAGTTCAATCCGGAACGCTGGCCATCGGCCGCGGCTCCAAATCCATGGGCGACCGCGCGCATCTGCGCAGCGCCTAGGCTTTCGCCGCAGTTCCGCCCAAAACCTTTATCCAAGAACCCAGAAACAAACTTCAGTAGGAGAACACTGTGACTGACATGTATTACGACGACGACGCCGACCTGTCCATCATCCAGGGACGCACCGTCGCGGTCATCGGCTACGGAAGCCAGGGCCACGCCCACGCCCTCAGCCTGCGCGATTCCGGCGTCGACGTCCGCGTTGGCCTCAAGGAAGGCTCGAAGTCCCGCGCCAAGGCCGAAGCTGAGGGCCTGCGCGTCCTCAGCGTGGCGGACGCCGTTGCCGAAGCCGACCTCATCATGGTGCTCACCCCGGACCAGGTCCAGCGCTTCGTCTACGCCGAGGAAATCGCCCCGAACCTGCAGGCCGGCGACGCCCTGTTCTTCGGCCACGGCTTCAACATCCGCTACGGCTACATCCAGCCGCCGGCCGACGTCGACGTCGCCCTGGTTGCCCCCAAGGGTCCGGGCCACATTGTGCGCCGCGAATTCGAAGCCGGCCGCGGTGTTCCCGACCTGATCGCCGTCGAGCAGAACCCGTCCGGCAAGGCCAAGGAACTGGCGCTGTCCTACGCCAAGGCCATCGGCGGCACCCGCGCCGGCGTCATCGAGACCACCTTCACCGAAGAGACCGAAACGGACCTCTTCGGCGAGCAGGCTGTGCTCTGCGGCGGCGCCTCGCAGCTGATCCAGTACGGCTTCGAAACCCTGACCGAAGCCGGCTACAAGCCCGAGGTCGCGTACTTCGAGGTTCTGCACGAGCTGAAGCTGATTGTTGACCTGATGGTCGAAGGCGGCATCGCCAAGCAGCGCTGGAGCGTTTCGGACACCGCCGAATACGGCGACTACGTCTCCGGCCCGCGCGTCATTGACGAGAGCGTGAAGGAGAACATGAAGGCCGTCCTGGCGGACATCCAGAGCGGTGCCTTCGCCAAGCGCTTCATCGATGACCAGGACGCCGACGCACCGGAGTTCAAGGCACTGCGCCAGAAGGGTGAAGACCACCCGATCGAGGCCACCGGCCGCGAACTGCGCAAGCTCTTCTCCTGGATCAAGTCCGACGACGATTACACCGAAGGCTCCGTCTCCCGCTAGACGGATCCCCGCGACACAGGAGGCCGGTAACCTGCCGGTAACACAGGGCACACGATTGAGTGCGCCCAACAGCGAAACGATAAGCTCGCAAGAGCAAGCCGTTTCGGTAAGGAGGCCGGGCCCGGTTGAACGGGTCCGGCCTCTTTGCGCAGAAAAGGGTTTCACCAAGATCCCCACCAGAATCCACCACAGCTAAAGAGGTCACCGGTGACAGCCACCAAGCCCGTCGTACTTATTGCGGAAGAACTTTCCCCGGCCACGGTCCAGGCCCTGGGCCCGGACTTCGAGATCCGTTCCACCAACGGAGCGGACCGGTCGCAGCTGCTCTCCGCCATTGCGGACGTGGACGCCATCCTGGTGCGCTCGGCCACCCAGGTGGATGCCGAAGCCATCGCCGCCGCGAAGAACCTCAAGGTCATTGCCCGGGCCGGCGTCGGCCTGGACAACGTGGACATCAAGGCCGCCACCCAGGCCGGTGTCATGGTGGTCAACGCCCCGACGTCGAACATCATCTCCGCCGCGGAACTGACCGTCGGCCACATCCTGTCACTGGCCCGCCACATTCCCCAGGCCAGCGCAGCCCTCAAGGGCGGCGAGTGGAAGCGCTCCAAGTACTCCGGCATTGAGCTGTTCGAAAAGAAAATCGGCATCATCGGCCTGGGCCGCATCGGCGCCCTCGTGGCTGCCCGGCTGCAGGGCTTCGGCACCGAAATCCTCGCCTATGACCCGTACATCACCCCGGCCCGCGCCGCCCAGCTGAATGTTCGCCTGGTGACGCTGGACGAGCTGCTGGAGCAGGCTGACTTTGTCACCATCCACATGCCCAAGACCCCCGAGACGGTGGGGATGCTCGGCGCCGAGGCCTTCGACAAGATGAAGGACACCGCCTACGTAGTGAACGTGGCCCGCGGCGGCCTCGTGGATGAGGATGCCCTCTACACCGCGCTGACCGAGGGCAAGATCGCTGGTGCCGGCGTGGACGTCTTCGTGAAGGAACCCTCCACCGACCTGCCGTTCCAGGCCCTGGACAACGTCATTGTCACCCCTCATCTGGGCGCCTCCACCGCCGAAGCCCAGGAAAAGGCCGGCGTCTCCGTCGCCAAATCCGTCCGTCTGGCCCTGGCCGGCGAACTGGTGCCCGACGCCGTGAACGTGGCCGGCGGCATCATTGCCGAGGACGTCCGCCCGGGCATCCCGCTGATCGAAAAGCTGGGACGCATCTTCACCGCGCTCTCCTCCGATTCCGTCACCGCCATCGACATTGAGGTGGCCGGCGAGATCGCAGCGCTGGACGTCAAGGCCCTGGAACTGGCAGCACTCAAGGGCATCTTCACGGACATCGTCTCCGAGCAGGTCTCCTACGTGAACGCTCCGGTCCTGGCCGAGCAGCGCGGCATCGAGGTGCGCCTGCTCAAGACCTCCGAGGTGGTCGACTACCGCAACGTGCTGACCATCCGCGGCGCGCTGTCGGACGGAACCCAGCTGGAGGTCGCCGGCACACTGACCGGACCGAAGCAGATCGAAAAGCTCGTGGGCGTGAACGGCTACGAGGTGGAAATCCCGATCAGCGAACACCTGCTGGTCCTGATCTACACCGACCGCCCCGGCGTCATCGGCGCCCTGGGCCGGATCCTGGGCGAAAAGGACATCAACATTGCCGGCATGCAGGTGGCCCGCAATTCCGAGGGCGGCCAGGCCCTGTCCCTGCTGACGGTGGATTCCTCCGTTCCGCAGGACGTGCTGGAAACCCTGCGCACCGAAATCAGTGCCACCGTGGTTCGCGAGGTTGACCTGCAGGGCTAACCGCTGTGCCGTATCCGCCCAGGGTAGGAGGCGCCTGACACGGAGTTCATGCCGGACTCCGAGGCGCCGCCACCCTGGGCAGGAAAGCATGGAGGCATGACTGCATCCATGTCCGGTGCGCCCCTGCTGGCGGCCGAAAACCTTGTAAAGACGTACGACGGCGCGCCCGCCCTGGCCGGTGTCAGCCTCACCATCCGGCCCGGTGAGTCCCTGGCCGTCATGGGGGCCTCCGGTTCCGGAAAAACCACCCTGCTGCACTGCCTGGCCGGCATCATCCCGCCCGACGCCGGACGGGTCCGGTTGTTCCGGGACACGGCCCTGCCGATCGAGGTCACAGCCCTGAACGACGACGCCCGGTCGGCCCTGCGCCGGCGGGAGTTCGGCTTCGTGTTCCAGCAGGGGCTGCTCATACCCGAGCTCACCGCCGGGGAGAACGTGGCCCTGGCCCTCATGCTTGACGGCACGGCCCGCCGGCAGGCGGAACAAGCTGCAGCCGGCGCATTGGCCGCCCTGGGACTGTCCGGCATGGAGGAACGGCGGATCGGTGAGCTTTCCGGGGGACAGGGGCAGCGGGTAGCCATTGCCCGGGCACAGGTCACCGGCGCCCGGATGCTGTTCGCTGACGAACCCACGGGCGCCCTGGATTCCCGCACCTCGGCAGAAGTCATGGGGCAGCTGCTGCAAACGGTGCAGGGAACCGGTCGGGCCCTGGTGGTTGTCACCCATGATGCCGACGTTGCCCGCTGGTGCGGCCGGATCATCACCCTGGCTGACGGCGTCGTGGTGGCGGACACCGCCGGCGCCGCGGGAATCCGCCGATGAACGCCGCTGCCTCCGCCCTGGTCCGTGCGGTGGATTCCTCTCCGCTTGCCGTTCCGCTGCGCATCGCCTGGCTCCTGAACCGCCCCGGCGCCGCCGGGCGGACAGCGGCTCTGCTGCCAGCGGCGTCGTTCGCCGTGGTCACCACCCTGCTGTTGACGGTCCTCGCCGGCGCCCTGTCCTTCCTGCAGTGGGGAGACGAGGAAGGCGACCTCTACCTGCTGCTGGCGTGCTTTGCGCTCATCCTCCTGGTGCTGCCCCTGATCAGCCTCGGCGGATCGGCCGCACGCCTCTCCGCCCGCCGCCGCGACGAACACCTCTCGACGCTGTGCCTGCTCGGGGCTTCCGCCAAGACGGTCCGCCGGGTGACGGTCCTGGAGGCCAGTGCCCAGGCGTTCGCCGGAACCCTGGCCGGCGCGGCCGGTTATCTGGTGCTCGCGCCGTTTGTCCAGTTGATTCATTTCCGCGGTGCGGCGCTGGGGGCTGCCTACTGGCTGCACCCGGTGGCCGGTGCCGCAACGGTGCTGGCGGTGGTGCTCCTGGCGGCGGTCAGCTCCGCCGTCGGCCTGCGCCGGGTGACGATTTCGCCGCTGGGCGTCCGCACCCGTGCCGTTCCGCAAAAGGTCCGGGGGCGCCGGGCCGTCGCAGCGGTGATCATCATCGCCGGCAGTGTCCTCGCCCTGATGACCCCCATCGCTGTGGCTGCCCTAGCCCTGGCCGTCCTGTTCGGTGCCTTTGCCGCCGGGCTGGCGGTGCTGAACCTGGTGGGGCCGTGGCTGGTGGCTGTCTCGGCCCGCCGTCGGCTGCGCCGGGCGGCAACGCCGCAGGCCCTGCTTGCCGCCCGGATTGTGCTGGACGCGCCCAAAGCGGCCTGGCGGCAGGTCAGCGCGCTGTCCATGGTGTGTTTCACCGCCGTCGTTGCCGGAGCCGGTGCCTCGGTCCTGCAAGGCGTGCAGGCAGAGGGATCCGAGGATTTCCTGCCCGGGGACGTGATGACGGGTGTTCTGATTACCGTGGTTGCCGGATTCCTCATGGTCGCCTGCTCGGCCGGCATCAATCAGGCCGCCACCGTGCTGGACCGTGCCGACCTGTACCGGAGCCTGGACCGGATGGGAATGCCGCGCGGAGTCATCGACGGTGCCCGCATCGCGGCGGTCATGCAGCCGCTTCTGCTGGTGAGCGTGGTGTCCACGGCAGTGCCTGCACTGCTGCTCTTCCCGCTCACCGGAGCCGCGGTGCTGTTCGCGCCGGTGTCCATGATCTTCCTGGCGGTGTCGGTTGCTGCCGGGGTGGCGCTGGTGCGTGCAGGACTCGCGGCGACGGGCCCGGTCCTGACGGGTGTATTGGAAGCCGGCTCCGGCCCCCGGGGACAAACACAGCTCCCGTTACGCTGAACCCAAACCGGTGTTCCGCTGCGCGCGTTTGCCCTGGTCTCATCGTCCGGTGGCGGGAGCAGCGTCGGAGGGCTCGAGCCGGGTGCCGCTCTGATCTATGCAAGCGGTGCCGCGCTGGCGGGACTTGCGGTATTTCTTCCCGTCCGTCCATCAGCACTTCGGCTCCGTGCCGTCATTTGGGGGCTTCCGGTGCTTCTGGTGATCATCCTGCTCGGGGTGCTGCTGGGTCTGGGCTACCTTGCCCGGTTCGACACGGCTGAATACGCAACACGTGCAGAACGGCGGGCTCCGCGGGGAGAGCACGGCTCTGATGGGGCCGAAGCGACAAGCGCAGGCCAAACAGGGTAATTTTCTTATGTGACTTCTTCCGATTCCCAGACCCCGTTCTACATCACCACGGCCATCTCCTATCCCAACGGAGTGCCCCATATCGGCCATGCCTACGAGGCCATCGCCACCGACGCCATGGCCCGCTTCAAGCGCCTGGACGGTTACGACGTCTTCTTCATGACCGGCACCGATGAGCACGGCCTGAAGATGCAGCAGTCGGCGGACAAGGAAGGCATCACCGCCAAAGAACTGGCGGACCGCAACTCGGCGGCTTTCCAGCAGATGAGCCGGGACCTGAACATTTCCCATGACCGCTTCATCCGCACCACGGACAAGGACCACTACGCCGCGGCGCAGGCCATCTGGAAGCGGATGGAGGAGAAGGGCGACATCTACCTCTCCAAGTACGCCGGCTGGTACTCGGTCCGGGATGAGGCCTATTACACCGACGACGAAACCGAAGTCCGCGAAGACGGCATCCGGTATTCGAAGGAGACGGACACCGAGGTGACGTGGACCGAGGAGGAAAGCTACTTCTTCCGCCTCTCCGCGTACCAGGACAAGCTGCTGGCACTCTATGAGGCCCAGCCGACCTTCGCCGCGCCGCAGTCCAAGTTCAACGAGGTCATCAGCTTCGTCAAGGGCGGACTCGAGGACCTGTCGATTTCCCGCACCACCTTCGACTGGGGCGTTCCGGTTCCGGGCAACCCGGAGCACGTGATGTACGTGTGGGTGGATGCCCTCACCAACTACCTCACCGGCGTCGGCTTCCCCGACACCGAGTCGGAGTCCTTTCAGAAGTACTGGCCGGCTGACGTCCATGTCATCGGCAAGGACATCTCCCGCTTCCACGCCATCTTCTGGCCCGCGTTCCTGATGTCCGCGGATCTGGAACTGCCCAAGCGCGTGATGATCCACGGGTTCCTGCACAACAAGGGCGTGAAGATGTCCAAGTCCCTGGGCAACGTGGTGGCGCCCAAGGAGTGGGCGGACCAGTACGGCCTGGACTCCGTGCGGTTCTTCCTGCTGCGTGAGGTGCCCTTCGGCGGCGACGGCTCCTACAGCCACGAGGCCGTGGTGGGCCGGATGAACTCGGATCTGGCCAACAACCTGGGCAACCTGGCCCAGCGCTCGCTGTCCATGGTGGCCAAGAACTGCGGCGCCGCAGTTCCTCAGCCGGGAGAATTCACCGACGAGGACAAGGCCATCCTGGCCGCCGCCGGCGAACTCCTGGAGATCTCCCGCAAGGCCTACGACGTTCAGGACTTCCACGGTGCGCTCGAAGCCACCTGGAAGGTCCTCGGCGACACCAACGCCTACTTCGCCGAGCAGGCACCCTGGGTGCTGCGGAAGACCGACGTCGAGCGCATGAACACCGTGCTCTACGTGACGCTGGAGGTGCTGCGTATTGTGGCCATCCTGATCCAGCCGGTGATGCCGGACAGTGCCGCCAAGCTGCTGACGGTCTTGGGCCAGGACGACGACGCCGCCCGCCGGTTCAGCGCGATCGGCACCCCGCTGGTGCCGGGCACTCCGTTGCCGGCTCCGGCACCGATCTTCCCGAAGTACGAGGAACCCGCAGAGTAGCAGGATCGGGGGTTTCCAGCCTTCTTCCTCAAAACAAAAGGTGCTCCTCTGGAATTTCAGAGGAGCACCTTTTGTACATCGCCGTTATTCGGGGGCGGTCACCGTTGGTTCAGCAGCTCCAGGAGATACTGTCCGTAACCGCTTTTTATCAAGGGAACTGCACGCGCGCGAAGTTCCTCATCGTTGATATTGCCCATCCGCCATGAAATCTCTTCCGGGCAGCCGACAGACAATCCCTGACGTTTCTGGACAGTGCGAATAAACTCTGACGCTTCATTTAGCGACTCAAATGTTCCGGTGTCAAGCCACGCCGTGCCGCGGGGAAGGATCTCAACCTGCAGCTTTCCCTTGTCCATGTACACGCGATTCAAATCTGTAATTTCGAGTTCGCCGCGTGGGGAAGGTTCGAGATTCCGGGCGATTTCCACGACATCATTGTCGTAAAAATACAAGCCGGGAACGGCGTAGTGGCTCTTCGGCTGCGCCGGTTTTTCTTCCAAGGAGATGGCGTTTCCCGAAGAGTCGAATTCGACCACTCCATAGGCTGTCGGGTCAGCAACCCAGTAACCAAAGACCGCAGCACCATCAATGTCGGTAAACCGCCGAAGCTGGGTACCCATTCCGGTGCCGTAGAAAATGTTGTCACCCAGTACCAGGGCGACAGGACCGTTGCCGATATGCTCTTCCCCAAGCAGGAAAGCCTGCGCCAACCCATCGGGGGAGGCCTGTTGCTTGTAGGTGATGTTGATGCCGAACTGGCTGCCGTCACCAAGCAACCTTACAAATTGGTCGGCGTCATGCGGGGTTGTGATAATCAACACATCTTTGATCCCCGCCAGGATCAGCGTGGACAACGGATAGTAGATCATTGGCTTGTCATAGACTGGCACCAGTTGTTTGCTGACACCGAGGGTAATCGGATGAAGTCTCGAGCCGGTACCGCCGGCTAAAATAATTCCGCGCATCCTGGAATTATCGCCGGTAAAATGTTTCGCACCAAATTGGTAGGGTTAAAATCATGCAGAAACTTCTGGTTACCGGCGGAGCCGGTTTTATTGGCTCGAACTTTGTCCATTACGTCCTGGAGCACACCGATGCGCAGGTTACGGTGCTGGACAAGCTCACGTATGCCGGCAACCGTGCCTCCCTGCAGGGCCTGGACCCGGCACGGTTCACCCTGGTCGTGGGCGATATCTGCGACGCCGCCATGGTGGATCCGCTGGTGGCTGAGGCCGACGTCGTGGTGCACTACGCCGCTGAGTCCCACAACGACAATTCGCTGCATGACCCGCGCCCGTTCCTGGACACCAACATCATCGGCACCTACACGCTGATCGAAGCGGCACGCAAGCACGGCACCCGGTTCCACCACATCTCCACGGACGAGGTCTACGGCGACCTGGAACTGGATGACCCGGCACGGTTCACTGAAGCCACCCCGTACAACCCCTCCAGCCCGTATTCCTCCACGAAGGCCGGCTCGGACCTTCTGGTGCGCGCCTGGGTGCGGTCCTTCGGGCTGCAGGCCACCATCAGCAACTGCTCCAACAACTACGGCCCGTACCAGCATGTGGAAAAGTTCATTCCGCGGCAGATCACCAACGTGATCGACGGCGTGCGGCCCAAGCTCTACGGTGCCGGGGAGAATGTGCGGGACTGGATCCACGCCAACGACCATTCCTCGGCCGTGCTGACCATCATTGAAAAGGGCGAGATCGGCCAGACCTACCTGATCGGCGCTGACGGGGAGAAGAACAACAAGGAAGTCGTGGAACTGATCCTGACGCACATGGGGCTGCCCGCGGACGCCTATGACCAGGTCATCGACCGTCCCGGCCACGACCTGCGCTACGCCATTGATTCCTCCAAGCTGCGCTCCGAGCTGGGCTGGGCGCCGCAGTTCTCCAACTTCGAGCAGGGACTGGCCGATACCATTGCCTGGTACCGGGAACATGAGGAATGGTGGCGCCCCCAGAAGGACGCCACCGAAGCCAAGTACAAGGTCCAGGGCCAGTAACGCCATGACCGTAGAATTCTCCAAGCCCTTGGCTGCCCGTCCCACGCCCATTCCCGGCGTCGTCCTGTATGACCTTCCGGTCCACGGCGACAACCGCGGCTGGTTCAAGGAAAACTGGCAGCGGGAAAAGATGCTTGCGCTGGGGCTGCCGGACTTCGGGCCGGTGCAGAACAACATTTCCTTCAACGAGAAGGCCGGCACCACCCGCGGTATCCACGCCGAGCCGTGGGACAAGTACATTTCCGTGGCCACGGGCCGGATCTTCGGGGCGTGGGTGGATCTGCGCGAGGGCCCGTCCTTCGGCACGGTCTTCACCGCCGAGATGGGCCCGGACACGGCCATCTTCATCCCGCGCGGGGTGGGCAACGCCTTCCAGACCCTGGAGGACAACACCGCCTACACGTATCTGGTCAATGACCACTGGAGCGCCGATGCCCAGGGGCAGTACACGTTCCTGAACCTCGCTGACGAGACCGCGGCCATCCAGTGGCCGATCCCGCTGGAAAAGGCGGAGCTCTCGGACAAGGACAAGGCCCATCCGCGGCTGGCGGATGTGGTGCCGATGCCGCCGAAGAAGATCCTGGTCCTGGGCGCTGACGGGCAGCTGGGCAAGGCCCTGCGCGCTGAGTACGACGGCGCCGGAAACGTTGAGTTCGCTGCCCGCACCGACTTTGACCTCACTGATCCGGCGTCCTTCGCGTCACGGAACTGGAAGAACTACTCAGCGGTCATTAACGCTGCGGCGTACACGGCCGTGGATGCTGCTGAAACGCCGGAGGGCAGGACTGCGGCCTGGGCCATCAACGCCGGTGCGGCTGTGCAGCTGGCGCGGGCCGCCGTCGCACACCGGTTCACGCTGGTCCATGTATCGTCCGACTATGTCTTTGACGGCACGGCGGATGTGCATGCGGAAGATGAGCCGTTTTCCCCATTGGGCGTGTACGGGCAGTCCAAGGCTGCCGGGGACGCCGTGGTGGGGGCCGTGCCGGCGCACTACATCGTGCGCACGTCCTGGGTGATCGGGGACGGCAGCAACTTCGTGAAGACCATGGCCTCACTGGCCGCCCGGGGGATCGCCCCGTCGGTGGTGGATGACCAGATCGGCCGGCTGACGTTCACCGAGGATCTGGCCGCGGGTATCCGGTATCTGCTGGAATCCGGTGTCCCGTACGGTACGTACAACCTCACGAACACCGGGCCCGAGGCTTCGTGGGCTGAGATCGCCCGCGATGTGTTCCGCCTCTGCGGCGCTTCGCCGGAGTCCGTCACGGGCGTGTCCACGGCGGAGTACTTCGCGGGCAAGGAGGGCGTGGCTCCGCGGCCGCTGCGCTCCACCCTGGACCTGGGCAAGCTTGAGGCGGCCGGCTTTGTGCCCGAATCCGCGGACAAGCGGCTGGAATCCTACATCCGCCGCCTGGGCGAAAACTAAAGGACGTCGACTGAAGAAAGTGCCCTTCTGAACGCTCAGAAGGGCACTTTCTGCTATTTCGCGGGCTCTTGGGAGAAACGGGGCTCTTGGCGGCACCCGGGTTCTAAGGGGAGAGGGAGGGGCGGGAGGGGTATTACGACCCGGCGCGGACCTGGCCGGTCAGGAATCGCTCCGGAGCCGTTTCCTCCATTACCCTGGCCACAGCATCCTGCTGCCGTCCGGCCATGTCGATCATTTCCTGGAGCCGGGACGGATTGAACCGCCGGTCGTGCGCGGACAGTGCCAGCAGGGTCCGCCACAGGCACTCCTTGGCCCGGACAATGGACTGCAGGGTTTCCAGTTCAAACTGGCCCGTGGTGCCGCCTCCCGTGCTGAGCGGATTGATCGGCCCCAGCTTTCCGGTGACGGCGCCGGCCATCGCCAGGGCCTTCTTGAATTTGCTCCGCCGGTATCCGAGCGCCAGGATCAATTGCTCCAGTTCGTCCCGTTCCCCGGCGATTTCGGATTCCAGGTCAGCGAAGGTCTGCTCGTACTCGGAGCCCTCCCAGGTCCGGCGGGCCGCACCGAAGAGCCGCACACCGGTTTCCGCGCCCAGCAGATGGTCATCCAGATATGCGGACAGGGATGCGTGCCGGGGTTTCCAGCCGGATTCGGGGTTGGACATCGCGTACTCCTTCGACTCGAGCTGATCAGGTTGCTTACTATCCTGTCAGATCACCCTGACGGCCGCGAGTTCCCGGGCCGGAGTCAGCCGTACCGGCTGGCCAGGGAACTCGCGGCTGCGTGTTAATCTGCGGCCAGCCCGGCCACCGGGGACAGGCGGGCAGCACGGCGGGCCGGAAGGACCGACGCTGCCAGTCCGGCCAACACTGCCACGGCCAGGACGCCGAGCAGCTGCAGCCACGGGAGTGAGAGCGCCACGGAGGCAAAGGAACCCAGCGCGGACTGTGCTCCGAGCCAGCCGTACACCGACCCCAGCACGCTGCCCATCAGTGCCGCGACCCCTGCAATGAGGACGGCTTCCAGCGCCAGCATGCCGCGCAGCTGTCCGCGGGTCAGGCCCAGTGCCCGCAGCAGCGAGGATTCGCGGGTACGTTCCAGGACGGACAGGGACAGCGTGTTGGCCACACCCACCAGGGCAATCACCACGGCGACGCCCAGCAGGCCGGTGACCACCATCAGCAGGACATTGATGACCTGTTCGTAGGCGGCGCGCTCAATCGCGGAACCGTTCACGGTGTACTCCTCCACGTCCAGCCTTTCGGCCAGATCGGCGCGCAGGTCGATCAGGGCACCGGTGGTCAAACCGTCCTCCACGGACAGCCAGATCTGCGGCATCGGAACGTAGTCCGCGGAATCGGCCACCGGTGCGGGGCCGCCCAGGGCCGCGGCCGTGTCGGCCGTGATCAGCGGACGCAGCATTTTGTCCTCCGAGACCAAGACCTTCAGCTCCACGCTGGAGGTGGCCCCGGCAACCGTCAGGGTCTCGTCCTTGATGCCCTGCGGCATCAGGATGGTGTCATCCGCCAGGACCAGGTTGGAATCCTGCAGGACCTTTGCCGCGTCGGCAGGGTCCAGCGCGTAGACGTCGTACGCCCCCCAGTCCTTTGTATCGGTGGTTCCTGCCACAGGTACCAGGACGGCGTCCTGCACTCCGTCCACGGCACGGGCGGTATCCGCATCGGCTGCGGTAAACGGACGGTCCTGGCCGGAGACGCTCACATCCACCGGGAACTCCCCGGCCAGCATACTGTCCAGGGAAGTCCGTACGGTTGCGGCTCCGGTCATCATCATGGTCACCAGAGTGACGCCGATCAGCAGGGCGGACGCCGTGGCCGAGGTGCGCTGGGGATTCCGGACGGCGTTGACAGCAGCGAGTTTTCCGGGCACACCCAGCGGTGCGGCCAGCGAACCAACGGTCCGCACCAGCGACGGAACAAACAGGGTGGCGCACATCAGCACGCCCACGAAGCTGAGGATGCCGCCGGGAAGCGCCACCAGCAGATCCGCGGACATCGCGCCGGCTGCCAGGAGGGCAGCACCGCCGGCCAGCAGCACCAGCCCGGCGATCAGGCGGACCCGGCCGCGTTTTGTTCCGGCCCGCACGTCTTCGGCAGGCCGCAGGGCAGCCAGCGGGGCAACCGCGGTGGCGGCACGGGCCGGAACCAGTGCGGCCAGAACGGTCAGCAGGACGCCGACCACCAGCCCAACGACAACCGACACAGGGGAGACCGCCAGCGTGGCGAAGCCGCTTTCGGGAATGGTCTGCAGGTAGGCGATGATGCCGCCCACCAGGGCCACGGCGGCCACGACACCGGCAACTGATGCCACGATGCCCACGATCAGGGCTTCCACGAGGACGGAGCGGCGGATCTGGGAACGTTCCGCACCAATGCAGCGCAGCAGGGCGAGTTCCCGGGTGCGCTGGGCCACCAGTACGGAGAAGGTGTTGGAGACCACCAGGGCGCAGACCAGCACGGCCACGGCCGCGAAGGCCAGCAGGATGAGGGTCAGGGCGTCGTCTCCGCCGGTGTACATGGCGACGACGGCGTCGGTCTGTTCCGGGGCGGTGCGGACAACAACCTCGTCCATGCCGGCGCCTGAAAGCTCCTGCTCCACGGTGGCCCGTACCTCGTCCGCCTTGGCATCGCCGGCCAGTGCCAGCTGGATGGTGTCGAACCCGTCTTCGGTGTTGGCGAACAACGCCGCGGTGGCACCGGTTGCATACAGCTGGGGAGTGCCCATACTGCTCGGATCGCTGGAGGGTGCAACCAGGGCAGTGACGGTCAGCTCTGCCGCAGCTTCGTCCGCGCCGCCGGTGAGGCTCAGCACCGAGCCTTTCGAGAGGCCCTGCCGCTCTGCGGTGTCACTGTCCACGGCAACTTCGCCGTCGGAAGAAGGCAGCGAACCGTCGATGACGTCCCCGGGGAAGAGAGGCGTGTACTCGGGGATGCTGTCCAGCTGGGCGAACACGGTGTCCCGGCCCGTACCAAATTGTGCGTACCCCTGTTGAACGGCGTAGCTGGCCTCCACCCCGGGAAGGCCGCGGACGACGTCGAGGGTGTCTTCGTTCAGCACCACCGGGTCGGCGCGGTACATGTCGCCGTTAAGGATCAGATCCGCGTTCCGGAACCCCTCGCCCACGCTCTGGGTCAGCGAGGCCTTGGACGAGGAGTTGATGACCAGCGTGGCGGTCAGGAATCCGACGGCGATCATCACGGCAAGTGAGACGGCGATGAACCGGCGGGCGTTGAGGCGCACCTGCGCCAGGGCTACCTGCAGCATGCTCAGGCTCCCAGTTTGGTCAGGGCTGCGAGCACGGTCTCCGGCGTCGGGTTGGCCAGTTCGCCCACCAGCGCGCCGTCGTTCATCAGGACCACACGGTCGGCGTAGGAAGCGGCCACCGGATCGTGGGTGACCATGATGATGCTCTGGCCCATTTCCCGGGTGGAGCGGCGCAGCAGGGAGAGTACCTCGGCGCCGGACTTCGAATCCAGGTTGCCGGTGGGCTCGTCACCGAAGACCACGTGCGGGCGGGTCAGCAGGGCGCGGGCGACGGCGACGCGCTGCTGCTGGCCGCCGGAGAGCTCGTGGGGGCGGTGCTTGAGCCGGCCAGTGAGTCCGAGGGTCTCCGTGATGTAATCCAGCCAGGCCCGGTCAACTGTGCCGTTGGCCAGGGCCACGGGCAGCGTGATGTTCTGTTCGGCCGTGAGGGTGGGCACCAGGTTGAAGGACTGGAACACAAAGCCCACGCTGTCGCGGCGCAGGCGGGTCAGCTCGGCGTCCTTCAGGGAGGTGATCTCCGTGTCCCCGATCCAGATCCTGCCCGAGTCCGCCGTGTCCAGTCCCGCGAGGCAGTGCATGAGGGTGGATTTGCCGGATCCGGACGGTCCCATGATGGCGGTGAAGGTGCCGGCGTCAAAGGTGACGTCAACGTTGGCCAGCGCGTGGACGGCGGTGTCGCCGGAGCCATAGGTCTTGTTCAGGGACCGTGCGGCAGCGGCGGCCGTGGTGCCGCCGGGCACGGAAGATTTCTCAGTAAGGGTTGTCATACCCACTACGTTATGCTTCGGCCGGCTGCCGGAGCATCGGAGGAGGGGCTGGTATCCGGCAGGAACTTCTCATACCCTGGGCGGACGGGGACCGGTCAGCCGAAGTATGGTTTCTGGTACAAAAGCCAGCCATCGCGAAGCCGATGTCGGTCCTACTTCCTGTTAGCCATACGCTAAGGCTTAGCGATGATCTCAAGAGGCCGAAACATTCCTCTGTGCGGGGTGCGCTCCAAGGCTCCTTGCGCCGGCGCTGAACCCAGGAAAATCCCAGGCCATCGCGACTCCCCAGCCAAGACTGCTTTACCGTCTTTAATCGCTTGCTTACCTTCTCGGGTTGGTACGTCCGCCCAATAGTCGAAAACGCTACCGATGTCTATGGCGAATCCGCCTCGTCCTTTGATGATGGAACAGTATTCTTTACCCAGAATGCCGGCACCAACCAAGTACAGGTGGCAGCGTCCCTCCGGGCGCAATTCGTTTTTTATTCGGTTGTACACATCAGGGTAGTGCTGCTCTTGGTTTTCGCCGTTATCGGATAAGCGGTACTGTCGCTCAACGGGAATCAAGTGCTGATTCACCTTTAGGTGCGGGTATGTTCTTTTGAATTCATCGAGGATGTCCCTTCCCGTTACGAGCGTCACTCGCTGCGCCACACGCAGAAGCCTATCCAGAGCGCCGGAACTCTGCAGAAAGATGTGCACGCTGGGGTGGCAAGCCGTCATTGGTTGCAATTCGGCTTGTTCCAGGTGTTCTTCATGAACCAAGCACAGCTCATTCGGCTCGTAGGAGTCATACATTCCCACTATGTCAGCGGAATCCACAGCTTCGGTCATGCCAGAACGAACCGCGCTGATTTCCTCGTCGGTATACGCCCGGTCAGACATCGCCCGACGGAAAACATGCTGGATGCGAGTGTCATCAACATCGTGAGGAAACTTCAGGACAGACAATTCACCGTCGCCGACACGAACAAGAGAAAAAGGAGCTTTTGCCTCCCACTTTTCCCTAATGAGTGACTCAACATCGTGGAGGCGGATGAAATTTGCAATCGACATTCTACAATCCTATAGGCACATGCCCGTCCAGGTCGCCAACGATCCGATATCCGGCTCCGTCTCATACCGTGGGTGGAAGGGGACCGGCCAGTTGGTAGGACTCCAGCAGCAGTTCCTCCAGTTCACCGCGGTCCACCCGGTCCAGCCGCACCAGCACCAAGAGCGGGGAACGGTCGTGGTGCGGCGTCCAAAAGAAGGTGTCCGGGCTGGTGCCCGCAAGCGCCTCCCGTTCCGGAGACTTGACGGTCAGGACCCCGTCATCCCAGATACGCGCCATCAGGGTCCGCGCAAACCACGCGGGCTGCTGCCAGCTGAGGCGTTCGGTGACTCCGGGCAGCCCAAGGCAGAAGGAACGGACATCGTCTTCACTGGCCATGGTCACCTCCTGGTGGGGGTCTGCCGCCGGCAGGGCACGAAGGAACTATGGTGCGACAATACCGGTTTCGTAGGCAATCACCACAGCCTGCACGCGGTCCCGGGCGCCGAGCTTGGCCAGGATGTGGCCCACGTGCGTTTTCACTGTGGCGTCAGAGAGGAACAGGTGCGCGGCGATTTCCGGATTGGAGAGTCCCAGCGCGATCAGTCCGAAGACTTCGCGCTCGCGGGGGGTGAGGCGTTCGACGTCGGCCGCATGCCGGCTGACCTCGGCGGTGGGCTCGCGGAGCAGGGGAGCCACATGGTCCAGCAGCCTGCGGGTGGTCGACGGCGCAATCACCGCGTCGCCGCGGTACACGGTGCGGATGGCGTCGAGGAGTTCTTCCGGCGGGGCGTCCTTGAGCAGGAAACCGCTGGCTCCGGCGCGGATTGCGGACAGCGCGTACTCGTCCAGGTCGAAGGTGGTCAGTACCACCACCTTGAGATCGGCGTCGCTGGATCCTTTGGGCTGCGCCGCGGCGCGCTCCAGAATCCGGGAGGTTGCCTCAATGCCGTCCATCCCGGGCATGCGCACATCCATGAGGACGACGTCGGCGCGCACGGCGGAGAGCGCACGCACCGCTTCCTCGCCGTTGCCTGCCTCGGCCACCACGGTCAGATCGGGCTGGGAATTGATCAGCATCTTGAAGCCGCCGCGGACCAGTTGCTGGTCATCGACCAGGGCCACCCGGATGGGCGCGGGTCCCGAATTGTCGGGGATGTCGCTGCCGGAAGGGTTGGACAGGGTGCCGGTCATGCTCAGGCCTCCGTATAGGGAATGAATGCGGTGACGCGGAATCCTCCGCCGACTGCGGGTGCGGCCACCAGTTTTCCATCGTAGAGGGCCACCCGTTCCGTCATGCCATTGATGCCCTGGCCGGAGCCCGCGGCCGGGGGAGCCGGCGGCGGGGCATCCGCTCCGGCGCCGCGTCCGTCGTCGAACACCCGGACCTCCAGGCCGCGGGACGTCCACTCCAGCTCCACGTCCGCCCGCACTGAGGGGCCAGCGTGCTTGAGCACGTTGGTGAGCGACTCCTGGATGACCCGGTACGCGGTGAGCTCCGCTCCGGCGGGAAGCTGGCGCCGCATGGCTCCCGTCCGATGCACGCTCACCTCCAGGCCGGCGCGTTTGACCGCGTCCACCAGGGAATCGACGTCGGCGAGCGAGGGCAGCGGGCGCGTGGAAGCCAGCTCGTCGCCGCGCAGCACCCCGAGCAGGCGCCGCATTTCACGCAGCGATCCGCGGCCCGTCTCCGCGATGGTACCGAGAGTCTTGACGGCAATTTCGGGATCCTGGGCGCTCGCGTACCGGGCGCCGTCCGCCTGGGTGATGATGACCGAAAGGGAATGGGCCACAATGTCGTGCATTTCCCGGGCAATGTGGGAGCGCTCGTCAGCGGCGGCGAGATCGCGTTCCTGCTGCCGCTCGGTCTCCAGCCGTCGTGCCCTGTCCTCCAGTGCCTGGAGGGCCAATCTGCGGGTGCGGGCCAGGTCGCCGAAGGTCCAGGCCACCAGGATCACGGCGTCAAAGGCAATGACGTTGAAGACGAACATGGCCGCGGTCATGGTCCCCAGGCCCTCAAAGGGGTTGGCGAAGTAGCGGAAAACAAACAGCATCCCGCCGATCAGCGCCAGGGCCAGTCCGCCCAGGCTCGCCCAGCGCGGTGCATAGGCGGCCAGCGCATAGACCGTTGCCAGGACCACGATGTCCGCCGGCAGGGGGAAACCGCTGAAAATTACCTGCATCAAACAGAAAAAGGCGGTGATGCTGCCGGACAGCACCGGCCGGGTCCGGCGCCATGCCAGGGGCACCACAATGCCCAGGGACACGACGATGTCGAATACCGGATGCGGGCTTCCGACCGCCGTTGCCGAAAGCACAAAGAAGAGGACACCGAAAAGCATGAGAGTGGTGTCTACCTTGAAGGGATTGGCCTGCAGCCAGGCTTGGATTCGGCGGTGCACGAGCATGGACAACAACTTTAGGGCCTGCCCCGCCTGCAGGTCCTCATGCCAGGGGCTGATCTCAGGGAGGCGGAGGGGGTCGGCTAGGATGAGCACGGACTATCAGCGCAGGCAAGGACGGTATTGGTGCAGCACGGCAGAGTTGGTTTGCGGGGTCAGCTCTCGGGACTGGCGGCAAGGATTCGCGGAAACAAGGTTCCCCCCGCCGCTCCGGCCGCTGAGGCGTCATCGCCGCGCGCCGTACCTGCCGTGGGACGCGCGGCCGCCCTGGCTGAAACCCCGGCGGAAGACCCCCGGATGTACTTGGGAGAGTTGATCCTGGACCGGGCAGCGGATTCTTCCGACCCGCGTCCGGCCATCCTCGCCGTCGCCGGACCGGAGCTCCTCCGGCGGCTGGAGACGCACGGACCGGTGGTCCAGCTGCTGCCGGGAGCAGCAACCGAGCAGATTCGCCGGGGCACTCCGCGGATGCTGGTCATCGACCGCCATGCCCTGGACACGGGGTTGTGGGCACACGCAGAGACCGGCGCCGGAAGCGTCCTCTTCCGCGAGCTCGCGGAGCTGATCCGCCGGTGCCAGGACCTGCACATCGCCACCGTCCTGCTGGAATCCGGCGACCCCGACCGCTTTTACACCTCCACGCTTCGCAAGCTCTGCCGCAACGTGATGCCACTGGCTGACGAAGACCTGAATCCGGAAGGGACGGCCGGTTCCGGCTTGCTCACTGAACTCCAGCACTGGTCCACCGCGGAGGCCGCGCATGTCCGGTGAGCGGATCCTCGTGGTCAGCGAACAGCTGCTCCGCGCCGATGCCGGCATTCCGCCGGTCCTGGCCCGCATCCTGGCGTCCGTTCCCGGCGCCGAGGTGCTGCGTGCCGCTGACGTTCCCGCCGGAACGCGCGCTGCCCTGATCACGGCGGCCCGCGCCAAGCACTCCGCCCGGGAGTACGACGCCGTCATCTGCCACGGCTTCTCGCTCGCCTATGCGCTGGCTTCGGATGAGTCGTTTGCCGGCAGGCTCGTGCCGTTTGTTTACGATGCTCCCGGTGAGGACAAGCTGCCGTTCCCGGGGGTGCGCACCAAACTGGGGGAAATTGCACAGGGGTCGCGCTTCTTGCTCGCCGCAGATGAAGATGAGCGAAGCCTGCTGGAAGCCTTTGTGCCCGCCAGCGCCGGGAAGGTGCGGATAGCCGGGGCTGCCGTGTTCGACGACGCCGGCCCGGCAACAGCTTCGGCTGCGCCGGTTGCGCCGGCTGCACCGGGTGCTGTCGCCCGCCGGGTGCTGCTTGCCGGTCACGATCTGAAATTCACCGGTGAGCTGGCGAACCATCTGCAGGGACATCCGGGGTACACGCTCAGCATTGACCAGTGGACTTCCCTGCACGCCCACGACGAGGCCGCGTCCCGGCGGGCGCTCGCGGACGCGGACACCGTCATCTGCGAATGGGCCGGCGGCAACGCCGTTTGGTACTCGCAGCAGGTGCGTCCGGATCAGCAGCTGATCATCCGCCTCCACGGCTTTGAAGTCCGGGGGGACTGGCTGCAGGACATCAAGATGGACGCCGTGGACACGGTGGTCCTGGTCTCGGAGTTCTTCCGGGAACAGGTCCTGGCCGCCACCGGATGGCCCCGCGAAAAGACGCTCGTCATTCCCAACATGGTGGACGCCAAGGACTTCCTCCGGCCCAAGGAAAGCGGCGCCGAATTCCGGCTCGGCCTGGCGGGCATGGTTCCCTGGTTCAAGCGCCCGGACCGTGCACTGGACATTCTGGAAGCCCTGCTGGAACACGATGACCGGTACTCGCTACACATCCGCAGCCGCTACCCCTGGGAATACGATTGGTTCTGGAACGGCCGCGTGGGCGAGCAGGAAGCCTACCGCGAGTTCTTCGCCCGTCTGCAGGCCGATCCGAGGCTGCGCTCCCGCGTGGCCTTTGAGCAGTTCGGACCGGACATGGCGTCCTGGTTCCGCCGCATCGGGTTCTGCCTTTCACCCAGCCACCGCGAAACGTTCCATGTGGCACCCCTGGAGGGTGCGGCGTCGGGCGCTGTGCCGGTGCTGCTGGACCGGCCCGGAGCGGCAGACATCTTCGACTCCCGCTGGGTCTTCCAAGACCCCGCCGCCGCAGCCGGCTTCATCCATGCCACCGCAACGGATCCGCAGGCCCTGGCACGGGAAAGTGCCGCGGCGCTGGACCTGGCCAAAACCTACGACGCCGCAGCAGTGCTCCCGCGCTGGACGAACCTGCTGGAAGCGGGCCGGGCATGAGCGGACCGGGAGGAAAGGGGCAGGCGCTGTTCTCCATCGTGTCCGCCGTGTACAACGCTGAGGCGTACCTGGATGCCTTTCTGGAATCCCTGGAGCAGCAGCGTTATCCGTTCGCCCGGCTGGACATCATCCTCGTCGATGACGGCTCCACCGACTCTTCCCTGGCGCGGATGGAAGCCTGGCAGCGCAAATATCCGCAGCAGATCCGAATCCTGACCGGCGCCAACGGCGGCCCCGGTGCAGCCCGGAACCGCGGACTGGACCTTGCCCGCAACCCCTGGATCACGTTCTGCGACCCCGACGACGTGCTGGATCCCGGATACCTGGACCGGGTAGCGGGCTTCATCCGCCGCGACCGCAGGGGTACGGCGGCAGCGGTGACCGGACGCCTGATCCAGTTCTTCGAAGACACGGGGGAGCTGCGGGACACCCACGCGCTGGCCTGGAAATTCCTCTCCGGCGAGCGCATCGTGGATTTGAACCGGGAACCCCACTACGTTCACCTCAGCGCCGGCACCGTGTTCCTGCGCAAGGCAGTGCTGGACACCGCCGGGCTGCGGTTCGACGAGCGGATCCGGCCCACCTTCGAGGACGCGCACCTGGTGGTCCGCTACCTGAACAGCTGCCCCCGGCCCACCATCGGACTGGTTCCCGACGCCCGGTACTACTACCGGCAGCGCGCCGCGGGCACGTCGCTGGCCCAGTCGGGCTGGGCCTCGGACCACCGCTACACCTCCGTCCTCGACCACGGATACCTGGCCCTGCTGCAGGCGCTGGCCGAGGAACACGGTTCCGCCCCGCGGTGGGCGCAGAACACGGTGCTGTACGACGTCATGTGGTACTTCCTGGCGGACCGCGCCATGCGCCACCCCGTCGCCGGACTTACCCCTGCACAGCGGGGGGACTTCCTGCAGCGGCTGGAACGCATCTTCTCCTTCATCGACACCGAAGCGATCCTGGACTTTGCCCTGGTGCCGGTCAGCATCGACATCCGCACCGCGGTGGCCCTGCGCTTCAAGGGGAACGCTCCCGCCGTCTGGTACGTCGACTCGCCCTCGCCGCAGAGCAGCGTGCGCAGGTACGCGTACTTCTACCGCGGAGATGCGCCCGCCGAGCAGTATCTCGATCCGGCCGGATCACCGCTGACTCCCGCCACCGCCAAGCGGATTACCCACGAATTCTTCGGCGAGGTGTTCGCCTGGCAGCGGGTGGTCCATTTCCCGGCCGCCGAAGAGCCGCGCTGCGACCTGGACGGCAGCACGCTCGAAACCCGGTCCCGGCCGGGACCCCCGCAGGCACGCTATCTGCCCAAGGACACATCAGCGGATCTGCGCCTGGACATTGCGCTGCCGGAACGCACCGCGCTGCGGGCGGCCCGCCTCATTCCCGCCGCCGGGCTCCGCCGCCGGGTTCAGTCCCGGGTACGCCGCGCCTTCCATCCGGGCGCAGGAACGTCGGCGGGTCCGACGCCGGACCTCGGCCGCTTCGGCATCACGCCCGTCTCGCCCCCGGAGGAAGGACAGGCTGCCGCAGACGAACAACTGAAGCTGCGCGCCGCAACTCCCGAAGTCCGCGCCCGGTATCAGGACGCCTGGCTGGTGATGGACCGCCCTGACCACGGTTTCGACAACGGCGAGCACTTCTACCGGTACCTCGCCCGCCACCAGCCGGACATCAACGCCTGGTTTGTGCTCAAGAGCGATTCACCGGACTGGTCCCGGCTGCAGGACGAAGGCTTCCGGCTCGTGCCCTGGGGCAGCGACGAACTGGTGCTCCTGGCGCTGAACGCAAAGTACCGGATCTCCTCCGACGCGGCTCTGCCGTCCTACTTTCCGATTGACCGCAGGCGTTTTGGCGGCGGCGCCGGCAGGTTTGTGTTCCTGCAGCACGGAGTGATCTGGAATGACCTCTCCCGGTGGCTCAATGACAAACGCCTGGACCGTTTCATCACCAGCACCCCGGCCGAATATGCCTCACTGACCGCGGACGGCAGCGTCTACACCGTGACCGAACGCGAGGTGCGGCTGACCGGGCTGGCCCGCTTCGACGCCCTGCACCAGCGGGCGGAACAGCTGGAGCGGCAGGGATCGGCCCCCACCACCATCACGGTCATGCCCACCTGGCGGATGAACGTGGCGGAGGACATGAGCCGGGCCGCCACTGCCGCGGAGCGCCGCGCCATCCTGCTGGACAGCGCGTTCTACCGGCAGTGGATGGCGTTCATCTCGGATCCCCGCCTGCTCGCCCTGCTGCGCCGCACCGGCTTCCGGCTGGCCTTCTTCGTCCATCCGTCACTGGCGGCGGAACTCACCGGCGACGCCCTGCCCGGACACGTGGAGCTGTATCCCCGGCCCGGCGTCAGCCTGCATGACCTGGTGCTGGAATCGGCCGCGTTTGTCACCGACTATTCCTCCACTGCCTTTGACGCCGCGTACATCGACCGCAACGTGCTCTACTTCCAGTTCGATGCGGCAACCTTCCTGCGCGGCGACCACCCGGCCCGCCCCGGCTACTTCGACTATCGCCGCGACGGCTTTGGCCCCGTTGCGGGCAGCGTCGATGAGCTTCTCGAAAACCTCGAGGCATTGGAACGGAACGGATTCGCCGGCAGCCCGGTCTACACCGGACGGGCAGCCGGAACCTTTGCCTACCGCGATGCCGGCAACTGTGCGCGCATCTTCGAGTCCGTGCTGGAACTGGAGAAGGACTAAATGCCCCACCGTGATGAACAGGGCGACCCCTCGCTGCCCGCGCCCGACGGCGAACAGGCGGAAATATCCTACCTTGCCTCCCGCCTGGCCTGGGCGGAGCAGCAGGCTGCCGCCTACCAGCGCGACTACGAGGACATGCTCACCGCCAAAAATGACCTGCACCGGGAACTGTCCTCTGCCAACGGCTCGCTGCGGGCCTTCCGCGAAGAAAATGCAGCCCTGAAGCAGCGCGCCGCCGCCGCTCCGGCACCCCTGACCCGGCGAGCCAAGGCACTGGCAAGGAAACTGCGCGGAAACACCGCCGCCACGCCGGCCACTTCCATGCCGGGCGCTTCCGCGCCCGCCCCCGCTGCCGCGTCCGCCGAACCCGAAGCCCCGCTGGCCGGCTATCCCGTTCCGCCCCGGACCCTGTCCCCGGCCTACACCCGTGAACCCAACCGCGTCCTGGTGGTCGCCGATTCCGAGGAGCACCTCAACGCCGCGCGACGGGCAGCGCAACGCGGCAGCGACGTCGTCGTCCTTTTCCGCCCGGGCTTTCCCTGGGACACCGGCCAGCCGTTCGGCTATCCGCGCAGGATCTGCGCCGAAGACCCCGCCGGCTTTGTCGCGGTCCACAGCCCGGACGCCGACATCCGGGCCGCGAATCCGCACCACTTTGTGGACCGCGCCGCTGACGCGATTGTGCGCGAGGCGCGGCTGCGCCGCCCTGCGGTGCTGCTGGCCGACGGCGGGGAAGCCACCCGTCTGGCGGTCCTGGTGGCCGGGCGCCGGCTGGGCATCGCTGTCGCGTTTGAACCGGCCCCGGATCTGCCCGATTCCGCAGTGTGGGACGAAGAAGCCGACGCGGATCCCGTCACGCTGGAAGCGCTGCCCGGCCGGACCACCGCGCCGCTGCGCGCGCTGCAGGACCTGCACGCCGGCATCATCTGCGACGAATTCACCGGCCGGCTGCTGGAAAACTCCCTGCACACCACCGCCGTCACCCCCGACGGCTGGCAGCAGCAGCTGGATGCCGAGCCGTGGGATGCCCTCATCGTAGAATCCGCCTGGCTGGGAAACGCCGGCGCCTGGGAAGTCTCGGACTACTACACGGATCAAAAGGGCTACGAAAACCTGGCGGCGGTGGTGGCGGCCTGCCGTTCCCGCGGCATCCCCACCGTCTTCTGGAATAAGGAAGATCCCATCCATTACCGCCGGTTCCGCCGCGTCGCCGGCCTGTTTGACCATGTGCTGACCACCGACCACGGGTCGCTTCCGCACTATCAGGAGAACCCGCGCGCCCGGGGACTGACGCACTCCTCGCTGACCTTTTTCGCGGACCCGGCCCTTCACAACCCGCTGCCGGGCACTGCGGCACGGGAAACAGCCGTGGCTTATGCGGGCACGTACTACGGTTCGCGATTCCCGGAACGGTCCCGGCAGATGCTCCGGCTGTTCGCGTCGAGCCATCCGCACGGACCGGTGATCTTCGATCGGCACAGCAATGACCCCGCCGCCCGCAAGGCCTACCCGGAGGAACTGCGGGATCGGATCCGCGGCGGCCTGACCTACACGGAAACGCTTGAGGCGTACAAGGCCTTTCCGGTGCATCTGAACTTCAACTCCGCCCCCTGGTCCGAGACCATGTTTTCGCGCCGGGTGGTGGAGATCGCCGCCAGCGGCACCGTGGTGTACAGCGCTGACGGACAGGGCATCCGCAGCTGCCTCGGCGATGCTTTTCCCGTCTCGGCCGATGAGGATGTCTACCGCGCGCACCTTGCCCGCTGGATGGGAAACGAGGCTGCCCGCAAAACGGCGGCCTGGGCGCAGCTGCGCACCGTCTACCGTGCCCATCTGTCCGGCCATGCCCTGGCCGTCCTGTTCCGGACCCTTGGCATTCCCGCGGCCGCACCGCAGCCTGCCCGCGCAGCGGTGCACGTGGAGCGGCTCACCGGGGACACGGCCCGTGAACTCAGGGGCCAGTCGGTGCGCCCGGCGCTCGTGCTCGCCGAGACCGCTGAGGATGCTGAGGCGGATCTGCTGGCGCAGGCGGGCATTCCGCTGGAACGCACACGGAACGCCGACGCCGAGGACCTCCGCCAGCGCGGCATCGACTGGATCTGCGACTGGCGTCCGGGGCAGCCGCGCACCCTGTTGGAGGATCTGCTGAGCGGTGCGGCCTTCGGGGACTGGCAGAGCATCCGGATCGTTCGGGACACGGGGGAGGGCTGGAGTCCGCTGGCAGCAGTGGAACCGGGCCCCCGGCCCGGACCGCCGTACTTGGGGCAATTGGTCCACGTGGACGGCGCCAGCGGCAACGACGCAGACAGCCACCTCACGCTCATCTATCCCGCCGGCTTAATATAGTCCAGCATATGGAACGGTTTGCCCGGGATGTGGACCCCGTTCCTAGAATGGCGGCATGAGCGAAGAGTCTTCCACCGTTTCCCTGGCCGTCATTCCCGGTGACGGCATTGGCCCTGAAGTCACCGCAGAGGCCGTGAAGGTGCTCCTTGCCGTGACCGACGGCGGCCCCGTGCAGTTCGAGTTGACCGAGTATCCGCTTGGCGCCGAGCACTGGCTGGCCACCGGCGAAACCCTGCCGGACTCCACCCTGGAGGCGCTCAAGGGCCACGACGTCATCCTGTTCGGCGCCGTCGGAGCCGCTCCGGGAGACAAGAGCATTCCCTCCGGGCTCATTGAACGGGAAATGCTGCTCAAGCTGCGCTTCAGCCTGGACCACTACGTGAATCTGCGGCCCTCCCGGCTCTACCCCGGGGTCGCCAGCCCGCTGTCCAACCCCGGCACTGTGGATTTCATCGTGGTGCGCGAAGGCACCGAGGGCCCGTACACCGGCAACGGGGGAGTGCTCCGCGAAGGAACTCCGCACGAAGTTGCCACCGAGGTCTCCCTGAACACGGCCTACGGCGTGGAACGCGTGGTCCGGGACGCGTTCCGGCGCGCCAGTGAGCGGCCGCGCAAAAAGCTCACCCTGGTGCACAAGCACAACGTGCTGGTTTACGCCGGCCGGCTCTGGAAGCGCACCGTGGAGAACGTCGCCGTCGAATTCCCCGAAGTCAGCCACGACTACCTGCACGTGGACGCGGCCACCATCTTCCTGGTGACTGATCCGTCACGCTTTGACGTGATCGTCACGGACAACCTCTTCGGCGACATCATCACCGACCTCGCCGCCGCGGTGACCGGCGGCATCGGCCTGGCGGCGTCCGGCAACATCAACATGGACGGCACCTTCCCCTCCATGTTCGAGCCGGTGCACGGCTCCGCCCCCGACATTGCCGGTCAGCAGAAAGCCGACCCCACCGCCGCCATCCTCTCCGCCGCCCTGCTGCTGCGCCACCTGGGTCTCGAAAAAGAGGCCGCCCGCGTGGAGCGCGCGGTGGAGGAGGACGTCGCCGCACGAACCGGCAAACCGCGCACGACGGCGGAAGTCGGCAATGCGATAGCCGCAGCGGTGTCATAAGCTCGGGAAGTATCAATAACCAATTCGTCGGACGGCCCGCGCCGCCCACCGTGGAGGAAAAATGTCTGTCAGCGCTCTGGAATTCACCCAGCAGCTCTCTGCCCACCCGAAACCGGCCGAGGAGCGTGCGGCCATCCTGGCCAACCCCGGATTCGGAGACTACTTCACGGATCACACCGCCGTCATTGATTACAAGGCGGATGAAAGCGGCACCGGTGTGTGGCAGAACGCCCGGATCGAACCGTACGGTCCCATCGCCATGGACCCCGCAGCCGCCGTGCTGCACTACGGCCAGGAAATCTTCGAGGGGCTCAAGGCGTACCGTCACGCCGACGGCTCGGTGTGGACGTTCCGCCCGGAAGCAAATGCCGCCCGCATGAATCTCTCCGCCCGCCGCCTGGCACTGCCGGAACTGCCCGAAGAGCTGTTCCTGGAATCGCTGCGCCGGCTGGTCTCCGTGGACGTGGACTGGATCCCCGAAGGCGACGGCGCCGCCCTGTACCTGCGCCCGTTCATGATCGCCACCGAGGCGTTCCTGGGTGTTCGTCCGGCACGTGAGGTGTCCTACCGGGTCATTGCTTCGCCTGCAGGCAACTACTTCGGCGGCGAACTGAAGCCCGTATCCATCTGGCTCTCCACCAGGTACGCCCGCGCCGGCATCGGCGGCACCGGCGAAGCAAAGTGCGGCGGCAATTACGCCGCTTCCCTGATCGCCCAGATGGAAGGTGAGGCGCACGGCTGCAAGCAGGTGCTGTTCCTGGACGCGGCCAATGACAACGCCGTGGAAGAGCTCGGGGGCATGAACGTGTTCTTTGTCTTCAAGGACGGCAGCCTGGTCACGCCCGCACTGTCCGGCACCATCCTGCACGGCGTCACCCGCTCCTCCGTGATCCAGCTGGGCCGCGACCGCGGACTGGACGTCCAGGAACGCAAGATCACCCTGGACGAATGGCGCGACGGCGTGGCCTCCGGTGACATCACGGAGGTCTTTGCCTGCGGCACCGCCGCGGTTATCACCCCGGTGGGTGAGCTGAAGACTGAAACCGAGACCATCGGCTCGGCTGACGCCGTTGCCGGTCCCGTCACCATGTCCATCCGCGAACAGCTTCTGGGTGTTCAGACCGGCACTGTGGAAGACACCCACGGCTGGCTGACGCGCCTGGCCTAACGCCTGCTTAATAAAGGAACCCGATGTCCACCACCGCCCTGGTCCGCAGCAGCCCGCTGACCCGCTTCGCCCTGGCACCGAACCCCGGTCCCATGAGCCTGGAGGGAACCAACAGCTATGTCATCGCCGCTGAAGGATCTGAACACGTGGTGGTGGTGGACCCGGGTCCCCTGGACGAGGAACACCTGCAGTTGCTGGCCTCCGCCGGCACTGTGGAACTGGTCCTCGTCACGCACCGCCACCCGGACCACACGGAGGCCAGCGAACGTTTCGCCGAAATGACCGGCGCACCGGTCCGCGCTTTCCACCCTGCCTACTGTGTGGGCGGGGACCCGCTCTCGGACGGCGAAGAGCTTCACGCAGGGGGAGTGGACATCACGGTCCTGCACACCCCCGGCCACACTTCCGATTCCGTCTGCTTCCACCTGCCCGCCGACGGACCCGGCGGATCCGTCCTGACCGGAGACACCATCCTTGGCCGGGGCACCACAGTGCTGGACTTTCCGGACGGAACGCTGGGGGATTACTTCGCCAGCTTGGAACGGCTGTCCGAGCTGGGCCACGCCACGGTGCTTCCGGCGCACGGCCCGGTGCTTTCTGACCTCAGCACCGTGGTCCTTACGTACCGGGACCACCGCGAGGAACGGCTGGAGCAAATCCGTGCGGCGCTGGAGGAAGCCGGAGCCGGTGCTCCTGTTTCCGCAGTGGCGGACATCGTCTACGCAGATGTGCCGGCCAACGTGCGCGAAGCAGCGGAACTGTCGGTGGCCGCCCAGCTGCAGTATCTGCGGGGCAACGCCCCGCTGTGAGCGAGACGACGGCCCGCGAACTTGCGAGCTGCTGGACCCGCGTCGCAGACTGTTAATCGTTCGGTTTCCGGCGGCGCACACACTTTGCGGAGTGCCGGTTGAGCAGAGTGCAGGAGGTCACACTCCAGCGGTTTGCGCGGACCGGGAACACTGTGTAAAGTTTAGTGAGTTGCCCCGGTGAGTGCCTGGCGGACAAGGTTCGCAGGCAAGACTCCCGATCCGGCAACAGCCCACAACAAAGCAACGGACGAAAATCCGGACACTTCGTGACGGGCTCATCCGGTTGTTTCAGCCCGGTTCCGCGAATACCGCGGAATTGCTAAAACAATCCGAATGGAATAGAATAAAGAAACACTGCAGCGAAGAGAAAAGAAAAACATTTATTGTTTTTCCGAGTATTTCGGATGCATCTGTTGTTTGAGAACTCAATAGTGTGCCAAGTTTATTGATACCAATTATTTTAATTGGTTGAACTGGTTGTTACCGCCCACCCCGTGGGTATGGGACAGCTTTTTTAGCTGGTTTCGAATTTAGTGCAGGACTGTGCAGCCAATTTTCCTTGGCTCCGGTGCTGTGTCTGTAACACATTTACGGAGAGTTTGATCCTGGCTCAGGATGAACGCTGGCGGCGTGCTTAACACATGCAAGTCGAACGATGACTTTTGTGCTTGCACAAAATGATTAGTGGCGAACGGGTGAGTAACACGTGAGTAACCTGCCCTTAACTTCGGGATAAGCCTGGGAAACCGGGTCTAATACCGGATACGACGGATCCCCGCATGGGGGTTCGTGGAAAGCTTGATGCGGTTTTGGATGGACTCGCGGCCTATCAGCTAGTTGGTTGGGGTAATGGCCCACCAAGGCGACGACGGGTAGCCGGCCTGAGAGGGTGACCGGCCACACTGGGACTGAGACACGGCCCAGACTCCTACGGGAGGCAGCAGTGGGGAATATTGCACAATGGGCGAAAGCCTGATGCAGCGACGCCGCGTGAGGGACGAAGGCCTTCGGGTTGTAAACCTCTTTCAGCAGGGAAGAAGCGAAAGTGACGGTACCTGCAGAAGAAGCGCCGGCTAACTACGTGCCAGCAGCCGCGGTAATACGTAGGGCGCAAGCGTTATCCGGAATTATTGGGCGTAAAGAGCTCGTAGGCGGTTTGTCGCGTCTGCTGTGAAAGCCCGGGGCTCAACCCCGGGTCTGCAGTGGGTACGGGCAGACTAGAGTGCAGTAGGGGAGACTGGAATTCCTGGTGTAGCGGTGAAATGCGCAGATATCAGGAGGAACACCGATGGCGAAGGCAGGTCTCTGGGCTGTAACTGACGCTGAGGAGCGAAAGCATGGGGAGCGAACAGGATTAGATACCCTGGTAGTCCATGCCGTAAACGTTGGGCACTAGGTGTGGGGGACATTCCACGTTTTCCGCGCCGTAGCTAACGCATTAAGTGCCCCGCCTGGGGAGTACGGCCGCAAGGCTAAAACTCAAAGGAATTGACGGGGGCCCGCACAAGCGGCGGAGCATGCGGATTAATTCGATGCAACGCGAAGAACCTTACCAAGGCTTGACATGAACCGGAAAGACCTGGAAACAGGTCCCCCACTTGTGGCCGGTTTACAGGTGGTGCATGGTTGTCGTCAGCTCGTGTCGTGAGATGTTGGGTTAAGTCCCGCAACGAGCGCAACCCTCGTTCTATGTTGCCAGCGGGTTATGCCGGGGACTCATAGGAGACTGCCGGGGTCAACTCGGAGGAAGGTGGGGACGACGTCAAATCATCATGCCCCTTATGTCTTGGGCTTCACGCATGCTACAATGGCCGGTACAAAGGGTTGCGATACTGTGAGGTGGAGCTAATCCCAAAAAGCCGGTCTCAGTTCGGATTGAGGTCTGCAACTCGACCTCATGAAGTTGGAGTCGCTAGTAATCGCAGATCAGCAACGCTGCGGTGAATACGTTCCCGGGCCTTGTACACACCGCCCGTCAAGTCACGAAAGTTGGTAACACCCGAAGCCGGTGGCCTAACCCCTTGTGGGAGGGAGCCGTCGAAGGTGGGACCGGCGATTGGGACTAAGTCGTAACAAGGTAGCCGTACCGGAAGGTGCGGCTGGATCACCTCCTTTCTAAGGAGCACCTCAAAGTGGCCCGTCCTTCCACAGTGTTGGATGTGTGCTTTGCAGGAGATGCCCATGTCGGAAACGTTTGTTTTCCGGTGGGTGCTCAAGGGTGGAATATCAATAGGCAGGTGCCCGGCGTTGAGCCCGGCAGCAGAGTACGCCGTACTCCTGGTCCTTCTTTTCTTCGGAAAGGGCGGTCCACGGGGGATGGTTGGAAATGGTGTCCGGTGTCTTCAAGTACCGGGTTTTTCCGTTTGGCACACTGTTGGGTCCTGAAATAACAGGACCGAAGAATTTTCAAGCCTTTTTTGGAAGGGTTGGGAAGGGCACGGGTTTCGTGTTGTTTCTGATTGTTCCTGCGCAGGCCTGAGACTGTCCACGGTGAATACGTGGTGGTGGAGGGGTGTGACGGGGTTGTTGTTTGAGAACTACATAGTGGACGCGAGCATCTTAAATTATTAAGTGCAATTTCAGATAAACCTGGTGACCGGATTTGTTTCCGGCCTCCATGGTTTTCTCGATAGCGATAATATATTGATCTTTGTGGTCAAGTTTTTAAGGGCACACGGTGGATGCCTTGGCATCAGGAGCCGAAGAAGGACGTAGGAATCTGCGATAAGCCTGGGGGAGTTGATAACCGAGCGTTGATCCCAGGATGTCCGAATGGGGAAACCCCGCCCGGCGCGCGAGTGACCGGGTGACCCGCATCTGAACACATAGGGTGCGTGGAGGGAACGTGGGGAAGTGAAACATCTCAGTACCCACAGGAAGAGAAAACAACAGTGATTCCGTTAGTAGTGGCGAGCGAACGCGGAAGAGGCTAAACCAGTGGTGTGTGATAGCCGGCGGGCGTTGCATCACTGGGGTTGCGGGACTTTCCGTATCGATTCTGCCGGATCGGTGAAGTGAGTGCAGGTGCATAGGTGAACGGGTTTGAAAGCCCGGCCGTAGAGGGTGTTAGCCCCGTAACCGGAATGTATGCTGCCGCTTGGAGAGGATCCCAAGTAGCACGGGGCCCGAGAAATCCCGTGCGAATCTGCCAGGACCACCTGGTAAGCCTAAATACTCCCTGATGACCGATAGCGGACAAGTACCGTGAGGGAAAGGTGAAAAGTACCCCGGGAGGGGAGTGAAACAGTACCTGAAACCGTGTGCCTACAATCCGTTGGAGCAGGGCGATGCCACTTGTGGTGTTGTGCTTGTGACAGCGTGCCTTTTGAAGAATGAGCCTGCGAGTTAGTGTTACGTCGCGAGGTTAACCCGTGAGGGGAAGCCGTAGCGAAAGCGAGTCTGAACAGGGCGATGCAGTGGCGTGATCTAGACCCGAAGCGGAGTGATCTACCCATGGCCAGGTTGAAGCGCGTGTAAGAGCGCGTGGAGGACCGAACCCACTTCAGTTGAAAATGGAGGGGATGAGCTGTGGGTAGGGGTGAAAGGCCAATCAAACTCCGTGATAGCTGGTTCTCCCCGAAATGCATTTAGGTGCAGCGTTGCGTGTTTCTTACCGGAGGTAGAGCTACTGGATGGCTAATGGGCCCTACAAGGTTACTGACGTCAGCCAAACTCCGAATGCCGGTAAGTGAGAGCGCAGCAGTGAGACTGTGGGGGATAAGCTTCATAGTCGAGAGGGAAACAGCCCAGACCACCAACTAAGGCCCCTAAGCGTGTGCTAAGTGGGAAAGGATGTGGAGTTGCTCAGACAACCAGGAGGTTGGCTTAGAAGCAGCCATCCTTGAAAGAGTGCGTAATAGCTCACTGGTCAAGTGATTCCGCGCCGACAATGTAGCGGGGCTCAAGTACACCGCCGAAGTTGTGGCATTCAAATATTAGCCAAGCGGATGGTTTATCCATTTTCGTTCAAGCGTTTGGATGGGTAGGGGAGCGTCGTGTGGGCAGTGAAGTCGCGGTGTAAACCAGCGGTGGAGCCTACACGAGTGAGAATGCAGGCATGAGTAGCGAAAGACGGGTGAGAAACCCGTCCGCCGAATGATCAAGGGTTCCAGGGTCAAGCTAATCTGCCCTGGGTAAGTCGGGACCTAAGGCGAGGCCGACAGGCGTAGTCGATGGACAACGGGTTGATATTCCCGTACCGGCGAAAAACCGCCAATACCAAGCGGGGGATACTAACCGCCCAATACCTGACCGGCCGCCCTTGTGGCGACCCGGTTTTTGGTGGAGCGCGGGACCTGATCCCGGGAGGTAAGCGTATTAACAGGTGTGACGCAGGAAGGTAGCCGGGCCGGGCGATGGTTGTCCTGGTCTAAGGATGTAGGGTCAGCGATAGGTAAATCCGTTGCTGTGTCTTTGATGACGATCCTGAGATCCGATGGGACCCCTTTAGGGGGGAATCCGGTGATCCTATGCTGCCTAGAAAAGCATCGGCGCGAGGTTTTAGCCGCCCGTACCCCAAACCGACACAGGTGATCAGGTAGAGAATACTAAGGCGATCGAGAGAATTATGGTTAAGGAACTCGGCAAAATGCCCCCGTAACTTCGGGAGAAGGGGGGCCCCAACCTTGATGGACACTTGCTGTCCGGAGGGGATCGGGGCCGCAGAGACCAGGGGGAAGCGACTGTTTACTAAAAACACAGGTCCGTGCGAAGTCGCAAGACGATGTATACGGACTGACTCCTGCCCGGTGCTGGAAGGTTAAGAGGACCGGTTAGCCCTTACGGGCGAAGCTGGGAATTTAAGCCCCAGTAAACGGCGGTGGTAACTATAACCATCCTAAGGTAGCGAAATTCCTTGTCGGGTAAGTTCCGACCTGCACGAATGGAGTAACGACTTCCCCGCTGTCTCAACCATAAACTCGGCGAAATTGCAGTACGAGTAAAGATGCTCGTTACGCGCAGCAGGACGGAAAGACCCCGAGACCTTTACTATAGTTTGGTATTGGTGTTCGGTGTGGCTTGTGTAGGATAGGTGGGAGACTGTGAGACCCGGACGCCAGTTCGGGTGGAGTCATCGTTGAAATACCACTCTGGTCATACTGGATATCTAACTTCGGCCCGTAATCCGGGTCAGGGACAGTGCCTGATGGGTAGTTTAACTGGGGCGGTTGCCTCCTAAAGAGTAACGGAGGCGCCCAAAGGTTCCCTCAGCCTGGTTGGCAATCAGGTGGCGAGTGTAAGTGCACAAGGGAGCTTGACTGTGAGAGAGACATCTCGAGCAGGGACGAAAGTCGGGACTAGTGATCCGGCGGTACATTGTGGAATGGCCGTCGCTCAACGGATAAAAGGTACCTCGGGGATAACAGGCTGATCTTGCCCAAGAGTCCATATCGACGGCATGGTTTGGCACCTCGATGTCGGCTCGTCGCATCCTGGGGCTGGAGTAGGTCCCAAGGGTTGGGCTGTTCGCCCATTAAAGCGGTACGCGAGCTGGGTTTAGAACGTCGTGAGACAGTTCGGTCCCTATCCGCTGCGCGCGCAGGAAATTTGAGAAGGGCTGTCCTTAGTACGAGAGGACCGGGACGGACGAACCTCTGGTGTGTCAGTTGTACTGCCAAGTGCACCGCTGATTAGCTACGTTCGGATGGGATAACCGCTGAAAGCATCTAAGCGGGAAGCCCGCTTCGAGATGAGATTTCCATACACCTTGTGTGTGAGAGGCCCCCAGCCAGACCACTGGGTTGATAGGCCGGATGTGGAAGCGGGGACTAAAGACCCGTGAAGCTGACCGGTACTAATAGGCCGATAACTTACACCACACCATGATCTGGGCAGGAAACGACTTCAAACGTTCCCGCCAAAGAAGGATCGTGTTGATCATGCTGCTTGCGTCCACTATGTGGTTCCCGGATAACAAACCCGTGAGGTTTGTCACCGAGGGAACTGGTACTGAATCATCTGTTATGGGTGGTTTGGTGCCGTAGAATAAAGGAAGTGTTCATTCTTACGCGTGAACATCTTTTTCATGACAGGCACCCCGTAAAAGGTGTGTTTGGTTGTGACCCATGTTTTCCCCTCCACCAGGAGTTTTGGCTGGTGGTGCGGGTGGTAGGGTTACGGCGGTCATAGCGTGGGGGAAACGCCCGGTCCCATTCCGAACCCGGAAGCTAAGACCCACAGCGCCGATGGTACTGCATCCGGGAGGATGTGGGAGAGTAGGTCACCGCCGGACAAATTGTTGGTGAAGAGAGTTGGGCCCCGCATGGTTGCGGGGCCCAACTTGTTTAACCCGGCAACCATTCTGCAGGTCAAGGGCCCCGTGATAGCTGGCTTGCGTTCGTCTTGTATTCGCAGCCTGATCTGTGTATCTGGTGGCTGGGTGTGAGACAGTTGTTTTGAGTGCGGATGTGTCTGATAATGCCACCTTCGGTGTTTGAAGGGCTACATGCGCTTATTTTTATCAGTGCACAATTTATGGAGGTTCTGGCGATGACAGTTGGAGTAATGGGCTGCGTGAGGGAACTTCCATCCTCATTTCCGGTGGGCAGTCCGGAGAATGCTGGGAATATGATCCATGGGAATGCTCCATTCGAAATGTTCCCTGATTTGGCCGTTCACTCTACGGATAGAGCGGCGATCAAGGCATCCGGTAGTCGTGACTTTGTTGATTTCGTAAACTCGCACTGTAGTCACCTTGTGCTCACCATGGCCAATACTTTGAGGCTTGGAGATGAGAATGGGTCGCGTTTTTCCAGGCTCCAACACTTACTCGAGGCCATCGAGAAGCCCGTAGTTGTTTTCGGGTTGGGAGTACAGTCCCAGACCGATGACCTCTCCGGGGCAACGCTCCCTGAGGAGGCCGTCAGCCTTATGCAGCATCTGAGCACTAGAGCTGAGGCACTTGGAGTCAGAGGCAGTATGACCAAAACTGTGCTGGAGGAATTATGTGGTGTTCGCAATGCGTTTATCACAGGGTGCCCATCGCTGTTTTCCAGACCAGCGCAACTTGCGAAAGTTGCACAGAACCTTCGAGAGCCGTCTGGCAGGCCGGCGTTCAGCGGGACGAAATACCATCTCGCAGAGGAAAAGTTCCTGTTGCACCAAGCTGTCTCTGCGGGATTTTATCTTATGGAACCAGTTAACAAGTTCAATCACAAGTATTTTGTTGATGTCAGTAAGGGTGTCGAGGGCACGGAGGCGCCTTACTTCCTTCGTTCCCATGAGATGCATAAATCCGGCGTTCTTTCAGATTTCTTTGCCCGGAATTATAAACTGTTCCGCAATGTGAATAGTTGGTATGACTTCAACTCTGAGTCGGTCTCTCATACATATGGGACTAGATTTCATGTGAACATGGCTTCCATCCTGAGTGGCAAGCCAGCGCTCTGGATTACACACGATGCGCGAACGCGGGAACTTGTTGATTTTATGCATCTTCCATCGTTGACGCAGGAGGAATGCTTGGAGATGGAGCCCGAACAAATCATCAAGAGCATTAACTACGATGATTTTTTTGACCATATTAATGGTCTGTTTGACAATTTCAACAGCTATCTTGATGCGAACGGCCTTCCGAAGACACCGAGTCTCGTTAGGTAGTGATTGTTCTGTTGAGGAGCAATGCCAGAGTTCATTGATACGACGCTGTCCCTCCGCGGAACGTGCCGTAGGCTTGAGGGCATGCGTATTGCTCGATTTGTACAAGACAGTGACCCAGCGTTCGGCGTCGTGGACGGAGACGAGGGCCAGGAAGAGATTGCCGTCATCAAGGGCGATCCTTTCTTCTCCGGCGTCCAGCTGACGGGGGAGCGCCACAAGCTTGAAGACGTCCGCCTCCTGGCACCGATCATCCCGCGCAGCAAGGTGGTGGGGATCGGCAAAAACTACGCCGACCATGCAGCCGAAATGGGCGGGGAAGTTCCGCCGGCGCCGCTGATGTTCCTCAAGCCCAACACCTCGGTCATCGGCCCCAACGATCCCATTGTGCTGCCTGCCTTCTCGGACGAGGTTTCCTACGAGGCAGAGCTCGCCGTCGTCATCGGCCGGATCTGCAAGGACGTGCCGCTGGATCGGGTGGACGAGGTTGTCTTCGGCTACACCTGTGCCAATGACCTCACTGCACGCGATGCCCAGCGCACCGACGGCCAGTGGGCACGCGCCAAGGGCTTTGACACCTCCTGCCCGCTCGGTCCCTGGATCGAAACGGACCTGGACACTGACGATGTTGCCGTCCGCGGCTACCTGAACGGCGAGCTGGTCCAGGACGGCAACACCAGCGCCATGATCTGGGGCGTCAAGGAACTCGTTTCCTACGTTTCCCAGGCCTTTACCCTTCTGCCCGGCGACGTCATCCTCACCGGAACCCCCGCAGGCGTGGGCCTCATTTCCGACGGAGAACGCTACGAGGTTTCCATCGAAGGCATCGGCCGGCTCTCGAACACAGCCCGCAGCTGAGCATGAGCAACCGCAGCGCCGGACCAGTGCGCAATCTCGCCCTGGTCCGGCGCTTTTCGCCGCCCGGGGCCGTGTGGGCGGCTGCGCTGTTCACCGCGCCCTTCCTGAACGACGACGGCGCCACCGCCCTGATCTGGGGTATTGGGGCAGTTGTGCTGATCGCATTGTTCCCCTGGGTGCTGGTGACGGTCCTGGACAAGCGCGGAGATCTGCGCCGCGGCATCAACCGCCTCGGCGCCTCACCGATCATCCTCGGCGCCTTTGGAGCCGCTTTCATGGTGCTCCGCCTCATCCGCTGGACCGGCGGTCCTCTGGCCCTGGCCGCCGTCGTCTTCGGGATGATCGCGGCGTATGCCCTGACTATTACCGTCACCAAGGCGGCCCGGTTGGAATGGGCGGATGTTACCTACGCAGCCTCCGCCGTCGTGCTTCCTGTCCTTCTCTACTTGCTGTTTCAGGGCGCTGTGGGTGTGTTACTGGCCGCAACCGCAGCCATCCTGTGTGTTTCCGCCCTGCTCAGCGGCGGCCGGGCTACAGGAAAAACGGGAGCAGCTGGAGCGGTGGGTGTGCTGGCCGGCGGCGGAGTCTTCCTCTGGCTGCTGGCTTACAGCCTGTAACCGTCCGGGCGGACGCGGCAAGAGACTAAACTGGAAGCATCATGACTAACCTGCCTTCACTTGCCGACCTGCCCACCGTCGATGACAACACGCCAGTGCGCGTGCGGTTCTGTCCCTCACCCACCGGAACCCCGCACGTGGGCCTCATCCGGACCGCCCTGTTCAACTGGGCCTACGCCAAGCACACCGGCGGAAAAATGGTGTTCCGTATCGAGGACACCGACACCGCCCGCGACAGCGAAGAGAGCTTCCTGCAGCTCTTGGACGCACTGGACTGGCTGGGCATCACCTGGGATGAAGGCGTCAACGTCGGCGGCCCGCACGAGCCGTACCGCCAGTCCCAGCGCGGCGAGATCTACCAGGACGTCATCGCCAAGCTTAAGGACGCCGGGCACCTCTACGAGTCCTACTCCACGCCGGAGGAGATCGAGGCCCGCCACCGTGCCGCCGGCCGCGACATCAAGCTCGGCTATGACAACTACGACCGAGATCTGACCCCCGAGCAGATTGAGGCGTTTAAGACCGAGGGCCGGCAGCCCGTCCTGCGCGTGCGCATGCCGGATGAGGACATCACGTTCAACGACCTGGTCCGCGGCGAAATCACCTTCAAGGCCGGCACCGTTCCGGACTTTGTGGTGGTCCGCGCCAACGGTGCGCCGCTCTACACGTTGGTCAACCCCGTGGACGACGCGCTGATGGGCATCACCCATGTGCTGCGCGGCGAGGACCTGCTGTCCTCCACCCCGCGTCAGATTGCGCTCTACCGCGCCCTGATCGACGTCGGAGTCGCCCAGTACATGCCGCTCTTCGGGCACCTGCCCTACGTCATGGGCGGCGGCAACAAGAAGCTGTCCAAGCGCGATCCGGAGTCCAGCCTCTTCCTGCACCGCGAACGCGGCTTCATCCCCGAGGGCCTGCTCAACTACCTCTCGCTGCTGGGCTGGTCCCTGTCTGCGGACGAGGACATCTTCACCGTGGACCAGCTGGTGGAAAACTTCGACATCCACGATGTTCTGGCCAACCCGGCACGCTTTGACATCAAGAAGGCTGAAGCCATCAACGGAACCCATGTGCGGATGCTGGATCCCGAGGACTTCCGCAACCGCCTGATCCCTTACCTGCAGGAAGCACGGCTGGTGGGGGAGACCCTGACCGACCGTGAAGAAGAGATCCTCACTGAGGCAGCACCTCTGGTCCAGGAGCGGATCACCTTGCTGGGGGAGGCTCCGGACATGCTCGGCTTCCTCTTCAAGGCCGACGACGCCATCGACGTGGCCGACGACGCCCGGAAGGGCCTGCCCGCCAACCTCACCGAGGTCCTGGACGCTGCTCTGGCCGCCCTCGAGCCGGTGTCCGACTGGACAGCGGAGAACATTCAGGCAGCGCTGCGCACGGCCCTGGTGGACGGGATGGGCATCAAGCCGCGGCTGGCCTTCGGTCCGGTCCGCACAGCCGTTTCCGGCCGGCGCATCTCGCCGCCGCTGTTCGAATCCATGGTCATCCTGGGCAAGGACTCCTCGCTCGCGCGCCTGAATGCCTTCCGCAACGCAGGCTAGCAACATGACCCAACGCCCGCAGGTCCGCGGGGTGCTCTTCGACATCGATGAGACCCTCGTGGACCTTCGGGCGAACAAAAAGCAAAAAGCGTAAACACCGGCTGCCGCCGACCCGAGCTTCTCTGCGGTCATGACGGCAAGGGCAAACGCGGTAAATGATCAGATGTCCGCACTGTCAAATGCTTATTATGAAATTCGGTTCGAAGTGCAGTATAGTAGGGCGCAAAACAGCCCTCCGTTAGTAGCCGAATAATATCAGGCACCCAAAGGACAAACCTCCGCGGCAACGCTTTTAGCGGACCGGATTAGAAAATCAGGAATTTCTCTATGGACCGATCTATGGGATCGATTGGCATTCATGACCAGAACTACGCTTTCGAATATCCGGAAGTAATTGATGCTGCGAGGTTAGCAATCCAATTGCCATGGAGTGCTGCCGATCGGGAACTTGTTGCAATCATTGACGTTAAAGACGCCGATGGTCAAGGCATTGCCACGGAAACAGAAGGTCTGCACTACTCCACGGCACTTCAGGCAATGTTCCGGTATATTCCGCCCACCGAGGCGAATAAGGTTGTAAACTTTGCTGACTTGAAGTTTCCATCTCCGGCCGCCAGTTTGTCGATACGTGTGATTAACTGGAAGACGAAACAGCCTATTGCGTCAACATCTGCCGCTAACGTAATTTCTGCCCACCGCCTACAAGCGTTGACAGATGGTCTGACTCCGAGAACATGTATTCTGATTGCCAAGGGGGGACAAATCCATGGAGAATGACGTTGATGTCTCGGTGGTTATTGGATTCAAGGACTGGGGTTTAAATCGGCTGTCTCTCGCCGTGACATCTATCCAAAACTCGTTTGGTAAACTCCGGGGCGAGGTGATTGTTTCGGACTACGGGTCCCTAATATGGGAAAGCACGAAGGCGCGGATGGAGGAGCTTGGAGTAAAGTATGTCCGCACCTCCACCGACGGAACGTGGTCCAGGTCGCGTGCGCTCAATGCTGGATTCGCCGTGTCCTCCGGAAGAGTACTCATATCGACCGATGCTGACATGGTGTTCAGTCCCCGGTCCATGGAACTTATCGCCTCCAAAATACTACGCGACCCTACCCTGTGTATCCTGCTTCAATGCCGTGACCTGCCGGAAGAGTGGTCCGACGAATCGATCGCCCAAAAGGGCATGATGTGGGAGGTCTTTGAAAAAGAGGCCCGGCTGCGGCCACGCTGGGGAATGGGCGGGATGATGGCCGTCCCAAGGACCGTATTCATGCGGATACGAGGTCTTGACGAGCGGATGCACACCTACGGTGGCGAGGATATCGATTTTGCCACACGTGCTCGCCGGTCAGGGCAGCGTCTTCTTTGGATAGACGACCCAGATATCCGCATGTATCACATGTGGCATCCGCCGACCCGGAAAGTTCATGAGCACTCCGCGTCCGCTGCTGCAGCTATTCAGTTTAATAAAGACATCGTTTATAATGACAGAACTTTTGTGCGCAATACGCCAAAATGGGTCCATCGCCCAAGCGATGCCGCACCCTTGGTTACTGTTGCGATCTCAACCTACAACCGTTCTCAATACCTGCGGGAAAGCATCATTTCCGTGCTCGCGCAAACTATGCAGGACTTTGAAATTGTTGTTGTGGACGACGGATCGACAGACGATACACGCAAAGTCGTGGAAAGTTTTGACGACGAACGGATTCGATACATCTATCAACCAAATTCCGGAATATCGGTTGCTAGGAATGCGGCAGCAGATGCGTCAAGGGGTGCCTACACAGTGGTCCAGGACGACGACGATCTCATGACTCCTTGGCGCTTGGAAAAGCACTTCGAACATCTCTCATTCGGGTCTCACGGAACATTCGGATCGTTTGTAAATTTCGATAACTCTTCCGGAGAGATGAAGCTCTATGCGTCAAAGAAGCTGAACGACGGAACGGTGTTCAGTACCGGGGGAGCCCCAGGGCACGGAACATGGATGGTCGAGACAGACCTGCTGCGCACCCTTCGCTACGATGAGACGCTGACAAGCGGCGTTGACAACAACATGGCCCTGAGATTGGTGCGTTCCGGTGCAGTTCTTCACCACACGGGTGAAATTATGATGCTGCGCAGAATTCATGATGGACAAATAACCGTCGAGGAAGAGGAAGCGCAACAGACGTCGGCCCGTCAGACTCGGCAGATGTTCGCGCACCAGACCTCTGAGTGGGCAGGGAAAAAACTGGAGGCGGAAAGGGGCGTCGATGACTATGTCCCTGTGAGGCTGGCTAAACAACTTAACGAGCTCATCCCTTACTTACCGGACCATCTCGTCCACAGGACCGTGCTTTTCTCCAACCAGACTGCTGCTGATGTCTCCTTTGAGGGAGCACATATCGGACCCCAGAGCAGCGTGGTTCAGGAATTTGACGGGGAGGGTGCTCTCATCTCCTCCACAGGGAGCCTCGGCGATGCACTCAGCGAGGACTTGGCTAAACTGTCACGGGCCGGTATCGGCTATGAAGTGAAAGCTAGCCTGCGTTCCAGCCACGATAGTGGCCGCAGTCAGGGACTTGGTCCCGAAGCTATGTTCCGAAGTGCCGTGCATAGCAGCCTTGAGGCCTTCGCAGTGGATTATGCGGGCGGAGTGGGTTCATCCGTTGCCGCCCTTCGCGGACACCTTGACATGGGTGAAGTGGGAACAGCCCGTGAACTTCGTGTTTTCAATGTCTCGGGAAGTAAAAGGAAGGTCACGTTCCTTGCGGGGGTAGATCTTCCACAGCTGCTTTCGCTCTCAGAGTCAAAGGGTTTCTCTGTACAGGAGATCATTATTAATTCAACTGTTTCCGAAGCGTTGCCAGATACTGGATCAACGGAACCCGTCAGGATGGCTGGTCAGCAATGATCGTGGAATGGAAAAGCGAACGTATAGGACACATTGGTTTTAGTGCTACAGCTGAGGACTATGACGGTGTTCCGCGTTTTTCGAGCTATTGGCTTGATGCTACGCCCAAGAGCCGGCATGGTGACAGGGTTGCCCTGGCTGCATTCCTGATCTATGGCGGGTACATGGGTGGTTTTACCCAGCTGCCGCAGAAGTTCTCGCCCGCATTAGAGTCCGCTTTCCGTCGGGCATCAGGGATAGAAACCGCGTTTGGGCCCGTTGAGTATTATGCAACGGGTCTTCCCCATGGAACGCGTACTTTACACGTCTCGTGGACCGGCATAGAGACAGCCGAGCATATAACGTCAGCTCCTTCTAAAACCGCATTTCTGCACGTCGATAGGTCAGATAAGAGCTCCGGGTCCCTACGGTCAATCGACTCCTTGCGGGTTGCGTCAAATGCTTGGGTACATTGTAGGACGGACTTAGGTGCTTTGCAGGAGATATTTCCGTATCTCGCTGCTGCCGTACTTTACGCCGACGACCTAGAGGCTGACACCATCCAGATCCGAGGAAACTACGACACAGCGAGTGAAGATTGGGTCACTCTCGTGCACTTACTGGGTGCGTGTCGGCTTGGGATACGGTGTGTTCCGTAGTTTCTTGCACAAGGATTTAAGCCGTTTTCACGGAGTTACTTATCAGACGAGAATCAGAAGCGATGAACATGGAACAAGAAATGCGTATTACAGTTATCGGCACCGGATATTTGGGTGCGACACATGCAGCGGCGATGGCCGAGTTGGGCTTCGAGGTCCTTGGTGTGGACGTTGATCCCACCAAAATCGAAGCCTTGAGCCGCGGGGAGTTGCCCTTTTATGAACCGGGACTCCCTGAACTCCTGCTCAAACACACAGCTACGGGGCAGCTTCGCTTCACTACATCGATTGAGGAAGCCGGCGCCTTTGGGGACGTCCATTTCATCGCCGTCGGAACACCGCAAAAGGCCGGTGAGACTTCTGCAGACATGACCTTTGTAGACGCCGCCGTATCGGGAATCGCCGCTGCATCGACCCGTGATGCGCTCATCGTGGGAAAATCGACCGTTCCAGTGGGATCGGCTCGCAGACTTAAAGAACTCACACAGCAACACAAACGACCTGGGATCAACATTGATTTCGCCTGGAATCCTGAATTCCTGCGCGAAGGCTTTGCGGTGGAAGACACGCTTCGACCTGACCGCCTCGTGGTGGGTACGGATTCGGTCGTTGCAGACCAAAAGCTAAGGCAGGTTTACGCAGATGCCCTTTCCAGGGAAACTCCGTACATCTCCACTGACTTTGAAACCGCGGAGCTGGTCAAGGTCGCCGCTAATGCCTTTCTGGCAACAAAGATCTCCTTCATTAACGCCTTCTCTGAAGTCACGGAAACCGTAGGTGGCGATATTCGGACCTTGGCTGACGCCATCGGCTATGACGCCAGAATTGGTCGACGCTTCCTGAACGCCGGGGCGGGCTTCGGCGGAGGCTGCCTTCCCAAGGACATTCGGGCTCTGCAGGCGCGGACTGGGGAGCTGGGTCTGGAGAAATCCATGCGGTTCCTCAATGAGGTTGACGAGATTAACCTGCGACGCCGTGACCGGGTAGTTTTTCTGGCTGAGCAAATGCTGGGTGAGCTGGAAGGGAAGAGGATCGCGGTCCTGGGAACCAGCTTCAAACCGGACAGCGACGATGTCCGGGACTCTCCCGCGCTGGACATAGCCGGCCGGCTCTATGGAAGCGGGGCGGATGTCCGTGTCTATGACCCCAAGGCAAACGCGAACAGCGCGAAGCGGTTTCCGCGGCTGACGTTCGTGGAGAGCTTGGAGGGAGCTGTCGCCGGCGCAGATGTCGTGCTTCTGCTGACTGAGTGGCGGGAGTTCCGGGACATGAAGCCCGGTGACATTGAGGGCCATGTGCAAACCCGCAGGATCATCGACGGTCGAAATGTGCTGGACCGCACCGATTGGGAGAACGCGGGCTGGGTCTTCCAGGCGCTCGGGCAGAAGACTTCTGATCTCAGCGCGGCGGCGGTCTAAGAGCTGCTGAACGGGTGTGCCTGTCTCCGCGGCCGGGCGCACCCGTTTTGTACTTCCTCCGGAACCCGTGTATAGTTATATCTCGTGCTGAGGGATTGCAGCGGGGAAAAAGTTCTCCAAAACAGCACAGTGGGATATGGTGTAATTGGCAACACATCGGTTTCTGGTACCGACATTCTAGGTTCGAGTCCTGGTATCCCAGCGGTTCTCAATTGATAAGGAATTATCAATTTGAAGATCAGCAGTAAGTGTGAAAAACTTATTGAGCTTAATTTGAGATTGAGCAAAAGGAAGCAAGACGCCTTCAGGGGCAGACTGCTTGTACATGGCCCCATCGTATAGCGGCCTAGTACGCTGCCCTCTCACGGCGGTAACGCGGGTTCGAATCCCGCTGGGGTCACCATTAAGCCAGCTCCGGAGTTCTCCGGGGCTGGCTTTTTTATTGCCCGGGTGTGGCACCATGGAAAACCTCCACGAAGAATCATCAACCGGACCGTAGTAGCTTTCCAGCGTGGAACCGGATGTGTTCCGCGACGTTAATTCAAAGGAATGTCCCGTGCCTACGAATGCGCCCACAGTGGCGGACCTGGACGAAAAATCCCTCCTCGCGCTGATCTTTCCGCGGTTGGGACCGGATACCGCGTTGCTGGGTCCGGGAGATGACGCCGCAGTTATTGCCGCGCCTGATTCCCGCACCGTAATTTCCATCGACACCCTCGTCCAGGACGCCGACTTCCGCCTCGTCTGGCCCTCGGGGTACCGCACCACCGGGTTCGACGTCGGCTGGAAGTGCATTGCGCAGAACGTTTCCGATGTCCGGGCCATGGGTGCCGTCCCGACGTCCCTTGTGGTCAGTCTTACGCTGCCCGGCAGCACGGAAGTGCAGTGGGTAGAGGACCTAGCCGACGGACTCGCAGCCGCCATCGCATCCCTCGCCTCCGAACGGTGCTCCGTGGTGGGCGGGGACCTGGGACGTGGCAACCAGATTGTCGTCACTGCGGCCGTGACCGGGGATCTTGAGGGTAGGGCGCCGGTGCTTCGCTCAGGAGCACGCCCTGGCGATGTACTGGCTCATATCGGAGCGCTGGGGCTCGCGGCCGGAGGCCTCGCCGTGCTGGAAAGCGGATTCGACATGACGGATCCCGAGAAAGACGATGACCGGGAACTGGCCGCTCTGGCCATGGCCCAGTGCCGGCCGCAGCTGCCACCAGCCCACTCCGGTCCGGCGGCAGCGGATGCCGGTGCCACCGCAATGCTGGATGTCTCCGACGGGCTGGTGCGCGACGCCGGGCGGATCGCCCGTGCCTCCGGTGTCGGCATCGACCTCGACGCCGGTTACCTCCGTGCCAAAGCGTCGCCCCTGGCACCGGCGGCCGCCCGTTTGGGAGCTGACCCGCTCACCTGGGTGCTGGGTGGAGGAGAGGACCACGGATTGCTGGCGGCGTTCCCGCCGGAGGCTGTGTTGCCGCAGGGTTTTGTCCGCCTCGGAGAAGTTGTTGCCGGTGAAGCGGTGACTTTCGGCGGCGCCGTCCCTCCGGCGACGGGCTGGGATCACTTCGCGGGCCAGCTCTGACTCTCACGGAATTTGTGAACGCGTTAGAAAAGCCTGTGCGAAGGTGTGGGAGCGCTAGCAGGAACCGCTGTCGACGCGGCACGGGATGCTGCCGCCTTCGAACTAAAGCCGGGCACGCTGCGAGAAACCCAGCGGAGGTGTCTTTCTTCTCGTCGCTGAGGATCTCGGAGTAGGCCAGCGGGGGAGTGGTCATCCACGGAGTGATGCAGGTAGGCGTAGCCGGGCTTTCGATTAGCTTCGGTCCGGTTCTTTCTTCCGGGTCCCGGCAGCTCGGCCGATCATCCGGTGTCCGCCGCCAGCCCGGGATCCGGCCGAATTTCTCGATGTCCATGTGCATCAGGTCCCCGGGATGCTCGCGTTCATAGCGGACGGGTTTGGGCCGGCGAACCGGCAGCGCGGTTTCATGGTCCAGGTGAGAGTCGGGAAACGCAGGGCTACGATCCGTCGTTCCGTCCGATCTTCGTTGTTCCCGGTGGACAGCTGACTCACTCTGCTGCCCAGCGCGGCTGCCATCGGGTCTGGAGTACGAGTTCCACCCAGGCGAGTCGTCCTGCTTGGGTGTGGGTCACGCCTGGGTGGGTCAAGCGTGGTCGCCCCCGATCGAACCGGAGAACCCTGTCTATGTAGCCTTGCCACCGCGTTCACAACCACCGTATAGCGTTACACACAGGCGGACGTCAAAGTCTGTGGTTTCGTGGTTTTCCTTTCCAGGAGTAACCAGTAACCACAGAGATCAGTTGCAATTTCACAGAGCCGTACTTGGAGTTTGACTGCTTTAGGTCCATGGGCTGTGCGAGTGCCATGCCCGCTATGTGATCACTGGAGTAGGAATGAGAGCCGAACGGTGCGCCCCGGTGCTTGGCCGTAACTCAACGGTAATGCCTAGTCTGCAGGTTGCGGAGAGAGAAGGCTCCGTCAGTTTTCGAATGCACGAGGAAAGCTAATCGAAATGAATCAGCACCAGCAAGTATCGGCACGAAGGCAGAATGCACACTTTGCGAAGCGTCCACCTCGAACCTCCATGTGTCAGTACGCCGGCGTTCCGTCCCGGCGTATTGAATAACGAATAGCGTTATAGGTGTAGATTTTACGCCTGTCCCTTCTGTCCCTTCTGTCGCGAATTGGACTTGAATCAGATCCTCACCGGAGCAATTCATGACGTCGGATCCTGCCCCAGTAGGCGGAGAGCTGAAGCCACCACCGAAGGTCGTCAGATAAAGTCGGCGGGATTCCGAGGGGTCCCACCGCACTTGGAGCCCCTGCTCGGATTTTGACTGGATAATTGGATTGTTACCGATTAGAGAGCGGATAGAGTCTAAAGGCAAGAGGCGAACAGGTGCGGAGGCCGGATCAGTTTTCAATTGCGACCAGCGGCGTTTAACAACCACTTCACGCTGGGAGCGCCGGGTCTTGAGTTCTGTTCGAATGGCTGCAACCTGAGCAGCGTCGGGTGAAGGGAGGAAATTTAGTTCTTCGAGTGCATCAATCCACCTAGGTGCCCGTGCCGTAGAGAGCGTTAGGAGCTCAATTAGGAACTTCCGGTCCGCAGGTACGTGGCCTTTGCCCCAGTCCTTCATGAGAAGGTGAATGTGGGAAGTGTCCTCGAATGCATCCAGATACGGGAGAAGGGAACTATTGATATAGCGCTCATCCTGAGAATTCTGAACGTACGCGACAGTGTTCACTGGTGGCAGGGGCGTATGGATCCGGAGATCAGAATGGATTGTCTTTGAGAGCAGGTTTGAGATGTCCTGCTGTTCCGAGAGACCCCAGCAGAGTTGCGCATAGCGGGAAATCGCAGTTGGAAATGACCTGTCAACGATTGTTCTGGGGTTCACCCCGATGGCAAGAGAGCCCGGGAACAGCGAGGAGTAATAGAGCGACGCGAACCCGCCCCCTGAGGCACCGAAGAATATGAGGTGCTGTGCTCCCGTGTCCCTGACGATATGGCGGATGACTTCGGGCAGTACCGACTGGAGCGGTTGGTGCCTATTTCCAGCGAACCATCCAAGCTTTATTTTCTCATCGATAACGAGGCTGGGGTCCGAAACGAAAACAACGTTAGCGTTTATTTCTTCGGTCATGCGAGTTCCGCTGAAAATCGGAATGCTTGCTTGAGAAGTTGCTGCGGCATGGAAAGTTACTAGGGTTGTAGCCGCGGAACGATGCCGATAGAGGATATCGAGAGGAAGTCCGCCAATATCTATGGTGTGGAGGCCGTCCAGGACGCTAGAGGCGAGAAACTCTTCTTTGCTCGCATATTCATATTTCTTCTCAGCTCTCTTGCTGATATCCCGATGCCGGCCCTGCATGGGTCCACTTCCTTCGTTGTAACTGAAACGCACTTCGAATATTTTGCTTAGAAAATACTCTATCGTCTTCTGATGGGCCGCTGGCCTTGGAACCAGGGTTACAGGGCGCTACCGCAGGATGTGCCGGTTCCGGACACGTTCGGCCAAAGCGAGCAGCTCCTCCCGGGAAAGGTCCGGCAGATGTTCGAGTTCCGCAATGAACTCATTAAGAGATGTGTTGGCCCGCACCTTCAGGAGTTCGTTGTAGAAACCCACGACGATGCCGGTCAGCAGCGCCACCACCACGATCCCGTACAGGGACACCGCAGCGGTGATCAGCCTGCCCGCCGTCGACACTGCCGCGAAGTCGCCGAACCCGATGGTGGTGAAAGCGACAAAGAGGTACCAGAGGGCGTCGCCGAAGGTTGGTATGCCGGATTCGAAGCGCGGCAACAGCAGGGCCGCCGCAGAGAGGACCGTCAGGAACCCGTAAAAGACATAGTCAGCGCTGATAATCCGGACAATGTTCCACAGCAGGCGCAGCCGTTTCATGGAAACTCCTCGGCGTTGGAAGAGTCCCAGACTAGGGCTAGTCGGCGGTCTTCCGCAGCGCTTCGGTGAGCTGTGCGGCCGCCTTGGCCACCACTTCTGCATGGATCCGTCCCGGCTGGCGGGTCAGGCGTTCAATCGGGCCGGAAATGGACACCGCCGCAATAACGCGACCGGACGGGCCGCGCACGGGGGCGGACACCGACGCCACGCCGGGCTCGCGTTCACCCAGACTTTGCGCCCAGCCGCGGCGTCGCACCCCGGCCAGTACGGTGGGCGTGAACCGGGCGTTGTGCAGGCCCTCCAGCAGCCGGTCGTGGTCTTCCCAAGCCAGCAGGCACTGGGCGGCGGATCCGGCCTTCATGGACAGCTGCGTGCCCACGGGAATGGTGTCCCGAAGGCCGATCGGCCGTTCCGCCGACGCCACGCAGACCCGCCATTCACCTTGCCGGCGGAATACCTGCGAGCTCTCGCCGGTGGCGTCTCGCAGGGCCAGCAGGACCGGACCTGCGGCGGCGATCAGACGGTCCTCCCCGGCGGCGGAGGCCAGTTCCACGAGCCTGCCGCCCAGGACAAAGCGCCCCTGGATGTCCCGGCCCACCAGTCGGTGATGTGCCAGCGCGACGGCGAGGCGGTGCACCGTGGGGCGTGCCAGTCCGGTGGCGGCAACCAGCTGGGCCAACGTGGTGGGTCCTGCTTCCAGCGCATCCAGCACCAGAGCCGCTTTATCAATCACGCCGACGCCGCTGGCCGCGCTTTCAGTTATGTCCATAAGTTGATACTGCCGTCTCAATATTTGAGATGCAAATTGAAAAACTGGCGCCCCGGCCGCAGCGGCTGGTTCTCTTAAACCATCGGCTTTGCGCGGCTGCATTTTTTAGGGTCCGCGGAGGACACTTCACAAGGAGTATCTGGCATGGGTAAGCACGCAGCAGGCAAAACGCTGGCGGAGAAGGTGTGGGACGAGCATGTTGTCGTCAAGGGCGAAGACGGTGCACCGGATCTGCTCTACATCGACCTTCACCTCATCCATGAAGTGACGTCCCCGCAGGCCTTCGAAGGACTGCGCCTGGCCGGCCGTAAACTGCGCCGTCCGGACCTCACGATCGCCACCGAGGACCACAACACCCCCACCCTGGACATCGACAAGCCCATTGCCGATCCCATTAGCCGCACCCAGATTGAGACCCTGCGCGCAAACTGCGCGGAATTCGGCGTCCGGCTGCACCCCCTCGGCGACGCCGAGCAAGGCATCGTGCACGTGGTGGGTCCGCAGCTGGGCCTTACCCAGCCCGGCCTGACCGTGGTCTGCGGCGACTCCCACACCTCCACCCACGGCGCGTTCGGCGCCCTGGCCATGGGCATCGGCACTTCCGAGGTGGAACACGTCATGGCCACTCAGACGCTGTCACTGAAGCCCTTCAAGACCATGGCCATCACCGTAGAGGGAACGCTGCGCCCCGGCGTTACCTCCAAGGACATCATCCTGGCCGTGATCGCCAAGATTGGCACCGGCGGGGGACAGGGCTACGTGCTTGAGTACCGCGGATCCGCCATCCGGTCCCTGTCGATGGAAGCCCGCATGACCATCTGCAACATGTCCATCGAAGCGGGCGCCCGTGCCGGCATGGTGGCCCCGGACGACACCACCTTCGCCTATCTGAAGGACAAGCCGCACGCCCCGCAGGGCGCGGACTGGGATGCCGCCGTCGAGCACTGGAAATCGTTGCAGACTGATGACGACGCCGTGTTCGACGCCGAGGTGTTCCTGGACGCAGACACGCTCGAGCCGTTTGTCACCTGGGGCACCAACCCCGGCCAGGGGGTCTCGCTCTCGGAATCCGTTCCTTACCCCGCGGACTTTGATGACGAAAATGCCCGTGCCGCCGCGGAACGCGCCCTGACCTATATGGATCTGGCCCCCGGTACGCCGCTGAAGGATATCCGGGTGGACACCGTCTTCCTGGGCTCCTGCACCAACAGTCGGATCGAGGACCTGCGCATTGCCGCGGACATCATCCGCGGACGGGAAAAGGACCCGAACATCCGGATGATGGTGGTCCCCGGCTCCGCCCGCGTGCGGCTGGAAGCGGAGGCAGAAGGGCTGGACCGGGTGTTCAAGGACTTCGGAGCCGAGTGGCGCTTTGCCGGCTGTTCCATGTGCCTGGGCATGAACCCGGACCAGCTGGCCCCGGGGGAGCGCTGCGCGTCTACCTCCAACCGCAATTTCGAGGGCCGGCAGGGCAAGGGTGGACGCACCCACCTGGTGTCTCCGGTGGTCGCCGCCGCCACTGCCGTCCGCGGAACACTGAGTTCCCCCTCGGACCTTGATCCGCTTCCCGGCGCCAGTGCCCCGGGCACCGCCGCTCCCGCCTCCATCCAGTCAGCCCGCTAGGAGTCCGCCATGGAAAAGATCACCACTCACACCGGCATTGGCGTGCCGCTGCGCCAGAGCGACGTGGACACCGACCAGATCATTCCCGCCGTGTACCTGAAGCGGATCACCCGGACCGGATTCGAGGATGCGCTCTTTGCCGGCTGGCGCAAGGATGAGAACTTCATCCTGAACAGGGAGCCATACAACGCAGGGTCCGTCCTGGTGGCCGGCCCCGACTTCGGCACCGGCTCCTCCCGCGAGCACGCCGTCTGGGCCCTGAAGGACTACGGCTTCCGCGCCGTGCTGTCCTCCCGCTTCGCGGACATCTTCCGGGGCAACGCGGGCAAGCAGGGCCTGGTGGCCGCCCAGCTGGCACAGGATGATATTGAACTCATTTGGAAAGTGCTGGAACACTCACCGGGCACTGAAGTAACGGTGGACCTGGAAGCCCGCACAGCGGTCTGCGGATCGGTCACTGCTCCCTTTTCCATCGATGAGTACACACGGTGGCGGCTGCTGGAGGGGCTGGATGACATTTCCCTCACACTGCGCACCGAGTCGGACATCACACGTTTCGAGTCGCTCCGCCCTGCATTCAAGCCAACAACGCTTCCGGCCCGCACCTAAACTGCATTCCGGCGGCATCTGCCGCCGCCTCCCGGTTTCGTGTCCGCATTGGACGCTCAGTATTATTGATAGGCCCCCAAACGGGGGCCTATCGCGTTTTCCGCTGGGGGACCGGCACCTTTTGCTCAGGCCGGCACCACGTGTTCGACTGCGGGAAAAAGCCCCCGCGGCCGGGCGGCGATATTTCAGTATGTGGACGCTTGCTCCTATGCTTGAGTGCAGTCTCTCTTTGCTGTTGGGGCAATCCAGAAAAAGAAATTAGGTGTTCATGGGCAGCGTTCTAACCATCCGTGGTGGAGTTCCTCTCACAGGAAAAGTTCCCGTCCGCGGGGCGAAGAACCTCGTTCCCAAAGCCATGGTTGCGGCGTTGCTTGGCAACAGTCCGTCCCTGCTGCGCAACGTTCCGGAAATCAAGGACGTTGAGGTAGTCACCGCGCTGTTGAAGCTGCACGGCGTTGAAGTGACCAAGGATCCCGTGACCGGCGACCTGACCATGGATCCGCAGAACGCCAAGACGGCGGCGTCCAAGGACATTGACGCCCACGCCGGCGATTCCCGCATTCCGATCCTGCTCTGCGGTCCGCTGATGCACAGCCTCGGCGAGGCCTTCATTCCTGACCTCGGCGGCTGCAAAATCGGCGACCGGCCGATCGACTACCACCTGCAGATGCTGCGGAACTTCGGCGCCGTGGTGGAGAAGCGCCCCGGCGGCATCTCCATTTCCGCGCCCAAGGGGCTTACCGGCGCCAAACTGGAGCTGCCCTACCCGAGCGTCGGCGCCACCGAACAGGTGCTGCTGACCGCGGTGAAGGCCGCCGGCATCACCGAACTGCGCGGTGCCGCGGTTGAACCTGAAATCCTGGACCTGATCGCCGTCCTGCAGAAAATGGGCGCGATCATCACGGTCCAGACCGACAGGGTCATCCGCATTGAGGGCGTTACCGAGCTGACCGGGTACAACCACCGGGCCCTGCCGGACCGCAATGAAGCTGCTTCCTGGGCCTCCGCCGCACTGGTTACCAAGGGTGACATCTATGTGGAAGGCGCCTCCCAGCAGGACCTCACGGCCTTCCTGAACACGTACCGCAAGATCGGCGGCGCCTTTGACGTCGACGACGGCGGCATCCGCTTCTACCATCCGGGCGGCGAACTGAACCCGCTGGTCCTGGAAACCGACGTCCATCCGGGTTTCATGACCGATTGGCAGCAGCCGCTGGTGGTCGCTCTGACCCAGGCAAAGGGCGTGTCCATTGTTCACGAGACCGTGTATGAGAACCGCTTCGGCTTCACCGAGGCCCTCATCCGCATGGGTGCCAACATCCAGGTCCACCGGGAATGCCTTGGCAGCGTGCCCTGCCGTTTCGGGCAGCGCAACTTCCTGCACTCGGCGGTTATCTCCGGTCCGGCAAAACTCAAGGGCGCCGACATCGATATTCCCGATCTTCGCGGCGGCTTCAGCCACCTGATCGCGGCCCTGGCTGCCGAAGGGACGTCCCGCGTCACCGGAATCGAACTGATCAACCGCGGCTACGAGCACTTCCTGGAGAAGCTCGAAGGCCTCGGCGCCGACTTTGACGTCACCTCCGCATCGGGCAAACCGGCCGCCGCGGCGGTTCCGGCCGGCGCCGAGTAGCCGGCGCCATGTCGGAGTCGGTCAAGTCACGGGTTGCCTTCGCCTTATTGGCGGGAACTATGCGGCCGATTATGAACCTCTTGATGCGCAAACAGTGGGAGGGACTGGAAAACCTTCCCCGGGACACCGGGTTCATTGCCTGTCCCAACCATGTGACGGAGATCGACCCCGTGGTGGTGGGGCACTTCTTCTACAACCAGAAGATCATGCCCCGCTACCTGGCGAAGGCTTCGCTCTTCAAAGTTCCAGTGCTGGGCGCCGCACTGAGTGCAACGAATCAGGTGCCGGTAGAGCGCATCACCAGCGGCGCTTCCGCATCGTTGAAAAGCGCCCGGACAGTGATCGACGCCGGCGGGGCCCTGATTGTGTACCCCGAAGGCACACTGACCCGCGATCCGGATCTTTGGCCCATGCGCGGCCGCACGGGAGCGGCCCGGCTTGCCCTGCAGACCGGAGCCCCCGTGGTCCCGGTGGCTCACTGGGGAGCGGAAGCAGTGTTCCCGCGCTACAGCAAGCGCATCCATCCGTTTCCGCGCAAGACGGTGCGGATCCGCGTGGGTAAACCCGTGGACCTCTCGGACCTGAAGGGACTGCCGATGACCAAGACGCTGCTGGACACCGCCACCGATCGGATCATGGACGCCCTGACCGATTTGGTTGCGGAACTGCGGAACGAAGCACCGCCGGCCACCCGCTGGGATCCGGCCGTCCACGGACAGGCGGCCATCGGCAGGGATTTTGAGCAGCACAGAGACTTAGAGCAGGACGGAACGGACAAGAAATGAACTGGCGCAACAACACACACCCGCAGGTGGTGGCGGTCCTCGGAGCCGGAAGCTGGGGAACCACCTTCGCGAAGATTGTGGCCGACGCCGGTGCCTCCCGTGCCACTGACGTCAGGGTGTGGGCGCGGCGTCCGGAAATCGCCGTTGACATCAACGAACGGCACCGCAATACCCAGTACCTGAAGGACACCGTCCTGCCGGCAAACCTGACGGCGTCCGCGGATCCCGCCGAGGTGCTGGCTGACGCCGAGCTGGTGGTGTTGGCCGTGCCGGCTCAGACCCTGCGCGCCCAGCTGCGCAGCGTTCGGGACCTGATTCCGGAAGGCGCCGTCGTCGTCTCCCTGATGAAGGGTCTAGAAGTTGGCACTGACTCGCGGATGAGCCAGGTCATCGAGGAGGAACTGCACTGGCCCAAGGAACGGGTCGCCGTGATCTCAGGACCGAACCTGGCCATGGAGATCGCCAACCGGCAGCCCACCGCATCGGTGGTTGCCTGCGCAGATCTGGAGACCGCTGCCTGGATAGCCAGGGCATGCACCGCACCTTATTTCCGTCCCTACACCAACACCGATGTGGTGGGGGTGGAAATCGGCGGAATCGTCAAGAACGTCATTGCCCTGGCCGTCGGCATCTGTGAAGGCAAGGGAATGGGGGACAACACCAAGGCATCGGTGATGACCCGAGGCCTTGCCGAAACCACCCGCCTGGCGCTGGCTCTGGGCGGGGACGCCGAAACCATGGCCGGGCTTGCCGGAATGGGCGACCTCATTGCCACTTGCTCCTCCCCGCTGTCCCGCAACCACACTGCCGGCCGGCTGCTGGCACAGGGGCTCACTCTGGACGAGGTCAACGCGTCCATGAAGCAGACCGCCGAAGGCATCAAGTCCGCCCAAGCCGTCCTGGACCGCGCCACCCAGCTGGGGGTCTACATGCCCATTACCGAAAACGTGGTGGCCGTCCTGCAGGGCGCCATCTCCGTTGATGAACTGGGACCGCGCCTGCTGTCCCGCGAACTGAAATCCGAAAGTGTGCACGCGCAGTGAGCGAGAATCCCCTAATCTCCGAGACAACCCGCGGCGAAGCCCACGGCAGACGCCCCCGCGTGGCCGTGCTCTTTGGCGGGCGCTCCAGTGAGCACGCGGTGAGCTGCGTGACGGCTGCCGGTGTGCTGGAGGCCATTGACCGCACCAAATACGACGTCGTTCCGGTGGGTATTGCCCGCAACGGGCAGTGGTCGCTGGTGTCAGCTGACCCGGCGTCCTGGTCGCTGCGCTCGGAATCCCTTCCGGAGGTAACTCCCGGCGAGCAGAGCGTGGTCCTGTCCGCGGACGGCACCGGCTCGGAGCTGGTGGCCCACGCCGACGGAACGCTGCCGCGAAGCCTGGGCCGCATCGACGTCGTCTTCCCCGTGCTGCACGGGCCTTTCGGCGAAGACGGAACCCTGCAGGGCATGCTGGAAATGGCTGACATCCGCTACGTAGGTGCCGGCGTTCTTGCGTCCGCCGTCGGTATGGACAAGCACTACATGAAGGTGGTGTTTGAGGCTGCCGGGCTGAAGGTTGGCCCCTACGAGGTCATCACCGACCGGCAGTGGGAAAAAGACTCCGAGTCCTGCCTGGAGCGTGCCTCCCAGCTGGCCTTTCCGCTGTTCGTCAAACCCGCCCGGGCCGGTTCCTCCATGGGCATCACCCGGGTCACCAACCCCGCGAACCTGCGTGCCGCCATCGAGACGGCACGCGGGCACGACCCCAAAGTGGTGGTGGAAGCCGGCATCGTCGGACGTGAAATTGAAGTGGCTGTACTGCAGGGCCGCGGCACCGAGGATCCCCGCACCAGCTCGCCGGGCGAAATTGCCGTGCAGAACGGCGGGCACGAATGGTACGACTTCGAAGCCAAATATGTTGACGGAGCGGCTGCCGAGCTGAGCTGCCCCGCCGACCTGCCGGAGGACATTGAGGCGCGGGTGCGGGATTTGGCCGGCCTGGCCTTCGAAGCCGTTGGCGGGGAGGGACTGTCCCGGGTGGACTTCTTCTACACACCTGCCGGGAACCTGATCATCAACGAGATTAACACCATGCCCGGCTTCACCCCGATCAGCATGTACCCGCAGATGTGGGCCAAGTCCGGCCTGCAGTACACGGAATTGATTGACGAACTGATTTCTCTGGCGCTGGAGCGGAAAACCGGACTGCGCTGACGGCTTTCCCTCGCTGCCGGCGCCGGGAACCTACTGCGCGGGCAGCTGAAGGTCGTTGCTGCTGATGCATTCGCGGGTGGGCTCGATCCGCGAGATGGAGTTTTCCAGCTGCACCAGCAGGGTGGAGGATGACACTTCGCTGGGATCGAAGAGAACCTCAACTGCTGGCTCGCGGCCGTACGTCGTTGCGGTCCAGGTGGACTCGTCTTCCCGCAGGATCCAGTCAATGCCGTTTACGGTGGCGCACTGATCGGTGGTCGGTCCAGGCACGGGGACTCCGCAGCGCAGGATGATTTTGGACGGCTCTCCCCAGGCAGCGGTGGCTTGGCTGTCCGTCTCGCGCTGCTGCTGGTCCGCCAGCTCGGAGGGAAGGGCCACCATAATGGTGGCGCAGTCCGGGTTGGCCGCATCCGGAGCCGGTTCCACGTCGGCAATGGGAGTGCAGGCCGTCAGGCCGGCGGCAAGGGCAAGAATCGCCGCCGAAAGGGCAACGCGGGAGGGGAACATGCCTTCAAGGTTATCCGCCTAATGCCCCTCGGCTGGAATCGGAGAATCGGCTGCCGGCCGCTAAACTCATAGCTCGTTTACTTCAGGGAGTTTTTTGTGACGCAGTATCTTCAGGACTATGAGCAGCCCCCGGCCCGCCGCCGGCATCCTGTCCGCAGCACTGTCATAGTCCTTCTGGTGTTGCTGCTCACCGCCGCCCTGGCGGCCGGCGGTTACCTCTGGAGCTTGGCACGCAGCTTCGACAGCGGTACCACGACCATCGATAACGCGCTTCCGGCCAACAGCCCGCTGAAGGACCCCGCGGCGGGCGAGTCTCAGAACATCCTCCTGATTGGCAGCGACACCCGTGATCCGGCCGGCGCTGACGCGCGCTCCGACACCATGATGCTGGTTCATCTGCCAGGGGACAGAAGCGCTGTCTATGTCATGTCCATCATGCGCGACACTTGGACGGAAATACCCGGATACGGCGAGCACAAGATCAATGCCGCCATGGCCTTTGGCGGGGTTCCGTTGGTGGTTGACACCGTACAAACACTCTTTGACGTGCCGATTGACCATGTGGCCATCATCGATTTTGAAGGCTTCCAGGGCCTGACGGATGCCCTGGGCGGCGTCACGGTCAACAACTCCGCGGCCTTTGCGGCAAGTGAGACCGGAGAGTACTTCCCGGCAGGAGAAATACGGCTGGAGGGGGAGTCCGCCCTGAGCTTTGTGCGGGAGCGCTACGCCTTTACCGACGGAGACTATCAGCGGGTCCGAAACCAGCAGACCTTTGTCCGCGGCCTCCTCGGAACCATCTTGGCCAGAGAGACGCTGACCAGCCCCGGCAAGATCAATGATTCCGTGGCGGAGATCTCCCCCTACCTCAGCGTTGACGAGGACCTGAACGCTGCAACAGTGGGCGGCCTTGCCGTTTCGCTGCGTACCATCCGCAGCTCGGACATAACCATGTTCACTCTGCCGAACCTCGGTGTGGGAACGTCCGCCGACGGACAGTCTATTGTGGTCAAGGACGAGGCAGCCATCGCGGACATAGCGGAGGCGCTGGACAACGATGCCATGGGGGAATACCTGGCCGCTAACAATAGGGGACAATAACGTGGGTTTTGCTGCTTTGGGCCGTCGCGCGGGTATCGCTGCGGCGGCTGCCATTCTGGTCGCGTCGGCGACCGTTGCACCCGTGTCTGCGGTGGAGACCACGCCACCTCCATCAGGGGAGACCCCTGTCCCCGAAGTGCCCGTTGTGCCGCCTGAAACGCCTGCACCGGAGCCATCTCCCGTGGTGCCTGTACCGGAACCCGTGCCCGCGCCCGAACCCGCGCCGGAACCCGCGCCTGCACCTCAGCCTGCCCCCCAACCTGCGCCTGCGCCCCAACCGGCACCTGCGCCGCTGGCCCAGGCCATCGATCCCGCCACCGGATACGTCATTGACCGCGGCACGGGTTTTTTGATTCATCCGGGCACTGGATGGCTAATTGAAGCTGGCACCGGGTACCTCATTGATGCCGGAAGCATGCTGTACACAGATTTCCGCTGGGATCCTGCGACCGGACTGGTGACAGAGCTGTCTGCAGATGAAGAGCCGAGCACCCCGACACCGGAACCGACACCAGAACCAACGGCGACACCCGCTCCGTCTACATCTACGTCTTCTCCCAGCGCATCAGCCACACCCAGCCCATCTCCGACCCCCAGCAACACTGCGATTGCAGCGGACCAAACCGCTGCAACCGACAATTCCGGCGGACAGGACTGGGCTGTCCGCGGAGGCGTCATTCTGCTCCTGCTGGGCCTTGGCGTCCTCTACTATCGGAAGCTGCGCCGTCCCGCACCTGACATCACGACCAAGCCGTAGCGTTTTTGCGAGTAGACTTGGCAGGTAATTTTGTCTCGGCGTACCTATGCGCCGAATGATGGGGGTGGAACAGCTTTGCGGGTACTCTTGCTCACGCATTCGTATTCGCCGGAGCACAGCCCCCCGGAAAGACGATGGACGCAGTTCATCCGCATGTTCCGCGCAGACGGATGGGACGTGGATGTCGTCGCCCCCGTTGCACATGCACCTCATGGACGCCGCGTATTGCCGAAACATATTTCTGGCCGCGCCTTCCGACCCGATATGGGTAAGTACGGAGAGCGAATACTTCGGGTGCCTTTCCTGTGGCACAGAACCACCCGCTTGGGTCGACTGCTCGACCATTGTTTTTCAGCCGCTGCCAGCATTCTGGCCGGCCTCAGCACCAAACGGCCGGATGTACTGATCGTCACTGTTCCCAGCTTGCCGATCATGGGAGCCGCGTTCATAGTCTCGAGGCTCCGACGCGTCCCGCTGATCGTCGATATGCGTGATGCCTGGCCCGATATTGCACGGGACGCCCGACTGGTGCACGGCGGTGCTAAAAGCCTCGCGGAGACCGTCATCGTAGCCATTCAGCAAAAAGCTGATCTAGTGGTGACCGTGACGGAGGGGTTCGCGAAGACCCTTCGCAATCGGGGCATGTCGCATGTTGCAACAATCAGCAACGGCATAGATACCGCAACTCGAAAATTGTTGCCCCCGCCGCCGGCAGAGTCTGATCGGCTCGAAGTCTTGTATTTGGGGAATCACGGTGAGAGTCAGCGCCTCGATACGATCATCCATGCCGCCTCCCTGGCCAGAGACCATGTCCACCTCACTATGGTGGGGCACGGCGTTCAGCGCAGGGCCCTCATGGAACTGGCACGGAAGTTGGATGCGCCGGTCACCTTTCATGAGCCGGCACTCGGTCAGGAAGTCATGGAGCACTATCGTGCAGCGGATACCTGTGTGGTATCGCTGCGCGACGACTGGAAGTCATTCGAAACCACAGTCCCCTCGAAAACGTACGAAGTGCTGGCGGTAGGTCGCCATGTTACCGGGATCGTTCTTGGCGAAGCCCGAGACATTATTGAAGCATCAGGAGCCGGTACCGTGGTTCCCTCCAACGCCAAAAGTGTTGCCGAGATGTGGTGTGCGCTCCAAGCAGACCGCAGCCTTCTCCTGACGGGAACCTCGGGGAGGGACTGGGTGGAAACAACCGTGAATATCGCGGCATTGTCTTCTGAATATGGTCGTCTGATCACCATGGTTAGCGAAAAAGGGCTCGTAAAGTGAGCTCCCCGCAACTGGTCCGCAACGCCCGCCTTATGGCGTCGACCGCGGCCAAGCACTTCACTGATGATCCAATTGTCCTGCTGGCACTCGCATCGCAACGCCTCCCGAGTAGCTGGATGTCCAAAATTGGCCCCGTGGCCCGGCTGCTGCCTCGCCAGCTACTATTACGGTCGCTCTTGAGTTTGGTCGCCGGTGATCAAAAGGAGCTGCAAGCGCAACTCACAGCTGCGCAAAACAAGCCCGATACGCGATCTGCGCATAAAGTTCGGCTGGCCAACATTGCGCTTGCCGCAGGGTTGCCTGATGCTGCATCGAGTCTTTTGAGCGGCGCTTCCCCGACCAAGGCAAGTGTGGCCCCGTCCATCGCCCGCCTGCGCTGGTACAACGGCGACATGCAGGGCGCAGTGGAGGCCCTGAAGGACATATCCGGCAGGCGTGCCCTTCACATGCGCAACAGGCTGGAGAGCGAACGTCAAGTTTTTCACGGGTGGCAGCCTTCCCTCAGCAGTGTTGAGGGTTACAAGCCCACGGCCGAAACTGTCCTGCATGTCCTCACGAACTCATTGCCGCACACCGGCAGCGGTTACGCCCAGCGCTCCCACTCGGTCCTGAAGGCTCAGCGGCAGTCCGGCTGGAACGTTCATGCTGTAACGCGTCCGGGATACCCGGTCCAGCTGGGGATGTTTGCAGCCAGGAGCAGCGATGTCATCGACGATGTGGTGTACCACCGCATACTCCCTGCCACGCTTCCGGAAGGAATGGCGGCACGTCTGCAGTATCAAGCAGAGCAAACCTTGCAGCTGGCTCTGACGGTTCGCCCGTCTGTGTTGCACACCACAACCCACTTTGTGAATGCTGTGGTCACCGCTGCAGTGGCTGAGGCACTGGGAATCCCGTGGGTGTATGAAGTGCGGGGACAGCTGGCGGATACCTGGGCCTCACCCAGGGGTGCGGAAGCGAGGACGAGCGAGCGGTATCTGGCCTTCGTTGCCAGGGAGTCGGAAGCCACGCTGAGAGCAGACCAATGTGCGACTTTGGGTAGCGAGATGAAATCCGCGATTATTGTTCGTGAATCGGACGGCCCTGAGATAGAGCTGTTGCCCAATGGGGTCGGAGAAGCGTTTCTTGACGCGCCCATGAAGGCAATGGCCGCGCGCCAGCGACTCGGTCTCCCCGTCGAAGGAGTCTTTGTCGGGACGGTGAGCAGCTTGGTCGACTATGAGGGCTTGGACGATCTCATTGGCGCATTCGCCGAGTTGGCCAAGAGCAACGATGCCCTGATGTGTCTGATTGTCGGCGGCGGTGCAGCGGAGGCATCCCTGCGACAACAGGCCAAGGAATCCGGCTTCACCCACAGGATCATTTTCACGGGCAGAGTCGACAGGAAACTGGCTCACCTGTATCACCAGGCGCTGGATATCTTTGTTGTCCCGCGCAAAGACAGCCACGTCACGCGGTCGGTGACCCCGTTGAAGCCTGTCGAAGCACTGGCGTCGAGCCGCCCCGTGGTGTTTAGCGCTCTGCCTGCGCTGCAGGAAACCATCAGGGATGGAGTCGAGGGGATCGCTGTGGAACCCAGCAACCGGAGTGAATTAGCTGGTGCCCTTGGTTCTCTTGCAGAAGATGCCCGACTCCGTCACCGGATGGGCGCTGCCGGCAGGGAGCGGATCCTGGCCGAACGAACGTGGACCGCCGTAGCGTTTCAAACCACAGTAATGTACGAACGATTGAAGGTAAGTCAGTGACAGACGCCCGGCCTGCAGGTACGGCAGAACTCCCGCGCAAGCGGACCGTGCTCCTGGATTTGAAAGGGTTGACCCGAGTAGGTGCCAGGCCGACGCTGACCGACTACTTGGTATCTCTGTGGAGCTACAGGCATTTCGTTCTCTATGACGCGAAGGCACGCGTGCAATCGGCCAATCGGCGCGACCGCCTGGGAAGCGCCTGGCTTCTGCTGGACCCGCTGCTTAATGGCTTAGGCTACCTGATAATTTTTGGGCTGCTCCTCGACTCAAGCAGAGGAATTGAGAATTTTCTCGGATACTTGATTATTGGTATCTTTCTGTTTCAGCTCAGTACTCGATCCATAGTGTCGACATCTCGAATTATTTCTTCGAACCAGAATGTCATCCAGGCGTTCAATTTTCCACGTGCCACACTAGCATTGGCGGTGAATATACGAGAGTTCATAGCTAATATTCCTGTCATCCTTATGATGCTCATGCTCATCATTGCTATGCCTCCAGTAGAAAAGATCACGTGGCTATGGGTCCTGATTCTGCCCGTAATTGTGTTTCAGGTCATCTTCAACCTCGGCTTGGGGTTGCTCCTGGCCCCGATGGTCGCGAAAGTTAATGATCTGGTTCATGTTATATCTTTCCTAATGCGCTTCTGGATGTTCGCCTCATGCGTGATGTTTTCTATCACCCGGTACGAGCAGTGGCCCGTGATTCTAAGAATTGTCGAGGGTAATCCTATGTACATCATCATCACGATGGTGAGGGACTGCTTACTGTATGCCCAAGCGCCGCGCTGGCAGGATTGGGCGGCATTGTTGGCATGGTCACTTGGATCTCTTTGTGTGGGTATTTTCTTCTTTTGGCGGGGTGAAGAGACGTATGGACGGGACGAGTAATTTGGACTTTCAGCAAGGGACGCCTGCAGTTGTCATCGATAAGGTTTCGATGACTTATAAGGTTGACTCCTCCGGTCCCGTCAGTCGTAGAGGTATAAAAGCTAATGCTGCCCGGATAATTGGCCGAGGCTCAGGAACAGAAGTTCAGGCCTTGAAGGAACTCTCTCTCGTTGCCATGCAGGGCGAGGTGATTGGCGTGATCGGGCTCAATGGCTCGGGTAAGAGCACGTTGATGAAGCTGATATGCGGCAAAGTGAAGCCGACGGAAGGGCAGGTTTTTGCGTCATCTGTACCCATGATGCTGGGTGTTTCAGCGGCTCTTGTGCCAGATCTTTCCGGTGCACACAACATCATGCTCGGCTGCCTAGCCATGGGAATGTCCAACGAAGAGATTTTGGACAAGTATGACACCATTATGGAGCTTTCGGGTTTAGAGGAATCGATCCATCTCCCCATGCGGTCGTACTCGTCTGGCATGGCTTCACGCCTCAGATTTGCCATCGCCGTCTCCATCGAGCCAGAAATCCTTATTATCGATGAAGCACTGAATACCGGTGACGATGAATTCAAGGACAGGACAAAAAAGAGGATGGACGAAGTCCGTGCTCAAGCAGGTTGCGTATTCCTGGTGAGCCATAGCCTTAATACGATCCGTGATCTGTGCACCCGGCTGGTTTGGTTGGACAAGGGAGACCTGCTGTACGACGGGGAGCCTGAGCAAGGAATTAACTGGTATCGGAAGTACACAGCGGAGCTGGCCAAAAAGGACCGGTTTGCCGCCGGGAAAATTCGGCGGAGGATGCTTCGTGACCTACAGATACTTGACATTCAGCCCAAAGTTGCCGGTCGGCGCAAGCAGGTAACAACGTGACAATCGACCTACGAAGGCTACGAACTCTACTGTGGCACTTTCGGACCGGCGGATTCGAACAACTGCGCAAGCACCAGGGTTCGAATGTGGCGCACGGTGCTTCGGCGGCTGTCAAGAGACACCGTGTTTCGTTCTTCGGCAAGGGCAAGCAGCTGACGTTTGAACCCTACGACGTAGGTATAGGCGGTGTCAGACGCAGCGACCTGACTGTCGCCGTCATCTTGGACGAATTTTCCAGCCTGGCCTTCCAATACGAATGGAACCAAGTCTCTCTCCATCGGGCAACTTGGGAGTCGGAGCTCGAAGTCAGTAAGCCGGACATTTTGTTTGTTGAATCGGCGTGGAACGGCAACAGCGGGCAATGGAAGTATGAGCTAGCGGGATCGTCCGGTCCGAAGAAGAACTTTGTAGCGCTCCTTGAGAAGTGCAAAGCTTTGGGCATCCCAACTGTCTTCTGGAACAAGGAGGATCCGCCCCATTACCGGGATTTCCTGGCGGCTGCGAAACTTTTTGACTACGTGTTCACCAGCGATTCCGATCGGCTTCCTCATTATCGAAATGATCTGGGACACGACCGCGTAGGTGTCTTACAGTTTGCTGCCCAGCCCGCTCTGCACAACCCGGTCCGTCCCAGAAACGGTTGGCACGAACGCGGCGTGGCCTTCGCCGGAATGTACTTTGCCCACAAATTTCCTGAACGGCGTGAACAACTCGAACTGTTGCTCAGAGCGGCCACGCGGCTGGAGGCCAAGAGCGCTGCTGGCCTCGAGATATTCTCGCGCCATGCGGACAAGAGCGCTGATTACCGCTTCCCCGGCGACCTGGAACAATTTGTCAGGGGGTCACTCTCTTATACCGAGATGTTGACCGCTTATAAGGCCTTCAAGGTCTTCCTAAATGTCAATTCCGTTGTGGATTCACCGACGATGTGCGCAAGGCGGATCTTCGAGATCTCCGCTGCAGGAACTTCAGTGGTCAGCACACCAAGCCTCGCTTTGGGTCAGACATGGGGGGCAGGTGAACAGTTCATTGTTGAGACAGCTGAACACGCTGAACAGGTAATGGAATCCATAATTCGGAATCCAGAGCTGTCGGACCGCCAGCTCCACAGAGCGCAGCGGCGCATCTGGTCTGATCACACCTACGCGCATAGAGCGGAGCAGGTCATTTCAGCGGTGCTGCCAAGCCATACGATTCCGGTCAGCGTGCCGGACGTATCCCTGCTCGTTTCCACGATCAGACCGCACCAAATGCGCAGTCTATTTCAATCTATAGGCAACCTGGCCGGCGTGGAGACTGAACTGATTCTGGCCACACACGGGTTCCACCTGCCAGCGTATGAAGTGCGGGACCTGCAACGTGAATTTGGCGTCGAGAGGGTCCAAGTACTGGAACGGCCACGAACCGTTCCTCTAGGTGACTGCCTCAATGACTGTGTGGCTGCTTCGTCGGGATCAGTGCTTTCCAAAATGGATGATGATGATTTCTATGCGCCCAACTACATGATGGACATGGTCCACGCATTGTCCTATTCGAAGGCGGATGTTGTCGGCAAACAAGCTCACTATGTGTTTGTCGCAGAATCCGACGTCACCGTCCTCCGGTACGCCGATCGTGAGCACCGGTTCACGAGCGCCGTGATGGGGCCAACTATTACAGGCCGTAGAGATGTTTTTGAGAATGTACAATTTCAGGGACTCTCGCTCGGGGAAGACACTGCTTTTCTCCGCGAGGTTAGGAGCAACGGCGGCCGAATCTATTCGGGCGACCGCTTCAATTACTTTCAGTACCGCGGCAACGCGGATCACACATGGAAAATCCCCGATGCAAAAATCACGGCGTCGGGAAATGTCGTGTTCTTCGGTTCGCCGAAGGATCACGTAGGTATATAGGGGAAAACCACATGCGCACCATCGAGACTGTGGCCGTTATCGGCCTAGGATATATAGGCCTGCCCACAGCGGCTGTGCTGGCATCCAACGGGATTAACGTGATAGGCGTGGACGTCAAGGCGTCGTCCGTCGAGGCCATCAACCGCGGCGAAGTGCCCTTCGTTGAGCCAGACTTGGCTACACAGGTTGCCGGGGCGGTTAGCCAGGGAAAACTCAAGGCAACGTTGGACACTCCTGTGGCAGATGCTTACATAGTGGCAGTACCTACGCCCTTCAAATCAGATAGAAGCGCAGACCTCTCTTACATTGAGGCAGCGGCCAGGAATATCGCCCCGCAGCTTATCGGCGACGAACTGATCATTCTCGAATCAACCTCGCCTCCCGGGGCCACCAAGCACTTGGGCGATTACCTTATCTCCCTGCGCCCCGACCTGTCTCTGGATCCGGAATCGGAATTGCCGGTCATTCATGTGGCGCACTGCCCTGAGCGGGTTCTCCCGGGGCGGGTGATGATTGAGCTGGTGACTAATGACCGTATTATCGGCGGTCTGACTCGGACCGCGGCAGAGATGGCTCGGGATCTCTACCTATCCTTCTGCCAGGGTGAGATGCACCTGACGGATTCTGTCACAGCGGAAATGGCGAAGCTTGTGGAAAATTCGTTCCGCGACGTGAATATTGCGTTCGCCAACGAGCTCTCGGTCATCAGCGAGAAACTAAACATAGATGTCTGGGAACTCATCGAGTTGGCTAACCATCATCCACGCGTCAATATCCTGCAGCCCGGCCCGGGAGTTGGCGGACACTGCATCGCTGTGGACCCGTGGTTCATCGTGGCCAGTGCTCCTGAAGAAGCAAAGCTCATTCGGCAGGCACGAGAATCCAACGATGCCAAGCCACAGTGGGTCCTGGACCAGGTGCGGAAAAACCTGCCCGCCGAAAAACCGACGCCAACGGTTGCCGCACTCGGATTGGCCTTCAAGGCGAACATCGATGACCTACGCGAGTCGCCGGCCATCGCCATCGTTCGTGATCTGGCACAGATGGAAGGCGTCCGTGTGCTCGTTGCAGAGCCCCACGTCGACCACCTTCCACCGGCGCTCTCGCAGGATGGAGCCATCGAGCTCCATTCCACGGAAGATGCCATAGAGGCAGCTGACGTCGTTCTTTTGCTTGTTGACCATGATTCGTTCAAGCAGCTGGATATGGAACTGCTGCGAAACAAGAAGGTCATCGATACACGCGGCATCTGGCGCTAAAAGCAGTCAGTACAGGCAGGCAAAGTAACGGCAGGGTTATTAATGAAGCACCAGGATGAACAGCAGGCCTTCTCTCCGCAGAAGGAAGCTCAGCGGGCAAAGTACATGCCAAACTTCGATCAGTTGGTCAGCGACTACGAGCACCTGCTGATTCGAAGCAGACGTGATTCCCAACAAGTTGTCCAGCTTCGAAGTGAGCTCGCGAAGTACAAACAGCAACTGGCTGCTCTTGAAGCGCGCGAGCACAAGCTCCGTGCGGAAAACCTGAAACTGAAAAAAACTCTGACGGCGCTAAGGAATTCCACAAGCGTCAAAGCCGGCCGGGCCGTAACTTTGCCTGCACGGCTTGTCGTGAAAGCGATACGCCGAGCTTCGCCGACAGGGCCGGCACTGCCGACGAGCGTTGACAGTACCTCAGCCACACAACCGGTAGGTGGCGGCGTGGCGGGGGACACGATCGTGGCTGCGCCGCCGGTGGACCCTGTAATGCTCAATAAAACGTATCGTGAGGCAATTGAAACAAACGGCACACTGGAGAACATCCTGCGGTTCGCCAATCACTCCTACTTCGTCCTTGGGAAGATCTCCGAACCAGCCGCGGTGATCCGAGCCAACAGCGAACTCCTAACCGGACTATCCGTTAAGGATGCCAGACTGGTGCGGGTCATCATGGGGTTTGATGAGCTCCTCCGGAACGAGCCTCAGATCCCGCCCCGGCAGCCAAACGCAGGATATCAAGTGGAAAGGAACCGGGTACTTTACTGTGCCCACAGCACCGGCCACTTCAACAGCAACGGCTATTCGACCCGAACTGCCGGCGTCATCCGCGGCCTCACCGGCCAAGGGAAAGACGTGGTGACCATGGCCCGTCCGGGATACCCATGGGACGTCAAGGTTGATGTGAAGAAACCAGTGGTCGGTCGCTTCACGAAGACCATCAACGGCGTGGAACATGTTTACAACCCCTGCCTCAGCTGGACCGACGACAGGCTCGACCACTACCTTCTTGCCGCAATCGATACTTACGTTCGGGAGGCACAGCGTCAGCGAGCGTCACTGATCCACTCAGCATCCAACTATGTGACCGCACTTCCGGCGTTGATAGCGTCACGCCGATTGGGTATCCCCTTCGTTTATGAGGTGCGCGGACTCTGGGAAGTCACCGGTGCATCGGGACGCCCCGGGTGGGAAGAGTCTGAGCGATACAAATTCTCGGAACGCATGGAGACCCTCGTTGCTCGTCATGCTGATCACGTGTTCGCCATCACGGCTCAGATCAAGGAAGAGCTTGTCCGCAGGGGAGTGGACGCAGACAAGATCACTTTGCTGCCTAACGCAGTGGACACAACTGACTTCACCCCGATGCCGCCATACCTTCCTCTGCGGGCGAAGCTTAACCTGCCTGCCGATGTGCCGGTGATCGGGTACGCCGGGAGCATGGTCCATTACGAGGGGCTGTCCGCCCTCCTGAAGGCCACACGCAGAATGGTCGACTCCGGGCGGGACCTCCGCGTCGTGCTGGTGGGAGACGGACCTGAGCTCGACAGCCTGAAAGCTGAGTCAGAGGCTCTCCAACTCACGGAAACTGTCACCTTTACGGGACGCGTTCCTGCCGAAGACATCTCCAATTACATCAGTATTTTCGATGTCATGCCCTGCCCCCGCCTCAGCCTGCCGGTTACGGAACTGGTGTCCCCACTTAAGCCCTTGGAAGCAATGGCATGTGCCAAAGCGCTGGTCCTCACCAGGGTTGCTCCACTTATTGACCTTGCAGGACAGGATGAACACAGGGCAATCCTCGTGGAACCCTCGAACCCTAATTCCCTGGCAGAAGGGATACTGCGGCTACTCGACGATCCGGAGCTGCAGAGCGTACTAGGACGGCGTGCACGGCTCTGGACCGTGCAGGAACGTACATGGGACCTTTCCGGCAAACTGGCCATAGAGGCATATGGAAACGTCCTGGAAGGCTACCGCCACGCCGACGATGCGGCTCCTACGCTTCGACAAATGCGGCTGGCCATCGTCGCGGATACCTTTACAACCGAAGGTCTGCGCCCTGAAACGGACCTGCTGGAACTCCGTCCCGGCTCCTGGCGCGAACAGCTGGAAGACGCCCCTGCGGACGCGTTGCTGGTGGAATCCGCTTGGGAAGGCATCGACAACGAATGGAACCAGCGGGTCGGCTTTTACAGCGATGAGCAATTTAGCACTATGCGGGATCTCCTGGCGTATTGTCGAGAGCGAGCAATCCCGACAATCTTTTGGAACAAGGAAGACCCGGTGCACTTCAACCGGTTTAAGAACAGTGCCAAACATTTCGATCACATCTTCACGACTGACGCAGACTGTATCAATGACTACGCGGAGCTCGCTGGCCCGAACGTCAAGAGCATTTCTTCCCTGCCGTTTTACGCTCAGCCTAAAATCCACAATCCCTTGCCCTCGAGACGGGCATACAGCCATTCCGTAGCGTACGCCGGGACCTTCTACGGAGAGCGCTACAAGGAACGCTCGCAGGAACTGGGGCAGCTTCTGGACGCGGTCAAGCCCTTTGGTCTCACGATTTATGACCGGCAGCTGCTCAACCCCAACAGTCCCTACAGGTTCCCGGCTGAGCTGAACCGGTACGTGTCCGAAGGTCTTGGGTACCTTGAGATGGTGGAGGCTTATAAGGCGCATCCTGTCCATATCAATGTGAACTCCGTGGCTGAATCTCCCACAATGTTCTCTCGCCGCGTGGTCGAGTTGGCGGCATCGGGTTCAACGATCATTAGCGGGCGCGGCCGTGGTGTCGAGGATGTTATGGCGGGCCTTGTATATTCGGTCAAGTCCTCAAGTGAAGCCGCCATCCTCGCAGACCGATGGATGAATGATGAAGAGGCGCGAATACATGATGCCTGGCTCGCCTACCGTCTGGTGCACCGCGGGCATACGGCCGCGCACCGGCTTGCCTATGTTCTGCGGACCGCGGGATTGACCGTCACAGCTCCGCAGCATAGTGGCTATGCCCTCCAACTGGATGCTCTGACGGCGGCGGCGGTTGCCTCCGTCAGCAAGCTGACAGTGTTGCCGAACGTAATCGTGTACGACAGGGCCGATGAGGGCGTCATTTTGCCGGCGGGGACGGTTGGCGTGGACAGCTCGCAGTTGACGCACGATGTCTTGTCCAGCAACGGGGTTTCATGGATGGGCCCCTTTGTCGCTGATCTTGATGATCGCACCGCATACGAGGATCTCCTCACCTCAGAGAGCTTCGGAACGTGGGATGAACTCTCGTTTACTGACGAGCAGCTGGACGTACCCGGGCATACTTTGGCTGTACCGGGGGAGGGGCAGATCTCTCACCTAAATTCAGCTATCCCTCTTCTCCGCAGAATCCATGCGGAAGCTACTGCAGGGCAAGGTGACCGCCTCCAGATGCGCCGGAGCATTTCCTTTACCGGCGCTCAAGCCCCTGCGCAGACTGCAGAAGTGGCGCGCACGAGTGGCTTCTGCGCCAGGACGATCCTTGTTGCCGGGCACGACCTGAAGTTTGCACGGGGAATCATTGCGGAGATGGAAAACCAAGGCCATAGGGTGCTTGTGGACCAATGGGACGGTCATGCCCAGCACGACGAAGAGCGGAGCCGGAAGCTCCTTGTTGAGGCTGACACGATCTTCTGCGAGTGGACCCTAGGAAACGCGGTCTGGTATGCGGAAAATGTCGGCCCGCACCAGCGGTTGGTGACCCGACTTCACTCGCAGGAAGTGTTTACGCCGTACCTCAAGATGCTGAAACATGAGCGTGTTGACCAGATCATGGTGGTAGGCCGACACATAGCGGATATCGCAGTGAGGGACCACGGAGTACCGCGAAACAGACTGGTCCTAATTCCCAATTCGGTTGACGTGCCGCTTGAGACGCTGCCGAAGGATAACTCGGCGCGGTTCCGGCTCGGCATGGTAGGTATCGTCCCTGCCCAGAAACATCTGGACCGGGCTCTTGATCTTCTGAGCATGTTGAGAGCGAATGACCGGCGCTACACCCTTTCAATCAAGGGTAAAAAGCCCGAAGACTACTCATGGATGGCTCACCGGCCTGAGGAAATGGCCTACTACGAGGAACAGTACGCGCGGCTAAGAACCGACCCTAACCTTGTGGGGGCAGTGGCTTTCGACGGGTTCGGCAACGACATGGCGGACTGGTACGGGAAAATCGGCGTTGTCCTCTCGGTCAGCGATTTTGAGTCCTTTCACCTCACGATTGCCGACGGGGCCGCGCATGGCGCCCTTCCTGCAGTCTTGGGATGGCCAGGATCGGATCATATTTACCCAGCATCATGGATTTCTGCGTCGATCCCGGAGCTGGCAGACGGAATTCGGAGGGGCACCCAAGAAGAAGCCCTCTATGACCAACTGACTTTCGATGCACGCGCCTACGTCAGGTCTTCCTTTTGTTCCACTACCGTGCTGCCCGCCATCACAAGCCTGATCGTGGGCAACAATGATGCCAAACAATATGTAAGAGGAAACTAAACTGTGAATAGCCCAATGCGCCTCGCTCCCGTTGCTGTCGCGGGACCGGCCGCAATGATTGATAGCCCAAGCGCGCTTGTAATACGCCCAGGACTGGTCGTAGATAATGCAGTTGACATGGCCGTTGGCAGGACTGAACTCGGAAAATTCTCCTGCTCCCTCGTGGGCAATGCAATCTACGGCAACGAAGCTCTCTTATCTGCTTCGCAACTAGTATCTGCGATAGAGCAATCTGGGAGTGTAGACCGTTTCGTCGACTCGTGGGGGCGGCGGGCCAAGAACCCCAGCGCGAGCATCATAGCTGATCATTCCGGCGGACGAGTATTGGTGCTGCCGGATCCTTTGGGCGGGTGCATCGTCTTTACTTATGAGTCTGGCGGAACCAAATTTGTCTCACCTGACTTGGAAAGTTTGGTCAAGGCAGCCGATTCACGCGGGTTGAAACCCAAAAAAAGTCTCACCTACCAACTTGAACGCAGTGTCATAGGAAACGGTGGTTTGACGCCCGCAAGCTACGCCGGTGTCGAGGCTCTGCAGATGATGGATTATTTCCAACTAGATCTCGGAGGCAGCGGCTCTCTTTCCTACCCGGTGAAACGGGAATTTCTCTCCCCGGGTTCTTCCTACTCAGCAGTATTGGACGACTACAGGCACGATATTTTGGAGTCCCTGGAGGCCATCGCCGCGATAGATGAGTATAGAATTGCTCATCTTACCGGCGGTTTTGATTCCAGACTCGTACTGGCCGGGATCATGAACGGGCAACTTGAGTCACGCTTTCGGTACTTCTGCTCAGGGCCCGTGGGTACGGTGGACCGTGACACGGCAGACGGGCTCGCTGCTTCGCTGGGAATCATAAGGACTCACGATGCCGGGCTAAGCATGGCTACACCCGGTTCCGTGGAGGAAAAGTTCCTTGCCCCCATGACTAATTCCGCTGGGCTCACCAGTTCAGGGCCCCTGGGAGGCGAAGAATATTCCGGACGTGTTGTTGCAGGTGGTGGGTACGGGGGACTCCTGCGATCCGTATACTCAACATACGTGTCGAGCAGTCTCGATCAAATTGCCCCCGATCTGATCGCAGAGAAACTATGGGGAGCCACAGCGATGGCCACCGACGGGCTCATGACGCAGTCTTCCAAAGAGGGAATCGTTGCGCGGCTCGGCGAATCCCTCCGTGAATTAAAGGACGATGGATACGAGGATGACTATCTCGCTGATGCCTTTTATCTAACTGGGCGTAATCGGTACCATTTTGGTCAGACGTCCATGCTCTGGAGTAAAGTCGGCCGTCGATACGACCCGCTGTATTCCCTCCACGGACCTCGCTTGGCAAGAATGCTTCCTGTCAACTCTCGTAAAACTAACGTTGCAGGGTTTGATGTCATGGCTTCGATGCAGCCTGACCTTCTTGCCTACCCATTCGATAAGTACCGCTTCGGGGGTGAATACGGCAATCTGCGCCGAATTCCAGCGGTTAAATCTTTTGTTTCGAGTTCGGCCAAGTTTGAGAGTCACGCGGCTAAGGCGCGGGGTCCAGTTGCGGCGGTCGTTGACCCGGAACTCCGTCAGAAGCATGTGGTCCTTTCACGAAAATTAAAAGTAAATTTCTGGCAAATTGAATCGATGGCAGCTACCCAGGCTGGACTTGCTGATCTACTGCGCGACCTCGATATCTCGGATTTGGGGGAGGCGGTCAACCCGGATTATGTGCGTCTTCTAGCAAAGCGACCGCTGAGAACACGGCCTCAGATACGGCACTTATACGCTGTGTATTCCATGCTGCTGTGGTACACCAAGCCGTGATCTCAAACCGATTTGTCAATCGGATTCGTTGCAATCAGCCCCGTCTCTCGACGCGAGTATCAAAAATTCTAGGTCCGCTTCTTACTCGCCTCGCGGACCGGCTGCCTATGGGCCAGCCGGTCGTGCGCCTGTCCGAAGCATACGAAAGACCAAACGGCCGCCATGCTTCCGAGTTGGAATTCGAGTATGAAGGCAACGGAGTCGGAACGTCCACATTGGGGGTCCGCCGAAGCTCGTATAGAGACTATTACAGGATTCTTGGAGGACGTCAGTTCTCCGGCACGCTTGAAGCAAGATGGGCGCCTGCAGGGACTAATCGCTTTGAGGTTCATGGCCAACTCATCGCCGCGTTCGAAGGTAACCGTAGAGTTGCCGAGCTTGAAGTTACTTCGGATGGTCCGTCAACGATCCGTCTCGTGGCAAGTGGGAATGAGCGCCCCTATCCGCAAATTAGAGTCGCGGGGGGTGCTGGTGGTGTATCGATAAACGTCCGGCGTTCACAGTTTCAACTCGTTGAACGGAGCGTGGGACGCGAAGACCTCGGTTGGATGTCCTGGCAGAACATTGTCCACCTCAATTATCTGCTAGACGTTCCCCAAACTGCGGCAGGTCGCAAGAATCTGGTTGTTGTATTCTCTTCATTGGGCAGGGAGTATGACTTCACCTACAACTACAGATCCGCATTGCAGGGAAGCGATTCTTATCGACTTTTTTTGCTGGATGACTTCGGTATGCGGGGCTCGTATTACTTTTCCAACCATAGGGACCTGACAATCCATCGGGAGGTCCAAAAGTTTCTCACTGAAATTATCGAAAAACTTGGAGTTGCGATGGACCGAGTGACTTTTGCAGGGTCATCAAAAGGCGGTACCGGCGCTTTGATTCACGGCGTTGGCCTAGGGGTGGGAAAAATTATCGTAGGTGCACCGCAGGTGTTTCCCGGCAGCTACCTCCAAGATAGTGCCCCGGCGGTCTTGGAATTCATTGCGGGTGGCCGGGATAGCGGCGCGAAGAAATGGCTGGACAACGCGGTGGTATCGAGAATAAGCCGCCCGCCGGCTGAAACCTCAGTGCGGATTCTTGTTGGAGAGAAAGACCATCACTGGAAGCGACATATTCGACCCTTGCTCGAGTTGGTGGATTCCCATGATTCAGACTTTCAGGCTCTGACTCTGCCAGACCTTACTCACAGCGATATTGGGTCCGTGTATCGCCACTATTTGAGAAACGTCGTCGATCAGAAACCTCGTTCTCGAACTGAGGATGTCCTTCCGCATGTAATTGAGAACGTTGAGGGGAACCTTTTGCGGATCAAAGTTTGGAAGCCGAAAGGTGAGCTTATCTCATGCCATTTATACCAGGGCTCCAAGTTAGTTGGAAAAAAGGCATACTCAAAGCGTGAGGAATTTACTTTTTCTGTCGTTCCGGGTGATGAAGTACGATTTAGGATCTTCCGGAGGTGCCCCGGTGAGAATCGCCCCTTCGCTTGGTTCTATTCGAAATCCATCAGCGTGTGACGTTTATGGCCAGGCACCAGCGTGACCTATGAGACGGTACGGTAGGTTCGGGTCAAGGAAGATTCCGGGAAGTTATCCCAAGATAGTAGCGGTTGATTCCACCCGGAGACAGCGATGTCGACAAAATCGAGTAGCACCTCACGGTAGGGCATATTGTGACCTTCGGCAAAGTGCTCCATTACCACTGAGACGTTTCCAGTGGAGGAAACCCCGGTCTCTGCCGGCAATCCGTTCCTTGCAGCATAGGGGGAAAGGTGCTTTTCTACGTGCAGGGTATCGTTATCGTTCTGCACGTAGATAATCTGATTGGCTGCAGGCGTGACGACGCGTGTGACGTCAACACGGGTTCCGAAGGATGCCAATTGGGTTCGGTCATTCAACTCCGGGAACAGTGTTTTTTGATACTTATCTACTGATTTATGCCAATAGTTCCGGATGATTGTTTGTGGATTGAAGACCAAAGCGCGAGATCCAGGAACCTTGGCGGCTAGAGATAAGGACGCGAAGCCTCCTCCCGATCCCCCCATAAAGACTATTTTGGTAGCACCCAGTTCCCCTGCCGCCTTCCGAACTAAATCTGCATAGCGGGAAGTCAGGTCATCTGCCGCGTTTCCGGTGAACCAGGCGAGTTCGAAGTCGCGATCTCCCTCAAGGGCGGTGTCGCTTAGGAAGATTCTGTTCTCATCGCGGGCGGCAAGTGTAGCCATCCACTCGAACCGGGGGAGGGTGTACTTGGAACGGGGGAGGGCTCCGTGGCTAATGACCAAAAGTGTGTCCGAACCCGTGTTTTCTACCAGAAGCCGTGCTGGAAAGACCTCTGTTTTTTTCGTGCGGGGACGAATCAGGTGTTCGGTTCGTCCTGGCGCTCCGAAGTTGGCGTGTTGGGGAGATGTCCAGATCTTGATCTCAGTCTTATGCTGTTCATCCCAATTCCAGCCCGGGGTGCCGGTCGAGCGTCCCGTCTCGGCAAGGCTCTGGTGGAGCCGCTGTGCTACGGAGTGATAGACCGTGTCGTGAAAGTTGAACGGGGCCGGACCAAACCGGTGGTCGGCTGCCGATACCGTCTTGCTCTCTGAGAGAATCTGAACGCCGAGGTCTGCAAGATGCCTGTGATAGCGCTCAAAGTGAGAATTTGCTTCCGAGGGTGACAGGCCATAGGAGAGGGCGATGTCATTGCCCCTCTCATCATGGGATGCCCAAGGAATATCCAGAAGGACGGTCTTCTCCAGCAGATTTTGCTCTTTGAGGAAGCTGACGAACTCATTGCTAGCCTGCTGCCACAGAGCGAAGTGTTCGTCCGATCCAAAGACTATTACGGTGGTTTCGCGAGGCAATGATAGGTGCGCGGCAGTTAGCTGCGGGGAACGGGTTACGTAGGTTGAGTTCCCAGTCCCCACTACGCCGAAGCGTTCATCGTTGATGTCCCAGATCAAAAGGTCAGTGGCTTCTGCCTGCTGGCGGATGCGTTCCATAAGCGACGCTTGAATGTCTTCTCGGACTACACGGTCGATGCGGGAGCCTGCATTATCGGCCGTCTGGTTGAGATCCAGGCTCGCGCCGTTCATGGCACTGATCAGGGATTGCCGACCGATGTGTCCGAGTGGGTGGACTGAGCCGAGGCTGTAAGTATGGACTAATTCCCATGCAGCTCCGGAGCCATATGTGATGACGTTCACAGGGCCAGCATTCTTCGACACGGCTCGGGGCTAGCTGGCGAAGTCCGAAACACGCTCACCAAGGCCGAGCAACTGCTCGATGGCGGCAACCGTACGCTCGGCAGCTTTGCCGTCACCGTAGGGGTTCACGGCATTGGCCATGGAATCGAAGTACGCCTGGTCATTCAGCAGCCGGTCCACTTCCGAGACAATGCGGTCCTCGTCCGTGCCGATCAGCTTGACCGTGCCGGCAACAACGGCTTCGGGACGCTCGGTGTTCTCACGCATCACCAGCACAGGCTTGCCGAGGCTCGGGGCTTCTTCCTGAACTCCGCCGGAGTCGGTCAGGACCACGTGCGAGAGGGAGAGCATGCGGGTGAACTCGCCGTAGGCGAGCGGCTCCGTGACCACGATATTGTCGATGCCTTCGATGAACGGCATGACGGCGTCGCGCACCACGGGGTTTTTGTGCAGGGGGAGCACGATGGTCAGCTCAGGTTCGGCAGCGGCGATCCGGGCCAGTGCCCGGCCGACGCCGCGCATGGCCTCGCCCTGGTTCTCGCGGCGGTGGGTGGTGGAGAGCAGGATGCGTCGGTCGGCTGCGGCAAGTTCTTCCAGCTTCGGGTCGGTGAACGGGATTTCCTTGTCCACCGTCATGAACAGGGCGTCAATGACGCTGTTGCCGGAGACAACAATGTCTTCCGCGGTGACGTTTTCCGCGAGGAGGTTGTCTCGGCTGGTGGTGGTGGGAGCCAGGTGCAGACTGGCGATCTGGGAGGTCATCTTGCGGTTGGCTTCTTCGGGGAACGGCGAGAAGAGATCATGGCTACGCAGCCCTGCCTCTACATGGACTACCGGAATCCCATGGTAGAAGGCCGCAATGGCGCCGGCGGTGGACGTGGTGGTGTCTCCTTGGACAATCACGGCGTCCGGCTTGTTGACGCTGAACAGCTTGTCCAAGCCATCGATGGTCTTTGTGAGGATTCCGTTCAGGGTCTGTCCGGGGGCGAAAATATTCAGGTCGTGGTCCGGAACGATGTCAAAGAGGCTGTTCACCTGATCCAGCATCGATCGGTGCTGTCCGGTGACCGTTACGAAACAGTCCAGGGTTTTCGATTCCTGAAGGGCCGCCACGATGGGAGCCATCTTGATGGCCTCGGGACGAGTTCCATAAATTGGCATGATGACTGGCATGAGATTCCCCTACAAAACCTTGACAAAAAGGACCGCTAACTGGGTCGAGTCTAGCGGAACCGTGAAATTGGAAAAGTCTTAAGAGTAGGGCCGTGAGTAATTGGGCCGCGCTTTCGAGCCTTGCTACTTAGCCGAAGAACACTAGAAGCGCGATAAGTGTGGGAACCGTCAGGCACACAAGTGTGGTCAAGGTCACAGCAATGAGACGCTTCTTCCGGTAGGACCTTTCCTTTTCGGACAGATGTCCGCGGCGAACCTTCGACGGCTTCGGTGCTCCGTCAACCCGCTTCCCGGTGCCGGCCTCCGGCTCCGCTGCAAGGGGCGCATCGCTCATGTGTCTCGCCGCGGCAATATCCGCGTACCGCTTGTTGGCCATCCCTCAACTTTCCCACATTTATGCAAATCGTTATCGGCGCCGCCAAGGTGCCTGCGGTAGAGTTCCTACTGACCAAACCGGCACGCAGGCAATGACGCCGCGAGCCGAATCAAGGCGCCAGCACGGAAACGGGATCACTTTGCAGACCAAAATCACCGCGAACGCACAAGCGCTGAAGCGATGGTTGAGCAACGCTGAAGTGTCCCTGGGCAACCACAGTGACCGGCTGAACGCGATCAACATTTTCCCGGTGGCCGACGGCGACACCGGCACCAACCTGTATCTCACGCTTCGTTCCGCCTCCCGCGCCATCGCCGACGTCGACACCACGGACATCGGCGAGCTGCTGGGCATCGCCGGCCGCGCGGCCATGGAGGACGCCAAGGGCAACTCCGGCACACTGCTCTCCGTGTTCCTGACGGCCATGGCCGAACCGCTGCAGGGCAGCACCCGCCTCTCAGCGCCCCTGCTGGCCACGGCTCTGCACCGTGCTCAGCTGCGCTCCTGGTCCGTCCTGAGCGACCCTGTGCCCGGCACCATGCTCTCGGTCCTGGAAGAAGCGGCCCGCGCCGCCATGGACGAGGAAGCCGCACAGTCCGGCGATGACAGCAACGTAGGCCTGGCCGCCACCCTGCGAGCCGTCATGAATGCCGCACTCGCCGCCGTCGTCAACACCGAACTCCAGCTGGACGCCCTGACGCAGGCCCGGGTGGTGGATGCCGGGGGAGTCGGCTTCCTGCTGGTGCTGGATGCGCTGCGCGCGTCGGCCCTGGGCGAGGAACTGCAGGAAGAGCTGCTGGACGGGTTGCACGGCTATGACGTGCAGGCCCCGCACATCCACAGCGCCATGCCCCGGATGGAGGGCGTGGAAGTCATGTGCACCATCACGCTGAGCCCGCTGGATGCCGCCACACTCCGCCTGCAGCTGGACGAGGTGGGAGACTCGGTGATCATGAGTGCCGTCAACGCCGTGGGGGAAGGGTACCGCTGGCGGGTGCACGTCCACACGCCCGACGCGGGCACCGCCATCGACCTGCTGCGCACCGTGGGTGAGCCCATGAATCTGACCGTCACTGAACTGTCCGCCGACGGCCACGAAACCAAGGAAATCGTCAGCGAAATCCATGAGGCCCATGAAGTCTAACGTTCCGCCGGAACTGGATTTCCCGCTCGAACGGCGCATCGGCAAGCCCTCCGCCACCAAGCTTGAGAAACACCTGGGCCTGAAAACCGTCGGCGACCTGCTGCACCATTTTCCGCGGCGCTACCTCGAGCGCGGGGAGCTCACGCCCATCGCCGAAATCCCCTTTGACGAGGACGTCACCCTCATTGCCCGGGTGCAGAGCGCCAACGCCCGGCGCATGCAGACCCGCAAGGGTACCCTGCTCGAAGTTGTGGTCACCGATGACGCCTCGGGCGCCCTGGGCCAGCTGCACCTGACCTTCTTCAACGGCTGGAACGCACAGAAGGAACTCACCGTGGGCACCCGCGCCATGTTCTCCGGCAAGGTGGGCGTTTACAAGCAGCAGCTCACGCTGACCAACCCCAACTACGTGGTGCTCGACGACGAGGCCGACGACGAGGAAATCGCCAAGCGGCCCATCCCCGTCTATCCCGCCACCGCCAAGCTCAACAGCTGGGACATCAAGAAGGCAGTGGACATGCTGCTGGACACCATGCAGACCGAACAGCTGCACGATCCCATCCCGGAGCCCATCCGGAACACGGAGCACTTGCTGGGCTTGGCCGAGGCCTACGAGAAGATTCACCGCCCGGCGGAAATCGGCGAGGCGTACAAGGCCCGCCACCGGTTCCGCTACCAGGAGGCCCTCGTCCTGCAGACGGCGCTGGCCCGGCGCCGCAGCTTCGCCGCCCAGGAAGACGCCACCGCGCGCCCGCCTAAGCCCGGCCGGCTGCTGGACAAGTTCGACGCCGCCCTGCCGTTCACACTCACCGACGGCCAGTTTGCCGTCGGCCGTGAGCTCGCCGACGATTTGGCCCGCCCGCATCCGATGAACCGGCTGTTGCAGGGCGAGGTGGGCTCCGGCAAAACCCTGGTGGCCCTACGCGCGATGCTCCAGGTGATCGACGCCGGCGGCCAGGCCGCGCTGCTGGCTCCCACCGAGGTGCTCGCCGCCCAGCACTACGAATCCATCACCAAGACCCTCGGTCCCCTGGGCCAGGGCGGCCGCCTGGGAAGCGACGACGACGCCACCCGGGTCACGCTGTTGACCGGCTCCATGGACACCGGCGGCCGCCGAGCCGCCCTGCTGGATGCCGCAAGCGGCGCCGCCGGCATTGTGATCGGCACCCATGCCCTGCTCTCGGAACACGTGCAGTTCGCGGACCTGGGGCTCGTCGTCGTGGACGAACAGCACCGGTTCGGCGTCGAACAGCGCGATGTGCTGCGCACCAAGGGCCGCAGCACCCCGCACCTGCTGGTCATGACCGCCACACCCATTCCGCGGACCGTGGCCATGACCGTTTTCGGCGACCTGGAAGTTTCCACGCTGACCGAGCTGCCCGCCGGCCGCGCCCCCATCTCCACCTACATGGCGCCGCTGGCGGAAAAGCCGGCCTGGGGACGGCGCATCTGGGAGCGCGCCCGGGAGGAAATCGACGCCGGGCGGCAGGTGTACGTGGTGTGTCCCAAGATCGGGGACAAGGAAGAAGAAGCGGGAGCCGATCTGGCCCTGCTGGACTACGGAGCGCCCCCGGGCAAAGCCAACAAACCGAATCTGGCATCTGTCGAGGAAATGTACCAGCAGCTCTCCGAGGTGCCGGCGCTCGCCGGGGTGCGGATCGGAGTGCTGCACGGGCGGCTGGATCCCGTGGAGAAGACCGAAACCATGGCGGCGTTCACCCGCGGCGACATTGACCTGCTGATTTCCACCACGGTCATCGAAGTGGGCGTGGACGTCCACAACGCGTCCCTCATGGTGATCATGGACGCCGACCGGTTCGGCATCTCCCAGCTGCACCAGCTGCGCGGTCGGGTGGGCCGCGGCGGCCTGCCCGGCACCTGCCTGCTGGTCACCCGGCTGGAACCCGGGCATCCCAGCCGGGAACGCCTGGAAGCCGTGGCGGCAACCACCGACGGGTTTGAGCTCTCCCGGCGGGACCTGGAGCTGCGCCGTGAAGGTGACATCCTGGGCGCCTCGCAGTCCGGCGGGCGTTCCACGCTGAAGCTGCTGCGGGCGATCCAGGATGAGCCGCTGATCGAAAAGGCCCGTGCCGCAGCCTCGGCCCTGGTGGCGGAGGATCCGGACCTGACGGAGCACCCGGCGCTCAACGAGGCGATCGAGGACTACCTGAACCCGGAGAAGGAAGCCTTCCTGGACCGCGGCTGAGCCGCCTGGCACCGGGCATCGGGCTCGGCGGCGGTCTCGCCCGCGGCCGGGGGACCGGCCAAAGGCCGATAAAGTGAACCCATGAGCCGCATCATTGCCGGAACTGCCGGCGGAACCTCCCTGACCAGTGTTCCCGGAACAGGAACCCGCCCCACCACGGACCGCGTGAAGGAAGCACTGTTCTCCCGGCTGGAGTCCTACGACGTCCTCTCCGGGGCGCGCGTGCTGGACCTCTTTGCCGGTTCCGGCGCCCTGGGCGTGGAAAGCGCCAGCCGCGGCGCCGTCTCCGTGGACCTGGTGGAGCTGGCCGACAAGGCCGCCGGCACCTGCAAACAGAACGCCAAGCTGATCAACGACGCCGCAGGGCGGTCCGTGGTCAACGTGCACCGTGCCAAGGCTGACACCTACCTGCTGCGCGTGCCCGCCGACGTCACCTGGGACGTGGTCTTCCTGGATCCGCCCTATGACCTGGACGAAGAGGACCTGAACTCCGTGCTGCGTGCCCTGCCGCGGCACTTGGCCGAGGGCGCCGTCGTCGTCCTGGAGCGCTCCACCCGCTCACCGGAACCGGTGTGGCCGGCGGGGATGGAACGCTTCAGTGAACGCAAGTACGGGGAGACCACGCTGTGGTTCGCCGAGCCGGCGCAGGCCGAGGGTGAAGAAGCCGACGACGCCGGGGCCTCCTCAGAGCCGAACGGCTAGGAACCCGACGCGAAGACGTCCAGCCGTTCGCCGGTCAGGACATCGGCAGGATGCGGGCCCGCGGCGAGCAGCTGTGCGGTCCACTCCTCGGGCCAGGGGAACGCGGCGGCGGCCAGGACAATGTTGCCCGGAAAGCGGCCGGTGAACATGGACTTCTCGGCCAGTGCCGCGAGCCCGGCGCCGGGAATGCCTGCCATGCCGTCCTGCAGGGCGCGGACCTGCCGCCGGCAAAACGCCAGCCCGGGGTCATCGCCCACGTTCACCAGCAGCACCCCGGAGGGGGAGAGCAGGGCTGCGGCCTCGGCGTAAAACTCCGGGGTGGTCAGATGCTCCGGGGCGTCCGCACCGGCAAAAACATCCAGCACAATCGCGTCGAAGGACCCCGGCTCCCAGCGGGACAGGGCGTCGCGGGCGTCCCCAATGACGGTCTCCAGGACGGTGCCCTCCGGCAGCGGCAGATGCGCCAGGACGAAGTCCAGCAGCTCCCGCTCGAGCTCCACGGCAGCCTGCTCCGAACCGGGTCGCGTGGCCTGGAGATAGCGGGTAAGGGTCAGCGCGCCGGCGCCTAGATGCAGGGTCCGCAGCGGCTGCCCGGAGGGGGCGGCCAGGTCCAGCACGTTTCCGATCCGGCGCAGGTACTCGTAGAAGATCTCCTCGGGGTGGGCCAGATTCACATGCGACTGCTCCGCGCCGCCGATGCTCAGCACCCAGGCTCCTGGAGTGAAACCGTCCTCGGTAATGGTGGCGTGGGCGCCGATGCCGCGCAGCAGCCGGGACGGGGTCTTGTCCTGAGCCCCCATCAGAGCACCTGCCCCAACTTCGAGATGCGCTCGGCCGCTTCCTGCAGCACTTCAGCTTTCTTGCAGAACGCGAACCGCAGCAGTGAGCGGGTCCGGCGGGCGCCGTCGTCGTGGCAGAAGACCGCCACCGGAATGGCGCCCACCCCCACCAGTTCCGGGAGCCGGCGGGCTAGCGCGGTGGCGTCGGTGATCCCCAGGGGTGCGACGTCGGCATTCACAAAGTAGGTGCCCTGCGGCTCAAAGACGGTCAGCCCCGCGGCCCGCAGTCCCTCGCTGAGGACGTCTCGCTTGGCCTGCAGGGTTTTGGCGATGCCGGTGAAGAACTCGTCCTCCATGCCCAGACCCAGAGCGATGGCGCCTTGGAACGGGGTGCCGGAGCTGTAGCTGAGGAAGGATTTCACGGCACGGACGGCAGCCACCAGGTCCGCGGGACCGGAAAGCCAGCCGATTTTCCAGCCGGTGAAGGAGAAGGTTTTGCCCGCCGAGGAAATCGTCAGGGTGCGCTCCGCTGCCCCGGGCAGGGTGGCCACCGGAACATGCCGGGGACCGAAAGTGAGGTGCTCGTACACCTCGTCGGTGACGATCACAGCGTTGTACTTGGCGGCGAGTTCCACGATCCGCTGCAGGGTTTCGGCCGGAAAGACGGCGCCGGTGGGATTGTGCGGATTGTTCACCAGCACCACGCGGGTGCGCTCCGAGAAGGAATCTTCCAGGGTGGCCAAATCCGGCTGGAAGTCCGGAGCCCGCAGCGGTGCGGTGGTGTGGGTGGCGCCGCTGAGACCGATCACGGCACCGTAGGAGTCGTAGAACGGTTCGAAGGTCAGGACCTCATCGCCCGGACCGGTGAGTGCGAGCAGGGCTGCGGCAATGGCTTCGGTGGCGCCGGTGCTGACAATGATCTGGGTGTCCGGATCCAGGGACAGGCCGTAGAAGCGCTCCTGATGGGCGGCGACGGCGTGGCGCAGCACCGGCAGGCCCTGACCCGGAGCGTACTGGTTGGCTCCGGCGCTGATCGCCTCGCGGGCAGCTTCCCGAATGACCGCCGGACCGTCCTCATCGGGGAAACCCTGGCCCAGGTTGATGGCGTTGTGCCGGCCGGACAGGAGAGTGATCTCCTCGAAAATGGTCACGCCCAGTGCACCGTCCGCCCCGAGCAGGTTGGCGCCCGCGGCGGTGCGCTGCCAGGGCGGAGGGACCGAGGCGGAGTCGGAGCGGAGAAGACTGGTGCGGTCGGGTGAACTCATGCCTTCCAGTATTCACGCTCGAACCGGGTAGATTCGACCTATGCGACGCGCGGTATGCCCCGGATCCTATGACCCCATCCACAACGGACACGTGGAGGTGATCGCGCGGGCTGCCAGCCTGTTCGACGAAGTCCTCGTTGCCGTGTCCACGAATTACGCCAAAAAATACCGGTTTTCCGGGCCGGAACGGCTGGCCATGGCCCGTGAGACGCTCGGCGGCCTGCGCGGCGTGTCGGTGGTGCCGATGGGGGAGGGCCTGCTGGCGGACTTCTGCCGGGAGCACGGCGTCAACGCCATTGTGAAGGGCCTGCGGTCGGTGCAGGACTACCAGTACGAACTGCCGATGGCCGTCATGAACCGTCACCTGACCGGCGTCGAAACCGTCTTTCTCCCTGCCGAAAGCCGCTACACTCACCTGTCCTCCACCCTGATCAAGGAAGTTTCCTCCCTGGGCGGTGACGTTTCGGAACTCGTGCCACGGGCCGCGTACCGGCGGCTGTACCAGGAACAGGGCGCTTAGCTTTACTGAGACAGGACGTTAGTTACACGGGAAATAGATGAAGACCTCTTAGATTTGGTGGTTACCACACACCCAGAACTAGGAGGCCTTCATGTCTCACCGTAATCCCAGACGGGCTCCTGCCAGACGATTGATCTTGGTCCAGCGCGTCACCGCAGGCCGGCCGGTGGCCCACGTCGCCAAAGAAATGGGCATTTCCCGGCCCAGCGCCTGCCGATGGGTGAACCGCTACAAAGTTGATGGCCTGCCCGGTCTGGAAGACTGTTCTTCCCGACCCAAAAGCTCCCCGCACGCCACCAGCCCGGAGACAACCGCCGAAGTCATCCAAGCCCGTACGGAGCACCGGACCGGATCTGGCAGCACGCACCGAGCTCGGCGCCCGCACGATCTCTCGGATCCTTGCCAGCGCCGCGATGCCCAACGTCTGGGATCTGGACCCGCTCACCGGAATCCGGATTCGTGCCGCACCTGCCACTAACCGCAGGTATGAACGCGACGCTCCTGGAGACATGTCCACATTGATGTGAAGAACTCGGGAGAATCCCCGACGGAGGCGGCTGGCGGGCAGACCCGAATCAATCGGCCCGCAACCACAACATCGGTCACCAGAAAGTCGGTTTCGACTACGTCCATGTTGCCGTGGATGATCACTCCCGGCTCGCTTTCGTCGAAGTCCATCCGGGTGAGAAAGGTGCCACCTGCGCCGGGTTCCTCGCCTGGGCGGCAGCATTCATGGCCTCCCACGGTGCCCCTGTGAAACAGGTCATGACCGGTAACGCGTTCGCCTACCGGCTCTCCAAAGATTTCCAGTCCGTGCTGGCCGGTTTGGAGCCAAGCACATCCTGATCAGACCCCGCCCTCCTTGGCAGAACGGTAAAGCCGAACGGTTCAACCGGACCCTGCAGGAAGGTTGGGCCTACCGGCAGGTTTTCACCTCGAACCAGGTGCGCATCGATGCCTGCCACCGTGGTTAGACTTCTACAACCGTCCCTCCCGCAGGGCAGCCTCGGAGGCAAAGCACCCGTCACTCGGTGTGATCAACTCCTGTCTGAGTACACCTAGCGGCCTGCCGTAGAGCCCGGTGAGTGAGAGTTCAGTCCTCACTCACCGGGCTGCACGAAATCCGGTTGGAACGGGTCCTCGGATTTCGGATTTAGACCACTAGCGCGCGCGGCATGGAGAGAGAGCTTCGCCAGACTTCAACATCGCGTAGAAGTTCTTCGGCGCGGGCATCAAATGAATGAAGTTTGCCCACTTCCTGAGCTTGGATAAATCGTTCCTCGGCCGTACCAAAAGCGGACAACCCGTCCGGACTACAAAGCCATCGAAGTTCATCTACGGACTTGTAAACTTGTACCATGCTTCCGAAAACGTCGTGGAGGCCAGTCACTTCGTCACTTACCACGGGCGTTCCACACGCGACGGCATCAAATATTCGGTTCTGAATAAACCCCTGTTCTGCCATCTCAGGCCAATGATCCGCCAGTACGCGTTTTGATGAACGGTAGAAGTCGCCGAGGTCTTCGTTTCTTATACCCTCTGCCTCAAGCATGCGGGGTTCGAGTACGTTTTCCCACCCATGTCCCACAATCCGCAAATCTACGCCGGAACGCAGAGCATCACTAATTACAGGCCGGCTTCGGTTGGGGGTGTTAGCACCAACGAATGTAGTCGGACGCCATCGATTCTTTGACTCCGGTGAGGCCATATGGAAGCGCGTGACGTCGGTGGCCTGCAAGAGCGGTTTCACCTCCCGCCCGCTGAGTGCTGACATCTTTGTAGCCCAGGTGTGGGATGAGGCATAAACGAGGTCAAAGGCTCGTATTTCCTCTATCGTCACAAGTTCCGGATGGCTTATGACCCAGAGAACATTGACAGCACCGGGAATTGGGTAGACCATATCGAGCCCTCTGATAACAAGATTAACGTCATCAAAAACTTGGCTTCGGTCCATATTGTGACCATGTCGGTAGCTAACCACCTCCCGGCCCTGACGGCGGAGTGAACCTGCCAGTGATCCGACATAGTGGGTATCACCCCACCGGTCTCCCGCGTCCCCGCCGGTTGAAGCGTACCGGATCCCCCAGCGTTCGAGTTGAGCTGCCTGAGAGCGCACGACGACGGGACGAGGGGCTGGGATCAAATGATTGTCTCCACCAATGTGCGCGAGGCTGAAACCCGAACGCTCATACTTGTCAGCCTCAGAGCAGGGGAGAAGCCCGTTCCAGCGTTGCATGAAGGAGCGCCGGTTTGCAGCGATGTTCATTCCACGACCAGGAGTCTTGCTCTCAAAATGCGTGACCTTCGACGCGGGCTCAACCTCAAAGTGTCCGCCGAGATCTCGAATGCCTCGCAGGCAGAGGTCAATATCCTCCATGCCGTTGATGAAAAACGGATCGAAGCCCTGAAGACGTGCTATGTCACTCGTCCTCCACACCATGCAGGCTCCCGTGATAGCGGAAAAATGCTCTTGGCCCGCGGCGTGAGCATCTTCCATTGGGTGGTTGGCGAGGAAATGACCCGGAAGCGCGTTTTCGGCCATAAAAATCGTACCGGCCGTCTGGATCGAGTCGTCGGGGTACTGCAACAGCGGCTGAACAGCTAGAACAGCAGGATCTTTCAGCCGATCAACAAGCGGTTGCAACCAGCCCTCGCGCACGACAGTGTCGTTGTTTAGAAAACATGTGTACTCGCCTGTCCCCAGGTACGCACCATAATTCGACCCAATGCTAAAGTTTAGGTTTCGAGGCAATCGAACATACTGAACCCTTGGGTTCCCGTGGAATAATTGGCCTAGGGCAGCGCTGTAGTAGTAAGCGGACCCGTTGTCGACTATGACGACTTCAACATCCATGTCCCCTGAACACTCTAGGACGCTATGCACTGCACGTGCTGTCATCGACCAGTCTTGGTAAACAGGTATGGAAATAGTTACCCGCCCGGGAACGGACGCTCGGTTCCTCATCTTCTCCCAGTCAACGAGGTTCTTTCCCAGAACGACCCACTGCCATGCATCAGATTCGGTTGTCGTGATTCGGTCGGTTTCATTGCGATCATCGAAGTATCGGCATCCAATAAAGGGCAGGAGCACGGGTTCCGTAACACTAGCTAAACGAATAGCAAAGTCATGATCAACCCAGCGCTTTAGAGATTCGTCAAACCCGCCAACTGTGCGGGCCAGCTCGCGTTCCACAGTTAAAACATTGAGATCAATATGATTGATGATCATCAAATCTTCAATAGAGCCCGCATGTGCTCTATAGGTGACATTGCCTGCGTTGTGCAGCTCAAGCCCGGCGTACACAGCGCGTGCACCTGACTCCATTGCTCCTTTTACCGAAAGTTCCAGATAATCTGAGGGCCACAAATTGTCTGTATCTAAGAAGGAAACCCATATACCGTTCGCCTGCTGTAATCCAAGATTGCGTGCGGCGCATACACCCTGATGACGAGCCTGGATAAGCTTAACTCTTTTGTCTGCCTCCGCGAGAAGCCGAACAACTTCGCAGGTAGAGTCGGTTGAACCATCGTCAACGACGATCAGTTCCCAATTTTCAATGGACTGACGCTGAACAGATCTTATCGCTTGTGCGATGACGTCAGATCGGTCCCAAGCGGGCATGATGACGCTTACTAACGGCTCACTCTCCGAAACCTCAGGAAGAAGCACGCCATTAACCCGCCGGCGCCATACTCTTTCCTTATCCGAGTCCCATGTCGTCGTGAGTCGGGGACGGGATTTGAATGTTTGGACCTTGATCGTGTCCACAACAGTCTTCCAAGAGCGACAAAGATTGCCCCATAGTAGATCGCCAAATTTGGTTTCTACTACGAAGTCATCTGAAGCATGCTCGATAAGCCATCCAAGTGTTCCACCTGGATGATTTATCGCGTCAACAGACAACAATATATCGGGCTTTGCAAGCATGCTTTGTGGTGAAAGGAGTGGGCCGATTGCGGGCTGTAGATTGAGAGGCTTTCTAAACCATTTCATCACAGCCTTAAACTTTCCCTGTTTCCATTCCTGGCGCAGGTGAGATGGCCACGACCTGCAGTCCATCAGGGGATGCGGTGACATCTCCTTCGACATACCATATTTGAGAAAATCTTCCCCAGCCGCGAGATCGTTCGAAAAGTAACGGTCACTCTGAGCGGAATACCAGTAGCGGTTGAATATTCCCGACTCGATTAGAAGATCAAGATCGGACATGTGATCGAAGGTGGTGGAGGTCACCGGCTACCTTTCAGTGTGAACAGTGCAACGTCATACACTAGCAAAGGACCTTGCAGTGATTTTCGAAGATCCAGAGTCTCAGGTTGGGTTGGCAGCACATCTACGCAAGCTGGGTGCACCTGCACCTGCCCCTGCACCTGCTCCTGCAGCTGCCCACGTCTCGTCTAGGAGCAGGCCGGGCGTCGGGGCTGCTGAACATATTGGGGTGGCACGCTCGCTGAAAGCATGACCATAGCTATGACGCGTTGGCTTAGGACCAGGTCGCCTGCTGATAGGGATCCCGCGGTGGTCCAATAACGGTGGACGCTCTTAGTGGAAAGCGCCGCGGTCAAGCCTAGGGCTGGTAAACCACGCCCGCTCGAGTCGGTGTGCGGATTCGGCTGAGTCGCCCAAGTCAATGTTGTCCCGCTCTGCCTGAGGCTCTTAGGCGCGCCGATGCCCGGGTCTGATGCCGCAGACCCGGTTCCGGGCCTCGGATGGGCCGGCGTGATGAAGGCTTGCCGTAGCGTTGTGGTGATGTCTCCACATGCCTGCTGACTTGCTGGCTGATCGGGGGTGGCAGGAGGCGGCATGGAGGTGAAAGTGGCTCTCGAAGCGCAGAGGCTCCTAGTTGAGGGGACCATCGCATATTTCAGTGCCCCAGGGCAGCGTATGCGGCATGGATGGTCCGGGTTCAGGGATAATAGTCGCGTCTCTGGCGTCGGCTGCGGTGCCTTTGAAGGTAAGCGATCCAGCGCGCCGCCGGGTTCTAAAACTCGCCTATTGGTGCTCCGACTGTGAGGGTGCCCGCTACAAGCAGCGCGCCGATCGTCGGGCTCGTTGTAGCACGACCCTGATCCCCA